>JAUIHW010000003.1 GCA_030431775.1 Gammaproteobacteria bacterium
ATACTGACGGCGAACGCACTAAGGCATACCTTTGGGAGGCCAGCATGAGCACTGTATACGACTTTGAAGTTGAAACGACCGATGGCAGCCGCAAGGCGCTGCGCGATTACCGTGGAAAAACCCTGCTAATCGTCAATACCGCCAGCAAGTGTGGTTTCACCCCTCAATTCAAGGGTTTGCAGGCATTGTACGAAAAATACCAAGATCAGGGCCTGGAAGTTCTCGGGTTCCCCTGCAATCAGTTTGGCAATCAGGACCCCGGTTCTAACGAGGAAATAGTGGAGTTTTGTTCGCTCAATTACGACGTGAACTTTCCGATGTTTGCCAAAATTGAGGTCAATGGCAGCAATGCTGAACCGCTCTACCAACACCTTAGAAAAGAAGCACCCGGTGTGCTGGGAACAACCGGCATCAAGTGGAATTTCACTAAGTTTCTGGTCAATGCCGAAGGCCAGGTAGTGGAGCGCTTCTCGCCAAAAACCAGCCCGGTTGAGCTGGAGGAAGCGATCGAGGCATTACTCGAAGTTGAACCGGCGTAAGTTACTCAAGCACTTACTGGCCAGTGGGGCTGGCGCGCCGCTGCTGGCCTGCAGCACGGTTCGAACCACCTCCGGTTTCCAGGCGCGGGCTGGCTTTTTGCACGGTGTCGCCAGTGGCGATCCATTGGCCGAGCGCGCCATTATATGGACCCGGCTGAGTGGCCAATCCGGCCGGCAAAGCGTCAGCTGGGAAGTGGCGAGCAACGCAGATTTCAGCCGTATTGTGCGTTCCGGGCAATTGTTCACCGACGCCTCACGCGATTTTACCTGTAAGGTTGACGTTGGCGGCCTGCACGCTGGCACACCGTACTATTACCGATTCCACGCTGGTCCACATACCTCCAAAACCGGACGGTTCAAAACGCTACCACGGGGCAAAGTGCAACAGCTTAAATTGGGGCTGGTGTCCTGCTCCAACTATTCCTTTGGTTACTTCAATGCCTATCGTCACCTGGCCGAGCACGATCTGGACGCGGTGTATCACGCCGGTGACTACATCTATGAATACGAGGCCGGGGGATATGATGCAGCGAACGCCGCTGACATGGGCCGCGAAGCGGTACCACGCCACGAATTAATTACGCTGGCGGATTATCGTATACGCCATGCTCAGTATAAGTCGGACCCTGACCTACAAGCCGTGCATGCCCGGCACGCATTCATTTGCAGTTGGGACGACCATGAAGTGGCCAATGACAGCTTTGTTGGCGGCGCAGAAAATCATCAGCGGCAGGACGGCGATTGGCAGGCGCGCAAACAGGCAGCATTACAAGCCTACTTTGAGTGGATGCCAGTGCGTGAGCCGCGTGTTGCTCCGGAGCAGAACTACCGAGCTTTTCAGTTTGGCGAGCTGTTCAGCCTGATCGTGCTGGAAACCCGGCTGTCGGGCCGTGACCAGGCCTTGAGTTACGCCACAGATCTGCCATGGATCGAGACTGCAGAGAGCGACGAACCGCAGCCAGACATCAGGCGCTTTGTGACTGAAGTTCTTCCCGACCCGGCACGCCGCATGATCAGTGCGGAACAGGAAATCTGGTTGGTGGCGCAGTTGCAGGCCTCGAAACGAGCTGGCATACCCTGGCAGCTAATCGGGAACCAGACTTTGCTGGCACAAATTATAGCCCCGGACTTCAGCGGGCAATTTACGCCGGAGCAACTGGCCGCACTCGACCCACGGGCACAGCAATTTGTGGAGTTCTCAACACTGGGCTTACCCTACAATCTGGACGCCTGGGATGGCTACCCGGCGGCACGTCAGCGGGTATTGGAAGCCTTTTCCAGGCACGCCAATAATGCAGTCGTGCTAACCGGTGACACTCATAACGCCTGGGCCAACAATGTTACCGGCTCCCAGGGCAATAACGTTGCCGCTGAAATTGCCGTGGCCAGCATTACCTCACCGGGTGCGTCGGACATACTTGGCCTGGACAATGCGCAGATGCCGGCCATGGTCCAGGCCAATAATCCAAATGTGGCTTACACCAATACCAGCGACCGCGGCTATGCCGTACTCACGATAGAACCAGATCACGTATTGGCCGATTTCTATTTTGTTGACCGGATTGATTCCACCAATAGCACGCAACGGCTTGAGCAAAGCGTCAAGCTTGCCGCCAGTCCGCCCGGTGAGACCGCCGCTCTGGAACTGCTCTGAAGATTCCCCAGTCTGGTTGTTAGAACAGATCCAGCTGGTTTTCCTCAGTTCTTGCTGCCAGAACATCGCGGTTGTGGGCATCAAGTTTTGCCTCGGCAGCGCGCTGAAGCTCAACCGGGAAAGGGGCAAGGGGCTCCAGGGCTGGGGCAAACTCCAATAGAGAATTGTGAAAGTCGCGCGCCAAAGTCGGCGCATCGGCATTGTCCGGCGTGTGTATAAATACCTGGGGACGCTTGCCCTGTTCCAACCATTGTGCCACCTTGCGCAACCAGGGCCGAAAATACTCTTTGCTGCGTTGATTGTCCGGATGGCCGATAAAACGCAGCGTCGGATGCTGTGAAAGCGCATAGGTATTGGCCGGCACCCTGGGCTTTTTGCGCTGCGCATCACGCACCGCATCGCTTCGTGGCGGTGCGGAAAACAGGGGCCGGGTGTCAAAAATGACCCGGTCCATATTCAGCGAGGCGAGCAAGTCGCTCAAACGATCATCGGCATCATGATCGTGAAAAAACTCCAGGTGGCGAACCTCCACTGAGTACTGATAATCCTTCGGCAAGCGGCGCACGTAGTGCTCCAGCTGAGGTAGCGATTGTGGCGAAAAGTCGCCTGGCAGCTGTAAATGAAACACGCCTAGCTTGTCGCTGATCGGCTCCAGACAGGAAAAAAATCGTTGGGTTTCGTCCTCGGCGCCCTGCAGCCGGAGTGCGTGACTGATGCGCTGCGGAAACTTGAAACAGAAGCGGAAATCGGCTGCTGCCTGCTCGCCCCAGCGTCGTACGGTTTCATCCGAAGGCAGACCATAAAACGTGGTATTGCCCTCTACTGAATTAAATACACTGCTGTACTGCGCCAGATAGTCCGAGACTTTGGCGCCCTGTGCAAAAAAACGCCCGGCCCATTGCCGATTGCCCCACATCGGGCAACCAAGATTATAGGGTAATGTCACTCTTATCCTACGCCAACAACGAAGCTGGCACAGGTAGTGGTGCTGCCGCCAACGTTGAAGGTCAGCATATTGCGCGGATTGTCGAGCTGCATATCACCAGCCTGCCCGGTACACTGCTTGTAACAGTCCAGTACCATGCGCACGCCGGTTGCACCCACCGGGTGTCCAAGGCCAATTAAACCGCCGCTCGGATTAATGGGAAAGCGACCATCTTTCTGAATCACGCCGTCCTCAACGGCCTGCCAGCTCTTACCCGGCTCCGTCAGCCCAAGGTGGTCAATGGCCATGTATTCGGTGATTGAGAAGCAATCATGGGTTTCCAGTCCATCCAGCTCATAAATATCGCTAAAGCCAGCGCGCTGTATGGCCTCCCGGCCACATTCGGCTGCGTGCGGAAAAATCAACGGCTGATCCGCGCTCAGCGCCAGCTTGCGGTCCAGCAACAGCGCGGCGCTGCGATGCCCCCACCCCTTCAGGCGAGGAATGTCGGCTAGCTTGAGCCCGCGCTCAGCGGCGTATTGCCGGGCGCTGCGCTCACCCGCCAAAATGACGGCCGCTGCGCCATCGGTAACCTGCCCACAATCCAGCTTGCGCACCCGCCCTTCGATGACCGGATTCAGCTCATCATTGTCACTGAAACAGCCGTCTGGAAAATTCCACTTTCGGGTTTGTGCATTAGGGTTCAGGTGTCCATTTTCGAAATTGGTTCGGCCAATGGTCTTTAAATGATCCGTATTAATGCCGTAGCGCCGGTCGTACTCATCGATAATACGGTCAAACATATGCGGCCAGGGGTAGTCCACATCCTGTGCTTCCACGCCCTTCCAGGTTGCCGCCCCAAGGTGCTCCGCAGCCGTTTTACCATCGGTACAGCGCATCATTTCAAGGCCAATAACCGCAGCGGTGTCATAGTGGCCACTGAGAATATCGCGCATTGCCGACAGCATGGCCATAGAGCCCGAAGCGCAAGCCGCTTCATGGCAGGAAGTCGGCTTGCCACTCATTTCCGGGAACACATGCCCAAAAAAACCACCGAGAATGCCCTGCCCGGTGAACAACTGAGCGTTGAACGCGCCAACATGCCCCACATCAATTTGCTCGGGGTCGATACCTACACGACTGACCGCATCGCTCAGACAGTCTCGGAACATATCGAAAATATCCAGGCCTTCGCGCGCCCAGTTGCGGGAAAAATCGGTTTGTGCGCCGCCCAGAATGTATATCGGTGCATCCATTATTCGCTTCCTCATAAGATGGTCTGCCTGCCGCCATAATAGAGCCTGGCTAAACCGGGAGCAATGCTTTGCTTCCTTAGCCGGTGGCCGCTTGTCGAGAGAGACCCACCCTGCTCCGTACAAGCCACCTCAGCAGTATGGCCGCGTTAATGGTGTTCCCGGGTTGCGCGGAATACCACATCTGGCCAGCGCTCTTCGGCGAGATTCAGGTTGACGCGAGTTGGCGCCAGGTAGGTCAGATGACCTCCGCCGTCGATGGCAATATTGTCGTTGTTTTTGCGCTTGAATTCTTCAAGCATTTTGGGGTCATCGCACTCCACCCAGCGGGCGGTGAATACGTTGATGTTTTCATACAGGCAATCAACTCCGTACTCGTCTTTCAGGCGATAGGCAACCACTTCAAACTGCAGCACACCCACGGCACCCACGATCAGGTCGTTGTTTCTGACCGGCATAAACACCTGAGTGGAACCTTCTTCCGACAGTTGTTGCAAGCCTTTCTGGAGTTGCTTGGTTTTGAGTGGGTCCTTCATTCTGATCCGGCGGAACAGTTCCGGCGCGAAATGCGGGATGCCAGTGAACTGCAGGGCGCTACCGCTGGTGAAGGTATCGCCAATCTGGATGGTACCGTGGTTGTGCAAGCCGATGATGTCCCCGGCAACGGCCTTCTCCACGTGGGCCCGCTCGCCTGCGGTGAATGTGACCGCATCGGCAATGCGCACGTCTTTCGCGATTCTGACATGACGCATTTTCATGCCACGGGAGTATTCACCGGAAACGATGCGCATAAAGGCCACGCGATCGCGGTGTTTCGGGTCCATATTGGCCTGAATCTTGAAAACGAAGCCACTGAATTCCGGGGCTTCTGCGGCCACATCCTGCTCGCCTGCATTCCGAGACTGCGGCGGTGGCGCTTCATCCACAAAGTCATTCAGCATTTCCCGCACGCCAAAATTGCCAAGCGCCGTACCGAAGTAAACCGGGGTGAGCTCGCCCGCCAGGAAGGCTTGCCGGTCAAATTCGTGGCTGGCACCGCGAACCAGCTCTATCTGATCCAGCACATCGTCATAAAGGGCACCCAGGTATTCTCGTGCCTCGGGACTGTCGATCCCCGAAATCTGCACATCATCAGGAACCCCCTTACCCTGCCCCTGCTGGAAAACATGGATGGTGTCTGTATACAGGTTATAAACGCCTTTGAACTGCCGCCCCATATCCAGCGGCCAGTTAATGGGTGCAGCGGCGATTTTCAGAACGGTTTCAATTTCGTCAAGCAGTTCAATAGGGTCACGAATGTCTCGGTCCAGCTTATTGACAAAACTAACAATTGGAGTTGTTCTTAATCGGCAGACATCCATCAGCTTGATGGTGCGCTCTTCAACCCCCTTGGCACCGTCCACAACCATGAGCGCAGAATCGACCGCAGTCAGGGTCCGGTAGGTGTCTTCCGAGAAATCCTCGTGCCCAGGCGTATCCAGCAAGTTGACCGTGCAGCCCTTGTAGGGGAACTGCATAACCGACGAGGTTACCGAGATTCCGCGCTCCTGCTCCATGCCCATCCAGTCCGAGGTGGCATGCCGGTCAGACTTGCGTCCCTTAACCGTTCCTGCCTGCTGGATTACGTTGCCGAACAGCAGTAACTTCTCGGTTATGGTGGTCTTGCCGGCGTCGGGGTGCGAAATGATCGCAAAGGTGCGTCTCCTATTGATTTCATTGAGAAAGTTGCTATCCGCCATACACCAAAAACCTTTATTTACACCTAAGTTTACACCGGTTTAAAAACACCACTCTTTCTATATCAAAAAGTGAACCTCGCTATTTATGAATTGATACCTACTTTTCAAGCCCCAACGAATTCTAATAAGTCACTAATATCGTGCCCGTCAGCAGCTCTAAGCGCTGCAATATACTGATCGCGTCGCTTATTCATAGCTTCCAGCCTGTAACCACCAGCCCAATCAATGGCTGGTTCATTTAATAATTTAGTTAATACAGCATCCGCCATTATCCGCGCATGCCGCCCGTTACCATTAGGAAACGGGTGGATAAACACCAGCTTGTGATGAAACCTAGCCGCCAGCTCTTTAGGCGAATAAGTGCCATGCTCAACCCAGTATTTGGCATCGTCTAATAGTTGCCGTAATTGAATAGCAACTTGTATCGGATCAACACCTATATTCTTTTCAGTGCGGCGGAATGTACCTGCCCACTTCCAGACACTGCCAAACAACCGCTTGTGCAGCTCTAAAACAAAAGCCTCTGACAACACGTCAGGGTTCTTTTGTTTATCTAACCACTTTAATCCTTCGGTAATGCCAGCTTGCTCAAGCTGGTCTAGACTTTTCGCAACGCTTCAATCCTTGCATCCAGCGGCGGGTGGCTGGAAAACATGGCGGCTAAGCCAGAGCGCATGCCTTCACTGATACCAAAAGCCTGCATGGTCGCGGGCATGTCGTTCTCTCGGCCGCTGGCGCGTTTCAGGCTTTCCAGTGCGGAGATCATGGATTCGCGGTCAGCGAAGGTCGCGCCGCCTTCATCGGCTCGGAATTCGCGATAGCGCGAGAACCACATAACAATTGCCGAGGCGAGAATGCCAAGAATCACCTGGGCGATCATCGACGTTACGAAGTAGCCAATACCGTGGCCGCTGTTGTTCTTCAGCACCACGCGGTCCACGACGTGGCCGATAATGCGCGAGAAGAAAATAACGAAGGTATTGACCACGCCCTGAATCAAAGACAGTGTGACCATATCGCCATTGGCGACATGGGCAATTTCGTGAGCCATCACCGCGCGTACTTCATTCTTGTTCATGGAGCGCAGCAAGCCGACGCTTACCGCCACCAGCGCATCGTTCTTGTTCCAGCCGGTTGCAAAGGCATTGGGCTGCTCGGATGGAAAGATACCCACCTCAGGCATTTTGATACCCGCTTTCTCGGCCAGGTCCTGGGTTGTCTCATACAGCCAGCGTTCGTCACCCGGGCTGGGGTTTTCAATGAGCTGTACGCCCATGGACTTCTTCGCCATCCACTTGGATATGAACAGCGATATAAACGAGCCGATAAAGCCGAAGGCGGCGCTGTAAATCAATAAGCCTGTAAGGTTCAGGTCCACGCCATTGCTGGCCAGTATGGGCTCGCCGAAAGTGCTCATGACGATACCGACCAACACCAGTACAGCTATATTGGTCCCTAAAAACAGCATGATGCGCAACATAACAGTAGCTCCGGGCTAATTGCTTAACGGACAATAATACAATGCTAGATGGGGCAGAATTGTTAAATTACAAGTGCCGACCGCTACGGCTGATACCAGATTGGTGAGGTATAGGCCCGCTCCTGCGTCCACTCAGGCGCCAGTTGGGGAGCAGCCTGGCCGAAGTGCACCTGATCTACATTGGTCCAGCGTGGGGTGGGTATTTCCAGCACCCGCACGTAATACACGGCTGCCTGCTGCGGGTCGAATTCCGGATCCTGCCAAACCAAGGATAATTCGGCAGCGCCAATGCTATTGCGATAAGAGGCCGTTTTCGGGTCAACCGTGTTGCCAACTGGCCGCACTCGGTTATTCCGGATTCCGCGCTGATCTGATGCGGCCACATTGAACACCTTCTCATGGCTCTCACCCTGGCTGTCCAGCCAGACCTTAACCACTTGCACCCGGTCAAGATTCGCGCCAATCGGGTCCTTCTGCACCGCAATTAGAAAACTTGGTGTGGCCTTATCATTGGGCCGCAGCGGCAGATCAGCTCCCATTGGAACCCCATTGCGATAGCCGTAGCGCACCCGGTCATGGCGCTGCTCGTCGCCTTTGGCAAACTGCCAACCACCAAACACCCGAACCACCATGCGCGGCCCTGTGGTAGCGAACACCTCGCGGCGCTGCATACCCGCAAATACTGCCTCTCGGGTATTTTCTTCCGCCCACACAGCCGCGTAGCCCGACGCGGCGCTCTCCCACTGCTGTTGTACCACCGTATTCTGGGTACCTTCCGGGAAAAAGGAGCGATGGGAACGGTCTCCTACAGGTTCCGCGCTGGCCATTTTGCCAAAATAATTATCTTCATCAGCCGTTGCCAGGCCGGTGTGGGAATCGGTGCTGCCGATCATTCCAAACTTGAACGGGTTTTCACCCAGGGCACCCTCGTGTTGCAGGCCAAGACCCAGCGCTGAGCGCGCATATTCATAGCGCAACATGTCGTTGCGCTTAAGCTCAGTGAATGACAAATTCGCTTTGTCCCAGGTTTCGTAGTCGGCAAATTCATCATTGGGAGATAAAAATGCATGGGTCTCGCTGTCACCTTTGATTTGGGTCACTTCCAAAATGGGCTCCCAGCGGCTGCGCTGGCGGGCGTAATCCGCGTCGAAGGGCAGGCCGGAAAGTCGGGTTTCTGCGAACATCAGGCCGTTGCTGGCATTGCTGTTGTGCGGAATCGCCATCACCTTGCCGCCAGTTTGCTCCTCATAGTCGGCCAGGAACCGCCACAGCTGTTCGGGATCACCGCCGTCAGCCGATGAGAATGGCAATACCTGGGAGGTTTTCTCTGCGCCATCGCGAAACAGCACGTTTCGGTGCAGGTTGTTACCCGCCGGCATGGAGGTCCACTCGTAGCCTATGAAGGCCGTAAACCGCCCAGGCTCGTTGAAATGATCGGCAACCTCACCCACCCTGTGCCAAACGGACTGACGGATCGCCTCAGGCACCTCGGACTGGGAAGGGTCGCGCAATATTTCCGGATCCAGGTCAACTTGGTGGTCGCCCTGTATGGCTTTCAGTGCATCGTCAATGGAGGCGCGCCCCATCGAAAGAATGCCAAACTCCATTAAAACCTTACCGTGCTGATCAGCCGCGATGTACTCAGCCCAGCGCTTACCTAACGGCGTAGCCAGCATTGCCGCATCGCCAGAGTACACCAGCGGGAAAATTCCGAGAAACTCGGAGTGGTCGGAGACCAGCAGAAAGTCCAGTGGCCGCGCCAGTTTGGCTTTCAAACCCGTCTGTGACTCCACGATTTCGCCGCGAGCAAATCGAAAAGCGTCCTCAGGCGTGATGCTGCGATTACCAAATGAGAAGGCATCCGGCGACAGGTAGGTGTGCACATGGGTATCGCCCCACAGTAGCTGCTGTGGAAAATCGTCGCCAACCGGTTTGGAATATTCCTCCGCCGACACCAGCATGGCGCCCGCCATGCCAAGCAGCAATATCGTGCAGTATTTCATTAGCTCCTCTATGCTGACAACTCTCGAATCACCAGATTGCGGATCTCGGTCATATCCTCCATCGCAAACACGATGCCTTCGCGACCAAGCCCGGAGTCTTTAACCCCCCCGTACGGCATATTATCCACGCGATAGGATGGCACATCCCCTATCACAACCCCACCAACGTCCAGCACATCCCAGGCTTTTTGCACCTTGTAAAAGTCCCGTGTGAACACGCCTGCCTGCAAGCCAAATTTGGAGTCATTGACCTCGTTGAGCGCTTCATTAAAGTCTGTAAAACGCGACAGCAATGCCATAGGCCCGAATGCTTCCTCAGTGTATGCCTTGCTGCTACGGCTAACATTTTCCAGCAGGGTGGCAGCAAGCATATTGCCGTCGCGCTGGCCACCACACAACAAATTAGCGCCTTGCTGCACAGCCTCCTCTATCCAGCCATGCAGCCGTTCGGCCTCGCCTTCGGAGATCATTGGGCCAATAAAAGTCTCTTCATCCTGCGGGTCGCCCGCCACCAGAGCTTCCGTTCGGGCGACCAGGCGGGAGCGCAGCTCTTCATAAAGGCTGTCGTGAATAATAATGCGCTGCACACCAATGCAAGACTGGCCGGACTGGTAGAACGCGCCAAATATTATTCGCTCGCAGGCATCATCAAGATCGCTACCTTCATCCACAATTACCGCGGCATTGCCGCCCAGCTCCAGCACTACCTTTTTCTTGCCCGACTTCGCTTTCAGCTGCCAGCCCACATCAGGAGAACCGGTAAACGACAACAGCTTCAGGCGGTCATCCACAGTGAACAGGTCTGCGCCGTCTCTTGAGCACGGCAGGATGGAGAACGCGCCCTTGGGCAAATCGGTCTCGGCAAGAATTTCACCCATGATCAACGCGCCCAACGGTGTGCGTGATGCCGGTTTCATTACAAAAGGGCAGCCCACAGCAAGCGCCGGAGCTATCTTGTGTGCCGCCAGATTGAGCGGGAAATTAAATGGCGAAATGAACGAACAGGGGCCGATGGGTACGCGTTTCCACATACCCCGGTAGCCTTTGGCCCTGGGCGAAATATCCAGTGTCTGCAGTTCACCACGCAAACGGGTGGCTTCCTCAGCTGCAATTTTAAAGGTATCGATCAGGCGGGTTACTTCACCGCGTGCGTCCTTGATCGGCTTACCGGCCTCAATGCACAGCGAATAGGCAAGCTCGTCGTATCGTTCGCGAAAGCGCTTAACGCAGTGTTCCAGAACCTCCTGGCGCTGATAGGCGGGCATTGCCGCCATGGCCTCGGTGGCATGCACGGCCGCGTCAATTCCGGCATCAATTGCAGACGCATCCGCCAGAGCAACCCGGGTCGCCGGCTCGCCGCTGTATTTGTCGGTCACCACCAGATCGGCATTGGCAAACACCGCGTCGTTGGCCAGATAATAAGGGTACTGCTCTGCCAGTTCGTGCATATTGTCTTCCTTGTGTTTTAAGAGGGCTTTGCTGCTTACAGCGCCGCGCTGAGCTTTTGAATTTCCTGATTCAGGATGTGGTCGTTTTCCGAGTAATCCACCGGGCAATCGATCAAGTGCACGCCTTCACTATTCAAGCAGGTCTCAAGCGTTTCTTTCAACTCTGCAGTATTTTTTATTCGATGGCCGACGGCACCGTAACTTTCCGCGTATTGAACGAAGTCAGGGTTGTTGTATTCAAGACCAAAATCGCTGAAACCCATGTTCGCTTGCTTCCAACGAATCATGCCATAAGCACTGTCATTCAGAATTAGCACCGTTAGGTTCATTTTCAGGCGCAGCGCAGTTTCCAGTTCCTGGCTGTTCATCATGAAGCCGCCATCGCCACAAATCGCCATCACCTTACGGTTGGGGTGTACCAGATGCGCCGCCATGGCCGATGGCAAACCGGCTCCCATGGTCGCCAAAGCATTGTCAAGCAATACGGTGTTTGACATTCTGGCCCGATAATTACGGGCAAACCAGATCTTATAGACTCCATTATCCAGACAAATAATGCCGTCGTCCGGCATCACAGCCCGGACATCGGCAACCAAGCGTTGTGGATACACCGGAAAGCGCGGGTCATCAGCGCCTTCCAGTACATGTTGGTCGTGTGCCTTCTGGGCCCGCTTCATTTCCGAGAAATCCCAATGCGCTTGCGTTTCCAGGGCTTCATTGATTTGCCAGATAGCATTGGCGATATCGCCAACCACCTCGATCTGTGGAAAGTACACAGGATCCACTTCAGCCGAACGGAAGGAGATATGGATGACGTCTGCACCGCCCGGGCGCATGAAAAACGGCGGCTTTTCAATCACGTCATGACCGACATTTAGAATCAGATCTGCGGCGTCTATCGCACGGTGTACGAAATCGCCCGATGACAGAGCGGCATTTCCCATGAACAGCGGGTGCTCTTCATCAACCACACCCTTGCCAAGCTGTGTGGTCACAAAGGGAATGCCGTGATCGTCCACTAGCTTGGTCAGCATTTTCGAGGTCAGTTTACGGTTCGCTCCCGCACCAATCACCAGCAATGGAGACTTCGCTTCACTGATGCGCACCACCGCCGCCATAATGGCTTTGAGTTCTGGAATGGCGCGCCGAATCGCCGAGGCCGGGATGGGTACTTCCGCGGTTTCTTCATCCGCAATGTCTTCCGGCAGCTCCAGGTGAGCGGCACCGGGCTTTTCTTCTTCCGCCAAGCGGAAGGCTTCCCGTACCTTACTCGGAATGTTATCACCAGCAACGATCTGTTCTGTGTATTTGGTGATCGGGCCCATCATATCGACCACGTTCAGAATCTGAAAACGGCCCTGCTTGGATTTTTTAATTGGCTTCTGCCCGGTGATCATCAACATGGGCATACCACCCAGGTTGGAATAGGCCGCTGCCGTCACGAAGTTGGTGGCACCGGGGCCCAGGGTAGCCAGGCAAACACCGGCCTTGCCGGTAAACCGTCCATAAGTGGCCGCCATAAACCCGGCCGCCTGCTCGTGCCGGGTCAGTACCAGTTTAATCTGTTGCGATCGCGACAGACTGTCCAGAAAATCCAGGTTTTCCTCGCCGGGTATGCCAAATATGTATTCGACGCCTTCCTGCTCCAGCGCTTCGATGAATAAGTCAGACGCCTTTTTCATTTTTTTCTCTCTTTGAATGGAATCGCTTACCCCATCTTAGCGCTATTCCGAGCGTAAAGCATCCAGAGGATTCAAGTGCGCGGCGCGCCGGGCCGGTGCCACACCCGCCACCAGGCCAATAATCGAACAAACCGCCAGGGCCAGCGCTGTGTACGCAGGTGAGATCCGCACAGGTAAGCCAGGCAGGAACAGGGCGATTGTGCCGACCAGGCCCGCTCCGATGGCCAGACCAAATAGCCCTCCGAACAAAGCCAATGCAACTGACTCAGACAGAAACAGGGTTTGCACCAGCTGGCGGGTGGAACCAATTGAACGCAGCAAGCCAATCTCGTGGGTGCGCTCCCGCACGGCGATGGTCATGACAGTAAATATTCCGACGCCACCTACGAACAGGGATATGCCACCCAGGGCACCAACCGCAAAAGTGATGACTTCAAGAATTGAATCCAGCGTTTCCAGCATCTGCTGCTGTGACACGATGGTGAAGTCCTCCACGCCATGGCGAGCCAGCATCAGCCTTTTGATATTGGACATCACCTCTTCCAGAGAATAGCTTGTGTCGTATTTCAAGGCTATTTCCAGCAGGCTGTCTGAATTATACAGCGCCAGCGCACGGGACGCTGGAATCAGAACCGCCTCGTCGACATTAAAACCTAACATATCGCCTTTGGACTCCAGAACTCCGACCACACGAAAGCGTGAGCCTGCGATCCTGACCCGCTCGCCAACTGCATTACGCTGGCCGAATAAATCCCGATACACGGTACTGCCTAACAACACCAATGGGCGTGCTGACAAGGGATCGTCGTCTGGCAGAAATTGACCAGCCTGCAAGCGCGCATCCAGGTAATCGGTAATTGCCGGGCTGGTCCCCAGCACCAGCGTTGTTCGCACTCGGTCATTGGCCTCTACTTCAGAATTACCCAGGCGGTTGGTAATCACCGACTGCACGCCCGGCAGTTGCGCAACGGCCATGGCATCGGCAATAGTCAGCGGGCGTTGCGTATTGGGAACACCGGGAGAAAGCCCTACGGTGTCATGCTTGCCGGGCTGGATAGCTATATTATTCGTACCAAACTGACTGAACTCACTGACGAGATAATGGTTCAGACCACTGCCCATCGAGGTCAACAGAACAACGGCTGCCACCCCAATGGCAATGCCCAGCGAGGTCAGAAATGAGCGCAGACGATGAAAGCCAATTGCCTGGCTGATGTAGCGAAAAACATCAGCGCCAATCATTTGTCAGTGACCCGCCAGCGCTGCTATCGGATCAAGTGCAGCCGCCCGCCGTGCCGGCATAATCCCGAACAACAGGCCGCTGCCGACAGCGATAAGTACCGCGGCAATACTGGCCCACACTGGGGCGCGGAAATCAATAGCGGGGTACAACTCACGCAGTAGGGTAATGGCCAGCTCACCCAGCAACAGCCCGAGCAATGCACCGAGAAAGCTGAGGATAGCCGCTTCAAACAGAAACAGGCCGATTATCTGCTGGCGATGGGCACCCAGTGCTTTGATCAGACCAACTTCCTCAGTACGCTGACTCACGGCAACTAACATCACATTCATGATGAGCACGCCTGCTACAAAGAGGCTGATGGATGCAATGCCAGCAAGTGTTGAGGTCAAAACCAGAAAAATTCCATTGAAGGTTGTAAGAATAGAGCCCTGGTCCATTACCGTGATGTCGTCATGCCCCTGGTGCCGGGCCTTGACGATGCGGATGATATCGGCTTTGGCCGCATCCATAAGGTCTTTGCTGTGTGGGCGAACCATCATCTTCTGCACGGAGTCAGTATTAAAAATCTGCGCAGCGAAAGCGATCGGAACGAATACAGTTTCATCCACGTCCACGCTCCCGGCCTGACCGGTTTGCGCAACCACCCCAATTACCCTGACCCGTCGATCACCAATGCGAGCTCGCTGGCCAACCGGCGACTGGCCGGAGAACAACTCCTCGGCCACCTTACTGCCGATCACAGCAATGGCCATGCTTTCGTCCAGAGGTGCTGCCGGCAAGAAGCGGCCGGCCTGCATTTCATAGTCAAACACCGTTTGCATCTGTTCATTCGTTCCAACCACATCAACGTCGCGTTCCCTGCCGTCGCGGTTGAGCTTCCCTGTCCCACCAATAAACGGTAAGACAGCCTGCACATGTGGGCTGCGAAGCATTGCGCTGACGTCCTGCAGAGTCAGTGGCCTGGGAGCAAGCCCAATGCTCATGTCGATTCCGCCACCACTGAGTTCGGTCTTTCCGGGTGTCACAATGAGCATATCGGTGCCAAGGCGGTCGAATTGTTGTGTTACGTAACGCCGCGCGCCTTCGCCCAACGACGTCAATACCAGTACGGCCGATACGCCAATGGCGATCGCAATCAGCAACATGCTACTGCGCAATGGGTATCGAACGATGGCGCCCAGCGCATAGTTACTGCGATCAAGAATATTCATGCCGGCGCTCTGTGTCCTGTTCATGGCGAATGGTGCTGATACGACCATCAAGCATCTCCAGGCTCAACCGCGTGCGCGCGCCAATGACCGGGTCGTGCGTCACCATTATCAAAGTGATTCCTTCGGCATTGAGCTCTTCTAGCAGAGTGAGAATTTCGCCCCCGGACTGGCTGTCCAGATTGCCGGTCGGTTCATCGGCCAGCAGAATTTTTGGCCGGGTGACAATGGCGCGGGCAATGGCAACCCGTTGACGCTGCCCACCGGACAACTGGTCAGAACGGTGACCACTTCGATCGAGCAAACCAGTGCGTTGCAGCATCGCTAGTGCTCGTTCGCGCCGTTCCTTGGGCTTTACTCCCGCTAGCATCATTGGCAACTCCACATTCTCCAGTGCCGTCAGCCGCGCTATTAGATGAAACGACTGGAATATAAAGCCAATCGTTTGTCGGCGGATACTCGCCAGCTCGTTGTCGCTGAGTTGTGCCACATCGCGCCCCTGCAACAAATACTGACCTTCGTCCGGTGTGTCCAGCAAACCGATGACATTCAGCAGCGTTGACTTGCCAGAGCCGGACGGGCCCATAATGGATGCGTATTCTCCAGTGGCGATGTGCAAATTGATGTCTTTGAGGGCCTGCACCCGCTCGCCCCCAACGATAAACTCCCGACAGATGCCTTTCAGCTCAATCACTGCTCGACTGTGGCTTGCGCGCCATCCTCCACACCGTCTCGATCGATGGAACGAACCACAAACTCACCGTCAGACAAGCCGGCGGTAATTTCCGTCTGCTGCCAATTACGCAGCCCGGTAGTCACTTCGCGCTGTTCTATTCGGCCGCCTTGTGCCGGGATAACATATACCATTGACTGCTCAGTAATCGCAGAGGTCGGTACGTAAAGTACACTCTTCGATTCGCCAATTATGATCTCTACATCGGCACTATAGCCCGGCAACAGCACCTGCATGTCCGGGTCTTCGATCACCGCTTCCACGTCCACGGTGCGCGACTGTTTCTCTACATCCAACACATACGGCGCGACCCGTTGCACCCTGCCGGCAAAACGGCGCCCTTTGAAGGCATCAAGACTTACCCATGCATCCATGCCGGCCTGCACCTGCGGGGCATCCACCTCATCAATGGGCGCGAGTATGTACAAGCAGCTGTTATCGATCAGGTCAATACTGGGTGGTGTTGCAACACCCACCGGAGAGGGCGTTACAAACTCTCCCAACTCACCATTGATTTCTGCAACCACACCGGCGAATGGAGCGTACAACTGAGTTCGCTGCACGGCTGCTTCCGCAGCCTGCACCGCCGCCTGTTTTACCTTGATCGCCTCCCGCGCAGCCACACAGGCCGCCTCGGCGGAGTCCGCTTCACCAACGGCTTTCTCAACGGCGTCCCTGGAAGCCACATGTGTTTTTTGCAAGGTCTGCAAGCGGCTCGCAGTATGTCTGGCGACTTCGGCTGTTACACAGGCTTGCCGGCTGAGTGCCTTCGCGGCGTCCGCATCGCGTTGCGCCAGAGTAAGCTGCGCTTTGAGGTCAGCATTCCAAAGCTCCAGCAACAGTTGGCCTTCGGCGACTTCATCACCATCATCAACATACAAGGCTGTTATGTTTCCACCTGAGGCCGGTGTGATACCTGCGCGGCGGCATGCATCAACCGTGCCTGCTCGAGTATTGCTGACCGAGGCAATGACGTCTCCGCGCTGCACCGGAGCAATGCGCACCACGAGGCCAGAACGTTCAGCAGAGCGCAGCCAGTACACCGTAACGGCTGCCAGAACTACCAAGCCAACTACCAGTTTCTTCATCGCATTTGGAACCAAAACCTTCGTTCAAGATACGCGATATTCTACGCAAACAAAAGCGCTTATACTGCGCTGGCCATCTGCCGATACCGAGTAAGAGAAATGCTATGGAAAATCGCAGGGATATCGCCCGCGCAATCCGCCGACTGATAGTGTTCCAGATTAAATTATTCGCCGATGCCTTCCGCGACTTTCTCCTGAGCCCGCTGAGCACCATTGCCGTTATCATCGACCTGATATTGGGGCTGGAAGATGAACGTAGCTGGTATCGGCGCATGATGCGCTATGGGGTCGAGTCTGACCGCTTCATCAACCTGTTCAATCAATTTTCTTCAGAGCAAACAATTGATGAGCTTTTGCGTCGGGCAAGCGGTCGCAGCAAGCGTGCCGATGGTGATTAAGACTACCTGGTCCGACGCTCACCCGGAGCGGGTGGGTCTTCCGCACCACCGGCAAAGCACTGAGCAATAGCCATCCAGCGCTTTGCATTACTTCCTGTCACCTGCAGCCGAGTATCAGCAACGTTGCGCACCTGGGTAACCACCTGACAAAACTCACCAGCATCTCCCTCGATTCGTTCATCGTCGCGCTCTTCATTCCAACACCATTGCTCGCCTGCAGGCGAACGCAGGCTAACAAAAGGTTTTGGCAGCGGCACTTCCAATTCACGGTTAGCAAACGTCCAGCGGTAAGTTCGCACACCCAGCTCCGCAATACTCTTTATATGCTCGCCATTAGTGCGCACCTTACCGAGCTCATCATAGATTGCCTGTGCATGCGCCCAGGTTTCCATTAACCGTGCGGTGATACTGGACCGGGCGCTCATCGGCGGCCCGGCCCAGGGAACCCGCTGCTCAGGGTCGCTGTCAGCGAACGCATCGGCCAGTTTATGGAATTCGCCGTGCCATTGCTGTAACAATTCCTGGCCGGCCTGCTCACCCAGCCATTGCCGCTCGGCCTCTGGATAACTGTGACCGGAAAGCAGTGCCGTCGCAATTTTCTCAAACTCAAGCTGGAACTGTGCAGTATCGTTGAGTGACAGCAAGGCCATTTGGTTCCACACATGCAAATGACGAACAATGTCATTAAATGACCAGCACTTGAAGGCACTTTGCTCGCTCAGTTCGTCACTGGCATGTTGCCGAAGCAACTCATAGGTGAGCTCACTTTCCGCCAGAAAATCATTGGCTTCTCTGATCATCGCAGTCTCCTCGTCCAGGCGGGCACGCTAAGCCATTTTTATTGCGGTGGCAAGCGCGCTGGCCAACAGGCTACAATGCGTTATGCACTTTGTATTTGAAGTTCGAGTCAAACCAGGCTATACGGCTGAGCAGTATGCGGATGCCTGGGTCAAAGCCAGTCGATTGATTCAACAGGCTCCTGGCGCGATGGGCACACGCTTACACCGTAAAATCGGCGAGCCGCAGTGCTTGCTGGCAATCGCCAGTTGGGAGTCAAAAGCCGCGCGGGATTGCATGGACGCGCAGCCAAACCAGGCAATCAGCGAAATCATCGAGGCACAGGCGGAATTTGTGGATATCAAGGTAATTGGCGAATTTGAAGCCCCCGAATGGGTGGTATTACCAAAACACCTGGAGTTGTCATGAGCGCACGTAAAAGCACCATTCTAGCCAGCACGGTGTTTGTTCTATTGCTGGCAGCCTGTGGTGAAGTAGCTACGCTGGATGAAGCAGCCGGTTATGGACCGGAACCCGAGCTGCCGCCACCGAATGAGACACTGGTGCCAACGCTGAATTTCGTTGAAGCAGTTGGCTGGCCGGATGGTGGCAAACCCGAGGCCGCCGACGGCCTGGCTGTGCAAGCCTTTGCCCGTGGTCTGGAACACCCTCGCTGGCTTTACACGCTGCCCAATGGCGACGTTCTGGTTGCCGAAAGCGATGCACCTGCGCGTGAAGAAGCGGGCGGAATCAAATGGTGGATCATGAAAAAGATCATGCGGGTCAGCGGCTCATCCCACCCAAGCGCAGACCGGATCAGCCTGCTGCGCGATGCCGACGGTGATGGCCAGGCCGAACTGAAGACCGTGTTTTTAAAAGACTTGCACTCCCCCTTCGGCATGGCCCTGATCGGAGAAGATTTCTATGTGGCCAACACCAATGCCGTGCTGAAATTTCATTACGAAAATGGGGCAACGCAAATCAGTGGCGTCGGCGAAAAGCTAGTGGACTTGCCGGCCACCCCGCCAAACGGACACTGGACGAAAAATATCCTGCCAGACAAGCGTGGTCATTATTTGTATGTGACTGTTGGTTCGAACAGCAACATCGCCGAAGGCGGAATGGACAATGAAGAGAACCGGGCAGCGATACTCCAGGTCAATCTGTCCAGTGGTAATGTACAGACCTTCGCTTCGGGGCTACGCAACCCGAATGGGCTGGCATGGAATCCCAGCTCAGGTGAGCTTTGGACGACCGTGAACGAACGGGATGGCATTGGCAGTGATCTGGTGCCGGATTACATGACAGCCGTCCGTGAAGGCGGCTTTTACGGCTGGCCCTACAGCTATTTTGGTTCGCATGTTGATGCCAGAGTGGAACCACAGCAACCGGCTTTGGTGGCGTCAGCACTGAAACCGGATTACGCCCTGGGCGCACATACCGCAAGCCTGGGCCTCGCGTTTAACACGAAGAGCTTATGGCCCGCTGAATACCGCAATGGTGCCTTTATAGGTCAGCACGGCTCCTGGAACCGCCGACCCCGCAGCGGCTACCAAGTGATCTTTGTCGCTTTCAAAAACGGTAAACCCGTGGGACCACCGAAGACCGTTCTGAGCGGCTTTCTCAGCCCCGACGATAAGGCCTGGGGCCGCCCGGCTGGGGTAACCTTTGCCAAAGACGGTGCGCTTCTGGTTGCCGACGACGCGGGCGACACGGTCTGGCGGGTTACCCCGGCATTGTGACAGCACAGGAGAGAACACATGGCTGAAAACCCCATGAGCGACGAAGAGTTTGCCAAAGTCCGCAAGTTCATAAAGCCATTTTCCAAATTGAATGCCGTTATGTACCGGCTCAGTAACGGCCGGATCATGGGCAAACTGCAGGGCCGTGAGGTCATGCTGGTTAGCATGACCGGCGCCAAAAGTGGCAAGCAGAGAACGATTCCACTGATGTACGTACCCTACCAGCAGGGCGTTATTGTCGTCGGCAGTCAGGGCGGCGCACCGAAAGACCCGGTTTGGGTGCATAGCATCCGCAAGAATCCCGACGTCATCGTGCAGTATAAAAGCAAGAAAATGAAACTGCGTGCGCGCGAAGCCGATGCCGATGAAAAGGCACAGGTCTGGCCGGTCTGCGTTGAATACTATCGCGAGTACGACGACTATCAGAAGCGGACCGACCGAAATATCCCGGTTTTCATTTGCGAACCACGTGGCTGAGTCCGCACTGCCTGACGGCTTGAGTAGCTGGCTGGAAAGCACTTTCAAGGGCAAACTGACCAGACTCCAACGCCACATTGCCCGGCGGGAGGCCTGGGTGGTGGATATACAGCCCTCTGGCAAGCAAGCAATCGCCGGCTTTCTCCGTCTGCAACGCCAGGCTGGTAACGACCCCCAGCGTCTGGAACGTGAGGTAAGAATCATGCAGGCGCTTGGCGAACAGGGTATTCCCGTCCCAGAAGTCTACGCCTGGAGCCCGGAACACCGTGCTGCACTGCTGGAGCGCGACCCGGGCAGTGCCGCGATCGACCAACTGACTGACCCGGACCAACAGCGCGACATTATGCAGGACTTTATGCATTGGGTGGCGCGTTTTCATCTGCTTGATCCTGCCCAGCTATCACTTGATGACATTATGCTGTATCAACCGGTCACACCTCGTGACTGCGCCCTGCGTGAAGTGGACGAGCTGCAATCGCAGTGGCGGTTTTTTTTGCGCGATTACCGTGACCCGCTGCTTATCTATGGCCTGCACTGGCTGGAGCGCTTTGCCCCTGCCGAGGTAGCCCGCGTCTCATTGCTGCAGGGTGATACCGGTCCGGTGAACTTTATGTTTCAAGGTAATCGGGTCAGCTCAATTGTTGATTGGGAATGCGGGCACTATGGAGACCCTCTGGAAGACCTTGGCAATATTATGGTGCGGGAGTTCTGGAACCCTTGTGGGGGTCTCAAAGGTCTGTTCACGCAGTACGAAGAACAATCGGGAATTCCCTATGACCGTTTTCGTACCCAATACTACGCCGTTCAGCAGAATGTGCGTGGCATGATTCCCATACACTACGTGGCAATCAATGGTATCGAGCAGGAGTCGCTGGCCTGGTATCTGTGTTATCGCTATCTTGGTGATCGCGCCACGGCAGAAATGTTGGCATCGGCCATGCAGATAGAAGTGGAACAACCGGAATACCCTGACACTGAGCACAGCGCTGAGGCTTCAAGCGATATTCTGGCGGACTCAGCATATACCATGTTGCAACACGATGTATTGGCGCAGCTGGAGAATGAATTTGCCCAGTCTCGTGGCCGCGATGTGCTGGCATTGATCGCCTGTATGGACCGGCGTCGACGCTATGGTACCGCCGTGGAAGCCGACGAGCTTGCTGACCTGGGTGCGGCGCTCGGCCAGACGCCGGCATCACTCGCTGACGGGCATTCAGCCCTGGCAAAACACATTGCCGCTGGTACGCTGGAAGACCAAGTCATTGTGCGGTTATTATTGCGGAAAGCCTACAGGGACGAATGGCTGTACAAACCCGCGGTTGCTCTTTATCCCGACCGGCAGTGGTCGGAAATCGACTGAGCACGCTTATTTGAAGGTCAATAACTGTTCTTCGCAATCGGTGAAATCACGCATGGTGTCGCGCAACCGAATGCCGGTATTCACACGCTCCGAAGAATAGGTATAACAGATGTCTTTCATGCCTTCCTGGATTTCTGGTGCCTGGCCGGCGATGGCGTTCATATCATAGCGTCGCGACTCGGACACCAGATAGCCTTTTTGCAGTGCGAAGGCTGCTGTGCTTTCCAGTCCACTCAGGGTCTCGTTCACCCAGGCAGCAAACCCTCGGTAAAAGGGCTTGCCCGCCACCTCAGCCGGCCCCGTGATCTGCCAGTTCAGCACCTGCCACAGCAACACTTCGTCGCCATCAATCAACACCCGGGCATCCACAGGCTCACCCTGTTCGTCGGGAATAATGACGTCTATCTGACGCTCGGTGGCACCGGTAGTCTCATGTAGCTGGCACATTTCCAGAGCCAGTGCACTCAAGTCATATAAATGAGTACAGTTCTTAAACGGGTTGATGATGCGTACAATTCGCGCCGCCGGGGTGTCAATCCGCTGGCCAACAAAAGCCTTGATCGGCTCAGTGGCCCCCGCACAAATATCGTAAGGAGTACGCAGCGACTCTCCGCGAATCCCGGTCACGACCGTGCCGTCGTGCTCGAGAGTAGCGCGAAACCCGTGAGCGGAATCTTCCAGCTGCGCAACAACTCTGCCGGACTCAGCGGCCAGATGAATGCGCCGCCGGAATATCCCGGAGCCATAATCAGGGTTCAGGTGAACACTGTACTCGTCGCGATTATCGGCTGGAGTTATTTCAGGCATCAGCCTGCCAATGACTGCCGGTAGGGCTTGATTAAGTTGTCAGCGTACCACTGCAACTCACCGATCTTTTGTTCAACTGACTTGGTATCGGGCTCTTGTGCATACACGTCACGAAACGCAATAATCACTTCATCCACGCCCAATGCTGCCAATCGAGTCAAGCCTTCCACCGTAAACGAGTCGTGTGACATCGCCTGGATCTGGAAGGTGGAGCGATCACGGCCATACTCTTCCAGGTAACCATTCAGCTTGCCGATCAGCTGCTCGTAGTCAGCAATTTTCCCGCCAGCCGCTATCCAGCCATCACCAAGCCGCGCGGCCCGCCGCAATGCAGGGTTAGCGTGACCGCCTACTATAAACGGCACATGATGTTCTGGAACCGGGGTCAGCTTGATCGGTGCCAACTGAAATATTTCGCCGTCATAGCCAAAATACTCTCCGGACATCAGGCCGTTGATGATTTCCATCATCTCGTCCATACGCTTGCCGCGCTTCTCCCAAGGAATTTGGGTTGCCTCAAAGTCTTCCGGCCAAGGGCTGATGCCGACACCAAAGTCAAAACGATCACCAATCAATACGGCCATCGAAGCCAACTGCTTGGCGACCACGGCCGGCTGGCGAATGGCCAGCTTGACCACCGATGTGGAAAAGCGGATGTTCGGGCAGTGTGCAGCTAAATACGGAATGGCTACAAAGGGTTCTAGAAAGGGTACGCCGTCCAGAAATTCGCGGGTGCCGTCGCTGTTATAGGGGTAAACATCTGACCCCTCCTTTGGGTAGCAAATACTGTCTGGAAATGTGAAGGTATCAAAACCCAGCTCTTCGGCCGCTTTGCACAATGGCAGGTATTGCTCGGCCGGGCACATAGTTGGATGGAATGCGAATTTCATTGTCTGACTCCCAAAATAGGCGAATACGTGTGCTTAAGCGGCCTGGATCAGTGTTAAAACCTGTCTTGTCGCATCATAGCATCGTGGCCCCCATCAACGAACACGTTTGCCCCCGCCATAAATGCGGCTTTATCACTCAGTAGAAAACAGACCAGATTAGCGACGTCCTCGGGCTGCCCGGGGCGACCCATTGGTATAGAAGCAACAAACTCATCCAGTATTGGAGCGACGTCTGATTTCTCACGAATTTCGTCATTGAGTGGCGTATCGACATAACCAGGCGCAACTGCATTGATGCGAATATTATCCTGCAGAAAGCCTGCGCATTCGCGCCGCATCCAGCAGCTTATACCGCGCTTGCTGGCAGCGTACGCCTGGTCACCAGTGCCTTGGCCCAACAGCCGCAGTGCCGTTTCATCATCGTCGTCAAGCAGCGCGTTCACCGCGTCATCGTCGGATGGCATCGCCGAGGTGATACTGGAAATCAACACCACGGCCCCACGACGCTGTGCCAACTGTTCACGCAAGCCTTGCACACAGCGCACCACTGCAAAATAGTTAATACGCGCAACGAGCTCAGTTGAGTGTATTCCAGATACCCCCGCGCAGGGCACCAAACCGTCTATTCCGGATTCGCACGCAGCTCGAACTGCCTGCACTGCAGCGTCGACGCCCTCCACCGAGGACAGATCCGCGGTGACATCGGCTGCTTTCAGATCCACTACCAGAACATCGTGGTCGGCTGCCTTCAACTGCGCGACTACCGCCCGGCCAATACCGCTGGCGCCACCCGTGACTACGTATTTACCCATGCGCTCAGTGTACCGCGAGCACCATCCACCGGCACGTGTCCATTCTGTTACCGTTCGGCCGGAGTTCCATCGACCGTGAGAAACTGAATGCTGCGGTACCCCAGTGATTCCACCTGCGCCTGAATTTTCTTGCGGTCTCCGACGATCACCCACAGCAGACGTTCGGGCTGCAGATAGCGCTGCGCAGCCGCCTGCACTGCATCCAAACTTAAACCACGAACACGGTGGGCATATTGACTCCAGTAATCGTCCGGATAGCCAAAACGCAGCATCTCAGCCAAGGAGCCGGCTACCGCGCCACCGGTTTCCCATTGGCCGGGCAAGCTAAGCACGGTGTCATCACGGACACGATCCAACTCCGCTTGTTGTACAGGGCGCTGTTGTTGTATAGCAACAATTTCCTGCTTGAGTTCTGCCATCGAGTCGGCTGTTTTGTCGCTCTGCACGGGAGCATAGGCAATGTAGGGCCGCGGGCCTTTGCCGCTCAATACAAATGTGTACGCACCATACGCCCAGGCTTTGTCTTCCCGCAGGTTCATGTTAACCCGCGCGGTAAACGTACCACCAAGCACATCATTCATCGCCTGCAGCGCCAGCTCATCCGGTGAGTTCGCACCACCGGGCACCACCTGGGCGGCGATGATCAGCGATTGCTCAGAGTCTGGCCGGTCTACAATGAATACCCGCTCATCAGCGGCCGATTGTGCGTCTGCGAGTGGTTTGTCGGGCAAAGCACGCGCTTCCCAGCCACCGAACAGTTTCTCAAGCATGGGCTTAACGGCTTGCAGGCTGGTGTCTCCAACAATAATCATGGTGGCATTGTTCGGTCGAAACCAGGCGTCGTGAAACGCTTGCAGACTGTTGCGGTCGATGCCTGCCACCGATTCAGCCGTCCCAGTACCGGTAAATGGAATGGAATAAGGATGTCCTTCCTCATACAGAAGACGCGGCATGATGCGCTGCGCCAACGCAAACGGCGAGGCCTGTTCACGCTGAATGCCGGCAAGCACCTGCTTCTTAAGCCGTGCCAGTTCGTTTTCAGGGAAACTCGGGTTCAGCACTACGTCGGCATACAACTCCAGCGACTCCTGCAGGTTCTGCGACAGAGCGCTCAGCTGAACAATTGACTGGTCCAGATTGGAACTGGCGGACAGCGTGGCTCCCAGTTGTGCCAGGCGGTCGCTGATCTCCAGGGCATCCAGTTTCCCAGTGCCTTCATCCAGCATGCTCAACGCCAGATTGGCGGTACCCATGCGGGTATTGGCATCCGCAGCGTAACCGGCATCCAGTACCAGACTGAAATCTACTACCGGAACGGCATCACGCTGCACCAACAACAATTGCAGACCGTTGCTGAGCTCACTGCGCTGGAATTTATCAAAGCCTACCTCCGGAAAGGAATCCGGCATGGGAGGACCGTTAGCGCGCTCAGCGCCCTCAGCCGCCGCCTGCAGGCTCGGGAACGGGTGCACTTCAACTGTGAAACGCCCCGCGCTGAACCAGCGCCGTGCGGCATCACGCACGCTGCGCACGGTGGCCTGATCGAGGTATTGTCCCATGGTACGGTGATACCCCGGGTCGCCGGCATAAGTTGCATTACGCGCCAACAATTGCGCCTTGCCCGCAAAGCCGCCCACTTCTTCCAGGCCACGAATCAGCGACGCGCGAATTTGGGTGCGGGCCCGCTCCAGCTCATCGCGCTGTGGGCCATCATCAAGAAAGCGTGCCAACTCCTCATCCAGCGCCACCTCTACTGCCGCGAGGTCACCTCCCGGTTGCACGGATGCTTCAATACCCAAAAAACCCGCTATTTCTGCGAAGGTTGGCGTGGCATCCACAGCCGTCGCAATCTGCTCTTCATAAACCAGTCGCTGATACAGGCGAGAGGTTTTCCCATTCGCCAATACCGCACCGGCCAGTTGCAATAGCACGGCGTCCTCGGAACCCCAGGCAGGACCAACCCAATTTTGGTACAGGCGCGCCTGCGGCACTCGGTCTTGCATCACCAGGCGACTGCTTTCACGAAGTTTCGGCGCCCAGAGCTCATACTTACTGACCGGGGGGCCTGGCGGTATATCGCCAAAGTAATGCTCTGCTTTCGCGCGCGCATCCTCTACACTGACATCGCCGGCCAGCACCAGCACGGCATTGTTAGGGCCGTAGTAGGTTTTGAACCATTCATGCACGTCGTCGAGAGAAGCAGCCTCCAGGTCTTCCATTGAACCGATAGTTGTCCAGGCATACGGGTGGCCCTCGGGGAACAGATTACGCTGAATGGCTTCATATACTTTGCCATAGGGCTGATTCTCACGCTGACGCTTCTCGTTTTGCACCACCCCGCGCTGCTCGTCAAGACGTTCCTGAGTGACCGCGCCTAACAAATGCCCCATGCGGTCCGACTCCATCCACAGAGCCAGATCCAATGCCGTCGACGGAACGTTTTGAAAGTAGTTGGTGCGATCAAGCCAGGTGGTACCGTTCTGCGCGGTCGCACCCACTCGATCAAACGGCTTGAAGAATTCATCATTGTAGTTCTCCGAACCGTTGTACATCAGATGCTCGAACAAATGCGCGAAGCCCGTTTTACCCGGTTTTTCATTTTTTGAGCCCACGTGGTACCAGATGTTTACCGCCACAATCGGTGCTTTGCGGTCCTCATGCACAATCACTCGCAGACCATTTTTGAGCTCAAACTCGGTGTAGGGGATATCAATATCCGTGTCGGCAACAAGCCCGGCGGGTAAAGCCAGGCAAGCCACTAAGACCATAATCAGCGAGTGTTTTTTCGACATGTGGGGTCCTTTGTTCAGCATTAGATCAATTGTTTACCGGAACTCCGGCGCTGCGAAGCTCTTTGAAGCCGGCACCATCGCCGACGACTTTGACGTTGGTATAGCCCAACTCGGTCAATTCCGCTGCCGCCTTCCCGGCACGCCCACCGGCCGCGCAATAAAGCACCAGTGGCTGAGCTTTATTGACCAGCAATTCAGCAGCCTGGTCCGCAATGTCACCATGCGGTATGTGCAGCGAATTCTTAACCATACCGAACTGGACCTCGGCCCAGGAACGAGTATCCACAAATTGGGCACCATCACGGTACAGCGTTTCGGCCTGTTGTGGGGAGATTATGTCAACCCCTTCAGCCCGTACAACAATCGCCAATATTGTGCCTACCAGAACGCAGGCCGCCGTGCAGAATCGTTGATAACCAGCCATAAAATTGCCTCCTGTCAAACAACTCTCAGTATACGCATATCATAATTCAGCCGCAGATGAAGTTGTTGAATTGCGCTTATTAGAGAGTAAGATGACCTCATGCGTTCACCATTTATCGCACTTTTTTTCATTCTCAGCATTGGCTCAGCAACGGCCAGTGCCGGCGATGTCTGGCTGGTGCCTCTGGACGGCGCCGTTGGGCCCGCCAGCGTTGACCTCGTGATCCGGGCCATTGAAGACGCCGATGCCGAGAATGCAGCCGCCCTGATCATTCGTATGGACACGCCTGGGGGACTGGATAAATCCATGCGCGACCTGGTAAAGGTTATCCTGTCCGCCGACGTACCAATTATTACTTATGTCTCTCCTGATGGCGCCAGGGCAGCCAGTGCAGGCACTTACATCGCCTATGCCAGCCATATTGCAGCCATGGCGCCTGCGTCCAACATAGGGTCATCCACTCCAGTCAGCATTGCACCGCAATCTCCGGCCAGCCCTCGACCAACCCCACCCTCACCAACACGCCCAGCCGACAGTGAGCCGGCAGAACCCGGCCCGATAGCCGGAGACGCGATGACCAACAAGGTGGTCAACGATGCGGCAGCCTATCTGCAAAGCCTTGCCGAGTTACGCGGTAGAAATGTTGAATGGGCGGAAAAAACTGTGCGCCAGGGCGCCAACCTGCGCGCCAGCGAAGCGCTGGAACAAAATGTGGTGGATTTAATCGCGACCGATCTTGACGACTTGCTGCAACAGCTCGATGGCCGCGAGGTCCAGTTGCATGGGCAAGTGGTCACCCTGCAAACCGGCGGCGCCCAGATTGTGCGAGTTCAGGTCGACTGGCGGCACGAATTTCTGTCCATAATCGCCGACCCGAGTATTGCCTACGGGCTGTTGATCATTGGTATTTATGGATTAATTCTCGAATTCTATAACCCTGGCCTGTTCTTCCCAGCGGTGATCGGTGTGATCTGCCTGCTGCTTGGCACCTATGGCTTACAAATGTTGCCAATCAATTACGTGGGCATTGCGCTGATCATTATCGGTATCGGAATGATGGTTGCAGAGGTGGTTACGCCCACCCTTGGTGTGCTCGGTATCGGAGGTGTAGTAGCCTTTGTGTTCGGCTCGGTTATGCTGATCGACAGTGACCTGCCTGGCTACCAGGTACCCATGGCAATGATTGCGGCGTTTGCTCTCACCTCGGCCGCACTGTCATTCTTTGTCGTTGGCGCTGCCTTTCGAGCGCGCAAGCAACAGGTGGTTACCGGTAAAGAAGCCATGTTGGGCGCACAGGTAGTGGCACTGGAAGGGTTTAGTGGCCACGGCCGCGTGCGCGCCTTTGGTGAAGTTTGGCAGGCACAAAGCGACCAGCCACTGACTAAAGACCAGACCGCCATCGTTACGGCT
This sequence comes from Gammaproteobacteria bacterium, assembly GCA_030431775.1. Lineage (GTDB taxonomy): Bacteria > Pseudomonadota > Gammaproteobacteria > Pseudomonadales > JAUIET01 > JAUIET01. Next base: position 28,885 of record JAUIHW010000003.1, read on the forward strand.
ATTGATGGCTTAACTTTGATCGTTACCCCGGAGAAGTAAGATGGAAATGTTCCCGATCATGCTGGCGGCAATTGTCATTGCCATTCTGTTCAGCGCTTTCAAGATCCTGCGTGAGTACGAGCGCGCAGTGGTGTTTCTGCTGGGCCGTTTTTATAAAGTGAAAGGGCCGGGCCTGATCATCATCATCCCCGGGCTACAGAAAATGGAGCGGGTTGATCTGCGAACGCTGGTACTGGATATTCCAACCCAGGACCTGATCACTTTTGATAATGTGTCAGTTAAGGTAAATGCTGTACTGTATTTTCGCGTAGTCGACTCCAAGAACGCCATTATCAACGTTGAAAACTATATGGAGGCCACCGGCCAGCTGGCACAAACCACCTTACGATCGGTGCTGGGCCGCCATGAACTGGATGAACTGCTCAGTGAACGCGAACGCTTGAATAACGACATTCAGGATGTGCTGGATACTCAAACGGATCAATGGGGTATTAAAGTATCGAATGTGGAAATCAAGCATGTCGACATTGACGAAAGTATGATTCGGGCAATAGCCAAGCAGGCGGAGGCCGAGCGTGAACGGCGGGCGAAGGTTATTCATGCCGATGGCGAACAGCAAGCCGCGCAAAAGTTAGTAGAAGCCGCCGAGGAACTCTCGGCACAGAGCGGCTCGATGCAACTGCGCTATCTGCAAACCCTGACCGAAATTGCCAGCGAAAAAAACTCCACCATCGTGTTTCCACTGCCACTGTCCATGTTGGATGGCTTTGAAAAGCTGCTGGAAAAAAACCGCAGCGAGTAAATACATATGAGTAAATCGTTTCCGGGCCCCAAAACAAAGGCGGTGCTGGAGCGCGGCATACCACTGTTTCGCAACGGGCTGCGCTATGCCGAGGAATCGGCGAAGGCTTCACGCCGCGGCTATCGCAGTGTTCGGCAAATTGTCGTTGACCGTGCTGAAGGTGATTTCATCTGGGACATGGACGGCAAGCGTTACATTGATTTTCAAAATGGCTGGGCCACCAACCCGGTTGGCAATGCCCACCCAGAGGTAATTGCGGCCGTACACGAAGCGCAGAAACGCTTCGGTTTTCATTACGACCACCCCTTGCGCTACGACCTGGCCGAAAAATTGGCGGAGATTATGCCCGGCCGGGCCCTGCCGCGCTTCAACTATGAAGTATCCGGAACAGAGGCCGCGGAAGCCGCCATTCATCTGGCACTGACCTACACCCAGCGCCGCTATATAGTGACCTTCAGTTCCTGCTTTCACGGCGAGAGCATCGGGACCAAGTTAGCCAGTGGCTACACCAGTGACAGCAATCGCTATCTGGAGGCGTGGACCGGCGGAGTCATTAAAGCACCTTACCCCTACAGCGCTGACATTCCGGCCGGCATGAGTGAATCTCAGTACGTCGACTACTGCCTGTGGTACCTCGACAACCATATCCCGAAGTGTATTACTCCCAAAGACAATATTGCCGCCGTGCTCATTGAACCAGGTCTGGCGGAAGGCGGAAACTGGATACCGTCCACTGAGTTTCTGCGCGGTATACGGCGTTTGTGCGACAACAATGGCTGGCTGATGATCGCCGATGAAGTACTGACCGGCATGGGGCGCACTGGCGCTATGTGGGCAGTAGACCACTATGAAGTGATTCCCGACATCCTGGTGGTAGGCAAGAATTTGTCGGGCGGCATTGAGCCATGCGCCGGCATCGCGGCGAAAGACGAGATTCTTGGAGATAATCTGGACTTTTCCTCCGGCTCCACGTTCGCGGGTACCCCCGCCGGTTGCGCCGCGGGCTTAAAGACGCTGGAGTTGTATGAGCGCTACGACTTGGTGAACCAGGCCAAGCGCCTGGGCGAGCTTGCCAAGGAAATCATACAAGCCTGGGAAGAGTTCGGCATTGTCCAGCAGGTGCGCTGCAATGGCCTGCTGATGGGTGTCGGATTCAAGAGCCCGAATCCGGACGAAGAAAACTGGTGGTACGCGCGCTCGGTTCGTGGCCGAATGCTGGAAAATGGCGTGTGGGCCATCAGCGACCATGAAGACACCATCCGCATGTACCCGGCGCTGAACATGGACGAACAAACCCTGCGTGACGGCCTTGAGATAATGCGCGAGGCAATAGAATACGTTGACACTCACGGACAGTTGGAGGGTGATAGTCCGGCATGGCCGACTGGCGTGGCTGGGTTTTGAACCGCTTTGCGTTACACAATAATGCGATAATTGCTCAACCTTGTTGGGCTCAACAGCGGCTTGCCGTTCAACCCTCAGTGCCAAACCAGAGAATTCAATATCTTTTTTAGAGTATCTACGCCGCGTGAAATATGATGAATAGCAGACTATATGGAACCACTTTTGCAATCGCTTTATTCGCACTAGCTGCTGGCGCCTGTGCGACAGAAGCACCATCCACGTCAGCCCCGGAAGCCGGCTTTGAAAACGCCCTGCAGGCACGCTTGCAGCTGCAACCCAATTTGAATAAGGCAAAGAACGTCATTCTGTTTATCGGCGACGGCATGGGACTCAGTACGGTAACGGCCGCCCGGATTTTTACCGGGCAGAGTGCGGGCCAGCAGGGAGAAGAGCATGTATTACCGTTTGAGTACTTTCCCAATGTGGCACTTGTGAAAACCTACAACACCAACCAGCAGGTATCGGATTCGGCCGGCACCGCAACCGCAATGCACAGCGGCATCAAGACCCGCGCCGGCGTGATTGCCATTGGTCCAGAGGTAGAACGGCAGGACTGCAAAGCCAGCCTGGCGAAGCAACTTCCAAGCCTGGCCGACCTGGCCGAAGAACGAGGCCTGGCCACAGGCCTGGTCAGCACCGCCCGGGTTACCCATGCAACCCCGGCCACTCTGTACGCGCACTCCCCGGAACGTAACTGGGAAAATGACTCACAGCTACCGCCGCAGGCCGTTGCTGATGGCTGCCGGGATATTGCCCGACAACTGGTTGATTACACTGTAGGGGATGGTATCGACGTCATACTGGGAGGCGGGCGACGCGAGTTTGTCGGTACGGCTTTGGGTGGCAAACGCAAACAGGCCTCGGCGGATCTGATTAAGGACTGGCTTAAACAATCCCCGCAGAGACATTTCGTAACCAATAATGAAGAATTGCAAGCCTTGCCGGCACACGGCCAGGTGATCGGCCTGTTTGCCGACTCACACATGTCCTACATACTGGAGCGCAATGAAGACAGCGGCGAACCAAGCCTGCCTGACATGACCCGCAAGGCGATCGAGCTGTTAAGCCAGAATGATGAAGGTTTCTTTCTAATGGTTGAAGGCGGTCGGATCGATCATGGCCATCATCAGGGGCAAGCGGGTCTTGCATTGCGTGAAGCTCAGGATTTTGCGCAAGCGGTGCAGACCGCTTTGGCATCGACCAACACCAGTGAAACGCTGATCGTAGTCACAGCTGACCACTCTCATGTGTTTACCATTGCCGGCTACCCAACCCGAGGCAACCCCATACTGGGCCTGGTGGTAAGCAATGATGACGCCGGCAACGCTATGACCGAGCCGGCCAAAGCCCGTGACGGCCTTCCTTACACCACACTGGGCTATCACAATGGGCCCGGAGCAATGCTGAAACGTGAAGGCACGCCTACCCATGGTCCGCAGGCCGTGCAACTTGCAGCCATTCCCACTTGGGCGGAAACTCACGCGGGTGAAGATGTACCGCTGTACGCTAACGGCCCGCGAGCGCACATGTTTGGCGGCGTTATCGATCAGGAATTGATTTTTCATTTGATTAAACATGCCTACGGGTGGAACTAAATCCCTGGCACAGCCTTACCGAGCACAGCAAACGCGCAATAATTTTTGCGTCTGATATTGAGATACTTCAAACTATGCGATTGTTTGCCAGCAATCGATGAGAAGCGCATCTTGAACATACAAACTACGGCAGGTGGAATTACCCTGCAGCTTGCCGACCATCCTCAAGCGATTCCGTTTTCCTGGCGCTGGCTAAGAGACCACGGAGAGGATGAAGCCAGCCAGGACCCGGTCACTTTGCAACGCAGAGTGGACAGTTTTGCCATCGACCCGAAAATGCCGGGTCAAATACAACAAACTTCCGCTGGTCTGCACATCACCTGGCCCGACGGTGCTGTCTCAGAACTGAGCCATGCGCTGCTGGAGTCGGTTGCCAACGATTATCTAAGCAAAGCAACGCCGCTGGCGCCACAGGCTTTCTCCGTTGCAGACGACACTGTGCTCTGGCCGGACCCTGCCGACAGCAGCGTAAAGCCTTCCGAGCCTTTGCTGGCCAGCTTTCTCAGTGATGATGCAGAATTTGCCAAGGGTATTGAGATTCTCAGCCGCTATGGCTACCTGGTACTGCGCGGTGATCAAGCCGAAGCGCAGCTTGCACAGCAATTTGCCGACCGCATCGGTTACGTCAGACAGACTATTTTCGGTGGCATGTGGGATCTTGCGGCCGGCTTAACTGAACACGCCGATTCGGCGTATACAACAATCTATCTTGGCCCACACACAGACGCGACTTACAGTCACGATGCGCCTGGACTGCAGTTTTTCCTGTGCCTGCAGCGGGCTGATCGCGGCGGCGAAAGCCTGCTGGTAGACGGTTTTGCCATCGCCCGAGATCTGGCAGACAGCGACCCCGATGCTTATGCAACGCTGTGCTCGGTCATTGTGCCTGGCCGCTATATTGAGCCCGGGGTGCATCTACTCGCTCATCGACCGGTGTTTAGAAATAATCATCGCGGCGTACTCACCCAGGTCAGCTATAACAACTACGACCGTGCCCCATTTTTGCTGGAACCCAAGCAGGAAGCGTGTTTTTACCAAGCTTATGGCCGTTTTGCTGAGCTGGCCAATGACCCGGCTCGCCGCCTGGAGGTTGACCTGAGGCCAGGCGACCTACTGGTTTTTGATAACTGGCGCAGCCTACACGGACGCAACGAATTCTCGGGGCCTCGCCATTACGTGGGTGCCTACCTCAATCACGAAGACCTGGAAAGCAAACGCAGAGTACTGCTGTGTGGCAAAGGGTAAGCACCGGTGAATGCGCGCTGCTATGACGGGTAATGTCAATCTGTGAGCACATTTAATCCAGCGGCTCTTATTGGTCCATTAAGACTGCCCTTTTTGGCGCTGGTTCCGGTCGTAGTACTTTTGGGATGGGCCTGCGCCGCTTACAGTAACGCCCCACTCGCGAGCCTGGACATCAGCCTGGTATTGGTCGCCGCGCTAGCCGCACACATCGCAGTCAATACGCTGAACGAATACGAGGATTTTCGCAGCGGTTTGGATGCATTAACCCAGCGAACACCCTTCAGTGGCGGCAGTGGAGCCTTACAGGCATACCCGGACAAAGCGCACTACGCCCTGCTTAGCTGTATCACCAGCATCACCGTGCTATTGGGTATTGGTGTCTACCTCTGGGTGTCGCGTGGTGCGGCTATTCTCCCCATTGGTATCGCCGGCCTGTTAATCATTATTGCGTACACCCGCTGGCTCACCCGTTCCCCACTACTCTGCCTGCTCGCTCCCGGGCTTGGTTTTGGCCCGCTTATGGTGCTGGGTTGTTATTGGGTATTGACCGGAGAGTACGCAGTACTGCCACTGCTTGCGTCCCTGCCCGTTCTGTTTCTGTGCAGCAACCTGCTGCTGATCAACCAGTTTCCAGACCAGGAAGCGGATCGGCTAAGCGGCCGTAGACATCTATTGATTCGCTATGGATCACAAACCGGAATCTGGGTTTCAGGCCTGTTAATGGCCGCCGCTATGGCTGTTGTGCCGCTCTACGTCGTCAGCGGGCAACTGCCAAGCAGTGTGTTACTGAGCCTGCTGACCGCGCCGCTGGCATGGTGGGTATGGATTGGGCTGCGCAAGCACCATGCCCACATACAACACTTGCAACCGGTAATGGCCGCCAACGTTTTATTGACACTTCTCGTACCGATACTGCTCGCAACAGGACTGCTGCTGGCGAAATCCTGACGCTTTTTCGTTCAGGTGACTTCAGCTAAAGCCAATCGGTATTCAGCCGTTACAAATATTGATAAAAAGTTTCGACGCTGACAGGGAAAGCCAGCATTAATACCCGGGTTCATATCAATAAATTTCTGTTGTCCGGGCTTTTGTCCATAAGCTTGGCTATGCAGGCATTCGCTTTGCACGACAGCGTGGATAGCAGTATTCATTGGACGCCGGAACAACAGCAGTTTCTGCAGCAGCATGACACCATCGTGGTCGGTGGTGAGATGGATTGGCCCCCACTGGACTACGTGGAGAATGGCGTCTACAAGGGTGTTGCGAGAGATTATCTGGAAGAAATCGCCCGGCTGACCGGACTGGACCTGAAAATCGTCACTGGCCACAGCTGGCCTGAACTCATGGCCATGCTAAGCCGTGGCGAACTCGACATGCTGCCAATGATGTATTGGAGTGAGCAACGCGCCAAGGCCTTTCTGCTAAGCCGGCCCTATCTTTCGGTCAGACATTATGTATTTTCCCGTAACGGCAATAATCAGCTAGAAAGCCTGCGTGACCTCCACGGCAAGACCATTGCCATTCCCAAAGGCTACGCACCGATCGAGATTCTGCAAACTGAGCACCCGGAAATAAATCTGCAGGAAGTGAACTCAGAGCTGGACGCTATCGACAGAGTGATGACTGGGCACGCCGACGCAGTACTGATTAACACGGCCGGCTTCGCCTATTACAGCCAAAAACACAATATCCTGGGTCTTGAACCAGCGTTTCCGGTTCAGTTTGCTATTAGCGATTTACACATGGCCGTGCGCAAAGAACTGCCATTGCTGCGCGAGGTTGTGCAGCGAGCTCTGGACAGCATAGACAATGAGCAAGCAGTTGGCATCATGCGTCGCTGGACAGGCAGCGAGATCATGGCGCGCACACTGCTGACCAGGGACGCCGAGATCACGCAGGCAGAGCGTGAATTCCTGGAATCAAAAGCATCGTTGACAGCGTGCCTGAACCCCAAGCTAATGCCTCTCGAAGCATTGCAGCAAGGTGTGCCGAAAGGCATTACCTCGGATTATCTGGCGATCCTTTCGCGAAATTTGCAAGTACCCATCAACGTGCATCCGGTGTCGTCATGGCCTGCCGCTGAAACAGCGCTACTCAGTGGTCAATGCGATTTGGCGACGCTGGCGCCGAATCATTCCAAAGAATCTAGAGCAATACGCCTGTCTCCGCCGTATCTCACAGAGAAGTTAGCGTTGATCACCCGGCGAAGTGAGCGCTTTTTTGCCAGGCTTTCCGAGCTTCCCCCGGAGACGATTGGTCTGGAAAATGGCTACATTGACCGGAAGACATTGGGGAAGGAACTTCCATTCCTCGAATTCCAGGAACTGGAAAATACGGACCAGGGTTTACAGAAAATACGGAATGGGGAGATTTTTGGGTTGCTGACTTATTTACCGGTCGCCAGCTATGTGCTGCAAAAAAACAACGCTGGAAGCCTCAAAATCAGCGGCAGCCTCAGCCGTTCCGCGAATGAATTCAGTATCGCCACGCGAAGTAGCGATGTTGCCCTAACGAGTGCCATTGAGAAAGTACTCGCTGCCATACCGCAATCGAAAAAGCATGACATCCACAACAAGTGGATTGCGGTTACTATTCACCGGGAAACCGACTACTCCATCGTACTTCAGATCGCCATCGCGCTGTTGATCATTCTATCGATCGTACAATGGCGTTACAGCGAATTGCGTCGGCACAGAGAAACCATCGAAGCCAAGAACACCGAGCTGCAACAGATCAATCGGCAGTTGGCAGAGCAAACAGATGCAGCCTGGAAGATGGCCTACCAGGATCAGCTCACTGGCTTGGCAAATCGCGCCAAGTTGATGCTGGAACTGGACAAGGCGATCAAGCTGGCGGATCGGAACAAGGAACAGATCGCCGTTTTATTCCTGGACCTTGACCGCTTCAAGTACGTGAACGACACACTGGGCCATCACATCGGTGATCAGCTACTGTGCGAGGTGGCAAGCCGTATACAGGAACTGTTGCGCACCACAGACACACTCTGCCGCATGGGCGGAGACGAGTTTATAGTGCTTTTGCAGTCTTTCAGCGAGTACTATGTTCCGCAGCGGGTTGCTCAACGAATCATTACTCGCCTAACAGAACCCTACCTGATTGATACCCTGGAAATAGCGGTTGGCGCAAGCATCGGGATAGCCTTATACCCCGACGACACCTTGGATGGTAATACCCTGCTCAAATACGCAGACAGCGCCATGTATTCGGCTAAGGAGGACGATGGCAGCAGTATTCGCTACTACCACACAGACCTCTCGCAGCGATCGGCGCGCCGAATGACCATCGAGAATGCGCTGCGCAATAGCGATATTAACAGCAGCTTCGTCTTGGTATTCCAACCCATTGTTGATCTGCGTGCAGCCAGAGTAATCAAGGCAGAAGCTTTGATCCGATGGCATCACCCGGAATTGGGCACCATCCCCCCCGATGAGTTTATCGGCATAGCCGAAGAAATCGGGCTGATTCCGGAAATCGGTGATTGGGTATTCCGGCAAAGTTGCCGCGCATACCAGTTTTTTGCACAACAAGGTTGCGCGATCGAATCGGTCGCCGTAAATGTATCCGGGCGTCAGTTTTTGAAAGGTAACATAGCGGAACGTTTCACCAGCATTCTCAGGCAGGAGCATTTGAGTGCACGGCATATAGAAATTGAAATCACCGAAGGCTATATGCTGGAACAAACCAGCGAGGTCAACCTGAGGCAGCTTCGCGAAGCCGGCTTCACTGTTTGTGTTGATGACTTTGGCACCGGTTATTCGTCACTCAGCTATATAAAGCGTCTGCCACTGGACGTTATCAAGATTGACCGCAGCTTTGTGCAGAACCTGCCACATGACAATGAAGATATTGCCATCTCACAGGCCATTCTATCGCTGTGCCATTCGCTGGGCTACCAGGCCGTCGCTGAAGGCATCGAGAGCCAGGAGCAGTTGGAGTTTCTGGCCACTCGACGTTGCGAGTATGCACAAGGGTATTATTTCAGTCCTGCGGTCAATGCCGAGGAATTTCCAGCGACCTGCAGAAGCGTGAACCGTAAGCTCGCCCATTATCAATTCCCAGAAGAAGCAGCGAATGAGCCGATTATCGACAGTCGTCCAGCGTCAGCACAACAAAGTCGTTAGGCGCGTCGTAATTTGTCAGCGTACATCAGTCTGTCTGCTTCGCTCAACAATTCTTCTACACCATGCGTGGCATCAGGCTCAACCTGCAAGACGCCGGCACTGAAGTGCAGGTCATACTCCAGGCCGCTGTCCAGACAGGCGGCCGATAAACGGCCCCGCGTTCTGTCAACCAACGCTTTGGCACCTGCATAGCCTGGTTCGCCCAATAGAGCGACGAACTCATCCCCACCCAGCCGGCCAACCACATCGGCACCACGGCTGACTTCTCGCAGAACATCGGCAAAAAGCTGCAAAGCGCGGTCACCTTCTGAGTGACCGTGGGTATCGTTAATTAATTTGAATCGGTTCAGATCCAGAAACACCATGGTCGCCGTGACGTCATGGCGACAATACGTTCGTAACGCTTGCTGCGCGAGCTTCACAAAACCACGGCGATTCGACAACCCGGTCAGTTCGTCCACGGTGGCCAGCTGCAGCGCGAGCAGCGGACCATAGAAATGCCAACAAACGGTTATTGCCGGAAGTTCAGCGGGGCTGACGAGCTTTTGTCAGTCTCGCCCCAGAATCAAAGCTCCGGTTGGCACCCCAACGCCGCTGGACACCAGCACATGATCAACCGTTTTATCGGGTTGGTTGACCGCGTTCCCGCGAATCAGGCGTGCCGCCTGCGCAATGTTGTTGACGCCGTGGATATAGGCCTCGGATAACAAGCCGCCATGGGTGTTATTCGGTAATCGCCCCCCTGGGCCAATGTGGCCATCAGCGATGAAGTCCTTAGCCTCGCCTCGTCCACAGAAGCCGAAGGACTCCAGCTGCATGACGATTTCAGTCGTGAAGGCGTCGTATAGGCAGGCGGCGTCGATATCATCCGGGCCCAGGCCACTCATGGCGTACACTCGTTTGGCGGCATATTCCATTTCCGGCAACGAGGCTATGTCGTCCCGGTAGAAGCTGGTCATCTGTTCCTGACCCTGCACCGAGGCCTGGGTGACCGCGCGAATAACGGCCGGCGTTTGCTTTAGAGATTTAGCGCGCTCGGTACTGGTTATCAATAGAGCGCAACCACCGTCCGTCTCCTGACAGCAATCGAATACGCGCAGTGGGTAGGACACCATTTTTGAGTGGTAATAGTCTTCCGTGCTCATTGGCTTCTGGTAGCCAAAGGCCGCGGGGTTGCTCACGGCAAACTGGCGCTGCGTGGTGGCCACGCTTGCAAGCGTATCGTTGGGTACATTGTAGGTATGCATGTACTTGTGCGCGATCATGGCCACCCAGGAAGCCGGTGTCAACATACCGTACACTTGATACCAGGACCAGTGGATCAGGTCGCTACTGACAATTTGCTGCCCGGTACCCTGCCCCATGCGCCGCCCACTGCGGCCATTCATGGCCCGCCAGACCACAACGTTGTTGCACACACCACTGGCAATCGCCATGGCGGCCTGTTGAATCAGGCCGACCGCAGCCCCGCCCCCGTAATTGATTTTGGCGAACATATTCAGGTCGCCAATACCAACGCATTGCGCCACTTCAATTTCATCAGAGGAATCCAGCGTATAACTGACCATGCCGTCCACCTCACCCGGCGCCAGGCCAGCGTCCTCCAGACAATTGGCGACCGCTTCGCTGGCCAGCGAAAGTTCAGACACCCCGGATTCTTTACTGTAACGAGTCTGGCCGACTCCGGCGATTGCCGCCTGGTTTTTCAAACTGTTCTCCATGCTCAGTTCTCCTCAGCCGGTTCAAATACAGGCAGCACAAAACCATCCGGATCAGCCTGAAACGACACCTGCAACGGCATTCCAAATGTAATGTCGTCTGGCTCTATGCCGACTAGCTGGGCGGTAATACGCTCTCCTTCCTCCAACTCTACCAAAGCAATGGCAATCGGGTATTGGTAACCAGGAAATTGCGGGTGCTCAAGCACGGTGTAGCTGGCGAGTGTGCCACGGCCACTGGCAGCGATAAAATCCCACTGCAGCGACCGGCACCGATTACACATCGGGCGCGGCGGATGGCGCAATGTCTCACAAGATGTGCAGCGCTGAATTGCTAACACTTGCTGAGCGGCCTGCTCCCACCACCAGCCGTTATCCGCTGTCATTGGCGGTTTTATTCGTCCTGCTGTCTGCATAATGTCCCCCTGGTAGGCTTTACGCGCATTATAAAGAGCCCGCTTCGCCTGCCAGGTTACCGCGCTTTCATTTGTCGTGTCTGGCACCGGCTTTTACGATACTCTTGGCGCTCAATAACGATAAACTGGAATCGCCTATGTTGCAGAATTTCGACAACAAGGTGCTGGTGATTACCGGTGCCGGCAGCGGAATTGGCCAGGCTCTGGCCAAAGGTTTTGCCAGGCAGGGTATGAGGGTTGTTGCCACTGATATAAATGGGGAAGCGGCGGCTGCCACGGCCGCCGACATCGGCCCGCAGGCAGTGGGCCGCCAGGTGGACGTTGCCAGTGCCGAACAAGTGCAGGCGCTGGCCGATGAGTGTTTCGCTGACTTTGGCCAGGTTGATCTGCTGATCAATAATGCCGGTGTCTTCCAGGGTGGGCTGAGCTGGGAGCGCAGTCTGGAAGATTGGCAATGGACCTTCGGCGTTAACGTCTACGGCATTATTCACGGCATAAAATCGTTTGTGCCCCGCATGATCGCGCAGGGTACTGACGGTCACGTTGTGAACACGGCGTCGGTCGCTGCCTATGTGGCCGGGGCGATGTCGGCCCCGTATGTGGTATCGAAATGTACCGCGATGTCGCTGACCGAGTGTCTGGCGCTGGATCTGGAGCTGATGGGCACCAAAATCGGTGCCAGTGTCTTAACACCCGGCAACCACAATACAGGTATCGCTCAAACGGCCTCTTTACGCCCCAGCGCGCTGGGGCAGGACAACAGCGAAGACGGCAAGGCTTGCGTGGAAGCCCTGCAATCCATGCTGGATGACGGTGCTGAACCCGAGGCTGCGTTCCAGCCCGTGTTGCAAGGGGTACGTTCTGGAGAGTTTCTGATTCCAACCAAACCCGGATACCAACAGCAGCTGCGGACCCGCTATGAGGCTTTACTGGAGCGCAAGCTGCCTCCAATGGCAGAGCTCGACTGATGCGCCGCTTGGAAGGCAGCGTGCGACTATTTGTATCCGGCTTGCTGATTTGCTTGCTGATGAGTTGCCAGACGGCGCGTCAGGATAACGCGGCTAGTGCAGCGGCCGTTACAGCTGAGCCCTCGGAAAACCCGGTTCAGGAAAGCCGTGATGCGTGGGTACCCAGGGACCGCATCATTGATCAGTACGCTGCGCACTGCGCAAGCTGTCATGGCGATAACTATCGCGGCAGTGCCATCGGCCCTTCTTTGTTAGTACCAGAGCTGGCCGGAGGGAATACCCTTGAGGAAATCAGCAGGAGTATCGCCAACGGCAATGCCGAACGGGGTATGCCTGCGTGGCGCGACAGCTGGAGCGCTGATGATATTCGTAGCATGGCCGTATTTATGCTGGAGCAACGCGCGGAAGATACCGGTGATGCCGGCATGGGCGCGGGTGAGCGTTTGCCGCTACCCGAGGATACGCTTGCCAGCCAATACCATGGGTTTCAATTGGAATTGGTCAGCGACGGCCTGATGCACACCTACGGTCTCGCCGTACTGCCCGACCACAGCGTATTGCTGACCGAAAAATCTGTTGGCCTGACGCTGATCACGGCTGATGGTGAGCAAAGATTGATAAGCAACACGCCGCCGGTATACGACGACAGTGCGCTGCGCGGCACCACCTGGGCCGGCAATGGCTGGTTTCATGATGTGGCCATCCACCCTGATTACGCAACAAATGGCTGGGTGTATCTGTCCTATGGGGACCGTTGCGAGCAGTGTAATGCTATTAGCCGCGAAACGGGCAAGGCGGTCTCAATGCTGGCCCTGGCCCGCGGACGCATAGAAAACGGTCGCTGGGTAGACCAGGAGCTTATCTGGCAGACTGACAAGATGCACTATCAGCCCAGCCTGGAAAACGGTCTTGGCGCACGGATTGCGTTTGACAATGCCGGACATGTATTTCTAAGCGTAGGGAATATGGATGAGTTGTATCGTGGAGTGCAGGACCGGGCACAACCGTTCGGCAAGGTTATTCGGGTGAAAGATGATGGCCGTTTACCGGATGACAATCCAAAACCCAGCTCCACGAAGGTAGTTGACGGCTTTTGGGCTTACGGCTTTCGCACACCGCAGGGCCTGGCATACGACTTTGCGCATGAGCAATTGTGGCTTGCCGAACACGGTCCGCGCGGTGGCGATGAAATCAACCGCATTCAGCGCGGCGCCAACTATGGCTGGCCGCTGGTCAGTTTAGGCCTCGACTATGATGGTTCGCCCATCAACTATGGCCCGAAGCTGGGTATCGAATTTAATCCCGCTGATTTGCGCGGCCCGGACCTGAATTGGACTCCGTCCATTGGCTTATCCAATCTCGCCTTTTACCAAGGTGCTGCCTTTCCCGAATGGCAAAACGATATGCTGGTGGCCACACTGAAACAGAACGACTTGTTACGCATTCGCTTGTCTGGCAACAATGTCATCGAGCACGAAACGCTGCTTGACGGCCTGGGCCGCTTTCGTGACCTGGATATTGGCCCAAGTGGGCACATTTATTTTCTGTTAGAACACCTGCAGGGCACGCGTCTGGTTCGCCTGCGGCCCGCCGAGGAGGAATAACAATGGCAGTGCAAGAAAAGTTCACTTTCTGTCGAATCTGCGAGGCAACCTGTGGACTTAAAGTAAAAGTTGAGGACGGCCGCCTGATCGATGTTGAGCCCGACGACCAGCATGTGGTCAGCCAGGGTTATGTATGTGTAAAAGGCACCCGCTTCGCCAACGTGCAAAACAGCCCGGACCGCGTGACCGCGCCCATGAAGCGGAGTGGTGACGAGTGGGTTGAAATCAGCTGGGACCAGGCATTGCGCGAAATCGGCGAGAAAATTCGTGCCATGGTCGACCAGCATGGCCCGCAGTCCTTCAGTCACTTTCTGGGCTCACCAACCGGAGCCCATTTGGTACTGCCGATATTCCGCAACGCCTTTTACGAAGGCCTGGGCAGCCATCGCTTCTACGGCACAGCGACCACCGACACAGTGAACAAGTTTCGCGTCAACGAGGAAATGTACGGCGGCCCGATGCGGCTGGCCTTTCCCGATATAGAGCACAGCAAATTCTATATGGTGATTGGCGCCAACCCGGCGGTGTCAGGCAACACCCTGTTCCACCTGCCGCGTTCGGTGGCGCGAATGAAGCAAATCGTAAAACGTGGCGGGCGTTGCGTGTTCATCAACCCGCGCCGAATCGAGTCGGCACAAGCTGGCGAACATATTTTTATTCGCCCGGATACCGATGTGTATTTCCTGGCCGCTTACTGCAACGAATTGATTCAGCAGAATGGCGTCGCGCACGAGCGTGTGGAACAACACATGACCGGCTTTACCCGCCTGCAGGCACTGGTTGCTAACTGGACCCCGGAAAAGCAGGAGCCGGTCACCGGCATTCCCGCCGATGTCCTGCGCGACCTGGTGCGCTCGCATATCGATTCCAACGCTGCGGCGCTGTACATGGCGACCGGGGTGAACCAGGGTCGCAACGGGACGCTGTGCTACTGGCTTCTGGAATGCATAAATGCGATCTCCGGCAACCTTGACCGTCGCGGCGGCACACTGATTGGCGATGGCATGGTCGATATGGACAAGGAAGCAAAAAAAGCGGGCGCCTTTTCCTTTCTGAACACCGAGCGCCGCGACGATGGCCTGCCCTGCGTGGTCGGCCAACACCCGTCGAACATGTTCACCCACGATATTCTCAATGATCGGCCAGACCGCATCCGCGGCACCATCATTGAGGCCAGCAACCCGATTATTGCCTGCAGCCGCCCGGACCGTATGGTTGAAGCCATCAAATCGCTTGAACTGGTGGTCAGCATCGACCTGTTCAAAAACGAGGCAGCCGACCTGGCGCATTATATTCTGCCGGCCACCAGCTTTCTGGAGCGCGCCGACCTGCCTTATGCCCTGCAAAGTTTCGCCGCTAACACCCCAATGCCGTACATGACCTATACCGACCCAGTACTCGAAGCGCCACCCGGTGTGCGTAACGAATGGTGGATTTACTCGCGCCTGGCCGATACTGCCAAAGTGCGCCTGTTCAATAGGCCTCTTTTGAGCAGGCTGGCCAAATGGAATGCAAAGCTTGCTTATTCCAGTGTAAGCTTTTTGCGTTCGCTGGCGCTGACACCGGAAAAAATGATTGATGGCATGCTCAAAAAGGCGGGCCTGCCGGGGCGCAAGGAGATGCTGGAGAAACACCCGCATGGCATTTTGCTGGGTGACACCAAAGCCGGCAACTTCCTCGGCACGGACAGAGTCATGACCGATGATGGCCTGGTCAACCTCGCACCCAAAGACATCTGTAATGCATTTGAGGACAAGATCGACGCCGACTATCTGCATGACCTGAACAATCGCGACAAGTTTAAACTGTTCGGTAAGCGCGAAATCAAAACCATTAATTCCTGGATGGGCAATTCGGAGCGTCTGGTCAAGGATGCTTCGAATTATGCCTATCTGCACCCCAATGATGCTGCTGAGCTTGGACTGAACAATGGCGAGTTGATCCGGGTTCGTTCAGCGCACGGGCAGATAGACATACCGCTGAAGATATCCGATGAAGTGATGCCGCGCAGCGTAGCCATCCCGCACGGCTGGGGGCACCAGGGTGCAAAAGGCCTGCCGCACGCAGCCCGCCACCCGGGAGTGAACAGCAATACCCTGGCCGGTGACGGCCCGGAGAACACCGAAAAGCTGTCGGGCATGTCGCATTTATCCGGCATTCTGGTTGATATAGAAAAGATTGCCGACGCCCAGTCGGTCGCTTGAGGAGGACAGCCGTGCAACGAGTCGTTCGATTTGAAGAACTCGATGAGTTCGACCTGGAAACCGATATATGCGTGGTTGGCTTTGGCGGCGCAGGCGCCAGTTCCGCCTGGGAAGCGCGCATGGCGGGCAGCGAAGTCACCGTGCTCGAGCAGTCCAGTGCAGGCGGTGGCTCCACAATGATGTCAGCTTGCGAAATGTATCTGGGAGGAGAGGGTGGCACCGCCTTGCAGCAGGAACTAGGCTTCGCAGACAGCACAGAGAATTTTACCAACTACCTCAAAGCCTGTTTCGGGGACAATCTGGATGAAGAGCGGGTCGCCATGTATACCCAGGGCGGCCCAGAACATTTCGCCTGGTGCGAAGCCCTGGGTGTTGCCTACAAACGCGGCTACTTTCCCGGCCGTGATGTGGTTGCCATGACTGGGGATTCCCTGCAGTTCACCGGCAACGAGCGTTCCTGGCCGTTTACTGAAGTGGCAGAGCCGGTACCACGCGGACATTTGCCGGCAGATGCCGACCACCGTGGCGGACAGGTGTTTATGTCTACCCTGCTGCAGCGCGTTGAAGAATTGGGCACGGATATTCGCGTGGACGCGCGCGCCCGCCAGCTTGTCCAGGACAAACACGGTCGGGTGCGTGGTGTCATTGCTAAAATTGACAACAAACCATTTGCTATTCGCACCCGCCAGGCGGTGATTCTTACCGCGGGCGGTTTTGTCATGAATGAGCAGATGACCCGCCAACACCTGCCGCGCTACTATCCCATCGACAATCCGCACGGCAATCCGGGCGACCGCGGCGATGGGATTTTGATGGGTGTGGCGGCCGGTGGGCATGCCATCAATATGGGTGAGGCCTTTATCTGCATTGCGCATTACCCACCGCCTGAATTGACCTTTGGCATCTTCGTGAACAGTCAGGGCCAGCGCTTCATCAACGAGGATATCTACCTGGCCAGGCTTGGCCACTACGCCAGCGAACAGCAGGACAAAAAAGTGTACATGCTGATCGACAACGAACACTTCGCACGGCCAGCCTACCAGGAACACATCGAGATAACCGCGGTCGGCGAGACCATCGAAGAAATCGAAACCGACGCTGGTTTTCCGCCCGGTGCCTTGCAGGCAACTGTGCAGTACTACAACGAACACGCCGCCTGTGGCGAGGACCCGCTGTTTCACAAGGCCAAAGACTGGCTGAAGCCTATTGCCAGCCCCCCCTATGCGCTGGTCAGTTATTCGCTGGACCATCTTAAGCCCGCCATCTTTACCCTGGGCGGCCTGGATGTGAAACCCACCGGCGAAGTGTTAACGCCAGACCGCGAGGTTATACCCGGCCTGTTCGCTGCCGGGCGAACCGTGGCAGGCATTCCGCGTACGGCCAAGGGCTATGCCAGCGGCATGTCAGTCGGTGACGCTACCTTTTTTGGCCGACGGGCCGGAAGGCAGGCGGCTGCTTTGGATCGCAGCTAGCAATCCAGTTCTAAAGATTCGCCAGGCGTGCTGCCGCCTCAAGCAAGGTGTCATCGTCTTTGGCAAAACAAAAGCGCAAGTAGCGCTGTTTAGGCGGTTGCTCATAGAATACCGAAATCGGTATGGCAGCCACTTTAATATCCATAGTCAACCACTGAGCCATGGCCATATCGCCGCGGTCTGAGATGGCCGCGTAATCCATTAGCTGAAAATAGCTGCCGCGACAGGGTCTGAACCGAAACCGGGATTGCGTCATAGCCTGGCAAAACCGGTCACGCTTGGCCTGATAAAAACCTGCCAGCTTACTGGCGTAATCCGGATACTCCGCCATGAAATCTGCCAAGGCCCACTGGATCGGGGTTACACCCACGAAGGTGACGAACTGGTGCACTTTCCTGAACTCGGCGGTGAGAGCCGGCGGAGCCACACAGTAGCCGGTTTTCCAGCCGGTAACGTGATAGGTTTTACCGAATGACGAGACCACAAAGGCGCGTTGATATAACTGGTCATGCAACAGCAGGCTGTGGTGTGTTTCCCCATCATAAATGAGGTGTTCGTAAACCTCGTCGGCCAGAAGCAAAATGTCGTATTGGCTGACCAGGGACTTGAGTTGGCTGATGTCCTCGGCACTGAGCACGGCACCGGTGGGATTGTGCGGCGAGTTCAGCACCAGCATGCGCGTATTGGCATTGACCGCATCGTGCACACGCGACCAGTCGATTGAGAAATCCGGCGAAGCCAGCGGGATGCGCCGCGCGATGCCACCCGCCAGCCGAATGGCCGGCTCGTAGCTGTCGTAGGCCGGGTCAAAGATAATTACTTCGTCACCCCGGTTTATACTGCACATGATGGCGCAAAACAGCGCTTCGGTCGCTCCGGGCACTACCGTGATTTCCCGATCGGTATCCAACCGGCGTTGATAGCAGCGCTCCACCTTCAGCGCTATCTGCTCGCGCAGTGGGCCGATGCCGGCCATGGGTGGGTACTGGTTGTATCCGGCATCAACGTAATAGCTCATCCGTTCACGCAGATAATCCGGGCCATCAAAATCCGGAAAACCCTGCCCCAGGTTGAGCGCCTCGTGCGCCTGGGCCAGGGCTGAAATTTGCGTGAAGATCGTGGTGCCGACTTCCGGTAGTTTGGACGCTATCCGGGTCACAGCACGGCAAGCAGGCTATCGGTAAAGTAGTCGATATTATCCGGGGTCAGGCCAGCTACGTTCATGCGCGTGGAACCCACCATATAGATAGCATATTCGTCCCTGAGTCGCTGGATTTGCTCGGAGGTGATGCCTAGAAACGAAAACAAGCCAAACTGTTTTCGGATAAAACCGAAGTCATACTGACCGCCGGCTTCCAGACGCTGCACTAATTTATCGCGCATGCCGTTCACCCGGTCGCGCATGGCTTGCAGCTCCTGCTCCCAACTCTGGCGCAGATCCACGCTGTTAAGAATTAGTCCGGCAATGGCCGCGCCGTGCGATGGCGGCATGGAGTAGATCTGCCGTGCTGCGTTCATGGCCTGCATTTTGGCGGTTTCTGCCTGGGCGCTGTCAGCGGCCACAAATAGTATGGCGCCGGCGCGCTCCCGGTACAGGCCAAAGTTCTTTGAGCAGGAGCTGGCAACCAGCATTTCAGGCACCTGGCTCGCCATTTGCCGCCAGCCGGCCGCATCTTCGTCCAGACCCTGAGCCAGGCCCTGGTAGGCCACATCAATATAGGGCACCAGGGCTTTTTCAAGCACCAGGTCGGTCAATGCCTGCCACTGCGCTGCATCCAGGTCGGCACCACAGGGGTTGTGACAGCAACCGTGCAGCAATAGCACGTCGCCAGGGGTCGCCTCCTGCAGGGCGGACAGCATGGCCGCAAAATCTATATCGCGCCGAGCCATGTCGTAGTAGGGGTAGGTCCTGATGGTCAAATCTGCCCCTTGCAGCAAAGGGTAGTGGTTAGGCCAGCTGGGATCACTCAACCAAACGGTATTGCCAGCCTTGCTACGATTGATGACTTCAGCGCCTATGCGCAGGGCACCACAGCCACCGGGTGCCTGCACGCTGACAGCACGCCCGGCATTGAGCACCGTATGCCCCCGGCCGAACACCAACTCAAGTACACCCTGATTGAATTCCGCCACACCGGCTTGTGGCAGATAGCTTTTGCTTTGCTCGCTGGCCAGCAAACGCTCCTCAGCCTCGTGAACGGCCGCCATAATCGGCGTCATGCCGGTTTCGTCTTTGTACACACCTACCCCGAGGTCGATCTTGTTCGGGTTTTTGTCTTCGTGGTAAGCCGCACTCAGGCCCAGTATCGGGTCGGGTGGCAGGTTTTCCAGGTGTTCCAGCATCGTGGTTGATCGTCCTTCTTGCTTAAGATATTGCACACAAAAAAAGGGGCCGCGTGGCCCCTTTTTACCGCAACTCCGGATAATTATCTAGAAGTTGTAACGCGCCTGCAAGGCTACGTTGAACGGTGACTCGTAGAAGCCATAGTAGGCGGTTGCCACTCCGGTTGCGCCGATGGCGTTATTAAATGCGCCGGACAAGGTAGTGGACACTGGCGCCTGGTTACCAAAGGTCAGGATTTCCTCATCGGTAATGTTTTCCAGAACCACGGCCACATTCCAATCACCATCGACGGAATCCAGACCGATGCGGCCGTTCAGCTTGGTGTAGCTGTCTTGCAGCAGGTTCGGGTCCAGGGTTGGCGAGACGAAGTAGTCGTCGCTGTAAGCCAGGTCCAAACCAATACTCAACTCCATGGTATTTCCAATGGGCATGGTATACGTGCCACCAATATTGGCCGTGATTTCAGGTGTAAACTCCTTAGTTTGCCCGTCACGGTTACACAAGCCGGCAAACTCGCCAGTGGCAATTGGTGTTTCACCAAAGAAGCACTGTGAGTTGGGGAAGCTGTCGAACTCGAAATCCAACCAGCCGAGTGCATAGGTCAGCATAAGGCCTTCAGACACCTGCCATCGGCCATCCAGCTCGACGCCCTGGCTGGTCGCTTCACCGGCATTGGTCACATTAAAGCCCAGCACACCATCAAACTGGCTGGTTTGCAGGTTATCGTACTCCATGCGGTAAGCGGCAATATTCAATTCGGCCGCGCCGCCGGCGAGAATCAGCTTGCTACCCAGCTCGATTGACAGCACTTCTTCTTCGTCGAACTGGAACGCGTCACCGCTTGGCAGATCTCTGTCAAAGTTGTTTGCGCGGGCATCGAAGCCGCCCCCTTTAAAACCTTCGGTAACCGACAGATACAACATGGCAGTATCCGTCGCATCCCATTGAAAATTAATCGCTGGCGTAAACTTGGATTCACTGCGCTCCCCGGCCAGATTGTGACCCGACAGGACACCCTGTGAATTGGGCAACTGCACTTGCTCGTTAAAGATCCGGAAGCCTGCAAGGTACACAAACGGTGCTGCCGGGCTGGCGGTTAAGGGCTGCCCAAGAATGTTCCTTACCGGACTGGCTTCAATAACGTCTACGATACTGATGGAGCGGCTGCCTTCCTTGTCTTCATCGGTAAATCGGCCACCGAAAGTAACCCGGAAAGTATCAGAAACATTCCAGGTGAACTGCGCAAAGGCCGACCACATGTCACTTTCCTGAGCAAACGCGCGCCTGGCCGCCGTACCGGGCAATGCCGCGCTTAAAGCGCCCAGCAAACTGCCATCCGGAACAATGGTCATATCATCCAGGGTCTGGTCATAAGTCTGGTAGAAAGCTCCAAAGATATAATCCAGAGTTTCGCCGCCCGGTGATGCGATGCGAATTTCCTGGCTGAACTGCTCGTACTCTTCCAGGCCTGCGGTTTCGATCAGAATCGCTGGGTTAAAGTCGCAGTCACATTGCTGGTAGTAGTCATACTCGACCCAGCCGGTGATTGCTGTCAAAGTGTGGTCACCGAGCGCGTAATCGAGGGTGAAGGTGAGATTGTCAAAATTGGTTTCTTCAATATCACCGTTGGCCTGACGTTTAAAGTCTTGCTCGGTGTCCAGCTGAATAGCACCGCCGGTCAAACCTGCCAAAGCAGCGCCAAAGCTGGGCGAACCGCCAAGCTCAACCGGATTCACGATTTCCAGAAAACGCCCGGTGGTATCAAAACTCGCGTATTCGTATTTCAGATTTAGCGATAACTCGTCGGTGGCATCCCACTGAAAGTTTGCGCGGCCAATTTGATGCTCAAGCACGGACTCGCGACGGTCCAGAAAGGTGTTGTCATAATAGCCGTCAATTTCTCGCTTCAAACCGGACAGACGAACCGCGAAGTTCTCGCCCAACGGCATGTTGATCGCGCCTTTGATGTCATAGCCTTCTTCATCGAAGTTGTAATCACCGGCTATGAATCCGTTCATTTCTTCGGTACTGGCTTTGGTGGTGATCAGGCTGATTGCCCCGCCAATCGCGTTTTTACCAAACAGAATCGGTTGCGGACCACGAAGTACCTCGACCCGGTCAACGTCCAGGTAGGGAATCCGCGCCATCTGCATGCGCCCATAGTGAATATCGTCCTGATACATGGCCACCGATTGTTCGAAGGCCGGGTTAACGCCCGAACTCACACCACGAATGGTGATTGTCGTGCTGATAGCGGTCTGGTTCATGCTCAGGTTGGGCACAAAATCGGCCAGGTCGTTCAGGTTGGTGATACCAGCCTGCTTGATTTTCTCTCCACCCATCACATTGACGGATATTGGCACGTCGGCCAGCGTTTCAACGCGCTTCTGAGAGGTGACGACCACCTCTTCCAGCATCAATGATTGAGCCTGGACGCCCGCCGTTAAGCCTGCGCTGACAGCGGCGGCTATGATGGTGGGACAAAATACTCTATGTCGGGCTTGGCTGCGCATAGTTACCTCGGTTTTTCAATTATTTAAAAGGCACGGTACAGGTGCATGCCTGCACAATGCTGGGCAGAATATCATACAGACTTAGGCTAACTATTAAGAAAACATGTTATCTGCATGATTTTTTACATATTTAAGAAGTTAAATTTCCTCTGACCATGCAATATGAGAGATGCTTTTCGCAAAAACGCACCACCTTTGTGCAAGCGGCGCGATGCTACAATCGGTGGGAGCACATTGGAAGGTGATAAGCGGCCAAGCTGCCAGGCGGCAATCAGTCGCCCTTACGTCCCTTACTGGCTGCAATTTGCATGCGCAGCGCGTTCAGCTTGATAAAGCCGGCCGCGTCTGCCTGGTCGTACGCGCCCGCATCATCATCGAAGGTGGCTATTGCCTCATCGAAGAGACTGTCGGGCGAGCGCCGCCCCGCCACATCCACATTTCCTTTATAGAGCTTGAGACGCACACTGCCGTTTACGCAGGCCTGCGATTCATCAATCATGGTCTGTAGCATTTTTCGCTCAGGCGACCACCAGTAGCCGTTATAGACCAGTGACGCGTAGCGAGGCATCAATTCATCTTTCAGATGGGCAACCTCACGATCCAGCGTCAGCGACTCTATCGCGCGGTGCGCTTTCAGCATGATAGTGCCCCCCGGCGTTTCATAGCAGCCTCGGGATTTCATCCCCACGTAACGATTTTCAACAATGTCCAGGCGACCAATGCCATTTTCCCCGCCAATCCTGTTCAGTTCGCTGAGCACTTCGGCCGGCGTCCGCGTTTCACCATCAATAGCAACAATGTCACCATTTTGAAACTCAAGTTCGATATACCGAGCCTGGTCAGGTGCGTTTTCCGGCGACACTGACCAACGCCACATGGATTCCTCTGCTTCATTCCAGGGGTCTTCCAGCAAGCCCCCTTCATAGGAAATATGCAGCAAATTGGCATCCATCGAATACGGCGACTTCTTGCCGCGTTTCATTTCCACCGGAATATTGCGTTGCTCGCAATACGCCATCAGTTTGTCACGCGATAGCAGGTCCCATTCCCGCCATGGGGCAATTACCTTAATGCCGGGCGACAATGCATAAGCCCCAAGTTCAAAGCGAACCTGATCATTGCCCTTGCCGGTGGCACCGTGAGAAATGGCATCAGCGCCCGTGTCAGCAGCAATTTCCACCAGACGCTTGGCAATCAAAGGGCGCGCGATGGATGTGCCCAGCAAATATTCGCCCTCGTAAATGGCATTAGCGCGAAACATTGGGTAAACATAATCACGGACAAATTCTTCGCGCAGGTCTTCAATAAAGATCTCTTTCACTCCCAAGGCTTCGGCCTTGGCACGAGCCGGCTCAACCTCCTCACCCTGGCCGATATCAGCGGTAAAAGTGACCACCTCGCAGTCGTAGGTTTCCTGCAACCAGCGCACAATGACTGAAGTGTCCAGACCGCCGGAATACGCCAGTACGACTTTGTTGATCTCTGCCATGGTTTTCCCCTGTTGTTGACAGGGCGATTTTAGCATGAGCCGGCGGGGCAACTGGGTCAGAACTTCTGTAAACGGCTGGTGACAAGCGTACAGCAGAGTTGAAGGCTGTTACGTCGCTCCATGGGCCATCCATGGCCCATCCCGGAGGTGGATCACCTGCCGGCTATCTGCCGGCGCTCCAAGCGAATTGTCACCCGTCGGTTTTGGGCTCGGTTGGATTCATCAACATTGGGCACTACCGGATAACGCTCGCCGTGATAGCGGGTAACGATGCGATCTTTGCTAATACCTGAATCGGATAGAAAGCGGCTCACGGCTTGTGCACGGCGTTTGGATAATTCAATGTTGTAATAGCGGTCGTGCTGGTCGTCGGTATGTCCGTCCACGTAGAAACGGCGCACACTGTTGTCCGCTTTTGCATAATTAATGATATCGTTCAGCCGTGCTTTTGCGCTTGGAGTAAGGCTGTGCTGGTCGGTGTCGAAATGGATGCGGCTGCGGGAAATCTGGCTGTAATTGTGCCTGAGCAATCCGCCCTGGCACTTCTGGAACCGGTCGAAGGCCTGACGAAAGTGACGCGGCGACAACCCCACTATGACATTCTGCAGGGAATCAAACTCAGCCTGCCCCTGAATCACCGGGGCCAGTCCGCGCTGCAACTCCGCTAACATGAGGTTGGCCTGTTGATCACCCACCACCACAGCGTGGTCAGACTTTGCTACAAATGCTGTGCCGAGCTCTCTACCCTGCAACTGCGGCGCCCAGACCGGTGCCACCGAGCTTAAACGCGCCGGACCGGAATGCAGAGGGTTGCGGTCCGCGTGCAACACAAACTGAGTGCCCAGGCCCGCCGACTGTACAAACTCGGCACGGCCAAAGAACGATAAATCCTGCGATAAGCGGCAGGCAAAACGATCCCCGCTGGCCTGCCAGTTCGCCCGCTCCATCGCCGTTGCATACGCGAGGCCATCGGGCAGGCCACTGCCTTGCGGCAGACCACTCAGCTGTGGTGCGGCAGATGCCAGTGACACCACGCACAGCATGAGCCCTATTCCGATTGTTCTGATTCGCGCGTAAGGCAACGGTATCCTTCCCTGACACTTTGACATTCTGACAGCAACACCCACCATCCGGCGCTGGCTTGAATGCCTTTCTCTTGCAATTGGAGAACGGTGCCTACGGCACATCATTAACTTAGGCAACTCCTTAGCGATTTAACGGCAAAAATTGACGTCTCTTTAGTCATTTGGTCGATTTTCTATCACTTTTCGGTGTGATCCTGTAGCATCG
Organism: Gammaproteobacteria bacterium; assembly: GCA_030431775.1. Lineage (GTDB taxonomy): Bacteria > Pseudomonadota > Gammaproteobacteria > Pseudomonadales > JAUIET01 > JAUIET01. The sequence continues at coordinate 54,091 of JAUIHW010000003.1, forward strand.
AAAATGAACTCTACTGGATCTGGACGTGACTCATACGCTGCGCATTACCCGACCCGACGACTGGCATGTTCATCTTCGCGACGGCAGTGCACTACTGCAAACCGTGGCAGACATCAGCCGCTATTTCGGCCGCGCCATTATTATGCCGAACCTGGTTCCGCCGGTGCGAACCGTGGCCGATGCGCAGGCATACCGCAGTCGCATTCAATTGGTACTAGAGCAGTTGCAGCCGACACCGGCGTTCACGCCGCTGATGGTGTTATACCTTACTGACAATACTCGCCCGGAAGATATTCTGGACGCTGCCAGGCCTGGCAGCGGAGTGTTTGCGGTAAAGCTGTACCCAGCGGGCGCGACAACCAATTCAGACTCCGGCGTCTCCGATCTCAGGCGGCTGGACGCGGTACTGGATGCCTTGCAATCCAGTGGTTTTCCGCTGCTGGTGCATGGCGAGGTTACGGCTGGTGATGTGGATATATTTGAGCGCGAAAAACGCTTCATTGACGACATTCTGCAACCCCTGCTCGCGGCTTACCCAGACATACGCCTGGTACTTGAGCACATCAGCACCGCAGACGCAGTCCAATTTGTCCGCTCGGCGCCCGCCAATGTGGCAGCAACCATTACCGTGCACCATCTTATGTATAACCGAAACCAGCTACTCGCTGGCGGCATTCGGCCGCATTATTACTGCCTGCCCATTTTGAAGCATGCTCGCCACCAGCAGGCACTGCTGGATGCAGCGATCAGCGGCAATCCCAAGTTTTTTCTCGGTACCGACTCAGCACCTCACCCGGTCAATGCCAAAGAGGCCAGCTGTGGCTGCGCCGGCTGTTATACCGCCCACGCCGCGCTGGAGATGTACGCCGAAGTTTTTGAGCAGTGCGGTGCTCTGGATAAGCTGGAAGCGTTTTCCAGCTTTTTTGGCCCGGATTTCTACCGGTTGCCGCGCAACTCAGACCAAATAGAGCTGGTTAAGGAAACCTGGCAGGTCCCCAACTTACTGGAAATCGGTACCGAACGCCTGCGCCCGCTGCGCGCCGGTGAACACCTAAGCTGGCGGGTGCTCGATGGACGATGATGGCTTTGAAGGCTCGCTAGACTCGGAGCAGGGCCAGCCAAAATCACTGCTCGCCAGGCGCTTTCGCGGTTTTCTACCGGTTGTGGTGGACGTTGAAACCGGCGGGTTTAATGCCGCAACCGACGCTTTGCTGGAAGTCGCTGCCATCAGCATTACCATGGATGAGGACGGGTTCGTGCGTCAGGACCAGGAATTCCAGGCCGCGGTACAACCGTTTACCGGCGCTAATATAGAACAGTCCGCACTGGAATTCACTGGTATCGACCCATTTGACAGCGAGCGCAACGCCCGCCCGGAAGAGGACGCCCTGCGAGAAATGTTTCAGATGGTCCGTCGGGCCTTGCGTGCCCATGGCTGCAGCCGCGCAATTCTGGTGGCGCACAACGCCCATTTTGATCAGGGTTTTCTGAACGCGGCCACTGAACGATGCTCAATCAAGCGCAATCCGTTCCATCCCTTCAGCTGTTTCGATACTGCAACACTCTCGGGGCTGGCCCTTGGGCAAACCGTTCTGGCAAAAGCCTGTCGGGCCAGTGACATTGAGTTCAATAATGCCGACGCCCATTCAGCGCTTTATGACACCCAGAAAACGGCGGAGCTGTTTTGCCTGATCGTCAACCGCTGGAAAGAACTCGGCGGCTGGTTTGACGACTGACTTGCTTACTCTTCTTCGGGAACAGCCTCGCTGATCAGCGGCTGTAGCTCACCGCGCTCATGCATTTCGGTCACGATGTCGCAACCACCTACCAGCTCGCCATTCACCCACAACTGCGGAAATGTCGGCCAGTTACCGTACTTGGGCAGGTTGGCGCGAACTTCGGGATTACTGAGCACGTCTACATAGGCAAAACGCTTGCCGCATTCCATCAAGGCCTGCACGGTGCGCGCTGAAAAACCGCATTGTGGCGCGTTCGGCGCGCCTTTCATGTACAGCAATACGGGGTTGCCTTCTATCTGTTCTTTGATGGAGTCCATAATATCCATAGTGCTCAAAGCCTCGGGTAATTCAATAACGCCTATTGTATCCGGTTTGTACGCATTTTGCCGCCCAGCCGGATTAGACGAAACTGGCCGAGTTCATGTAGAATCTCCGCTCAAGAAGGCAGTCTTGACTGCCTTTTTGCGTTTTTACACCGCGAGTTCTACAACTTATGACCTTGATGCCAACCTACGCGCCACACAGCGTATCCTTTACCCATGGGGAAGGCGCCTGGCTTTATGACGCGTCGGGTAAAGCGTATCTGGATGGCCTGACGGGCATTGCTGTCTGCGGCCTGGGACACGCGCACCCGGCGGTCACCCAGGCAATTTGCGAGCAAGCTCAAAAGCTACTGCATTGCTCGAACCATTTCCGCATTGAACAGCAGGAAGCGCTGGCCGAGAAACTGTGTGCCTTATCCGGTATGGAAAACGTCTTCTTCTCCAATTCTGGGGCGGAAGCCAACGAAGCCGCCATCAAGCTGGCGCGCATGTATGGACATAAGGTAAAGAACGTCAACAGGCCGGCCATTGTGGTTACCGAAGGCGCTTTTCACGGGCGAACCATGGCAACCCTGACCGCAACCGGAAACCGCAAAATTCAAGCGGGTTTCGAGCCGTTGGTCAGTGGATTTGTGCGTGCACCCTTCGATGACCTGGAAGCCATCCGGACGATTGCCCGGAACAACCGCGATGTGGTTGCGGTGCTGGTGGAGCCTGTTCAGGGCGAGGGTGGTATCTGCATACCGTCTGACAATTATCTGAGGGAACTGCAAGCCATTTGTGACGAGTACGGCTGGCTATTGATGCTTGATGAGATTCAAACCGGCAATGGTCGAACCGGGCACTATTTTGCTTATCAGTCGGCAGGCTGCACACCGGATGTGGTCACCACGGCCAAAGGTTTGGGCAATGGTGTACCCATCGGCTGCTGCCTGGCTCGCGGGCGGGCAGCGGATGTACTGCGACCAGGCAGTCATGGCTCCACTTTTGGTGGCAACCCGCTGGCCTGCGCCACGGCTCTGGCCGTCGTAGACACTATCACAGAGCACGAGCTGGCAGCGCGGTCCACAGAACTCGGGCAACTCATGGCTGAACAACTGCAGCCGTTACTGATGGACGGCCTGGCCACGGAGATTCGGCAGCGTGGTCTGATGATTGGCATTGAACTCAAAAAGTCCTGCTCCGAGTTGGTCGCCCTGGGCCTTGAGCAGGGCCTTATCCTGAATGTGACAGCCGACTCGGTTGTGCGCTTGTTGCCTCCGCTGATTCTCAGCAATGCAGAGGCCGGTCAGCTGGCAGAAAAAACAGTCTCCCTGATCCGACAGTTTCTGCACAGCAGCCCATCTTCTTAAATAAAACCACGAGTCTGCGATGAGTATTCGGCATTTCCGTACTTTATTGGATTTGAGTCCCCAGGAAATCAAGTCGTTAATCCGTCGGGCCAGTGAGCTTAAGGCCCTGGTACGGAGCGACACTGCGCATGCTCTTTTCCCGAACAAGGTCTTGGGCATGGTATTTGAGAAGTCGTCGACGCGCACTCGGGTTTCCTTTGAAACGGGTATGGCGCAGTTTGGCGGGCATGCGCTGTTTTTGTCGCCGCGTGACACCCAGCTCGGACGCGGCGAACCCATAGCCGATAGCGCCCGGGTAATTTCGTCGATGGTCGATATTCTGATGCTCCGCACCTTCGAGCACGAGAAGCTGGAAACGTATGCGGCCAATGCCAGTGTGCCGGTGATCAACGCACTGACCGACCTGTACCACCCCTGCCAACTGCTGGCCGACCTGCAAACCTTTGCAGAACATAGAGGCGACATTAGCGGAAAAACCGTGGCCTGGATCGGTGACGGCAACAACATGTGCAACAGTTATATCAATGCCGCCCGCCAGTGTGACTTTGAGCTGCTGATTGCCTGCCCACCCGGCTTCGAGCCATTGGCGGAATTGTGCGAACAGAACCGCGACCGAGTGCGTATCGTTCGCCAGCCCGAAGACGCCGCCAGAGGTGCGCACCTGTTAGTCACCGATGTGTTCGCATCCATGGGTCAGGAAGACGAACAAGCCACACGGCTGAAGAAGTTTGCCGGCTACCAAATAAATCGGGAACTGCTGGCAGTCGCCGATTCAAGCGCCCTGGTCATGCATTGTTTGCCAGCGCACCGGGGGGAAGAGATTACCGCGGATGTGCTGGATGCCGAGGACAGTGTGGTCTGGGAGGAAGCCGAAAACCGTTTGCATGCGCAAAAAGCCCTGATCGAGCTGTTACTTACCCAGTAGTCGAAACTCTCTTCACGGCGGCCAACCAGCCGGCATAGAGATCTTCACGCTGACTGTCTGACATTGCCGGTGTAAATTCACGCTCCAGAGACCAGCGTTCGGCGATGTTGTCCAGCGAGGCGTACACACCCGACTGCAGGCCAGCCAGGTAAGCGGCCCCAAGAGCCGTGGTTTCAGTGTTGTTGGAACGGATCACCGGTCGATTGGTGATGTCAGAGAGAAACTGCATTAGCCAGCTGTTCACCGCCATCCCTCCGTCTACGCGCACAAATTCAGGTGTCTGCCCGTCTTTTTCCATGGCTTCCAGAAGGTCACGGGTCTGGTAGGCCACAGACTGCAAGGTGGCGGTAATGACATGGTCTCTGCTGGTATCGCGGGTGATCCCCAATAAGGCCCCTCGCGCCTGGGCATCCCAGTACGGGGCGCCAAGCCCAGTAAAGGCAGGCACCAGATAAACCCCACGAGTATCGGGTGCCCGCGCTGCCGCCGCCTCGACATCGCTGGCTTGCTGAATAATGCCCAAGCCATCGCGCAGCCATTGCACAGCAGTACCGGCATTGAAAATACTGCCTTCCAGCGCGTAACAGGTTTGACCCTTGATGCGATACGCCACGGTTGAAAGCAAGCGATTACTGGATTGCAGACAGCGGTCGCCAGTATTCTGAACCAGAAAGCAGCCAGTACCATAAGTGCTCTTGGCATTGCCGGGAGAGAAACAGGCCTGACCAATCAGGGCAGCCTGCTGATCACCTGCTACGCCGTTTATGTCGATGCTACCGCCAAAGAACTCAGCTGCCGCTGTGCCATAAGACGCACTGCAATCCCTGACCTCCGGCAGCAAGGCTTCGGGAATATCAAACAAGTCCAACAGTTCAGGGTCCCATTGCTGCGTATGGATGTTGAACAATGCGGTTCGTGAGGCATTGCTGGCATCGGTTGCATGCACCTCGCCATGTGTCAGACGCCAGATCAGATAGGTATCGATCGTACCGCAGGCCAGCTCGCCCCGTTCGGCACGCTTGCGCAGATCCGGCAGTTCATTGAGCAACCAGCGAATTTTACTGGCTGAGAAATACGGGTCCAACAGCAGACCGGTCCGACTTTGCACCAGGTGTTCATGGCCGGCCGCTCGAAGCTCCTCGCAATAGGCATGCGTTCTGCGATCCTGCCAGACAATCGCTTTGTGCACCGGCACGCCGGTGTCTCGCTCCCACATGACTATGGTTTCGCGCTGGTTGGTAATGCCGCAGCACAGAATCTGCTGCGCGGTACAAGCGCGCTGGCGCATTGCTTCGTTGCACGCCCAAAGCGTGGTCTGCCAGATTTCGTCCGGGTCGTGCTCCACCCAGCCATCATCGGGAAAATACTGGGTAAATTCTTTTTGTGCTGTGGCCGCGACCTGACCATCCAAATCGAACAGAATGGCCCGAGAACTGGTTGTGCCCTGGTCAATAGCCAGAATATAGTCCGACATACTGAATACTCCCTAATCGGCTTTCGCAGGATACGCCAGTAAGCAAAACCAAGGCCAATTTCGGCCGTGATTACTCACAGAGCACATATCCAAAAAAACTCCGCGTATGATATTGCATTCCGGGTTTGAGCGCATTATCTTGTACCCCGCGTTGCGGCGAACCCCATATATAGTGCCAGAGCAGTTTACTGGCCCAATTTTCTAAAGCAGAAAGAGCTCGCTGCCCGCAAACCCAAATACAGAGAACCGTCGAAACGCGGTGGCGAGGATGGCCAGCGCCTGGTGGGTGTTTTTTTTCTTTACATTCACCATTAGACAACCGTAGACAGGGAACGTCGAGCAAGATGATAAGTCGCCCAAGCGCATACAAATCTACGGAGAACCAATGCAAACAACCACCGAAGAACCCCAAGCTCGAAGCCCGGAACCACAAGCACAGATCGCCAAGCCCAGTGGCGACATCAGTGCGGTTGCACCGGGACAGATTCGTGTCATTAAACGCAATGGCATGGTTGTGCCTTATGATGACAGCAAAATCAGTGTTGCGATCACCAAGGCCTTCCTGGCGGTAGAAGGCGGTACTGCCGCAGCATCCAGCCGAATCCATGAAACGGTCGCGGAACTTACCCGACGCATTTCAGCGACTTTTAATCGTCGCATGCCGTCAGGCGGAACCATCCATATCGAAGACATTCAGGACCAGGTTGAGCTCGAATTAATGCGCAGCGGCGAGCAGAAAATAGCCCGCTCTTACGTGCTGTATAGAGAAGACCGGGCGCGTGTCAGAGCTGCCGAACAAGCCGCAACACCGGAAGACACCGACGCTGAACAGCACCTGCAGGTAAGCCTGCCTGACGGCAGCCACGCACCACTGGACCAGCAACGGATCAGAACAGTCGTCAACGAAGCCTGCACAGAACTGAGCGATGTCGATGCCAACACCATTCTGGACCAGGCATTACGCAACCTGTACGACGGCGTACCGCTGAAAGAAGTGGGTACATCCCTGGTCATGACCGCGCGCACGCTGGTCGAGGTCGAACCGAACTACAGCTACGTGACAGCGCGTCTGTTGCTCGATCAACTGCGTGCCGAAGCGCTTGATTTTCTTGAAGTGGCCAACAGCGCCACCCAGAGTGAAATGGGCGAACTGTACCCGCAGGCTCTAAAAGCCTATATCCGACGTGGTATTCAGCTGGAATTACTGAGTCCACAGCTGCAACAGTTTGACCTGGATCAGCTGGGTGCTGCCATTGATGCCGACCGTGACCTGCAGTTCACCTATCTGGGCCTGCAAACCCTGTATGACCGCTACTTCATTCACAGTGACGGCACACGCTTTGAACTACCACAAGTATTTTTTATGCGGGTGGCAATGGGTCTGGCGATTCAAGAAGACGACCCGAATGCACGCGCCATCGAGTTTTACAAACTATTGTCTTCCTTTGATTACATGAGTTCCACCCCAACCCTGTTCAATGCTGGCACCCTGCGGGCACAGCTGTCTTCCTGCTATCTGACTACTGTACCTGATGACCTGCACGGTATTTACGGCGCTATCCGGGACAATGCCATGTTGTCCAAGTGGGCAGGTGGACTGGGCAATGACTGGACACCGGTGCGCGCATTGGGCTCCTACATCAAAGGGACTAACGGAAAGTCTCAGGGTATCGTACCCTTCCTCAAAGTAGTGAATGATACGGCCGTGGCCGTGAACCAGGGCGGCAAGCGCAAGGGCGCCGTTTGTGCGTACCTGGAAACCTGGCATATGGATATTGAGGAGTTTATTGAACTGCGCAAGAACACCGGCGACGACCGGCGGCGTACCCACGACATGAACACAGCAAACTGGGTACCCGACCTGTTTATGAAGCGAGTGTTCGGCGAAGGTGAATGGACACTGTTCTCACCTAATGACGTACCCGACCTGCACGATCTTTATGGAGAGGCCTTCGAACGTCGTTATGAAGAGTACGAAGCCAAGACCCGCAGCGGCGAGCTGAAACTGTTCAAGCGAGTCAAAGCCGTAGACCTGTGGCGCAAGATGCTGGGCATGCTGTTCGAAACCGGCCACCCCTGGGTAACGTTCAAGGATCCGTGCAACCTGCGCTCACCGCAGCAGCACGCTGGCGTTGTGCACTCTTCTAACCTGTGCACAGAGATCACTCTGAACACCAGTGCCGACGAAATAGCAGTGTGCAACCTCGGCTCGGTCAATCTGGCACAGCATGTTACGGAGAATGGTCTCGATCAGGAAAAGCTGGCAAAAACAGTGCAAACCGCGGTACGTATGCTGGATAACGTCATCGATATTAACTACTACTCGGTGCCCCAGGCGCGTACGTCCAACCTGCGTCATCGTCCGGTTGGCCTGGGCCTGATGGGCTTCCAGGATGCGCTGTACAAGCAGCACATTGCCTACAGCTCGGACGCAGCGGTTGAATTCGCCGACCGTTCCATGGAAGCGATCAGTTACTACGCAATCCAGGCTTCCAGTCAACTGGCGCAGGAACGTGGTAGCTATTCGACTTTCGAGGGCTCACTGTGGAGTCGCGGCGTATTGCCCATCGACTCGATCCAAACGCTAATAGACAATCGGGGCAGCGAATTCATCGACGTTGACCTGTCGCAAACCATGGAATGGGAACAGTTGCGCGAGCAGGTGAAAACCCACGGCATGCGCAACTCAAATGTCATGGCAATTGCGCCAACGGCAACCATTGCTAATATCACCGGTGTGAGCCAGTCAATCGAGCCGACCTACCAAAACCTGTATGTGAAATCCAATTTGTCCGGTGAATTTACCGTGGTAAATCCTTACCTGGTCAATGACCTCAAAGCTCGCCGCCTGTGGGACAGTGTCATGGTGCACGACCTGAAGTATTACGAAGGCAGCGTGCAACAGATTGATCGCATCCCGGCGGACCTCAAGGCCATCTACTCCACGTCCTTTGAAGTGGAGCCGCGTTGGATTGTTGATGCAGCCAGCCGACGCCAGAAGTGGATCGATCAGGCACAGTCTTTGAATCTGTACATCAATAATGCCGACGGCAAGAAGCTGGACATCACCTATCGGATGGCTTGGTACCGTGGCCTTAAAACTACCTACTACTTACGTAGCCTGGCAGCCACCGGCACGGAGAAGTCCACCATCGATACCGGCGCGTTGAACGCAGTCAATTCTGGTGCCGGGCAGATGGCCGAACCCGCGCCGGTTCCGCAAGCCTGCTCGCTGGACGACCCCGATTGCGAAGCCTGTCAGTAGATGAGGTGAGCGCGCACTCTCTGACAAGCGGGCCTAAACCCGCTTGTCAGGCCTGTGCGGCCAACATGTCCTGCATCAATTTGTGAATGAGGTTGACTGCCTTTAGCGGGCGCAGCATCACTTTGAAATGGGTAATCAAGCCCTGCTCATTCCACTGTAAGATATCTACGCCATTGACCGTAATACCATCGATCTCCGTTTCAAATTCCAGTACGGCGCCATTGGCTGATTGCCACTGGCCGCAATATCTGAACGGACCCTGCATAAAGACCGCTGCCGCCGCATTGAGATAAGCGCTAACCAGCGCTTTGCCCTGCTGCGGTGTGTGAACGACCGGCGAGTAAAAAACCGCCTCTTTGTCGAGTATTTCAGCAAGAATTTCGGGTTGGGGATCGTTTGCGAAATCATGCCATCTCTGCAGTGTATTATTGGCCATATCTACCCTCGGAATACGCTTACCCCGGGCATTATACTCCTGTGCACAAGCTGTGAATTTGCTGTATATATTGTGGTTAAAAGTTTTTTTACCGCTATATCTTGTGTTTGTAACGCACTCGTCATATAGTTGGGAACCCTGCAAAAAACTGCTAATTGGCCGCAATGATAGTGCCGGTCAAGGCTGCTTTATGCACGATTTTAAGGTTTTTTGGGGCCAGATCAGCCGGCAAGCTGGCCCGCCCCATGCTGGCCACTCTACTGGCTATAAGAACGTTCACCATTTAACGAACCAATAGATACCGACACCCTTTCTGGAGAAAAACATGTTACTAAGCTGGGATGATTATCATGGCGACGAATTTAACGCTGCAAAGGCGCAAGCGCCGGCGGCCGACAGCTCGACAGTCACTGAGGCGCCCCCGGCTGAACCCCCAGGCATAGAACAATCAGCCGCACCGCTAGAAGAGCCTCAACAAAAAGAAACGACAGCTGAAAATGCTGAAGATAAGGTCACTGGCAACAGCAGTAATGTTGAACGTGCCCAGGCTGCGGTAGAAACTCTGGATGTGGCTGCCGGGCTGGAGGAGCTCGAAATGGGAGCGGCCCGGGTACGGGTGGACGACAAGGCGATGATCAATTGCCGTGCCGATCTGAATCAACTGGTTCCATTCAAATACGACTGGGCCTGGCAAAAATATCTTGACGGCTGTGCCAACCACTGGATGCCCCAGGAAATCAATATGACTGCAGACGTTGCCCTGTGGAAAAGCTCGGATGGACTGACCGAAGATGAGCGCACCATCGTGAAACGCAACCTCGGTTTCTTTTCCACTGCCGATTCGCTGGTCGCCAACAACCTGGTGCTGGCTGTTTATCGCCACATCACCAACCCCGAGTGCCGACAATACTTGTTACGACAGGCTTTTGAAGAAGCCATTCATACGCATGCCTACCAGTACTGCATCGAATCGCTCGGCATGGATGAAGGCGAGATTTTCAATATGTACCGGGAGATTCCATCGGTAGCCAAAAAAGCAGCCTGGGGCCTGCAGCACACCGAAGATCTGGGCAACCCCAATTTTCAAACCGGTACGACCGAAGCCGACCAGGCCCTGCTGCGAAATCTGGTGGCCTTTTACTGTGTGCTGGAGGGCATTTTCTTCTATTGTGGTTTCACCCAGATACTGTCAATGGGTCGCCGTAATAAAATGACCGGCACCTCAGAGCAGTTCCAGTACATTCTGCGTGATGAGTCCATGCACCTGAATTTCGGCATTGATGTGATCAATCAGATTAAGCTGGAAAACCCACATCTGTGGACCGAATCATTTAAGCAGGAATGCATTGATATGATTCTGCAGGGCACTCAGCTGGAAATCGAATACGCTCGTGACACCATGCCACGCGGAGTATTGGGTATGAATGCCAACACAATGGAAGAGTACCTGAAGTTTATAGCCAACCGTCGCTTGGCTCAGCTCGGGCTGCCTGAGCAGTTCAGCAAAGTGCAGAACCCATTCCCTTGGATGTCTGAAATCATGGACCTGCGTAAAGAAAAGAACTTTTTCGAAACCCGAGTAATCGAATACCAGACGGGTGGTGCGCTCAGCTGGTAAGCCGGGTATAAGCCAGGTAAGAACCTAGCTCTTAGACCAGCGCGCTTTACGGCGCGCTGCGCCTAATGCCAACAGGCCGAAACCGATTAAAGCCAGTGTTCCCGGCTCCAGCCCAGTGACCGGGCTTTTACTTGAAGCGGTAGAGTTCGCAGCCGATGGTGTCGCGAGTTCGCCTGCCGCTGGGCTGGGGCTTGCTACCGCCTGCACAGCCAAACTGGCAGTCATTGCACCGTTGTCTACGGCCGCCAGAACATCGTGCTCCGGTTGTGCCGCCGCGACCGCCGATAAAGAAACTGCGAAACAAAGCCCTGCGACTGCGCGCCGGGTTATCTTCTGCAGCTTGTTCGTGTTCATTTTACTCCCCAAATTCTACTTTTCGAATCAACTTTCTGGTGCTTTTCTGCACAACACGCTGCCATCGAGCGCGCGAGTCGAAGCATGCACTGTTTTGTTTTCAAACAGATGAAAGTTAAGCAGATTGTTGAGATTATAACCAGAAAATGAATGTAAAATAAACAAATAGATTGTTAAACATTCAGCTGAAAGGGCTTGATCTTTTCCCAGCAAAGATAAATTTTTTAAGATAAATCATAGGCTTAAGACACACTAACTGCTTATAGCCACTTGTCAGGCTTGCGGTGACTCCTGAAGTGAGCGCTTACTATCATCCCAGAGCTTATCCAGCTGTTCTTCACTCATTTCCCCTAACTGTTGGCCCGCTCGCGCTGCAAGACGCTCCATCTCATTGACCCGGGCGGTAAACTTGTTATTCGCTGCGCGCAACAAATCTTCACTCTGGCTGTCCAGATGACGCGCCAGGTTGGTGCAGCAGAATAGAATGTCACCCAGCTCCTCTCTGGCACCCTCAAGGGCATCGTCTTCCCTGCCAAGCGCATCGCACAGCTCATCCACCTCATCCAACAGGCGCGCCACTACGGCCTCAGGTGATGACCAATCAAGCCCCACCCGTGCAGCACGTTTTTGCAGTTTTTGTGCTCGCAGCAGAGCGGGCAGATTGCGCGGCACGTCATCCAGCAGGCCGGACTGGTTTTTTTCAGCTCGCTCTTCGGCTTTTATCGCCTCCCAGTTATCGAGAACAGCCGCGGGTGTGTCTACCTGTTGATCGCCAAATACATGTGGGTGGCGGCGCACCAGCTTATCGGCAATTCCCTGGCAGACATCGGACAGGTCGAACAGTTGCTGCTCTTCAGCCATTTGGGCATGAAATACCACCTGCAAGAGCAGGTCGCCCAGCTCCGCCCGCAGGCCGACATAGTCCGCCCGCTCTATCGCATCGGCCACTTCATAGGCCTCTTCAATAGTATGCGGGGCAATGCTCCGAAAGTCCTGCTCGAGGTCCCACGGACAGCCGCCCTCGGGGTTGCGCAACTGCGCGACAATTTCTCGTAATCTTTGTATCTCGTGCACGCTTTCTCACTCCCGTATACTGTTGTTCCCGCCGGGAACGTAACCGGCCACACGCACTATAGCTGAGAGCACCTGTAATGAAAATCAGCCTTTGCTTGCCTTATATGAAACCGGAAATCGATCGCCAGGTCATCGTCGACTGGTGCCGGGCTGCCGACGACGGCCCGTTTGAAACACTGTCCTGTGGCGAACGAATTAACGGCCCAAGCCTCGAAATGCGCACTGTATTGGGTGCTGCTGCTGCGCTGACCGAGCGGGTACGAATCATGCCATCGCTATACGTTCTGCCCATGCACAATGCCGTCTGGGCTGCCAAGGAAATTGCGACGCTGGATGTGCTGAGTAATGGCAGGGTCAGCGTAACCGTGGGAGTTGGCGGACGCCCAAAAGACTACCAGGCTGTCGGAGCGTCTTTTGCCCGCCGCCACCAACGCATGGACGAACAGATTCCTGTCATGAAACAGGTATGGGCCGGTGAAGCACCTATGGATGGGCTGGAACCGATCGGTCCTGCACCGGTTCAAGCTGGCGGCCCACCGATATTAATCGGAGCGATGGGTCCGAAAGCCATCCGTCGGGGTGCCGAGTGGGCCGACGGTATCTATGCGTTTTCAATGGGTGGAGCCGAACAGGAAATGCGTAATATGTTGAGCATGGCTCAACAAGCCTGGGCCGATGCCGAAAAGCCTGCGCCCTATCTGGCCGGCGGTTTCTGGTACAGTCTCGCGGACGATGCGGAGAACACGCTCAAGGACTACGTTTACAAATATCTGGAAATTGCCGGTGACCAGGTTGCCAGCGCCGTAGCCAATAGCATGACCCGCTTCACCCCTGAAGCTGTTCGCGAGGGCATAGACAATATGCGGCGCGCCGGGTGCGAGGAATGCTTCATGGTCGCCGCCAGCCATGATGTCAGCGAGGTGTATCGCCTGGAAGAACTGTTAGCCTGACGCCGTGCGAACTCCTCTTGAGGCTCTGGCCGGAATACTGACGCACCTGCAAACGAAAAAGGTGCTGCTTTGCTCCTGCCACAGCCTGCCGGAAATGGCGCTGCTGTGCGAACAACTGGGTTGCGAGCTGTGCGACACCAGACTAAGCACTGACCTTGAACCCACGAAACTGCCGGCACAGCGCTTTGACCTTGCTGTCGTGGCCAACACGCTGGAGCATTGTGATCGGTCTGCGGGCGAAAAACTGCTGGGTCAACTGCGCAATCTGCACGCCAACCATTTGGTCATTGTGTACCAGCGCCGCCCGAATTCAGAGTGGCAAGCAGCTCACTTTTACGCTCTCGGTCTACACTTGAAGCAGACCTTTGAGAATAATGAAGCGGGGGAACCTTTGGAGCTGTATACCTACGATATAGAATCCTATAACCACAAACGCGAATGGAACACGGCCCGCTTCTGGGCCAACCCCGAGAACTTTGGTAAGTACTGGTGGTAAGCAATTCAACTGACAGGCTCAGGTTGGTCGCTGACGTCGGTGGCACCAATATACGCCTGGGATTGTGTCAGGAAAGTTCCATCGACATTCAAGCAGTACAAAAACTTGCCTGTGCCGATTTTCCCTCATTGGAGGCCGCTCTCACCCACTACCTGCGGCAGTGGGATGCCGACAAACAGGTACGCTATGCCTGCCTGGCCGTTGCCGGTCCGGTCGACAGTGACCGGGTAGCCATGACCAACCTGCCCTGGGTATTCAGCCAGTCCGCACTGAAAAAGACATTTGGCTGGGATCGCCTGGCGATTATCAACGACTTTTCTGCCGTGGCGCACGCGGTCTGGCACCTGCAGCCACACGAACTTAGCCAGGTTGGGGGTTGGCAAACCGACCCCGCGGCCCCGATCCTGGTGGTCGGCCCAGGCACCGGTCTCGGAATGGCGTCCGTACTGCCGGTGGACGATGGCTATAAGGCCTTTCCCGCCGAAGGTGGTCACGCCACGATTGCCGCGCAAACGGCGCAGGAGCGGCAGATTATCGAACACATCTGTAGCGAAGACCCGAGCTCACTAAGCCCCTGTCGAGAGGCACTGATTTCAGGTCGCGGTTTACAGGCAATTTACCGAGCGATTGGCGGAGACCAGAGCCTCGACCCGGCTACTATCAGCACGCTTGCCATGCAGAATGGCGACCGGCACTGTTGCGAGGCGCTGGATATTTTCTGTGGCTGGTTTGGCAGCCTTTGTGGAGACCAGGTTTTAAGCAGTGGCTCTCTAGGAGGCGTGTATATCGGCGGCGGCCTGATCAAAAAAATACTGCCATTTTTTCAAGACAGCAGTTTTCGTAACCGCTTCGAAAACAAAGGCGCCATGCGCGACTACCTGCGCCCGGTACCCTGCAACGTGATCCTGCGCGACCACGTTGCTCTGTTAGGAACTGCCGCTGTTCGACTGGACCACTAACTTCCAATATCGCGTTTGAACGGTGGCAGGGCATTCAACAAGTCTTGCCCATAGCGTTTTTCGATCAGCCGCCGGTCCAGAATGGTCACTGTGCCAGAATCATGTTCCGAACGCAGCAAACGGCCACAGGCCTGTACCAGGCGTAACGCAGCATCCGGCACACTGATTTCCATAAAGGCATTCCTACCCTGCTGGCTAACCCATTCGTTCAGGGCCGCAGATACCGGTTCATCCGGCACTGAAAACGGCAGCTTCGCGATAACCACGTGACGGCAGTAATCGCCGGGCAGATCCACACCTTCGGCAAAACTGGCCAGACCGAATATGATACTGCACTCGCCGGCATCCACCCGCCGCTGGTGTTCGCTTAGCAATGCCTGTTTGCTGCGCTGATCCTGCAGCAGAACAGAAGATAGCAGCTCACCTGACAGATTTTCGTACACATCCAGCATCTGCTTGCGGGACATGAACAGCACCAGCACCCCGTGTGCTTCGCTCAGGTTTTCAATGAAACGCTGGACGGCTTCGGTGTGCTGCTCTGTATCTGTAGGGTTGGTGGCCGCAGCCGGTACGCTGAGTACCGCGCGCTTGGCATAATCAAAGGGGCTTGGAACAACACTGTAGCTGGCCTCTGCGGGTAACCCGGTATGCATTTGCAGGCGGTCAAAACGACCCAGGGCAGTTAGCGTTGCCGAGGTCAAAACAGCCGCATAGCAACGCTCCCAAAGCAGTTCTTTTAGATATTCCGCACCCAGCAGCGGCGCCGAATGCAGCCCATATTCCACACCAAGATCGGATTCCGTGCGGCTCAACCAATGGGCGCGCGGAATACGCGACGCCTGCTTGGCATAGGAAGCGAACAATGCGACAGCCGAAGCGGCCCGGTTGGCCGCGAGTCCAAGCACCGGTAACCACTGCTCCAATAGCTGCTGCGCGGGCTCAGCTTCCAGCTCTTTCTGCATCGCATCGGAAACGGCAGCAAGATGATGAGCCAGTGATTCAAACTGTTCCTGTAGCTCTACCGCTAGATCAAGCAGCTCGGCCGGCAAATCCTCTAAAGCAAATCGCGCGTGCGTTCGTCGGCGGGCAAATTCATCACCCGCGTTAAGCGCTTCATAATACTCGTGCAGTTGCTCCGGCAAAGGTTGCATGAGTTGCAGTGCGATAGCAGACAAGCTGTCTACTTGTTGCAGACCATTCGTAAGTCGACTGGCACCATCCCATTGTTTGCGCAGGCTGTCGGTAATCTTGGGTAGCTGCTGTAACCAGCGTTGGCTTGCGTTAACGCGCAGCGATGGCGAGAAATGCTGAACCGCTTTATCAGCCAGGTGGTGTGCTTCATCGAACACGAAGATACAGTCTTCCGGCTCCGGCAGAATAGCCCCGCCCCCCAGAGCAAGATCAGCCAATACCAGGTCATGATTGGTGATTATGCAATCCACTTCCTGGAGTCGGTCACGGGCCTTGAAGAAGCTGCAATCCGATACCCAGCTGCAGCGGCGGTTATGGCACTGAGAGCGGTCAGATGTTAGCAGGCGCCAGTCCTTTTCGACAATCGCATCCGGCCAGTCATCACGGTCACCGTTCCAGTCGCCGCGCAAAAAGGCTTCCGACATCGACTGGTAAACCTGCATTGCATCACCCGCTGAATGACTCGGGTTCTCTTCATCCGGGTACAACAAGCCAGCCTGCTGGTCTGGCTCGCCACTATTGAGTATGGCATCCAGGCGTGACAAACAGACATACCGTCCACGCCCCTTGGCTAGACTGTAATTAATAGCCAAGCCAGCATTCTCTACCAAATCAGGTAAATCTTTGTTAAGCAGCTGCTCCTGTAAGGCCACGGTGGCGGTTGAGATAACCAGGGTTTTTCGTTCTGCCATGGCCAGCGGTGCAGCTGCCAGCAAATAGGCAACTGTTTTACCGATACCGGTACCTGCCTCCACAACGCAGAGGCGTTCGCTGGACTCGGTATTACCAGCAAGCGCGTTGGCAATCGCGGCAATCATTAAGCGCTGGCCGTAGCGTGGCTTGAAATTGTGTGCGCTCAGCCAGCGACGATAACTGTGCTGGATGCTCTGCTTAACAGTCTCATCCAGGCTGCTAGACGGTTCCTCGCTCACCAGCCTTCCAACACCAGACGATTGTGCACCGGCCTGGCGTACATGGACACTACCCGATCCTGCAGTACAGTTGGCACTTGCTGCAGGTGTTCCAGGAAACAGGCGCATTCCTCTTCAAGCACCCTGCCCTCGGATGCGTTATCAGGCAACAACTCTTTAAGCAAAGCTAGCGGCACTGTATGCTTCTGTTGTTGATATGCACACAGATTGCTCGCATGCAATCGATAATTGCGATGCAGGTGCTGGTCAATCTCGACTGCGGCCTGCTCGGCACTCTCCACGGTCGCATTCACCGGCGGGCAAAAAGCCAGATGAACCTTGCCTTTCCAGCCTCTGACACCGGCCGCAATACTCTCGATGTCTTCATTTTCGGCCTTTGTGTACGCGCCGGTCTTGTCCAGCGCTTCCAGCTCACCGGCTTTCAGCTGGTCGCAAGGATCGTATTCATAGGAAATACTGACCGGCACCAGCGGCAGCTTGCTCAGGTATTCAGACAGACGCAAGCCGCTTTGCTTGCCGTGCATATACAACATTTTGATAATGGCAGGCTCGGTGCGATCATTACCATCTTTGGCACGCCCCTCCCGCTGTGCAATCCAGACGTTGCAGTGTGACTCCAGCACCGAATGGGCAATGTAATCGGACAGCTGGCGATAGGCCTGTAATAATTGGCGTGGTCCTTTGGCCGAGCGCTTAACGATAAAGCTTTTGTTGAGCCGCATCAGGTCGGCCACATAGTCTTTACTGAGCAGGTTATCACCAATGGCAATCCGGCAAGTCTCCAGGTCATTGCGATGCAGGGCGAGGTTCATAAACGCCGGGTCGAGCACTATGTCGCGGTGATTGCCAATAAACACACAGGCTCGATCGCGGGGGATATTGTCCAGGCCGGAGACAGTGAAGCCATCCATCGTGCTGTCCATCATATGCAGCAGATATCGCTCAACCACGTGTTGGAAGCTCGCCACGGAGTCTACATTGCGAACCTGCCAGCGCAGATAAAGGCTGATCATGGGCTCCAGGAAGCGTGGCCAGTTGGGAAACACCATGGTTCGAATCGCCGCCAATAGCTCACGATTCGCCACGGTTTTGCGCAACACCGAGCGAACTTCCGCATCGTTATAGGGGCGAATATCGTCAAACATTCAACAAAAGCGAGTCTGGCTGCCTGGCTGGGCGCACATCTTGAGCCGCTGAGCGGACAGTGTCAATTTTCAAGACCCCTGAATGTTTACAGTGCTTTACAATAAGCGTCCGTAAGGTCCATCTATTGCCACTAGAATAGGGTACTGAATTGATAGGGGTGGGGGAGAAATTACATGCGCATCTGTTTACTTGAGGACGACCTTGCGCAAGCAGACATGGTATTGGGTTGGCTACAGGAGGCCGGCTACAGCGCAGACCACGGTCCCAATTCTCGCGAATTTCTGCAACACATGAAGGAAAACAGCTACGACCTGGCCATTCTGGATTGGGAAGTGCCCGGCATGTCGGGTGTGGATGTTCTAGAGCACCTGCGCAACGCGCTGGAATGGGAAGGTATGATTCTGTTCACCACACAACGGGATTCCGAGACCGACGTCGCCCGCGCACTGCACGCTGGCGCCGATGATTATCTGGTGAAACCGCTGCGCAAAGAGGAAATGTTGGCCCGCCTGGTTGCGTTGGCGCGGCGCAGCGGCAACGGCAATGCGGCGGACAATGAAGTCATCAATATTGGGCCGATAGCCCTGCACCGCGATGCCCAGCAGATCACCGTCAATAATGAACCGGTTAAATTGACCGCCAAGGACTTTCAGCTGGCCCGCTATATGATCGAGCACGCCGGCAAGCTGGTATCCAGAGACCAGTTGCTGAAAACCATCTGGGGTATTAATGAAACGGTCAACACCCGAACTGTAGACGTGCACATGAGTCGGATTCGCCGCAAGCTGGGTATCACCCCGGAAATCGGCTACCGAATCAAAACCATCTATCAATATGGCTATCGGCTGGAAAAAATCTCGGCCGACGCCACTGAAGCAGTGCCCAGCGAGGCCTGATCACCATGCATAGGTGCAACGCTCCACAGACCAGGCTGGCCGTCAGGGTATTGGCAACACTGGCCCTTTGCCTGGGCTTGGTCCTACCCTGTGCCGCTCAAGCAGAGGACTGGTTGCACACCGTGCGCCCGGGCGATACGTTCTGGAGTATTTGCGAAGAGCTGACCACGGAAAAGCTGTGTTGGATGAAGCTGCCGGAGTACAACGAGAAGGTTGAGCAAGAGCGGCGTCTGTCCCCCGGGTCGCAGGTTAAAATTCCGGTGGAGTGGCTGAAGGCGCCACCAGTCCCGGCGGATGTTGAATTTGTGCGCGGTCAGGCCTTTGTTGAGCGGCCCTCCAAGGACCGCAAGCGAGTTCAGCCCGGCAGCGCCCTGAATGAAGGGGAAACCTACCTGCAAACCCGCAGTACAGACACCAGCCGTCAAGCGTTGGTGGCCGGCCAGCAGCTGTATATGGGAGACAAAATCATTACGATGCAGGGCGCGGTGCTACTGCGCTTCGCTGATGGCTCCACCTTTCTGATCAAGGCAGACAGCGAGCTGGTGCTGGAGCGCCTGTCCTCCCACGGGCAAACCGGCATGGTCGACACACATATGCGCCTCAACCGTGGCTCCGGGCGAGCAAAAATAGAATCACGCGACGGCAAAAGTCGCTACCGCATCAGCACTCCGGCGGCGATCGCGGCCGCTCGAGGCACTGAGTTCAGTATCAGCGCCTCGGAAAATGCACAGGGCAAGGGCAGCATCCTGCGTAACGAAGTACTGGAAGGAACTGTCAGCGTGTCTGGTAGCGGCACCGAGCAGATGGTCAAGCAGGGTTTTGGAACCATCGCCGAGGAAGGCAAACCGCCCGCGCCACCCGTCAAGCTATTGCCTGCCCCAATATTGACGCTCCCGGAGCAAATCGAGCTGCCCTTCACCCTGGAGTGGGCGGCCGTCGCTGGCGCTCAGGCTTACTCGGTGGATGTGTACAGCGACGGCAAGCTACTGGAATCCCATCGAACCGAGCGAGAAGCGCTGTTTTTCCCGGCACTGCAAGCCGGCCACTATGAATTTGTCGTGCGAGCTGTCGACCAACTGGGCCTAAAAGGTCTCGAAGCGAACGCAGCAACTGTGGCCAACCTGGGCTTACTCTCACCGACGCTCAGTCCCGAGACCATAAAGGTCGATGAAGAACAAGTGAACATTTCCTGGCCGGCCGTCGAATACGCACAAGCTTACCGGGTACAGATCGCTGATACTCCCGCATTTGATAATCTGCTGATAGACCAGGAGTTGACTGATACAGAACTTCGCACCAGTCTGCCAGCCGGCCAGAGCTACTATGCGCGAGTGCAGGCCATCTACCCCAATTACGGACCCAGTAGCTTCAGTGCCGTGCAGCCATTTACCAGTAAAACTCACGAACTTTGGCTGCTTATTCTCCAGGGTCTCGGGATGCTGGCTGTGTTCCTGCTCTGAGCCGAATAGCATGCCAATTTAGTTATATGGGCTCAGAGGAGCCTGCTTGTGATAGTCTCACGATGACGCTCTGCTGATTTACCCTGTTATGCAATCCCGTTTACTGCCCAATGCCGAGGCTGTTATTCTCAGCCTCCTGTTGTCCTGCCTCGCGGGATTGGCCAGCTGGGGCGGTACGCCAGTGGCGATCAACAATGTGTTCCATGACGCGTTTCAGCGCGCTGCAATCGATGTAACCCCGGACGACATACTGATTGTCGGCATTGATGAGGCCAGCTTGCAGGGCATTGGCAAATGGCCCTGGCGGCGAGATATTCATGCTCAACTGATCGACCGGCTCACCGTAGCTGATGTGC
Source organism: Gammaproteobacteria bacterium (assembly GCA_030431775.1). Lineage (GTDB taxonomy): Bacteria > Pseudomonadota > Gammaproteobacteria > Pseudomonadales > JAUIET01 > JAUIET01. Next base: position 75,037 of record JAUIHW010000003.1, read on the forward strand.
GGGCAATTGCCTATGACATCATTTTCTCAGAGCGCGACACGCCCAACCCGGAATACGATGCCGCCCTGGTGAACGCTGTTGAAAAAAATGGTCAGGTGGTGTTGCCGGTATTTGTCGGCGAGCACTCGGCTGGTGGCCAGCTCCTGGAAGTGATTCCCTTCGACAACCTCGCGACCGCTGGTCATCTGGGCCATGCTCACGTGGAAATCGATCAGGACGGAGTATTGCGCTCCACACATTTGCGTGAAGGCCTTGGTAGCCCCTACTGGGAACACATGACAGTAGTGCTGCACAGGATTGCCTACGGGGAAGTACCCAAGCCCTTGCCAGGCCTGCGATTGCCGGAGACCGAACAATCCATCGACAATAAGCTGATTGTTCGTGACTATCGCAACCGAATCCGTTTCAGCTCTGCACCAGGCGGTTTTCGTATGCTGAGTTTTATCGACGTCCTGGACGGCAAATACCCCGCCAGTCAGCTACAGGATAAAATTGTTTTTGTGGGCACCGTAGCCGCCGGCCTGAGTGATACTTTAGCAACCCCAGTTTCTGACGAGAACCGCCACATGCAGGGGGTTGAGCTGAACGCCAACATATTTCATGCTTTGCGCAGCGACAGCCTGATTCAGCCGTTAAACAATTTCAGTCGACTGTCTCTAACGGCTATAGTGAGCCTTTTTGGACTGCTGCTGCTGACCGCCGCTGCACCCGCGTTTTCCTTATTGATTACCGTACTGTACACCGCAGGGGTTTTTCTTCTGAGCTATCTGTTATTGGCCGAAGCCAACCTGTGGTGGCCACCGGCAACCGCTGCGATAGCAGTTAGCATGGGCTACCCACTATGGTCCTGGCGGCGACTGGATCGTTCCATGCGTTATTTGCGTGAAGAACTGCTTTCGCTGAACAAGGAAGGCAGTCTGATTGATCGCGAGCTGTTGGAGGACACGCTTAAACCCTGGGAAAAGCAGGACCCCATGGTGCCCAGACAGAACGCTGATGTAGTCGCATTTCACATCGAGCAGATTCGTCGCAGTCAAAGCAGCCGCCGCCAGCTACGGCACTTTATTTTCAGCTGCCTTGCCAATCTGTCTGACGGCGTAATCGCAACAACTCTGAGTGGGCGCATCGTATTGATCAATGACCAGGCTCGTAAGCTATTGGGCGTGGAATCTGACAATATTCATGAGCAGCAATTCGAAACCCTATTGCTCGCCAAGGCAGACAGCGAGTACCTGGACGTCCATCGGGAGCAACTGCAAAAAACCCTCAACGATGTTTATCAGAACAGCGCACAGAGTGAGTGCGAGCTGCAAACAACCAGTGGCTATGAGCTGTTGCTGCAGGGCAGCGAGTTTGAATTGGACACAACCGACAACAGCATTGCCGTATTTACGTTAACCGATATTACCCGACTGCGCGAAATGGAGCGCACCCGGGCAGAGACATTGAATTTCGTGTCGCATGACCTGCGCTCGCCACTGGTTTCAATATTGGCATTGCTGGAGCGGCGCACCGGGAAGACCAACGAAGACCTGAATCAGATTCGCGACTATGCGCAGCGTGCCCTGAGTTACTCGGAAAGCTTTCTGCAATTGGCCAGGGCAGAAGCAGACAATATTGCGTTTTACGAATGCGATCTGCACGCCGTTGCTGACAATGCTGCAGAATTTGTGTACTCGCAATCAACCCGCCGACGAATACAGGTACTGGTCTCTCATTGTGATGAAGATGTCTGGATCTGGGGCAATGGTGATCTGCTGGAACGCATGATCATCAACCTGCTGGACAACGCCATTAAGTATTCTGAACCCAACTCCACGGTAAAGCTGGACGTTAGTACTGACTTCAGTGGCGTGCCTGCCAATGCCGTGGTGTCAGTTAGCGATCAAGGAATCGGTATCCCCGAAAAAGATCAGCCCTTCCTGTTTGAGCAATTCAGACGCGGCAGTTCCGATGAATCTCGCTCCCGCAAAGGAGCCGGTCTGGGACTGCGCTTTATTGCCGTAACAGCTCAGCGTCATGATGGCAGCGTTGAAGTAAACAGTGAATTTGGCAAAGGCTCCACGTTTACAGTTCGGCTGCCCCTGCTGGACGAGCCCGAGCTCGCGCAACCCGGGGCAGCTAGCTCATTGGTAGACTTTGCTCAGAACGAATAGGCGATCGATATACCGGTCTCGGTATCGGTTTTATCGGTACCGGGTGATACGTCGGTATTGTTCTTGATGGCATAAGACACACGCAGCGCTATTGAGCCGATCACATTGGTTTCCACTGCAACCAGAAAACGTGACACGGTATTATCACTACCGGCCTCAACGTTTAACTCCTGAATCAGCTTGGCATTATTACTGAACTGCCAGTCAAAGTTTTCCGCAAAACGGGCAACCACTTCGTTTTCGTCACGGGTGCCCAGCTTGATTGGCCGCTCGGTAATCGGGTCTATCACATTGGCGCCGGCGGCATCTGTCAGGAACACAAAGGGCTTACTCAGGCGATAACCAGGACCAAACTCGACCTTCAGGTTCATATTGTCTTTGACAATCAGGTGGCGGCCATAACCCAAAGCAGCCGTAGCCTGATAATCGAAACTGCTGAAGCGGTCATCATCATAGGACACAAAGCCGAACAGGTAACTTCGCTCACTGAGCGCCCAGTCAGTCTGCAAAGACAGGAAATACTTCTCAGCGGTGGTGCGATTGGCGTCGGCAGTATAAAGCGCCGTACTGTTCAGGCTGTGGGTCCAGTCGCCGATTATTCGCGACACATCGAAATGCGCGTTGCCACTCTCCGTCTCGTTGTTGCCGCTGGTGGTAACCAGGCCGGCTCCGATACTTCCGACCCAGCCGTCGGCTGCCGGATCTTCCTGTGCCTGCACATGCATTGCGCAGACCATAATGGCGCCGGCCAGCAATTTACCGGTCAAACTCAAACTCTTCATTGACTACTCCTTGGTTCAGCGACCAGGTCGCCGTATTCTCAGAAAGAAAAGGCAGATTCAATGAACCTGCCTTTCCGGTTTCTAGCAAAGCCCATAGCTTGGGCCTGGCAATTACTCAGCGCGTTTTTCGGTGCGAGCCGATACCACGGCAACCACCCGACGATTGCGCTGCCGACCTTCTGCCGTGCTGTTATCAGCACGCGGCCGAGCCTCGCCGACACCGACCGAGGTCACACGATCTGCCGGAATGCCAGCCGAAATCAGTTGCGTCGCAATAGTCGCTGCACGACGCTCAGACAGCTGCTGGTTATAGGCTGCGGACCCTTGCGAGTCAGTATGGCCTTCAACCACAACCTTGGTCAGTGGGTGCTCGCGCATAAAGCTAACGACACGCTGCACTTCACTGGCATGTTCTGGCCTTGACTCAGCAGAATTGGTGTCAAACTCCACATCCAGCTCTACCTGCACGTCTTCGGTGATGACGATGTAACAGCCTTTCTCATCAACCTTGGCGCCCGCCGCTGTATTGGGGCATTCGTCCAGATGATTAGGCACCCCGTCACCGTCATCGTCTTTCGCGCAGCCGTTGGCGTTCACTTCCACACCGGCAGGCGTATTCGGGCACTGGTCCACGTGATCAGCAACCCCATCACCGTCAGAGTCCAGCGGGCAACCTTGCGCATCAACCGCTACACCAGCCGGAGTACCAGGGCAGCGGTCAAGATTATCGGCCACTCCATCACCATCCGCGTCCTTCACCGTACGACCGGATTCCGCAAACAGGAAGCTGAAGCCAACATTCAGCGCGACATCGGTAATTTCCTCGTCCAGGCTGGTCACCGCACGAAGGTCGCTGCGCAGCGCCAAACGATCATTAAAGGCGTATTTCAGGCCCACACCATAATTGAAGAAACTTTCTTCAATGTCTCCGGCGGTGGGCACACCATTGATAGAAAGCGGGGATTCCGGATCAAATTCAGAATGCCCACCGCCCAATACCAGATAGCCTTGCACGTCTTCATCTGGATTGATGGTGTATAGCGCATCCAGACGGTACTGCTCCAGATCAACCTCTGTGCTCCCGTTCGCTACTTCAGAGGCAACCCGGGAAAATACGAATTCACTGGTCCAGTGCTTGTTGAACTGATAGCCAAGTCCTAGAGAAGGGAAGGCACTGCCGTCCAGGTTTCGCTCATCAGCGAAATCGTAGTAGCCAATACCTGGCACCAGCGTCAGCCCACTGACATCATCTGCGCTTGCCAACGGCGAGCAGAGCAGTGCACACGCCGCCAGCCCGGCCTTAAAATTCTTCCTGATCATGGTTAAAACCTCGTTTGTATAAGAAGCAGTACTAGGAGTAACACCCGTCAGTAACATCATTACTCCCTAACGCTCGCAAAAGCAGTGAAAAATCACCAGCGCGAAATGTTAGCTGAATTCGGGGCTGCGCATTGTAAAAGAATGTAAGCCTTTCGCACATGCAATTTTACCGGGCTTGCGCATCTGCTGAGCAACACTCAACCAAGATGGACAAAAAAACATCAGCCGGATGACACCATGGTCACTTGACGCTTGTTTGACCAGCAGACTATTTTGGTGCTGCGCGCCGCTTTGATGCCGATATCGCGCTCGTTCGCCAGCTTAAACACCCCGAGGTACCAGATGTCGATTTACGAACCACTTGAAAGCAATGACGCTAGTCGTCGAGTTCTGCAATTGCGCAGTCCTGTGACCATGGAGGTAACCGGGGAGCTGGTTTGCGCGAACACTGACGACGTACGCCATGCAGTAAACAAAGCGCGAGCGGCTCAGAAAAGCTGGGGCGCGATGAGCGTACAGGCGCGCGCGGAAATTGTTCGCAAAGCACAGGAGATCGTGCTTAAGCGACAGGACGATATTATTGATCGAGTCGTCAGTGAAACCGGCAAGTCACGCACAGATGCCTTCAGTATGGAGGTATTTTCATCGCTGGACTCTATCTGTTACTACTCCAAAAATGCGGAAAAGTTTCTGAAGCCGGAGAAAGCCAAGGCACACGGTGTCATGGGTTTGGCCAAGAAGGTAACGGTCACTTACAGACCGCTCGGTGTGGTTGGCATTATCACACCATGGAACGGACCTTTTATTCTTGCGGTTAACCCAACCGTACAGGCTTTGCTGGCCGGCAACGCGGTGGTTATAAAAGGCTCAGAAGTTACCCCTTATTCAACCCAGCTCGCTGAGGAAATTTTTGCCGAAGCCGGTGTTCCAGACGGCGTTGTTCAGGTTTTGCTGGGCGACGGGCAAACCGGAGCCGACCTGTGCGAATCCGGCGTCGACAAAATTTCCTTTACCGGCAGCGTAAACACCGGACGCAAAGTGGCCGAATCCTGTGGCCGTCAGTTAATCCCCTGCACTCTGGAGCTGGGCGGTAAAGACGCCATGGTGGTGTGCGCTGACGCCGATCTGGATCGTGCAGCCCAAGGTGCAGTGGTGGGCTCTTGCATGAATACCGGCCATTACTGTTGTGGTACAGAGCGCATCTACGTTGTAGAAGAGGTATTTGACGAGTTTGTTGCCAAATGCGTGGAGCAGACCAAAGACCTCAAACAGGGCTCAGAGCTGGGTTTTGACGAAGACGTTGGTGCGGTGTTCTGGGATCGGCAGATGCAGATCATTGAAAACCATGTGCAGGACGCACTGGCCAAAGGGGCGACAGTACACTGCGGTGGGGAGCGCAATGCCGATCTGAATGGCTTATATTTCAAGCCAACGGTCATGACTGATGTCAACCACGACATGGCGATAATGCGCGACGAAACCTTCGGGCCTATTCTCTGTATTCAGAAAGTCCGCAACGAAGAGGAGGCCATCAAATTGGCCAATGATTCCGACTACGGCCTGAGCGGGAATGTCTGGTCGCAGAATAAGGACAAGGCGTTTCAACTGGCCATGCAAATGGATACCGGCTCGGTGTCCATCAACGACATGTCAGTGACTTATGGTATCCCTGCTGCTCCCTTCGGTGGTGTAAAGAGCAGCGGTGTCGGGCGGGTGAACGGTAAGCAGGGGGTACGTGGCTACACCAAGATCGTCCCGGTCATCACCGAGAAGCGAGGCGGGCCCATGCAGAACGCCTACCCAAACTCAGTGAAACGTGCCGAAGGCATGCGAAAATTCACGAACTTTTTGTGGAGTGGGCCAATCGGCCGTTGGTTCAGCTAAGCAGCGTATCGCGCATGGCGTTCCGCTCCGGAGCGCCCATTGAATACACTTGCTGCAGGTAATCGTCGGTGCTGGAGAAATGCTCGTCAATGGCGTTGAACGCCTCACGTATGTATTCCGGCCGAACTTCGAGCATCGGGCGAATCACACTCGGATCAATCCGCTGAAAACCATAGTCAGCGTACTTACGTGCCAGCCGCTCCAACTCTAGGTCAGGGTAAAAGTACTCTGCGGTCAACATATAATCGGCCTCGATCTGGGCCCGCGGAACCCCCAGGCACATCATGATCAAGGCCGCTGCAAAGCCGGTGCGGTCCTTACCGGCCGCGCAGTGAAACAGCAGAGCGCCATCCTGCGGCAGCTCAACAATTTCATCAAGCATTACTTTGAATTCAGCATGGTGTTCCAACGCAAAAGCACGATTGATATCCACCATAAACTGCGCCATGTCAATTTCCCGGTCAGCGGCAGACAAGTCGCCCGTTTCCCCAAGATGATCAAAAAAACTGGTGCGACTGCCGGGGTCGATTGGCAGATGAACGACTCGCGGCGCTGGTGCATCAGGCAGGCGGCTGGGGTCACGCTCCAGCTCTTCGTGGCGCCGAAAATCGCAGATGGTTGTCAGGTTTAGCGCCTGCAGGCGCTGCACATCTTCATCAGTCAGGCGCGCCAGTACACCGGAGCGAAACAGCTTACCGTAGCGAAGCTTGCGACCGCAATTTGCTTCATAGCCACCCAAGTCACGAAAATTGGGACTGCCTTCCAGAGGAATATGTCGTTGCACTTTTACCAGCCTGCTGTGTTTTACCTGTTGAGCTCGCTGATTATACGCAGTAAATTGCGGCACTACATTGACGATGAGTTCATCACTCAGCTTTCGCTACCGGAGTAGTCGCTGTGCCCAAAAACACCGTTGAGTTTTTCTTTGACCTGTCCAGTCCTTGGACCTACCTGGCCTTCCGGGGCTTGCTGAATATGCGCCAGGAGCTGGACTTTGAGCTTCAGTGGCGCCCCATACTGGTGGGCGGAGTGTTTAATACAGTCAATCAGGAAGTCTATGAACATCGCGCCAACCCCAATCCGCGGCGCTGGCAATACATGATGAAGGACCTGCAGGACTGGGCCGATTACTATGACCTGCAGTTACACTGGCCGGAACAGCACCCCATCAGTAGCGTAAAAGCAATGCGCGGTGCGCTGCTTGCCCTTGAGCATGATTGCATTGAAGACTATTCAGAAACAGTTTTCGCGGCCTACTGGACTGAGCAAATCGATATTTCCACGAACGATGCGCTGCGGAGCTTTGCACAACGCTGTCAGCTGGATGTGGAGCAGTTCATGACGGGCATCCAGCAGGACAGTATCAAACAGGCTCTGCGCGACAACACTCAGGAGTTAATGGACCGCGGCGGGTTCGGCAGCCCCAGCATGTTTTTGAACGGAAAAGACCTGTATTTCGGCAACGACCGTCTGGAGCTGCTGCGTTTTCGTTTGCAACAGCCCTAACGACTGAGCTGTTCCAGCCGGTAGCCGCGCTGCTGGAGCAGAGCAACGACGCCCTTGGGGCCGCCCAGGTGTCCGGCGCCGACAATAACAAAATAATGACCACCCTGCTCTATCCAAGCGCTTATTTTTGCGGCCATTTTTTCATTGCGGTCGTCAAACATCGCCGTCATATAGGCCTGTAACTGAGGGTAGGCACGAACGGGCTCCATCATGTCCTTGTACATATTGTCGATGTCACCTTGCAGCCAGTCGACAACCAGACCATACAGCTCTTCCTGAGCCGAGCCCGACTGCAGAGAGTCCAGGCTGTACGCAAGACTCAATTCCTGATCGGCGAGCGGCATCCGACTGAGCAGATCCAGCTGCTCGTCAAGACTTTCAAGCTGCACAATGACCTTGCCCTGAGCCCGGGCACGCTGGTCAAAGTAGGAATCGATACCGGACTCAGGCTCGAACCCCAACAACTGCATCTCCTGGGTAATCAGGGTTTGCTCAAACATCCACGGTTTCATGCGCGCATAGTCTTTAAAATCCAGCCCACGCGCAGCCAGTACGGCTTGGATTTTCTGCACGGTGGCCGTACTCAGCTCAGTCGCCAGATTCTTACCGGGCTGGAACAAGCCACGACTGAGAAAGGCCTGCTGCAATTGCTGCGGGGTAACCGCCCTCAGGTCCACCTCTAGCGCCAGAGTGTCTGCCTGATCGAAGGCCCGCATGATCTGTGCATTCAGCGGATAAGCATTTCGTTTCATCAGATGAACCGAGCCGAACAAGGTCAGCTGAGTCGACTCGCCACGCAACTGAAACAGGCTGAGCCGCGCCGAAGCACCTTCCGCGAGTTCCCCTAAAGCCCGTTGGCGCAACTGCTGCGCGGTCGGGATTTCGGTGTCGTTGTACGCTACGGGTTCACACTGTACCTGCAGCAATGCAGCCTGCCGGCGAGACTCACAACGCTGCAGCGCGTCTGCCAGAGCCGCATAGGGGGTTTCAATACTGGTGGCGATAGTGCGCACACTATTTTCGCCTTCACCCGCCTGAACAACAACCGAGTGTTCCTGGCTGTGAACAGCGCTTCCCATCAACAGCATCACGGCCAGAACCAGCGTCGACCGGCACTCTGCCAACCTTTTTTCTAACAGTAACATCAGGGCTCTCTACCACTCATTTTATCGGTTAGGAGACGGATTTTTGCCAACGCCTCCAACGCATCTTCACTGCGAAGCAGGCGGAATTTCTCGGCATTACTGATGGGCAGCAACTGCGAAAGCGCGAAAGCAACATTGTTGGCGCTGGTGTAGTCAAACACCATGCCCAGCTGGGACACCGTTGGGTGCAATGCCAGTTGCTTCAAAAGCGCGGCCAGCTCGGCATACCCGGTTGGCAGCGCTATATCCTCCGGCGTTGGCATCCACTCCACTTCGGCGGTCACCAAAAAATCCGATTGACGCTCGGTTTGCACAACCTTAAAGCGTTCACCACCTTCCACAATCACACCAATCCGACCGTGCTCCAGGCCATTCCAGTCAACAATTTTTGCAGCCACGCCTATGGAAAACAAATCAGGCAGATCATCACCTGGCTTGGCGACTTCACTGCCCTCACGAATTCCGACCACTCCAAACGTTTCATCATTGCGCAGGCAACGCTTGATGAGATCCATGTAGCGCGGTTCAAAAACCTGTAACGACAGCCGACCGCCAGGAAACAGCAGCATCCCCAGTGGGAATAAAGGATATTGCCTGTTCATAAGCGCCCCAGAGGCTTGAACAGAATAATCAACTTCGGCAACAGCAGCAACGCGCCCATCAACGCCGCCAGCATGGCCACACCAGTCAGCAGGCCAAAGTAGATACTGGGTTTAAAATTAGACAGGACCAATATCGCAAAGCCAAAAACAATGGTGCAGGACGTGTAGTACATCGCTTTACCAATACTACCGTGGCAACGATACATACTGGCAATGTAATCACGGTCCAGCGCAAATTCCCGTTTGAAACGATGAATGTAATGAATCGTGTCATCCACGCCGATACCAATGGTTATTGCAGCGATCGTTATGGTCATTAAATCAAGAGGTATTCCGACAAGCCCCATACCTCCCAGTACCAGCGAAGCCGCGAGCATATTCGGAAGCACGCCAATAAGCGCCAGGTTCAGCGACCGAAACAAAACGAAAAACATCAGCATAATCGCGACGAATACCGCTGCGATTGTCAGGATCTGCGAGCGATAAAGACTCTGCAACATGTTGTTGTACAGTACGAGCATGCCGGTTACCTCGTAGTCCTCGGGAGAAAAGCCCAACTCGGACTGCAAATAATTATGAACTCTCTCCAGGTATTCCTTGCGTCGCAGTTCTTTTGAAGTCTCCTTGACTCTCAACGTAATCCGGGTCTCATCAAGCTCATCGATCAGGTAAGGGTCTATCATGATGCTCTTGATGTCCTCGGATAAGGAGCGGCGTGCCAGTTGCAGCTGAATATCGTCGATGTCCGGCCCGGCAAGTATTCGCATCTCTTTATAAAAAGTGGCCAAAGAGAGCACTTTGCCGGTCTCTGGCTGGGCCTCCAGCCAGTCATGCAGAGTTTCCACTTGATTCAAGCCGGCACGATTGAACCAGGCTGAGTCTGCAGATTCGCCAGTGGTGCCACCAAAATCATCCCCGAAATCATCGTCGAAATCTGCGGAGTCAAGCTCTTCACCAGGAGCAAAATCCTCGGCGAAGTCGTCTTCAAAACCGCCATCGAAACCGTCGTCTGCGGGTGCGCTGCTGATGGGCTCGCGGGTGAGCAAAATTTCCAGTGGAATTGTGCCTCCCAACTGGGCATCCACCAACTCCATCCCCTGAAATATTTCAGTATCTTCGTCGAAAAAGTCGATAAATCGATTTTCCACCTCAAGCCTGGAAATGCCGATACCGGCCAGCACAGCGAGCACCGCCGAGCCCAGCAGAATACTGCGACCAAAATGCTCGGTCACAACAGCGAAGCGAATGGTGAACGCACCGCCAGAGCCGGTTGGCAGCGGCTCCTGGCGCGGCAGCAGCATTAGCACACAGGGCAGAATCACAAATGACAGCAGCAACGCCACCCCAATTCCGATGGTCATCATCCAACCGAAGTCAATAACCGGGCGAATTCCACTGACGACCAGCGAGCCAAAGGCGACAATAGTCGTCAGTGCGGTATACAGACAGGGAGTAAACATCAGGCGGACAGTTTCTCGCACCAGTTGATGTTGCGACTTGAATTCGCCGCCAGCCAGCAACTCACGATAACGCACAATGAGATGCACATTGATCGACAGGGTGATAATCAGCAACAGAGCAACAAAGTTGCTCGAAACCACTGTCAGGCGCCAGTCAAGCCAGGCGAGATAACCTAACATCACCGTGATCGTCGTCAAACAAACCAGCAGTGGAATACCCACCCAGCGTGCCCGACGAAATATCAAAGTGAGAATAATCACCATGAATATGGCAATAGCACTGCCGAATACAATCAAATCGCTCTTAACAAAGCTGATCATATCAGCGGCGATCATTGGCACCCCACCAAGATGAATCGTTCCTATTGCCCCGCTGTTTTCGTATTTCTCCAGAAGCCTGCGTACCTCCTCAATAAACTCGCTCTGCCGGGTACTGAATTCAGATGAGTAGTCGCGAAAAGCCTGGTAGGCCTGTTGGGCCTGTTTTTCGAGCTCGCGGGTGGCGCCTGGCTCGGAGGCCGCCTGCTGTAAGCGTTCACGCTGTTCCAACAATTCGATGTAACGCGGGTCACGCTTCAGATTCACTTGCAACGCGGTCGTACTGGCATCAGCGCTCACCAGCAGATCTTTGTAAATCGGGCTTGTTTTGAATTCCCTGGCGGCCAGCTCCTTATCAACATTCGGATCACGCAGGGTCTTGGTGCCATCGGCCAGCTCGGACAAAGCAACTTTCGGGCTTTCCAAGAGCGGCACGTCGAGCAGCGACGTGACTGAAGAAACCGGTGCAAGCCGCTCCAACTCACCGCGCAGCTCATCAATTTCCTGTAGCACACTGTCTGAGTACAGGCTGTCGGTTGGCGCCACAGTCACAATCAGAAAATCTTCCGACTCGTAGCGCTTACCAACTTCACGAAAGGTCTGCAATGACTGATCGCCTTCCAGAACCAGCGAATCAGATGACGCATCCAGTTTGAAATGCGGTAAATAGCTTGAGAGCACTGCCGTCAGCAGGGCCAATACAAGTAATACAGTTTTAGGCCGGGAAATGATCCAGCGGTCGTAATAGTGAAACAGCTTATCCAGCATTATTGTTTATCCATTCGGCAAAGCGATTTATTCCAGGGGTATTAGAGCGGGCAGGGCTCAACACAGTTCCGCAAGCAGACGTTGATGAATCGCTTCAAAACCGCCATTGCTCATTATGACAATTGCATCACCGGGCTGTTGTTCACGGACAAGCTCATCGATGATGGCTGCTGTTGAAGCATGAACCATGACGCCGGGCATTTGTTGCAGAAAACCCGGGTCCCAGTCCATATTGTCCGGTTTGAAAAAGTGCACAATATCAGCACAGCTTAGCGCAGCTTGCAAGGCTTGGGCCTGAACACCCATACGCATTGTGTTGGAGCGGGGTTCAATCACAGCGACAATCCTTGCGGCAGGCTCCGCTTTACGCAGCCCTTCCAACGTGCTTTGAATGGCCGTCGGGTGATGCGCAAAATCATCATAAACTGTAATTCCGCCCCGTTCGTACAGTTTCTCCATGCGCCTCTTAACACCGGAAAACTCGCTGAGTGCCTCAGCGGCCATTTCCAGCGGCACACCAACATGCTCAGCGGCGGCCACCGCGGCCAGGGCGTTTGCTGCATTATGCTGGCCGCTGTGCGGCCAGTTGAAGCTGACCGACTGGCGCGCAGTGCTATCGGTAATCTGCAGCTTTCTACCGGCCTCATCCTGCATCGTAAGCTGCCAGCGTGCCTTATCTTCAGTGGGCCCGACAGCCAGTTCTTCAAGTTCGCTCCAGCAACCCTGCGCAATGACCTCCTGCAGGGCAGCATTACCCATCGGCATCAGAATTCGGCCGCTGGCCGGAATAGTGCGTATCAGATGGTGGAACTGACGCTGAATTGCGGCCAGGTCGGCAAAGATGTCGGCATGATCGAACTCCAGATTGTTCATGATCAGCGTACGCGCCAGATAATGAACAAACTTGGAACGCTTGTCGAAAAACGCCGAGTCGTATTCGTCAGCTTCAATCACGAAATAACGCCCGCCGCCCAATTGTGCAGACACCGGGAAATCGGCGGCAACACCACCAATCAAAAAACCCGGCTCCTTACCGGCATGCTGCAGAATTTTGGCCAGCATGCTGGTGGTTGTGGTCTTTCCGTGGGTCCCGGCAACCGCCAGCACCCACCGCCCCCGCAGCACATTCTGCCGCAACCACTCAGGACCAGAGCAATAAGGCACCTGACTTTCCAACAAGGCCTCCACGGCCGGGTTGCCGCGTGTCATCGCATTGCCCACAATAACGCAGTCGGGCTTTCGCTGCAGATAATCAGCATCATAACCTTCATGAAGACTGATGTTTTGCGCCTCCAGCTGGGTGCTCATGGGCGGGTAGACATTGGCATCGGAGCCACTGACGTCATGCCCAAGCTCACGCGCCAGAACCGCCAGGCTGCCCATAAAGGTGCCACAAATTCCGAGAATATGAATGTGCATCTGCTACCCTGAGTGTTTTATGCTAGTCAAAGACTTAGGATCGCCAGTTCAAAGTGTTACTGCTGTCCATGGACAATAGTAGCCAGTTCATCACCAAACCGCGATCCAAAAACGCATTCATCATTTACAGGAGAAATAAGCGGTGGGTAAGAAACGTAATGCTTTTTACGCTCAATCGGGTGGGGTCACGTCGGTCATCAATGCCAGTGCCTGCGGCGTAATTGAAACCGCCCGCCAGAATCGCGACCGGATCGGCAAGCTGTACGCCGGCTATAACGGCATTGTGGGGGCGCTGCGTGAAGAATTAATCGACACCAGCAAAGAGTCCGCTGCAACCATTGCCGCCTTACGGCATACCCCATCCGGTGCATTTGGTTCCTGCCGCTACAAACTGAAAGACCTGCAAAGCAATAAAGCTGAATACGAGCGGCTCATTGAAGTATTTAAGGCACACGATATAGGCTATTTCTTTTATAACGGTGGCGGCGACTCCCAGGACACGGCCCACAAGGTGTCACAAATGGGTGAACAAATGGCTTATCCGGTTACCTGTATCGGCATCCCCAAAACCGTGGACAATGACTTGCCCTTTACCGATTGCTGCCCTGGTTTTGGCTCGGTGGCCAAATACGTGGCGGTCTCCACACTGGAGGCAGGTCGCGATGTGGCCTCCATGTGCGACAGTTCCACCAAAGTATTCATACTGGAAGTTATGGGCCGGCATGCCGGCTGGATAGCAGCGGCCAGTGCGCTGGCCGGACGGCAGGCCGAAGAGTCGCCCCATATCATCCTGTTCCCGGAAATTGCCTTCAACCAACAAAAATTTCTCTCCCGGGTAAAACGGGAAGTGAAGCGCAATGGATACTGCGTGGTCGTGGCTTCGGAGGGTGCGCAGTACAAGGATGGCCGTTTTATTGCCGATGCCGGCCGTAAAGATGCATTCGGCCATACCCAGCTCGGTGGCGTCGCGCCTACCCTGGCGGGCATGGTCACCTCAGAACTCGGTTATAAAAATCACTGGGCGGTAGCCGACTACCTGCAACGCGCAGCGCGCCATATTGCTTCAGCAACCGACGTTGAGCAGGCTTATGCCGTTGGCAAGGCGGCGGTGGAATTTGCACTGGCCGGCAATAATGCGGTAATGCCGATCATCGTTCGGAAGAAAAGCAAACGCTACCGCTGGTCAATCGGTTCCGTACCCTTGAGCAAGGTAGCCAATGTCGAGGCCAAAATGCCTCGCAACTACATCACCCGTGACGGCTTTGGCGTGACCGAGGCGGGACTGGAGTACCTGGCCCCGTTAATTGAGGGCGAAGACTACCCTCCCTACAAAAACGGGGTGCCACAGTACGCTCAGCTAAAGAAGGTGCTGGTGGAAAAGCGCATCAAAAAGCGCTTTAAAGTGTAATGCGACAGCGCCGCACGCTGCCGCATTACTGTTTTGGCTGCTAGGCCAGCAACGGCGCAATCACCAGGCTGACGATTGCCATCACATTGATGAGAATGTTCATGGATGGACCAGAGGTGTCTTTGAACGGATCGCCAACGGTGTCACCCACCACAGCAGCGCCATGAACTTCAGAGCCCTTGCCGCCTAAGTTGCCTTTTTCGACAAACTTCTTGGCATTGTCCCAGGCACCGCCGGCATTGGCCATCATCAATGCCATCAACACACAGCCCAGCAGCGCGCCGGCCAACATTCCACCCAAGGATTCAGCACCCAAGGAAAAGCCTACGACCGGGGGCGCTGCCACTGCGATTACACCGGGAATAATCATTTTGCGCAGTGCAGACTGGGTTGCAATATCAACGCACTTGGCGTGATCAGGCTCCGCGGTCCCTTCTCGAAGGCCGGGGATTTCCCGGAACTGACGACGAATTTCCTCGATCATTGCCATGGCTGCATCACCCACTGAGGTCATGGTGATCGCAGCAATCAGAAACGGCAAAATACCGCCCAGGAACAAGCCAATGAGCACCAGTGGTTCAGACAGTTCCAGCGCAAAGTCCGGCAGCTTCACTGCCATCGTTTCCACGTAAGCTGCGATAATCGCCAATGCTGCCAGTGCGGCGGCCCCGATCGCGAAGCCCTTGCCGATTGCCGCAGTGGTATTGCCCACAGCATCCAGACCGTCAGTAATTTCCCGGGTGCCTTCACCCAGGCCAGCCATCTCGGCAATACCGCCGGCGTTATCGGCAACCGGGCCATAGGCATCCAGAGCCATGGTCATGCCCACTGTCGCCAACATGCCGCAAGCCGCAATGCCCACGCCATAGAGACCGGCAAACTCAGTGGAGACAAAAATGACCGCAGCGATCATCAGCAACGGAACAACAACCGACTCCATGCCCACAGCAAGCCCGGTAATGATAACCGTGGCAGGCCCGGTTTTGCCGGATTCGGCAATGCGTTCGACAGGTTTGCCTGCCGTGTAATACTCAGTGACCAGGCCGATGACCATGCCGCCCACGATGCCGGAAATAATCGCCCACAAAATGTTCAGCCCCAAGCCGAGTGCATTGGTAACCCACCAGGCCCCGCCAAACAGCAGCAACGCAGAAGCCTGGTGACCTAAGCGAAGCGCTTTCTCAGGTGCTGTGGCAGACTGGCTGCGCACCAGGAAGATGCCCACTATGGAGCACAACAGTCCGATGCCGGCTAACATCAGTGGCAGGGCCATCAGCCCGGGCTGG
Source organism: Gammaproteobacteria bacterium (assembly GCA_030431775.1). Lineage (GTDB taxonomy): Bacteria > Pseudomonadota > Gammaproteobacteria > Pseudomonadales > JAUIET01 > JAUIET01. The sequence continues at coordinate 91,091 of JAUIHW010000003.1, forward strand.
CCACCCTCAGCGGCCAGCGCATCGATGCCGTAGGGGCCAACGGCGGTAAGAGTGGAAGCAATCGCGATGGTGGCAATCATGGAGCCGCAGTACGACTCAAAGATGTCGGACCCCATACCTGCGATATCACCCACATTGTCGCCCACATTATCGGCGATCACGCCCGGGTTACGGGGGTCGTCCTCAGGAATGCCCTCTTCCAGCTTGCCCACCAGGTCGGCACCAACATCGGCACTTTTCGTGTAGATGCCACCGCCGACACGAGAGAACAGCGCAACGGAAGAAGCGCCCATGCCAAAGCCGTGAATGGCATGCGCCGTGTGCGGGTCACCGCCGAAGTACCAGTACAAGCCACCCAGGCCTACCAGGCCCAGCGAAGCAACACAAAGCCCCATAATTGAGCCACCAAAGAAAGCAACCGTCAGTGCGGACGCCTGACCCTGTTCATGCGCGGCAACTGTCGTACGGGAATTCGCCTTGGTGGCAGACCACATGCCAAGATAACCGGCCAGCGCAGAGGACAATGCACCCACCACGAAAGAGATACCGGTGTTGATGCCCAACGGAGAAATGACGATCAATACCAATAGTACGGCGGCGAAGATGGCCAGCATTTTGTATTCCCGGTGCATGAACACCATGGCACCTTCATGAATGGCGGCAGCAATCTTTTTGATTGCGCCATCCCCTTCGCTGTATTTGGTCATTGTATGGTAGATGAAAAAGGCCACCATCAGGCCCAGCACACCAAGAACTGGCGGCAAATATAGTGCTTCGCTCATGTTGACTCCCCAAGCGAGTTGCCGATGCAACTACAAATTATTGTCTGTGTTTGTTCCTGCCAACGACTGGCGGCCTCGAGTGCGAGGCCCGAGGGCGTGACATCTTAACCAATGCTGGCGCAAAAAGCACGCGGCGCTCATTTCCTGTCGGCAATGCTGTGCTAGGCTGTAAGAATTGTGGTTAGGTCTTAGCGGCCACCGACCAAGGAACAACAACGGAGACTGTGGAATAACTGTATGAGCCTGGAAAATGTACCAGCGGGAGACAATCTGCCCGAAGAATTTAATGTCATCATCGAAATCCCTTCGCATGCCGACCCGGTTAAGTATGAAGTAGACAAGGACACCGGCGCGCTGTTTGTTGATCGCTTTATGGCCGCTCCGATGTTTTACCCCTGCAACTACGGGTATATTCCGCATACCCTGTCTGAGGATGGCGACCCGATAGACGTACTGGTGCGCACGCCGCATACAGTGAACTGTGGTTCCGTTGTGCGCTGCCGAGCAATCGCCATGCTGGATATGGAAGATGAGTCGGGCAAAGATTACAAAGTTTTTGCGCTGCCTGTTTCCAAACTGACCCGCTGGTGGGATCACGTGCAGGAACCCGACGATATCCCGGAGGTACTACGCCAGCAGATCGTGCATTTCTTTGAGCACTACAAAGATCTCGAGCCCGGCAAATGGGTGAAGGTTAAGGGCTGGCTGTCAAGCAGTGAAGCCAAACGGGCCATCATGGACGCCGTGGAACGCTTTGAACCTTAAAACACAGATGGCTGTCGAGGCACGCCCGCGAACAGCCTTTATCGTGACTGCCGGCAGCCTATTGCTGTCGACCGCTTACTACCGCTTCGACTTTTTGCGGCGGCCTCGGGTAGAGCGCGTTTTCTTGCCGACAGTTTTCGGCAAAGCAGCCATCAGCTGTTTGTACAGCTTGGTGCCTTTACGGATTTTTTTGTGCTCCGCATAGGCCTCCACCGCTTTTTTCCAGGCCGCTTCCTTACCGTGGGCGTTAACTGAATAGCTGGTGCAAACAATCTTGTTTTCCAACTCAGAGGCAATGCCAATCTGGAAAATAGGTGTTTTAGTGCCGCTTTTCTCAGTTTTAACGAGGTAGGAAATACCCTTTACACTGCCATCCGGGTGGAAGCAGAGTTCGGCCTTGCGGCGTTCCTTGGACTTGATCTGCTCCTGACGCAGCTCTTCATCACGAATTTGCGCTTCTTTTTCCACTTGCTTGGTCGCGCGTTGGCTCAGGCGCTTACCATTCTTCTTCAGCGAATAGTATTCCTGGTACAACTTACCGTTAACGGTGCGGCGAACGCGAAAGCCGTAGAACGCTTCGTTATCAATTAATTTAACACTCAAGGTAATTCTCCGTCGGTTCTAAATTTGCCCGATCACTCCTTGTATCAAGAGTTGATCGATTACTCCGTCTGGACGGGCTTCGCAATCCGCTTGTTAGCCAGCTCGTTTATTGTAACCCATGCGTCCAATGAGTAAGGCTGGTTAAATATACCCCAATGCAACCGAAAAACAACTCCCTTCGGTCCCCCGTTCTGCTCGTTTATCCAACAACAAAGTGAATAAAATACAGGGCCTGGCGGTTGTTTACAGCGCTGCCTTTCTAATCCAAGCCCTGGTCCATTTCTCGTGATGGCTCGGCCTCTATGGGCCGGCCGACCGCTTTCGCAGGCACACCTGCGACGGTTGTTCGAGGTGGCACATCCTGCAGCACCAGACTGCCGGCTGCGACCTTGGCGTTCTCACCCACATGCACCGGCCCAAGCAATGTGGCGCCGGCTGCTAACAGAACTCCATTGCCGATTTGCGGGTGTCGCAAATCTGAACCAGTACCGGTCCCCCCTAAGGTGACCTGATGCAAAATCGATACATTGTCACCAATACGGCTGGTTTCACCGGCTACCAGCCCGGTGGCATGATCTAACATAACACCCCGGCCAATGCCAACGGCGGGGTGGATATCTACCGCAAACACACTGGCAGCTCGGGTTTGCAAAAATAGCGCAAGCGTTTTTCTGCTTCTCTGCCATAAGTAATTGGCCGCCCGCTGAGTTTGTATGGCATGAAAACCCTTGAAGTACAGAAACGGCATCAGGTACTGATCACAGGCCGGGTCACGTTCCAGATAGGCTTGCATATCGCAGGCAGCTGCCACAAGATTGCCGGGGCTCGCCAGTAAAGACTCCTCGATAACGTCACGAATGAGCATGGCCGGTACGTCATTACAGTCCAATTTTGCGGCTAACTGAAAGGCAAGCGCGCAGATGAAATTTTTGTGATTTAGTACCGTGGCATGATAAAAACTGGCCAACACAGGCTCATTCTGGCTGGCCAATGCTGCTTCATCACAAATTTCCAGCCACAGTCGATCCAACAGCTCTTCATCAGTTTCTGCGCTCATCAGCGACGCTCCCCGCGCAAGGAATGGACCTGTTCATACAGGCTGACCGCACTGACCTCGGCCGGATTCATGATGTTTCCGGCGACCAGTTTGACCCTGGACCAAAAGCGCTTTGGCCGGGTGCGCATGACTGGCCCGCCTCGATAGCTGAAAAAGCTACCCCACAGACCCTGCAGGGCCAATGGGATCACCGGCACCGGTGTACGAGCGAGAATTCGTTCAATACCGGTTTTGAATTCGTTCATTTCGCCGTCTCGGGTTAGCCTGCCTTCAGGAAACACACACAACAGATCGCCATTGTCCAGCGCGTCGGCAATGGCGTCAAACGCACGCTGATTCGCTGCCGGATCCTCGCGGCGGGCAATTATAGGTATGGCCCCGCCAACACGAAATATAAAGTGCAATACTGGTAGCTCATAGATGGGCTTGTGCACAATAAAACGGATCGGCCGCCGACACGCTCCCGCCAGAAGCAGAGCATCGACATAACTAACATGATTGCAGACGATCACGGCGGCACCGTGTTCCGGAATAACCGTAAGGTTTTCCTGCTCCACGCGATACATGGTATGACTGAGCAGCCACACCAGAAAACGCATCGCAAATTCAGGAACTCGGGCAAATATATACACGGCAACCGCGATATTCATCAAGGCAACCACCAGAAACAATTGCGGGATGCTCAGCCCGCCAAATTCCAGTGCCACCATACTAAGAATCGCGGCAGCCACCATGAACAGCGAGTTAAGAATATTGCCCGCCGCAATGATTTGCGCGCGCTGGGCCTGCGGCGCGCGATGCTGCATCATCGCCATCAGCGGCACTATAAACAAGCCACCAAACAGGCCTATCAGGAACATGTCGAAGGACACCCGAAAACTGCCCGACAGCGTATAAAACTCGCTGATGCCTAGCAGCGCTCGATCCGACTGAAGCGGCAGCGCAAAAAAAGTATCAATCGAGGCCAGGCTTAGCCCGGCGGCCCCCAATGGCACCAGGCCCAGCTCTACTTTCTTGCCCGACAGACGCTCACACAGCAAAGTGCCCACGCCAATGCCCACCGAGAAAATGCATAAAGCCAAGGTGGTCACATCGGCTGAGCCGTGCAAGTGATTCCGCGTGAAGTTCGGGATTTGAGCCAACCAAACGCTGCCGAAAAACCAGAACCAGGAAATACCAAGAATGCAGTGAAATACCACATGGTCCAGGCGGGCGTAGGCCAATATTTTCAAAGTCTGTTGCCACACATTGGAGTTGATAGCCAAGCCTGGGCTGGGTGGCGGCGCGGGCGGTATGTAGCCACTGGTAAAACGGCCTAATAGGGCGATACCAATAACAGCGGCCGACATAAACAATTCCCGTTCAGGCATTGCCGTCAGAAAGTTTGCGGCGACAAAACCCAGAATAATTGACACGAAAGTGCCCATTTCAACCATGGCATTTCCACCAACCAGCTCATCAGATCGCAAATGTTGCGGCAGCAGGGAATACTTGGCAGGGCTAAAAAAAGTTGATTGCATACCCATGAGGAACAACAACAGGTACAGGCCGGGCAGGCTTTCCATCCAGATGGCCAGCGCGCCCAGGCACATAATGCCGAGCTCAGCGTTCTTGGTATAACGAACAATTGTTGCTTTGTCGTACTTGTCGGCCAATTGACCAGCCGTTGCGGAAAACAGGAAGTACGGCAGGATAAACAGCATGGCCGCAAGATTGACCAGCAAATCAGTACTCAAACTGAGCTCGTCAACCAGGTAAAAGGCAATCAACAGGATCAGCGAGTTTTTGTACACATTGTCGTTGAACGCCCCCAAAAACTGCGTAGCAAACAAGGGCAGAAACCGCCTGCTCGCCAGCAACTCAAACTGGTTGTTTCCGGGTGGCTGCCCGTTAAGTTCGTCGTTCATGCAGTGGCACTGCCGCCTGGGGCAACTCGCACGAAGCGGTCGTAAAGTGGCCCAAGGCCGGCCATAACGGCGGCCCGCAATTGCAGCTGCGGGGTGGCTTCCAAACACTGGGCTACTTTGTCGATCGACCAGTATTCAAGCATGGGGTCGGCCAACGGTGCGTAGCTAAGGTGCCAGGGCTCCGGGGCGACACCGCCGTGATCCTCAGCGTACGGGCGGTAAAAGCCATGGGTTTCCTGGCACGCTTCACGCGCTGCAAACCAGTCTGCAAAGCGGGCAAACGGTCCACCCGGGGAGTATTCTTCCGGCACCAGTTGCAGCCGAAAAGCCGGCTCGACCGCCGCCTGGTCATACACGTCCAGATCGGTACCCCAGTGATGTCGCGACGCTCCCGGCAGGGCTGACCAACGCATAATCGCATTGCAGAGTGCAGTGTCCGCCAGCGACGCCACGTCCAGTTCATGCCCATGGCTGTCCAGCACCGGGCGCTCGCCAGTGGCCTTGGCGTTCCAGATGGCCAGCTGGCGCTCGAACGAGCGAAACCCACTGGCAATACACAGGCGGATGCCCGCTTCTGCGGCATCAGCACTCAGGCGAGCAAACGCCTGCCAAACCGCTGATTGCAGGCCCACCGTCCGGGAATGACCAGAGTGATCAATAATTGAACGGTATTCGATGTGGGCGTCGCTCCGCCCGGCGCAAATATCTGAATCCAAGTGCAGATTCCGGCTCGGCCCGTGGGTTTTTGGCTATGCTTAAAACATATAACTTATAACAGGATCATACACCATGTCGTCTGAGCCCAGTTACGAACTGTCTATCGACTTTACTGATGACCTTGCCTCCACCGAGGCCATTGAGTACCACAGCTACCCAGCGGGTGCCACCATTATTGAGCAAGGCGATCGCTCCAACGACGTCTTCACACTGATTGAAGGCCGGGCTATCGCTATTCAGGATGGGCAAAAGGTAGGCGTTATTCAACAGGGTGAATTCTTCGGCGCAATAGCCGCTTTTACCGGCAGCCGCCGCCGTGCCAGCGTGGTTGCCACGCGCGACTGCGTGGTCCGGGCAATTTCCCAGGATACGTTTGTCAGCATGATCAAAACCCAACCCGAAATCGCTAGATCGATTAAATAAATCTGCTGATGGTGAGCAATCATGTATGTCAGTGAGTTGAAAGAATCCAGCAAGGTGCGGCAGCTGCCGCGCCTCGTTTCACAATTTCTGAAACAGGTACCAGCGGCGGGCGACCCTACCGAACTGCCTACCGACAGCAATGTATTTGCTGAACTGCCGGAAGGTGCCTCTTTCGTTCTGCAATCCGGCAATATTGAAGTAGAGCTGGATGGCAAGAAAATCTATTTCTTTGAACCGGGCGATTTCGTATCCCGCCCACGCGGTAAAGGCGCAGCCGACATGCCGGTGTTCACGGCCACCCAGAATGTCACTTTGCAGGCCTATCGCTGGGAAGACATCAAGAAACAATTGCAAAAGGACGCCAAAGCACTGGAAGCCTGGACCGAATACCAGGCTACTTTCAATGCCATTCTGGTGCAGGCGCTTAGCTATTACAGCTCGCACAGCCGCGACCCAAACAGCGATTACTTGAACTACTCACCGGGCGACGTCATCATCGAACAGGGCGAAATCTCTGACCAGGTTTTTACCCTGATTGAAGGCCACGCTGAGGCTTACCAGGATGGCATAAAGGTGGGCGATATTTATGAGGACGAGATTTTTGGCGCCATGGCTGCTTTTACCAATGCAAAGCGGAACGCCACGGTTGTAGCGGCCGACTACAGCACCGTACGCGCCATCCGCCAGGAAGACTTCATTGAGCTGGTGCGTCTGCAGCCCGACATCTGCCGCACCCTGATTGAGAACATGGCACGCCAGATCATGGACTTGAACGAAACCATTCTTTCGATGCAGGTGGGGAATTCCTAAAGCCCCTGCACTCTGCTATAGTTGCGCGCTCGCGCGAACCAGACCAGGCGTACGTCGGAGTGTAGCTCAGCTTGGTAGAGCACTGTCTTCGGGAGGCAGGGGTCGGAGGTTCAAATCCTCTCACTCCGACCAATCACAAAATCCATGATGTGAGAGCCCTCGGTATTGACGTGGATTCCTCCAAACGAATCAAGCAGGGAGAGCGGCTTCATGTCATTTCCTCTAATTGAATGTCTGCCCCGCAACAGTTCAGAAATCGTTGCTTTGTCTTCCAGTACTTCTAAAGTGTTGTATCCTATCAATTGCTTAAACTTCTCGGACCGACGAGGTACAAATAATGACGGTGAACGCAGCGCTCCTGAATGCAATCGCAAGCGGCGAACTAAAGGTTGTCGACTTAACCGAAACACTCTGCCCTGAATACCCCACAATCAGCCTGCCACCGGAGTTTGGCCAGGCATCACCGATGGTCATTAACGAGATCTCCCGCTACAACGAAAGCGGACCAATGTGGTACTGGAACAACTTTACGATCTCGGAACATACGGGCACGCACTTTGATGCCCCGGCCCACTGGATTTCCGGTAAAGATGTTGAAAATGGAACTGTCGATCTGGTGGCCCCAGAGCGATTCATTGCCGGCGTGAATGTGGTTGACTGCAGTAAGGAAGCCGCGGCCGATCAGGATTTTATTCTGAGCAAACAATTCCTGCTGGACTGGGAAGCCGAGCACGGGCAGATCGAAGCGAATTCCTGGGTATTTATGCGCACCGACTGGCGTAAAATTGTGTCACCCGATAATTGGACCAATACCGATGCCGAAGGACAGGCACATCACCCAGGCCCTGACGAAGAGTGCGTACTGTGGATGATAGAGGAACGCGATGTACTCGGCTTCGGTACCGAGTGTGTCGGCACCGACGCCGGCATCGGCTTTAGCTTTGACCCACCACTACCATGCCACTATCACATGCATGGCGCGGGTAAATACGGCCTTCAATGCATGACGAATCTCGACCAACTACCCGAAAAAGGGGCTGTTATTGTCGCTCCTCCACTGAAGATTCGCGACGGCTCCGGGAGCCCTTTACGAGTATTGGCCTTAGTGCCGTAGCGCTCTGGGCAGCTTAGCCTAACAGCCGTGGGGGCTTTGCGGCGGCTGCCTGAACGCGGCTGCTACCTGAACTTGGTTTTCAGGGCTTCAAATATATCCTCGTAAACACTGTAACCGTCTATTGTTTCGCCATCTGCATCGGGCCAACTGGACAGATAGACAATCACCATATTGTCTTTCGGCACCACTCGGATCATTTGCCCATGGATGCCCACGGCTTCAAAATCTTTATCGCCGTTTCCTACGCCCCACCAGAAACTTCGGTAGTACGGTTTCCAACCCTTGGGGTGTTCACCGTACGGCCAATTGTCATCCGCCGGGTGGTTCATGACGTCATCAAAATGTTCGGCGGGGAACAGCTGTGTTGCGCCAACTTTACCGCGATTCAGAGCCAGCACCCCAAAGCGCGTTAGATCCAGTAATGTGGCGCTCATGCCACCGCTGGCCCAGCCGAATCCATCTTTATCAACCGTAATGTCAGCGGGATATTCAGCACCGATGGCCTGCCAAACATCTTCGCTTACAAGCTGCACAAAAGATTTTCCTGTTACGCGCTCTAATATCCATGCCAGTACATCTGTGCTGGCGGACTTGTAGTGAAATTCTCCGACAATATCTGCATTCCGCTTGATGGTTGGCAAAAATTCATATGACGAGCGCATGCTGCCTTTGGCGCAGTCTTTTTCTTCGACCCAGCTTGACGCGCAGGCGTGTTGCCAAACAGTACTGTTAAGGTCGTCATACACTTCTGAATAGTCTGCACCATCACGCATATCCCAGACAGCCCTCAGCGTGTCAGGTCCCCACCCGCTATTGGCAAGTTCAGGCAGGTATTCTGCGACGGTTTTATTCAAATCAATGAGGCCTTCGGCCGCGTATTTGGCTACCAGAACAGCCGTCACCGACTTGGTCATCGACATCATAAGGTGAGGCCGTGAACGCTTTTGCTCTCCGTAGTAACCTTCAACGAGTAGCTCATCGTCCTTAAAGACCGCTATAGCATCGGTAAAGTACTTCCTGGCGAGATCATCCAGACTGGTTTTCGTGCCGCGGAAATCAATCACCACCTCCGCCGGGTGCTTTGGCCGGCCCGCCAACGGGATGACCCGCCGGGGCTTATTCTCAATCAGTGCCGTGGGGTAAATTTCTCGCATATGGCTAAACGCCCAGCGATTATTGGGGCCAAATTGTGCATTGGTTTTGTCTATGCCAACGGGGCGTGTTCCGGCACGACCCTGGTCAGCCGCCATGGCAGCGGTGCTAACGCTCGCAATGGCCACGATTAGCGCCAGTTGCCTCGTTATTCTTTTCACCCAGACCTTTTTTTCAACCAAGTTTGTTCTATCCAATGAGCCTGTCATCATGATCTTAATACCTATGTATTGCAATTTGAAACGCAAAGAGCTTTCTGTAAACACTTCGCGGTTTTTAAGCCCCAGCAGTCACCGCTTCAAAGGTACTCGCAAGTGTTGCCAACGCATCGTCCAGAGGCTTCTGCTTCAATTCTGCATTAAACACCTCCGGGCCAATAATGGCCTCGCGGCAATGGTCTTGTAAGTAACGCCGTAAGCGTGGCCAGTCGTTACAGCCTTCACCGGGTAATACTCGCGACTGCATGGTTTCCTCCAGGATGGCCTGCTGCGCGCTGCGGTCGCTGGCATCGCTGAGCTGCACCACGTAAATCAGCTCGCCGGGAATTTGCTCCAGGGTCTTGAAGTCCTGGCCGGCTCTGGCGAAGTGCCAGGTGTCCAGTGTGTAGCCCAGGTTAGGGGCGCCGATTTGCCGGATGCAGTTGCGAGCAGTTTGCAAGTCAGCGATGGCCGTCCACGGCAGAAATTCCAGGGCAACCTTGATATTGGCCTCCCCGAGGATGCGACACTGCTCGGCCAGGCGCTGGTAGGCGGCCGCCTGGTCGGTGAAGGCTTTCTGCAGGCAGACCGCCATGACCACGTCTGAGCCCAGCACCGTGGCCAGCTCGCGAAATTCCTCGGCCTCTCGAATGTGCCCGTCGCCTCCTTCCGGCCATTGCAGCAATATTTCCAGCACGCTTACGCGCAGACCCAACTCGTTGAGATAGGCACGTAAGGCCTGCACACTGCCCTGCTCGGCAACCCCCTGGTCCAGGGCATTCCGCCACAATGACAGTTCATGAAAACCATGCTGATGCACCATTCTAACGGTCTCACTGAAGCTTTCAGTTTCCGGTAGCGCGGCATAGCACAACATGTGCGCACGCGAGAAATTCATGGTTTGATCGCCGCCTGCATGGCATCGGCCATCATGGCCAACGCTTCGCGCCGCGGCATGGCCAGGCTTCCCTCCACCATTTGTCGATTTTGCTCACCGGCGATTATCGTCGGGCCATCAGCCAGTGCAGCCAGGCCGATCTGCGCCACTTCGGCCGGGCTCATCAAGTCGAGCTGACTTTTATCGATACCCTGCTTATCCAGCGCTTCCGTGTCAGTGGAACTGGGGCAGAGATTCAGCACATCAATTCCCTGCGGATGTAGTTCCCCCCACAGCGCTTCGCCAAGATTGTTCACAAAGCCCTTGGTAGCCGCATAAGCGGCTGAGTACGGAAAACCGATAAAGCCCTCGACCGAACTGGTAAAAAGGATTCCTCCTTTGCCACGCTGCAACAGGCGGGGAATGAAGGCGTGGCTCAACCACATGGGTGCCTGACAATTAACAGTCAACATCTCGCTGAGTTGCTTCGGCGGGTGAAGTTGATGCGGCCCTTTTAGCCCGAAACCAGCATTGCTGATCAGCAGACCAATATCCATACCTTCCGTTTCAACCACGATTGTGGCGATACCCTCAGAGTCGGATAAATCTGCAGACAAAACCCTAACATCTATACCATGTTCACTTCTCAGCTTCTCCGCCAGCTTTTGCAGCCGCTGCTCCCGCCGCGCCACCAGCACCAAGTCCAGCCCTCGGGTGGCCAACAGTTCGGCAAACGCCAGACCAATGCCCGACGAGGCGCCGGTTACCAGGGCGCAGGGCCCATAGCGTTGTTGAAATTCAGTATTTGTCGTCATAGCCACTCCGGTTGTTCTGCCAGCGACTTTGAACATACCACAGCAAAGCGGTGTAGCTCACTGTATGCTACATTGCCGTCCTGAAAGCGTTTTGCATTTTAACGGGCTTTAGTCACTATGAAAGCAGGTTTTATCGGGCTGGGAAATGTTGGCGGCAAACTGGCGGGTAGCCTGCTGCGCAATGGAGTTGAGCTGTCGGTGCGCGACCTGGACCAGTCAGCTGCCCAGCCTTTTCTTGAGCGGGGTGCAACCTGGGCCGACAGCCCAGCAGCGATGACGCAGGCCGTGGACGTGGTGATCACTTGCCTGCCAAGCCCGGCGGCCAGCGCGGCAGTGATGGAAGCTGATGACGGCATACTGGCAGCGATGGGTCCCGGTAAAATCTGGCTGGAAATGAGTACCACGGATGAATCCGAAGTGAAGCGGCTTGCAGAGCGGGTACAGCAGCGCGGCGGGCAGGCCGTAGACTGCCCGGTTTCCGGTGGTTGCCACCGTGCAGCAACCGGTAACATATCAATTTTCGCCGGCTGTGAACGGGCAACATTTGAAACCATTCTACCCTTGCTCACCAAAATGGGTCGACGCATTCTGCACACCGGCGCGATCGGCTCGGCGTCTGTTCTGAAAGTGATCACCAATTACCTGGCCAGCGTTAACCTCGTGGCCCTCGGCGAAGCCCTGACGACCGCTAAGGCAGCCGGACTGGACCTGGGCACCAGCTATGAGGCCATCCGTATATCGTCCGGCAACTCTTTCGTACATGAAACCGAGAGCCAGGTGATTCTGAATGGCAGCCGCGACATTAATTTCACCATGGACCTGGTGGTCAAGGATATGTCGCTGTTTCAGGCCGTGGCCGACCGTCATGATCTACCCTTGGAAATTTCACCACTGCTGCTGGATATCTTCAAAGACGGCATCGAACGGTTCGGCCCGCGCGAGTGGTCACCCAACATTGTAGCCAGGTTGGAGCAGCAGACAGGTTTGAAACTGCTGGCGGATGGTTTCCCGGCCGAAATGGTGGACGATGAGCCTGAAGAACCCGGCTACGAAATACGCCGCAAGCCGCTGAAATAAGCGCCAGCTCTAAAGTTTTCCAGTTTCTGCCCGCTAACCTAGCTATAGCTAAAAACCGGCAGGGAAGCCTATGTCCGCCATCCATCCCCAAGGCGCACGTGAAAAAGCGCTGCGCGTGAATCTCGACGACAGCAAATACGGCACCTTTGCCGAAATCGGCGCCGGCCAGGAAGTTGTCCGCTGGTTTTTTCAGGCCGGAGCCGCCGCCGGCACCATTTCAAAAAGCATTTCCGCCTACGACATGCAGGTCAGCGATGCCATTTACGGCGAGTGCCAGCGTTATGTGGCCCGTGAACGATTGGAGGCCATGCTGGAGACCGAGTACCGCCTAAACGTGCAACGCCTGTCTGCGCAGCGCGGTGAGAAAACGGCGTTTTTTGCTTTCGCCGATACTGTAGCCGCTCGCAATTTTCAAGGGACCAACAAGTGCCATGCCTGGATGGGCATAAAATTTCAGGCGAATCCCGGCGACGAAGCCAGCCAGATCATTGTGCACTGCAACCTGCTCGATCCGATCAATGCTCTGCAGCAACACACCTTAGGGGTAGTTGGAGTTAATCTCATATACGGCGCAACTTTTCTGTACCAGAACCCAAGCGAGCTACTGAACTCGCTGATGGACGGCCTCACCCGTCAGCAAATCGAATTCGACATGGTTGAATTTAGCGGCGCGGCATTTCGCAATACCGATAACCGCGAAATGAGCGTACGCCTGGTACAGCAGGGTCTGGCGGATGCGACCCTGTTTGGAGCCGATGGGTCGGTGCTGCAGGCTTGCGACTTCCTGCGAAAGAAATCGGTGGTATTGCACCGCGGCCGTTTCCGTCCGCTGACCCATGTGAACGATGACATTCTGCGCAGCACCACCGAGCAATTCACCGGTGATTTTCCGCAAGAACAACCGATTGCACTGCTGGAAATGACCATGCAGGACCTCGCCAGCAACAGTCAGGTTGACTTTGACGACTTCATCGCCCGTGCCGAAGTATTGTCAGCTACCGGCCATAGCATTCTGATTTCGAACTTCTCGCACTATCGTCGGCTGGCTTACTACCTGCGTAACGCCGGTGTGCGCCGCACCGCGCTGGCAATGGGATTACAGGAATTTGCAGATCTGGTACATGGGGATCCGATAGATGAAGGCGAAGACGGCCATGACTTGAACGTGCTGTCCGCAGTCGCCAAACTGGTGGGCACAGACCTGAGCATTTATGTGTACCCATTGGTCGACGAAGCATCAGGTACCCTGTGTCAGCTCGACTCCATCAAGCTGACAGCGAATCAGGCACACTTGTTGGAATATCTGAAAGCCTGCAATGCCGTGCAGGACAATCGTGGTTTCAATCGGGAGATTCTGCACATCAAATCTCCGGATGTGCTGCAGGCCATTGCGGCCAATGACGACTGCTGGGAAGAAATGGTGCCGGATAACGTCGCCGAAATCATTAAATCACGACAGCTGTTTCGTTAGGACTAACGAGTCAGAATACCTCGCGATACCCAATCACCGCCGGCTTCACCACTGTAGTATTCGCCACCCGCTTCAGGTACCAGCAAGTACTGCTCACCCCATTGCAGGTTGATGTAACCCGGCTCATCGCGGGTGTATTCGAACAATGTATCCACCTCACCGTCCGGCAAGTACAGTTTCCACTGAATGCCGCGGGTGTTATATAGCCTTAGTTCTCCGTTTTCGTAGTATGGCACCCGAATAGTCGCGGGATTGTCAGCACTGGCATCGTAGCGATACTGCGTTTCGACTATCCGATAATCCGACTGGCTCTCCAGGCCGGCAAAGGTAGTCAGGTGAACGGCTATCAACTGCGCCAATTGCTGCTGCGCGGCCGTCGTATCGGTGCAGGCTTCAGCATTGTTCATGGTCAGGCACTGGAACAGGCCGCTATTACCTTCGGGGTTGATTCTAGCCTGTGCGCCGAAGGGCTCATCGCCACGAACAGCAAAACTGTAGTAATCGTACAGCAAGGGGTTTTGCGTGCCATAGTCGAAGCTTGTCATGCCCAGCTTCAACAGCTTGTTGCCACCACCAAAATCTATAATACGCACGGTCTGCTCGTCCAGAGTGCAGTAGGTTTCTCCGGGCGTGTGGCAATCGATCAGTAGCTCAGTTACAAAATCGTTGAAATAGTTCGGGTCGCTGGGTGGCACAATCTGATCGCGAGCATTGCTCACCTCCCAGTCGGCATGTGCAAATCGAATACCATTGAAGCCGGCGCTGCCATTGCTGTTTTTCGAGGTCAGCCACATACCGTCCTCGGTGTCGCTGTAGCTGAGCCCCTGGCCTTCCGGCACGGCAATCACCAGCCCACGGAACTGGTCTTCGTAGATATCGAAGCGCAGCTGTTCGGCTGACGTTACACCGGCCGCTGCTGCAAACACATCGAGTAAGTGCCCAACTCCCTCGGCGTCATCGGCGGTTTGGCCCAACTCAAACAGGCTTTTGGTTTTGGTTTTTACCCACTGGTAATCAACGTTGGTATTCTCATCCACATAAGTGAATACCGCTTGCGCATCGTCTGCTATGCCCGCAGAGAAATGCGCCGCTGCAGCCGCCACCGAATCCGGCACTTCGCTTGAACCCTGGTCGGCCAGCGTTTGCAGATACTTCGCTGGAATCACCCAGTTGTAATCGCTCGCACCCTTATCAAGCCCACCATCAACGATGCCCACCAGTGTTCCGCTGGCATTGACCACCGGACCACCTGAATACCCAGGCAGCAGGCCACCTTGCACGTAGTAAATATCCAGGTCCACCGCCGGCATGCCAATTGCCATGATTTCCTTGAGCGGCTTACCGGTCACCAAAGACTGGATCTGCTCGGGTACGCCAAGGCCTTTTTCAAACTTTCGTGAAGTGCCACCAGGGGCACCCGAGTAATAACCGAAGGTCCAAAGGGTGGTGCCCGGTTTGGGTTTATTGGCATCAAAGCGGGTGAATGGCTGACAGCTGGCCGGCAGGCCGGATGTTTCCAGTAGCGCCAGATCCGCACTCGGCAACGCGCGTATCACCTTTGCCGCTTGTTTCGCGCCGCGGCATTCCACGGTAATCTGCGTGCCCTTCGGCACACCGTGTAAAGCCGTCACGACCTGGTTGGCATTTTGCCAAAGAAAGCCGCTGGATGCTTTGGGCTTGCCGACCCCGCGCGCCACCACACGAACCGAATGTTTGGTTAAAAACGTTGGGTCGAGCTGAGCGAATGAGTTCATTGACAGCAAGCAAGAAAACCAAGCCGCCAACAGAGCGGCACACAGCGCATTATGTTGTTTCATTAGCCTCTCTCTCCCGATACGCATGGCAATTGCGTTAGAACGGCCAGCCCTGCTGGCAGGTTTTTCTCACTTAGTGTAATTGCGGCCTGGCGTATTAAAGGCTGAAAGGGTGCTGGCGCCGCAACCGATAAAGCGCCCGCATCCGCGGGTTCTTCGGCCAAAAGCATGTGCATTGCTGCACACTGTTCGTCCGTAGCACTTAAGGATTGCGAGAAGCTGTCCTGTGCGCACATCGCATTGCGGCCAAGCTGCAATACTGACTTTTGCTGATCAGCAGGAATGCTTTCTGCCACCTGATCGGCAAATTCAGCCCAGCCTTCACCACCGGACAGGCGGAAATTATCGAGCATTTGCGCGGCACTGTGTTCAGCTTCATACGGGCTGCGTAACTCCGCACAGGCATCCAGATCCACCTCGGAGTTGAACAGGGCACTCACTCCGGCCATGCGCACGGCGCGGCTGTCAAACTGCACCGCGCTTTCCCCGGAAGCACTGCCAGCAGCCTTGCCCAACAATACTCGGGCCGCCTGCCCCTTATCCAGCCCGGTCGCTTCGGCCACTGTTTTTACCTTATCTCCAATACTCGGAGACAACACACCATGGTCGCGAATATAAACCCCCGACAACGCCGACACAGCAACGGCCAGGCCAAAAGAGCCTATCCTTAATCCCTTGGCCGTACTGAAGTGCTTGTCGTTAAGGCCTAGCAGCGCCGCCAAACCAACACCGACCGCACCGATGAAAATACTGACCGTTGTTTTAACATTTGGCCCGGCGTCCGCGGCCATTCCAAGCAGCAGGCCCACCATAATGCCAATGCCCACTCCGCTGTACACCGACACAGCCAGCGAGGTTTTTGGAGCTTCGTTTTTGAGATGTAGATTCATAGTACCGTCATCCAGAGAATCCAGGGTTTGCAGGCCGGCTATCTGAGCCACCTGCACCGCACCACTTTGACCATTAACCACCAAGGCACTAAGGCCCTCAGCGCTTTCCAGAGTGGCATGCCAGTACGGCAGCAATACGCTTTGTGCCTCCACCTGCTGGTAATGACACTCTGTGCTTACCGAGCGCTGCTGCATACCGCCAATGCGTTCACGCACTTCGCCACTCAGGTCACGGTCCAGAAATTCGCAGGCACTGCTAAAGCCGGCCGCCAGGGCCTCTGTCATCGGCATACTGCGGATGCCGTCCGGCAGCTTGCGCTTTAACTGCACCGCACTGAAATCCCATTGCGAGGCATCACTGCGCCCGGCCGGCGTTTGCGCAGCGGGTGCCAGATAATCCACCAGGCTCTGTCGCACCACACCATTGCATTGTTGCCATTCTAACTGTGGCGTGCCGCTGTCCAGGCTGGCGGCAATCCCCCGCTCGCCGCTGAAGCGGCACTGGCGCTGCACCTGTAAGCGCCAAAAAGGTACGTACACCAATTGCAGAGCAAGCAGCTCCAGCCCGTTGCGCCGGGCCAGCTCAGTGAGTTCGTCACGCACCTGCGCCTCGGTCAAAACATTCGGCACCACAGCCTCGGGAAGCGCGGCTTTTAACGTGGCCGCGCGCAGTTTGTTCGACCCACAGACCGCACAATTATCGCCGGCTGTCAGGCTGTGCAATGCATGGCCGCAGGCTTCGCACTGCATCACGTCGAGTGTTCGTGTCAGCTCCCGGTGCTCCACCAGCAGCGGTTTACCCTGGCTGTCGGCTATTGGGCCTGTGCGGTCATGCAGTTGGGTCAGCCACTGGTCGCGCGCGTCCGGCAGGCGCCAGGTTTTGACTTCCTCGGCCGCGTCTTTGCGCACATACAGGGCCCACTCAAAGCCTTGCTCCTCTTCTGCGGTTTCTTCCTCATCCTCCCAGGCGATAAAGCGTTTGAAGCTCGGCCGGTTCGGGTCGTCCGCGTCAAACCTGGCTTCCAGATAGGCACTGGCGGAATCAAACGCTTCCTGAATACTGTGCCCCTGAGCCAGCGACTGATAAAACGCGGTCGCAAAATGTGTGGCCTTGTCGTCGTTGATTTTAACGGAGGTGGCTATCACAGCGGGCACACCCGCGGCGTGCAATTGGTTCACCTGGTCTTTGGTGGCACAACCGTTCAGAAAGACCAGTTTCAGGCCACTCTGCTGGCCGAGCAGCTTCGCCAAACCCTGAGCGGAGCCTGCCCCTTCCTCCAAGTGCAGTCTGGCGCCGTCAGCGTGGCCTGCGTAATGAAACACCACCACATCCTGATCATACGCCAACAGGTCTTCATACAGCTCCGCAACGCCCGAACTTTCCTCACGGTGGATGCGCAGGCCATTCTGTTGCTGCAAGCCCTGCAGGGCACGAAATACCTCGCGACTTTCGTCTTTCAGCATGGCCAGGTGGTCGTCCGCCGAATTGGCAAAGGCGAGAAACACCACCGGCAGACGCTCACTCATATCAAGCTCTGCTACGGCGCAGTACGATGCTGCGATTAACCGCCTGCCAATCATCCTTGCTGTTAACGCTGATTTTTCCGGCCTTATTTCCCCGATAGGCCGCATCAAATGCGGCCATACCACTGGCGGTTACCGAGGCCGACCTCGTTGCCTGTTGGCTCATGCCACTGAAATCGGTTTGCTGAGTCGCAAACATAACTTTGCAGGTTTCCAGCCCCAGTTGACCAAGGTATTGATCACTGAGACCTGGTCTCAACTTTCGCCTGCCATGACCAAGACGGATAGTTTTACCCGCCTGTAATTCCTCGCTGGCTTTTCGCGGTGGGTAGAACTGCTGCACTGAGTGCATGGAATCGAGCCAAAGAATACTGAAGAAAACCGGCTGATCTACGCTGTTATTTTTGATTTCCACCACCAGGCTGTCTTTAGGGCCAAACACAGTAGTTCCCCCGTTAGCAAGGGTAAGCTTGTCCGCCGCAGATCGCTTGTAAATATTGACGCTGACATCCAGCAAAGACAAGGGATTGTCCAGGGCCAGTGTACGCCGGTAACGGGCCAATGTTTCCAGATTGCTCAGTGTTGCGTCCACTGCGTTTCGTTCACTTTGCGCATGCACTGGGCTTGCCAGCTTTCCGTCAGTATCCAGCACAACCCAGCTGGCGTTCGTAATGCCCTGGTAACGCGGTGGATTTTCTTCTATCAGAACCTGCTCACTCGCCTGTAGCACCCTGACCTGACAATCGGCGAGGCTGGCGTTGCTGGCAACGGTCAATAAACGTGAACGCTCAATGCTGCTTTCTAGCTGGGCACGGTCACTTGCGCTCAACTTTTCCAGATCGATGCTCAGCGGGTCAGGAACCACAGCGTCGGCCTGCAAAGAGGCCCGGCAACCGGCGGCTATTCCTTTGCGGTTCTTGGGTAACAGTGCTTCTGCCCGTAACCCACCGACCTTGGCAATAGTGACGTTCGCGATCGGCTTGCTTGCTTCTGTAGACTTGGTGCCTGGGGGATACAAAGCCCAACGCGAACCAACCCGGACGCCATGCGCTGCACCGCCACCGAGCACCAATGTGTTCTTGACGATTTTCTCAACAGGTAAGCCATTCAGCGGCTCAATATCACGAGTGCCGAACAGCTCGCGGTCGAGGCGACCTTCTATCTGCGGATTCTGGCCATTCACCAGGCTTGGCACTTTGCTGCTAACCTGCTCAAACACGTCCCGATAGGTGCTGCCTGGTTGTGCTCGCATCAACGCCTCATTCAGGCAATAGGTCAGCACCCCGTGCTTATACTTCATACTGCCTTCGCTGAAGTATCGCTCTTTGGAAGTTTGCATATCACGGCAACCGGAGATAACGACGTATTTATTGCTCAACTGCAACCAGCCCCCGGGGCCTTTTCGGGTCGCTGTTTTTCCAATTTTTTTGGCCGGCCGCGGGCGAAGCTGATCAGGGACTCCACGAACCTTCACGGCCGGGTTTATGCTGCGAGTCATGGTGCCTGAGTGGCAAGCGTCGAAAATCAGCGTAATATTGGCCGTTTTCTTGGCCAGCTTTTCTAGCCAGGCATTGAACTGGTTGTCACGTATCTCGCGGTAATCGGCCGTACCATCCGCTTTGGGCTTGGAATCATCCGACGGCAGAATGCAATTATCCTTCCCACTGCCTTCATCGGTGTATTTGGTTTTTGTCGAGCAGCGGTGACCATGCCCGGAGTAGTGGAACAATACAACATCATTTTTCTGCACGGCACGCAGTAGTTGCTCCATCGCATCCAGAATACCGTCGCGAGACGCTTT
Organism: Gammaproteobacteria bacterium; assembly: GCA_030431775.1. Classification (GTDB taxonomy): domain Bacteria; phylum Pseudomonadota; class Gammaproteobacteria; order Pseudomonadales; family JAUIET01; genus JAUIET01. Next base: position 110,887 of record JAUIHW010000003.1, read on the forward strand.
TTCATTGAACAGTTCAACAATCTCGCCGCTGGTAAAGCCAAACTTGTTGCACAAGGTAGTCTTCAGCAACTTGGCATCATTAACGCAACCACCAAGCTGGTATTTGGCGCCGAGATAAGGGTATTTGTTAATCCCGATGATCAGCGCGTGTTTTGCGGGCATAGTTTATACGCTCGACGACTAATCAATTAAAGTAAGACGTAGGTTGAACACAGTCGTCGCCGTGCGGGACTGGGCAAAACAGGCCAGCAATCGGTTTCCAGTGCTTTAACGATTATCTGGTGTGCCCGAGCGGTTGTCCGGTGTGCCCGAGCGGTTATCCGGGGTACCCGAACGGTTATCCGGCGTGCCCGAGCGATTATCTGGCGTGCCCGAGCGATTATCCGGAGTACCAGAACGGTTATCCGGCGTGCCCGAGCGATTATCCGGAGTACCAGAACGCTCATCTTCAACACTGTTGTTGCTGCTCTCTTCAACCATATCAGACATCGCCACCACCTCTTTTCGTTTTACTCGCGGGGTGATCAAGCTTAAACTGGCGTCCAGGTAATTACCAGCAATATCGCCTAAACAGGCTGCGTACTCAAGCCGCTCGCTTGTGGCAGTCGCTTGATCTCCGGTGCGATTCATTTGTTTCAGCGTCTGGTTAGTGAAATTCGAAGAAGAAAGGTGTTCCGTGTGGTAACGGCCTATGCGGTGGTTGCCTGGTTGATTTTACAAGTGGGTGTCATTGTTGCCGAGCCACTGGCCCTACCCGACTGGACGGTACGTGCCTTGATCATCGCCGCGATTGTCGGCTTCCCTGTCTCATTCGTTCTGGCCTGGGTAATTGATATTCGCCCGGAAGGCCTGATCTTTGACCTGCCATTGCTGGCGGGCACTGGGAACGAGCGAAAATCAAAAAAAACTGATTGGATCTTTGCGAGCATGCTGGTCGTTGTGCTGATCGGTGGCGCTTACTACCTGATCACGATGTTACTGAATGAGCTGAGCACCCCAGACTCTACACACCTGGAATCAGCGAACCACGGCTCAGCATCCCCTAATTCTATTGCGGTGTTGGCATTCGAAAATTTTGGAGGCGATGAAGGCACCGGCTATTTTGCGGCTGGATTAGCCGAAGAAATCCTGTTGCTTCTGTCCAGGCTGGAAGAGCTGAAGGTTGCGTCGCGCACTTCATCTTTTCAGTTTCGTGACCACCAGATTGATATCCGGGAAGTCGCGAGCCGTCTGGGAGTAGCCTTGATTCTGGAGGGCAGTGCGCGGGAATACAATCAGCGCGTGCGAGTCGCAGCGCAACTGGTAGATGGTAGTAACGGTTTCAATCGCTGGGGGGCAACATTTGAACGTTCTGTTGACGATATTTTCGCTATTCAGCAGGAAATCGCCAGCAACATCGTGCAGCAGCTGGAACTGGTCATTTCCCGGGGGTCACAGCAGCAGTTGCAGTCCCGGGCGACGGAGTCTAATGAAGCCTACCTGCTCTATTTGCAGGGTGTAGGTCGTTTGCGAAGCTCTAACGATGCCGATGTGATGCAAGCCGCCGCCCGATTTTTTGATCAGGCAATCAGTCTGGATAATGAGTTTGCCAAAGCCTACGCTGGCAAATGCGAAGCACTCCTTCGCCTTTATCAAATCGGTAACAGGGTAGGCGACTTTGACACAGCCGAGCAGGCCTGCAACCAGGCCAACGAACTGGCGAATGGGTCAAGCAGCGAAGTCAGCCTCGCGCTGGGCAAGCTGTATATGCAACGCGGCTGGGTCGAACGTGCCGAGCAACACCTGAAAACCGCGATGGGCGTTGCCTCTGACCCCACGGACAGCTACATACAACTGGGAGAGCTGATGGCCGCCCAGGGGCGGCATGGGGAAGCAGAGCAATTCTTAAAAACCGCGCTTGCCAGCAACCAACATTACTGGGCGGCTCAGGAAGCCCTTGCCAGTTACTACTACCGGAGCAAGCGCTATCGGGAAGCCATAGACGCTTATGAAAAAGCAACATTGCTCGCACCCAATGTTGCTACCGTATTTGGGGGAAAGGGAGCAAACTACTGGATGCTTGGCGAGTTTGACCAAGCGATTGCGGCTTACGAAGAGTCGCTTCGGATAAAACCATCCAGACTTACCTACACGAATATCGGGTCTTTGCATTATTACGCCGGTCGTTTTGAGCAGGCTGTGGAGAATCAGAAAAAAGCGCTGGTGTTTGCACCAGACGACCACCGCATTTGGGGTCGCCTGGCAGAGGCTCTACTGTTTGCCGGGCAGCAGGACGAAGCGACTGCCGCCTACCAAAAAGCCGCTGAGCTTGCCGAACAGAACCTCACAGTCAACGAACGGGACTGGAAAACAGCGAGCCTGCTCGGTATTTACTATGCGCACCTGCTTCGCAACGATGAAGCCAGAGAGCTGTCGGCCCTGGGTGTGGAACTGTCGGGCGGCGACCCGGAATCGCTGTACCTGCAGGCCCTGGTCTACGTGCAATTGGGCAATTCTGAATTGGCGTTGGAGTTTCTTGAATCGGCGGTATCGCAAAATGAGCAGTTCAGCCTGTTTATTAAAGCCGACCCCTTTCTGCAGACACTACAGGAGCGCCCACGCTTCAAGGCATTGCTGCAAACTGACTGAACTTAGCTGCGCACTGTCGCAAAGCAGGTGCGCAGTTCATTCACAAACAGGTCCGGTTGTTCAAAGGCGGCGAAATGCCCTCCCTCATCCAGCTCGTTCCAGTGGATCAGCTTGGTGAAGCGTTTCTCAGCCCAGCGTCGCGAGCAGAGAAATACTTCCTTGGGAAACACACTGCACCCCGTTGGCATGCTGACTTCTTCCAGCGACTGATCGTTGAAGCTCTCCCAGTACAAGCGGCCCGATGAGGCGCCGGCATTGTTCAGCCAGTAAAACATGACGTTGTCGATCATCTCGTCTCTGCCGAGTGCATTTTCCGGGTGTTTCGCTCCGTCACGCTCGCAGTCCGTCCAGGCCCAGAACTTTTCTACAATCCAGGCCAGCTGCCCGCTGGGAGAATCCGCCAAACCGTAGCCCAGGGTTTGCGGCCTGGTGCTTTGCTGCTTCGAGTAGCCAGAATCCTGTTTGTCGTAATAATCAATAGCCGCGAGCGCCTTCTGTTCAAGCTCAGTCATACTGTCCATCGTGTCCGGGTCCGGCGCGGCGATTACCAGATTGACATGGATGGCGGCGCAGTGTTCGGTTTCACTAATTCCCATACAGGTGGTCACCATCGCGCCCCAATCCCCACCCTGGGCTACGTATCGATCATAGCCAAGGCGCGCCATCAGCTCCCCCCAGGCGCGACCGATGCGCGCTGCATCCCAGCCTTCCTGCTGTGGTTTGCCTGAGAACCCATAGCCCGGCAGATTGGGTAGCACCAGGTGGAAGGCGTCCTCTGCTTTACCACCATGAGCTGTGGGGTTTACCAAGGGGTCAATGACTTTCAGAAATTCCACCGGGGAACCCGGCCAGCCGTGAGTCATAATCAGCGGCAGCGCATTGTCATGTGTACTGCGGATATGAAAGAAATGGATGTCCACGCCATCAATAGTGGTCACACTGGGATTCAGCTCGTTAAGGCGGGCTTCTGTGCGGTGCCAGTCGTAGTCGTTCTGCCAGTAGTTACAGAGTTCCTGCACATAGGCCAGTGGAATTCCCTGTCGCCAGTCCCCGGTTGTCTCGGCGTTTGGCCAGCGCGTGGCCGCCAGCCGGCGCTGCAAATCTTCAAGTTCATTGTCAGTAATGGCAATCGGTGCCGGCTTGATCGCGGTCATCAGGCTAACATCCCCCCATCCACGGTGATGCACTCACCGGTTAAATAACTGGCCGCATCGCTGACCATGTACAACACGGTGCCGGCCATTTCATCGGGCTCCGCGTAGCGGGCCATTGGTATCTGCTTAAAGGCCTCATTTACCAGCTCGTCGTTGTCAATAAGTGCGCCAGCGAACTTGGTGTTGGTCAGCCCGGGTAGCAGCGCATTCACCCGTATATTGAACTCAGCGCATTCTTTCGCAAAGGCCTGGGTCATGTTGATGACTGCCGCCTTGGTAATGGAGTAAATACCCTGATACAAGGCCGGTATGCGGCCATTGACGGAAGCGGTGTTCACAATGCAGCCACCGCCATTTTCCCGCATGAGCTTTCCGCCCTCGACCGACATAAAGAAATAGCCGCGCATATTGACGTCGACGGTTTTTTCAAAGGCCGCCAGATCTGTATCCAGGATGTGTCCGAAATATGGATTGGTGGCTGCGTTATTAACCAGAATATCCAGCCGACCGTATTGCTGGCGAATATGCTTGAATACAGCGCTAATCTGCTCCACATCACCAACGTGACAGGCAAAAGCTGCGGCATTACCACCACTCTCGCGGATGCTGGCCGCTACCGCTTCACAACCCGCAATTTTGCGACTGGACACTATGACTGTGGCGCCCTGTTCAGCAAGCAATCGGGCGATGGATTCACCTATGCCTCGACTGGCACCAGTCACCAACGCAATCTTGCCACTCAGATCAAAAAGTTTGGTACTCACTATCTACTAACTCGTCGGTTATTGATGAAGAATTACAGTGCCTGCACGCGCTGCCAGCCAATCTCGGAAATCATTCGGGCGGCGTCCTTGAAAAGCAGAGCACGGTCCGAGCTGGCATTACCATCAATACCGCGCTTGTACACCCCCTGGATAATACTGGCACTGCGAAACATGTTGAATATAAGGTAGAAGTCCCAGTTTTCGATAGTGCTGCGCCCAGCCGCTTCACAATAGGTATCCAGCATTTCCTGTTCGCCAGGGATGCCCAGCTCGGCTGCATTTTCCGGAATACCACGGCCACCGGATGTACTGACCCCGTGATAGTCCTGACAAAGATAGGCCAGATCAGCCATGGGATGGCCCAGAGTACTTAACTCCCAATCCAGCACAGCAACGATGGACGGCTGCTGCGGATGAACCAGCACATTGCCAAGCCGATAGTCACCGTGAACGATCCCTGTAGCATCATCGTCAGGAATATTGTCAGGCAGCCACTCCATCAAGCGGTTCATATTGTCCAGTTCCTCGGTTTGCGAGGCCTGATACTGCTTACTCCAGCGGTTGATTTGGCGCGCGTAGTAGTTGCCTGGCCGGCCAAACTCAGCCAGACCAACTTCTTGCGGAGTAACTGAATGCAGCGCACCCAGTGTTCTGGCCAGGTTCAGATAAACCTCGCGACGTTCACCCGGCGAACTGTCCGGCATGGCACAATCAATGAATACTCGACCCTCCACATAGCCCATCACGTAAAAGCTGGTGCCGATTATTGATTTATCCTCGCACAGGCAGTACATGGTTGGCACCGGCACGGCGCTGTCAGCAAGTGCTTTCATCACCCGGTATTCGCGGTCTACTTGATGGGCCGAAGGCAACAACTCCCCCGGGGGTTGCTTGCGCAGCACGTAATTCTGGGCTGGTGTCTGCAGCTTAAACGTCGGATTACTTTGCCCACCCTCAAACTGTTTTACAGTCAGAGGACCTTTAAACTCCGCCACCTCGGCAGCGAGGTATTCCTCGAGCCGCGCGAGATCGAGCTCATGCCCCTGGCGAATATCGGTTAACTCAACGCTCATTACACTCTTCAGTCCCGAAAACGTTGCCGCATTATTTCAAGTAAGCACTCCCTATACAAGCGCAAGCTGCCCAGTTTGAATTTGGCTGGGGCTTTCTGTATCGTGAGCGTGTGACGAGCAGCCACGCCAATTGCTGCAGCAGGTTTCTTGCATTCCTTCCTCACTTTTAGCCCCGCGCTCAGCGCGGACCTAACTCTTCCAAGCATACAATGAGGCCTTATGAAAATTGCCAGCAATTGCGTGGTATCCATTCACTACACCCTAACCAATGATGCCGGTGAAACCCTGGATTCATCCGCAGGCGGTGACCCACTGAGCTACCTGCACGGAAATAATGGCCTAATTCCCGGCCTGGAACGGGAGCTGGAGGGCCGCGAGCCCGGTGATTCGTTTAAAGCCTCCATCCAGCCCGCCGATGCCTACGGCGAGCACAACCCACAGCTGGTACAGGAAGTACCACTGGAAGCCCTCGCGCAAATTGAAGAATTGCAGGTGGGCATGCAGCTGCAATCGCAGTCGCCGGATGGCCAGGTTCAGGTGTTGCAGGTTGATGCCATCGGCGACAGCACCGCCACATTGAATGCCAACCATGCTCTGGCCGGGCAGACCTTGCATTTTGATGTTTCTGTGGAAAATGTTCGTGAAGCGAACGATGAGGAAATCGCCCACGGGCATGCACACTAGGCTGCTTATTATTCGTTAATTGCAAGCACGTGGTCAGCCCGGCTCAGGGCCTGGCCATGCGGGCCATACTGCTGTTCGTGAAAGCCCACCTGAGTGGCCGAGAAATACAACAGGCTGGTCGTACGAGTACCATATTCTTCTCCCGCAATAAAAATCGACGAGAGCTGGCGCTCAGCCTCGAGGCCCACTCCGGTTTGTGGCAGTAAGTGGTCATCCGCCTGAGTCGCATCACGCATAATCTCCAGTATTTGCTCCACGTCCAGCGTTTCGGTCCGTTGTTCCAAGTGCTGTTCCAGTAACGCGACCCCTCGCGACATCTTGGGCCAATAGTCGTCAACCGGCCCATTGCTCAAAGCGTGGTAGCCAGGCGTAAGGTCGACAACAGACTCGGTAACGCTGTTATACACCTGCAGCCCATGCTGATCGCCAAACAGCAGATTAAACGGGTTGTAGCGCTTGCCCTCTGCGACTAACTGTTCGCGCAAGCCGGCGTCAGACGCACACTGCAGATAGCGGCGTACCCATTCCCCCCGGCTGAGCGCGCCATCTCGAGTGAGCGCTGGATTGCGAATATTGGTAATAGCCGCCACCCGGCCGGCACGGGAAACCGCCAGCCAACTGCCACCCGCCAGAAGGTCACGCCCGCCGAAGATGTCGGCGTGTTCGGGCCAGTAGTCAGCGTTTGCGCTTGGGCGGGCAAACTGTTCGTCTCGGTTAGCGGCAATCACCAGGGGGAAACGCCTGTGTACACCAAGCGCAACGAACAATATGCACACTACGTTTAGCTCAGCCCACTGACAGGCAGCAATGCACCGTGCACGGCGCTGGCATTCTCCGAACCGAGAAAGCAGATGACATTGGCGAGATCACGTGGCGCCACCCATTTAGCCGGATCGGCATCGGGCATGTCGGCGCGGTTGCGCGGCGTGTCAATCACGCTGGGTAATACCGCATTCACATTGATTCCCTGCTCCCGCAGCTCGCCGGAAAGACTTTCAGTCAAGCGCATTACCACGCTTTTGGACGCTGAATAGGCGGACATCATCGCGTTGCCCTGCAATGCGCCCATCGCTCCAACATTCACAATCTTGCCATGCCCCTGTTTCTGCAGCACCGGTACCACCGCTTTCAAGACATTGCGAAGAGTGCTGACATTGAGCTTGAACATTTCATCCCATTGCGCGTCGTCCTCAGCGTGGGTCGGTACCCCCATGGCAAAGCCACCGGCGAGATTAAACACAGCGTCAATCTGACCCAGCCCGGCAAAGCACTGCTGGCAGGCAGCCAGGTCACACAAGTCCAGCGCAACGGTGCGAGCAGATTCCAGGCCAGCAGGCAGTGGGTCGGGAAACCTCAAATCGAGCAGAATGAGTTCGGCTCCTTGCTCGGCAGCAACCAGGCTGACCGTCTGCCCCAGACCACCGCCGGCTCCAGTAATAACAACTCTTTTATTCTGCAAAATCATGGTTTCTCCAGTCCTCATTCCTATTTTTTTCCACCAGCCACTGCGTTGCTTACCATTAACTGGCGCGTGAAGCGCAAACCAATCGGGAACAGCAACAGCCAGATAAAAGCGATGCACGCCAAGGCCAGCTCGGTGAGCACACCAAATTTTGCTGCTCCCATTTGCACCGCCGCAAGATAAGTAAGCGGCGCAACCACTGCTGCCAACAGAGCAGCAAACACTGGGCTATCCTGCAAAGGTCTAAAAGCGATATTAAAGGTAGTCGCAAATAATGGCCATAGTGCAGTCATCCACAACGGTGTCACGTTGCCGGCGTCAACTGGAATCAGCACGCCTTCCCTGTACAAGGCATTGTCCACCGAGAAGCCAATCAGCGTGGCAACTGCCAGCAACACGATGGCCCGATATCGCTGCTTCTCAACATAAAAATAAGCCGCTAGAACCGCAACAAACACCAGCGCTGATATCCAATTACGCAATGCCACACAAGCAAACCAGCCCAGACTGTAAAGCGCGCCATTTAACAACATCAAAGGCATAGTCGGCATAACAGTTACTCATCCAGTTGTTGCAAACGAATTGTCTCTCCCAGCTGGTCTGCGACGATTTCGGCTTCACAAAACGCCATATCCACCCATTCTTTATCGGCGTACAAGCGGGTTTGGTCGTCGTAGTGCTCTGACGCCGAATGACTGGATTGCGAATAGCTCAACAGCGCATAGGCATTTGGACAATCACTTTCGTCCCAGTCTACTGTTTGCATGTAGCTGTTACCGTGACGTATATCACTGTAGCCCTCATTTTCCACCAGTTCCGACGTAATCACACTGAACATCATAGAACCGGAACCGCCGTGGATGGGGATGCGCACCCCGTTGCGCTCGCTAAATTGCACCTCACCCCAGGGAGCGTCCAGCGCGATGTTGTTATCCAACAGTCGCTGCACCGCATCGGCCAGCGCCTGGCGCACCATTTCCACAAGCTCCGCATCCGCCACATTCAGAGTGTTCGGGGTACCAACTGGATCGGCGGCATTAAACGGAACGGCCCAAAGATTTTCCTGACCGCTTATATTCAACCAGAACTCGTAGAACAGCTGGCCGCCCACACTGTCGACGTTGTGCCGCCCATCCCAGGCGGCCAGCACACTGCAAGCCTGATTCATTGCCGCTTCGTTCGCAGAATAGGGACTCCAGTCAGCCACGGCACCGCATAGAGTCACCACATCGTCCCGAATCAATTCCGCCGGCATATTGCGACTGCCAAACATCAATTCCTGCAGCAGTTCGGCAGTCACCCCAGGGGCACCCAGGCCATCGGTACCAGCCAGGCGTTGCTCCATTTGGGTAAAAGTAAGCCGTGTGCGCTGGCTTTGTTCCACGCCCTCAGCCCCAATGATCTCTGGGTAGCCGCTTAGCAAACTCGACGGATTTGACAGCCAATAACTGTCATTGGCATTCGCCACATAGGTCTGGTTGATAAGCTTAGGCAGGCGCTGGTAACCAATGACCCCGGGTTGCGGCGAATCCTGGTCTTCCAGCAATTCGCAAGCTGCCCGCGAGCCGTCCAGCGTGGTCAGCCCAAAATCCGTCAGTAGTGGTGCAATTGGCCCGGTAATACAATCGCCACGTTGCTCATCACTGACATTGGCAATAGCGGAAATGTCCCCGTAGAAAGCAGTACCAGCGCGGTCGGCCGCAATGGTATTCACCCAGGGAATACCAATATTGGAAAGTGCGGTTTCCAGCTCGGCAATATTGCGAGACTGCGCAACATTACGCCAGGTCGTCAAACCGCGAAAGTTGCTGAAGTTGATGTCGCGCAAAGTAAACACTTTGCCAGTACCGGCTGCTATTGGCCAACCGGCCAGCAGACTATTGACGTCACCCAAATCCAAAATTGGGCCGAAATGGGAAAAATAGAAGGTATGCTCACGGGTCTCGACCGCACCACCGTCGCCCTGCACTTCAATACTGATGGTTTGACTCGTGATATCGCGCATCTCACCTTCGAATTCATATTGCAGCGGGTTGTCCGGGTTCAGGTCTAATTCGTAAATCACAAAGCGGCTGCCAGTCGACACGGTATGGGTCCAGGCCAGGTCGCTGTTGAAACCGATACTGACCAGGGGAAAGCCGTGCAAGGCAGCACCCATCGCGTTGTAAGTGGGTTGCTCCTCCCCCTCGGGTTTCATGGTCAAATGCACCATCGCAAAGCGATTGCTGCCCTCCCATGGAAAATGCGGGTTACCCAGCAGGGCCCCTCGACCATGCTGGGTTGCGTCGCTGCCTACTGCGTAGGCATTGCTGCCCAGATCCTCCGGTTTGGGCAGGTCGATTCGCTCGATGGCTTCACGCAGCGCCGCAGGATCCAGGGATTTCACGCTGGCTTTAGGCCTAGAGACCGCCGCCGCTTCAGCTTGCGGTGGCTCAGCTGCAAAAATAAAGTCTGCCAGCGGATCGGTACTGGCACGAACCGAAAGTTTGCGCAGCACTTTTCCGTAGTCCACCAAATCAATTGGCCTGACCCAGGGAGCATCCCGACAACCGAGCTCATCGTCCGGCAGGTTTCCAACGCCGGTATCCTCCAGATAGCGATTGAACCCGGCCACATAGCCCTCAGCCAGGGCCAGGGATTCCTCGTCAAAGGCCGATAAAACCACTTCTTCGACGTCGTCACCCAGCAATGCAAACACGAAATCACGCGACACGCTGCCTTCATCGGCGAAGAAGCGTTGCGACTGACCATTGGCGATGACGACCTCTCGCATCAGCACACAGTAGTTATCCCGCGCGTAGGCATAGCCATGACCAAAACCCAGGCTGCCCCAATCAGCTGCGGCTACATGCGGCACGCCGTATTCAGTAATGCGAAGTTCCGCCTCATACAGCACTTCGGCTGGAGGCGGCGCGGGAGGAGGTGGTGTTGAGGGCTGGGCGTCATCCGAGCTACTGCTGCAACCCAGCAAGCCTCCCAAGCCAATTATTGCTGCACCAAGGGTTTGAACTGCTTTCATTTTCTATACTCCGTAAGTCACCGCAGTCTACCCAAAGTTGCTTAAGGCGTCACCACAGCGGCTTCACCGACAGTAGATGAACGGAGCATGCAGGCGACACGCGACATTGGTCACAGAAACGAAAAGCCTGTCACGGTTCGGCGGGCTACAACTGGAAGTTTTGCATTCTTCTTGTATGTTTATTAAACGACATTCACGGTTTACGAGATATTGACCATGACCAATAAACTGACCGCTTTAATTGCTGCTTCCGGCCTGTGCATGGCGATCACTGTACCCCCGGCTTATGCAGCGGCTGAAAACCAAAACGAAAATGAACAAGAAGAGAACGTGCTGGACCTGGATGCCATCTGGGCAAGTTTGCAGCAGTATTTGGGCAGCTTCTTTGTTGAACAGAACAAGGAACGCATTGCCGAAGCACTGGATGCCGCCAAGACCGCTGCTGAGAAACGCGAAAATGGGCAGCAAACAAAGCCTACAGTACCGACAGCACAAGCCCCTGCAACACCTGTAAACAACTCGGTTCCGCAGGCGGATTGGACAGCGGCCGCCAACAATTACCGCAACACCCGTTGGGGTCGGCAATTTCAGTTTTCCTACGGCAATGACTCGACCACAAACGCGAATCCGCCGCTAACACAGCAGCCTCAGACGACAGGCGCTACTGAACAAAGAAAGAGTCAGCCGACCCAAACCTACACCGTGCCACAAACCATTGGCGGCAGCAGCATTAGTGACCGCGGCATCGCAGCCTGGCCAACGTTCCAACCGAGCGTACCCACTGCGCGACCCAGCCGGGAAGCGCCAGAGGTTGTCGCCCGCAGCCCCTTCGGCGCTAACAATTCACCAACGCGATCAACCCCAGTGCAAAAACCGGCTCCACAGTCCAAACCTCAGCCTGTGGCAAAGCCCGAACCCCAGCCTGTACCAAAGTCCGAACCACAGCCTGTGGTGGCACAGCCCAAGCCGCAGCCTGCAGCAGAAGCCGATCAGGTGGCTCAGGTTCAGCCGGCACAGAATCCACAACCCGTGCAGGAACCGGAGCCTATTCCCCAGCCGGAGCCAGTGGTTGGCGAAGCCAAATTATCCTGGAGCATCCCGACCAAGCGTGAAAATGGCGATGACCTCAGTCTGGCCGAAATCGCGGCCTACGAGATCTACGTTACTGCCGAAAACGCCGGCACCAACCAGACCATCCGGGTGGATAATCGAAACCAGACTCAGTACACGGTGGAACCGCTGAGCGCCGACACCTACTACTTCTCCATGGTGACCATTGATGTGGAGGGCGTCTACAGCGAACTGTCGCAGGTGGTCAGCAAAACCATCGATTAAAACCCTGGCTGCGATCGATGTGAGACATATCTCACATCGATCGCAGAAATTGCCTCTCCACTTTGCCCGCCAGACTATGTATTCTGCTTGCAAGGATTGGGAGCACAGGGACGTCACTTTAATCTCTCCCGCATCTGGCACTTCCGTGCATATTTGTGAGCCAAGTCACAAATTTCCAGCTATCATTACTTCTATGTGCAAGTCAGTACAGCGTTAGCGGCTTGCGCGTGATGGAATAAAAAGCTCAGGGAAATCATGAAGATACTTGTAACTGGCGGTGCAGGGTTTATTGGCTCTGCGGTTGTGCGCCTGCTAATTCAACACACCGAGCACCAGGTGCTCAACGTTGACAAACTCACCTACGCCGGCAATCTGGAAAGCCTTACCCCGATAAGCGACCATCCCAGATATCGCTTTTCTCAAGTCGATATATGCGATTCTGTGAAAATCGCCGAGCAGTTTGCTGACTTTCAGCCCGATGCGGTGATGCATCTGGCTGCTGAGTCGCATGTGGACCGCTCCATTGACGGCCCAGCCGCGTTTATTGAAAGCAATGTCATCGGTACCTATACCCTGCTGGAGGCGGCCCGGGCGCATTGGCTGGCGCTGCCGGAGCAACGGGCCGAGCAGTTTCGATTTCACCATATCAGTACCGACGAGGTATACGGCTCACTGGGGCCAGAGGGGTTGTTTCGTGAAGACAACCGCTATGAGCCAAACTCGCCCTATTCAGCCAGCAAGGCGTCCTCTGACCACCTGGTTCGCGCCTGGCATGCCACCTACGGCTTACCGATTGTGCTCACCAACTGCTCAAATAATTACGGCCCTTATCATTTCCCGGAGAAACTTATCCCGCTGACCATCTTGAACGCGCTGGAAGGCAAGCCCTTACCAGTGTACGGCGATGGCAAGCAGGTTCGCGACTGGCTGTACGTGGAAGACCATGCCCGCGCGCTGGTCACCGTGCTGAGCGAGGGTAAAGTGGGCGAAACCTACAATATCGGTGGGCACAACGAAAAGCAGAACATCGAGGTAGTACGTACCATCTGCAGCTTGCTGGAAGAGCTGGCTCCTAACAAGCCGGCTACAGTCAGCCATTACGAAGATCTGATCACCTTTGTTGCCGACCGACCCGGGCACGACGTTCGTTACGCCATTGATGCCGGCAAAATCGAGCGCGAGCTGGGCTGGAAGCCCCAGGAAACGTTTACCAGTGGCCTCAAAAAAACCGTGCAGTGGTATTTGCAGAACGAGGACTGGTGGCGCCACGTGCAGGACGGTTCTTACCAAGGCGAGCGTCTTGGTCTGGCCACTGCGGATCCGGTTTGAGAAATTTGCCTAACACACTCGGATAATAAGAAAGGACTCCTAAGCCATGAAAGGAATAGTACTCGCCGGCGGTTCCGGCACACGCTTACACCCGGTGACCCGCGGCGTGTCCAAGCAGCTGCTCCCAGTGTACGACAAGCCGATGATCTACTACCCCTTGTCAACTCTGATGCTGGCCGGTATTCGCGACATTTTGATCATCTCCACACCGGTGGACTTGCCCTATTTCCAGCGCATGCTGGGGGATGGTAGCAACCTCGGGGTTAATTTCGAATACGCCGAACAGCCCTCGCCGGACGGGCTCGCGCAGGCTTTTATCATTGGTGAAGAATTTATAGGCGACAGCTCAGTGTGCCTGGTGCTTGGCGACAATATTTTTTACGGCGAGCATTTCTCTACCACACTGGAACAGGCCGTCGCGCAGGATAAAGGCGCCACCGTATTCGGCTACCTGGTGGATGACCCTCAACGTTTTGGCGTCGTGGAATTCGACGCTAACGGTAAAGCCCTGTCAATTGAGGAAAAGCCCAAGCAGCCAAAATCTGACTACGCGGTAACCGGTCTGTACTTCTATGACAATGACGTGGTGGACATTGCCAAAAACATCGAACCCAGCGAGCGCGGCGAACTGGAGATTACCACGGTGAATTCTGTTTACCTGGATCGTGGTGATTTGACGGTCAAACGACTGGGGCGCGGCTTCGCCTGGCTGGACACCGGCACCCACGACAGCCTGATGGACGCAGGGCAGTTTGTACGCACGATTGAATTGCGCCAGGGCTTGAAAGTGGCCTGTCTGGAAGAAATTGCCTACCACCGTGGCTGGATCGGCCTGGAACATCTGCTGAACGAGGCCGAGCAACTTGGCAAAACCCAGTACGGCCAGTACCTGATGAAAGTAGCCAAAGGGAAAACAGCCGAATGAATGTCATTGAAACCGCGCTGCCAGGCGTGTTAATTCTGGAGCCCAAAGTATTTGGTGACCATCGTGGCTTTTTTTTGGAGAGCTTTCGCCAGAATCAATTCGCCGAATTAGGTATTGACCTGGACTTTGTGCAGGACAATCACTCACGCTCGCAATACGGTGTACTGCGTGGTCTGCACTTTCAGATTACCCAGCCGCAGGGTAAGCTGGTGCGAGTGTCGCGTGGCAGTGTGTTTGACGTGGCCGTGGACATCAACCCGGATTCCGACACTTATGGGCAACACGTGGGCGTGGAACTGAACGATGACAACAACCGCCTGTTCTGGGTGCCACCCGGCTACGCGCATGGCTTTGTTGTGACCTCCGAGATCGCTGACTTTCAGTACAAATGCACGGCTTACTACAAGCCAGAGGACGAAGGCGGTGTGATTTGGAATGACCCGGACATCGGTATTCAGTGGCCGGTCGCCGAACCAACACTGTCACAAAAAGACCTGGCCTTGCCACGGCTGAAAGACTACGCCGGCAAAGAACTTGTGGGTGCATGATGCGCGTTCTGGTCAGCGGCGGTAAGGGCCAGCTTGGCTCAGAGTTCCCTGCGTTCACTAATGATTCCCGCGAATGCATTGCGCTGGGTTCAGATGCATTTAACATCTGTTCCAGCGATTCGATTAACCGGGCGCTTACTGAGTACCAGCCTGATGTCATCATCAACTGCGCGGCCTACACCGCGGTTGATAAAGCCGAGCAGGAAATTGAAGCCGCCTACGCCGTGAACCGCGATGGCGTGCACAATCTCGCCCAAGCCTGCGCCAACGACGATATCCCCCTGTTACACATTTCAACCGACTACGTGTTCAGTGGCAGCAAAGCAAGCCCGTATGTGGAAGCCGACCCGACTGATCCGCAAGGGGTATATGGCGCTTCCAAGTTGGCCGGCGAGCAGGCGCTGCAGCAGACCTGGGAAAAACATATTATCTTGCGCGTGAGCTGGGTGTTTGGTCAGTACGGGCACAATTTTGTGAAAACCATGCTTCGCCTTGGTAGTGAACGCAATGAGCTGGGCGTGGTAGCGGACCAGCACGGCGCACCCACTGCGGCTCGTTCAATTGCCGAAAACTGCCTGACTGTTGCTGCACAGATGGCCGCCGGCGAGCTTGACTGGGGTATCTACCACCTGCCCAGCCTGCCACACACCACCTGGTATGCTTTTGCCGAGCGAATATTCTCCCGCAGTGTGGAATTCGGTTTGCTTGAAACAGCGCCAACTGTGAACGTCATTGCCACCAGCGACTACCCCACCCCGGCCGCGCGGCCTGCTAACTCGATGCTGCTCAGCAACCAGCCCATCGCCGGCATGCAAGCCTGTGACTGGCCAGCGGAACTGGACCGGGTATTGCACGCCTTAAAAGTCTGAGTCCGGCCAATCACCACTGACCGTGGCACCCCACTGGGGTGCGCGTTTCTCGAAAAATGCAACCCCGCCTTCCAGCGCATCCGGCTTACGCATGCTGTAGTTCAGCGCAAAAGTCTCACCGGAAAGCGCATTGTCCATGGATGCCGAAAGCCCCTGCCACAACAGTTTTTTATGCAGACCGGCCACCAGCGGTGAACAGTTGAGCGCAATATCACGGGCAATTTCCAGCGCGGTGTCCAGTACCTGGCTGGCCGGCACACAGCGCGACGCCAAACCAAATTCCATCAGTTCACGGCCACTCAGCCGGGGCGCGCGAACCAGCAGTTCAAAAGCGCGCTCAAAACCGACCAGGCGCGGCAGCACATAAGTCATGCCGAAATCTGTCACCACGCCACGTCGGTTTTGCAGAAAACCGTATTTAGCTTCTTCCGCAACCACGCGCAAATCGCATTGTGCCGCAATACCCAGGCCTACCCCGATAGCGTGCCCATTACAGGCCGCGATCACCGGCTTGCGCACATCCCAGGCCTGCATAGAGAGCGGGCAGGACGGCGTGTCCTGTCGATCAGTGCTGTCAAAAGTATGGCCACCATCGGATAGATCCGCCCCGGCACAGAACGCCTTGCCAGCCCCGGTAACCACCACAACCCGCACGGCATCATCTTCATCACAGTCTTTATAAGCCGCGCCCAGCCCGTCCATCAGCTCATTGTTGAAGGTATTGAGCGCTTCGGGGCGATTCAGGGTGATAACGGCAATATCGTCATTTTTTTCAAATTTAATCGTGTCGGACATTCTATTTTTCCTTTTGTGGATAATCTCACCGCCCTCACTAATCAGTGCCGGTGCTTCCTGAACCATTCGTGACTGCTACCGGACACATTGTCGCCCAGCAGGCTTTTGGCAGGCAACATATGGCAAGGCGTTTATAGCCATGCGGTTGCACACGGCTGGCCATCTTCGGGGGTTTATTGTTTTACGCACTCAGTCCGCCTCAGCGGTTTCAGCCGAGTATAATACCCGGCCAATCAATTCGCAGCGCCCCGGAGTACCCCGCATGCGGCTGAAAGACTGCTACAACACTGAACAATTTCGTCTGCTTGCCAAGCAGCGCCTGCCCTCACCCATTTTCCACTACATCGATGGTGCGGCCGACGATGAGATCACTTACCGGCGTAACACAAGCGCCTATGAAGACTGCGATCTGGTGCCGAATGTGCTGGCCGGGGTAGAAGAGATCGACCTGTCGACCACCGTGATGGGTAAAACCATTGACCTGCCCCTGATGCTGTCACCAACCGCCCTGCAGCGCCTGTTTCACCACGAAGGGGAGCGCGCCGTTGGCCAGGCGGCGCAGCAGTTCAATACCTGGTTTGGCATTTCCTCGCTAGGCACCATCAGTATTGAAGAGGTGGCGCGAACCATCTCCTCACCTAAGATGTTTCAGCTTTATGTACATAAGGACAAGGGCCTGAACGAGAGCATGATTCAGCGTTGCAAGGATGCCAACTTCGATGCTATCGCACTCACCGTCGATACGATTGTGGGCGGCAACCGCGAGCGTGACCTGGTCACCGGCTTCACCTCGCCGCCACGACTGACCCCGCGTAGCCTGCTGAGTTTTGCGTTGCACCCAGCCTGGGCGCTGAATTATTTCCTGCGCGAGAAGTTTGAGCTGTCGCAACTGAAAGACTATGTGGACGAGGGCACCAATATTCAGCTGTCGGTGTCGGACTATTTCACCAGCATGCTGGACCAAAGCATGACCTGGGAAACCGCCGAGAAGATTAATGCACAGTGGGGCAAGCAATTCTGCCTGAAGGGTATCATGTCGGTTGAAGACGCCAAACGCGCCGTGGACATTGGAGCGACCGCCATCATGATCTCTAACCATGGCGGCCGGCAATTGGATGGCTCACGCTCACCATTTGACCAACTTGCCGAGATCGTAGATGCCGTTGGCGACAAAATCGAAGTAATCTGCGACGGCGGCATCCGCCGCGGCAGTCACGTGCTAAAAGCGCTGTCACTGGGCGCCACCGCCTGCTCCGGCGGGCGCCTGTACCTGTACGCCCTGGCCGCGGCCGGCCAGGCCGGCGTGGAAAAAGCGCTGGGCAACTTCAGGACCGAAATTGAACGCGATATGAAGTTGATGGGCGCCAAGTCCGTGGCCGATCTGGGACGTGGGAATTTGCGGTTTCGGTAATTTAGACGCAGCCCTTCATGCCCTGGGCTTATGTTCAGCACCAAGCATCCCCACCGGCACCCCATCGCTGTTACTGTCCAGGTGGCCAACCCCTGGCACAAAGTTGACTTCAATGCGAATACCATCCGGGTCTTCAAACAGCACCGAGTAATATCCGGGGGCAAAGTTGTCTTCCTGGGCGCCGTGCACCAGGGTCGCGCCCGGCAGAGCCGGGACAAACTCTGCAATAGCATCGATGTCTTCCCGGGCTCGAGCACGCAGGCAAAAATGGTGTAATCCAATGCGACGCTGCTGGAACGCATCGTATTCCTCAGTTTCGCACGCCGGGGTAAGGCAAATTCCGGTGCGGCTGCCGACAGCGTAAAATGCCAGGCCGGGCTCATCGGCGATCACTTTCATATCAAAAAATTCGAACAGCGGTTTGTAAAATTCGCGGGATTTTGCCACGTCTTTGACGGACAACTGGATATGCGCGATACCATTGAGTTTCATTAGCTTTTCCAATCAGGCACTATAAGAGGAAGCAGTATAAACTGCCGGCTGCCTTGCTTGTATGCCTGAGCTGGCGTTGAAACCCTGAGCACTATTGAGAGTCAGTATGAGATTTTTCACCCCACGGCGCGCCATTGTGTTTGCAATAATCCCTTTGCTGCTTGTATTACAAGCGCAAGCGCAAGGCTTACCAATGGTAAAAGCCAGCGAAGTGGGCATGTCACAACAAGCCTTACAACGCATCAACGAGATGACCGCACGTAATATCGAGGCCGGGAAGCATGT
This sequence comes from Gammaproteobacteria bacterium, assembly GCA_030431775.1. Taxonomy (GTDB): domain Bacteria; phylum Pseudomonadota; class Gammaproteobacteria; order Pseudomonadales; family JAUIET01; genus JAUIET01. The sequence goes on from JAUIHW010000003.1 coordinate 129,660, forward strand.
GGGTTATGTGACGATGGTGGCACGCCACGGCAAAATCGTTCATTTTGAAGCGGCGGGAACAACCGGCCTTAATAGCAAGCAGAAAATGCAGAAAGACTCATTGTTCCGTATTTTCTCCATGACCAAACCGGTCACTACGGTTGCCGCAATGATGTTGTACGAAGATGGCTTGTTTCAGCTGTCAGACCCCGTCAGTAACTACATACCAGAATTAAAGGATCTGGTGGTGTTCGCAGAAGACGGTGAGCACACACCCGCACCGGCGATCACTATAGAGCAACTGATGACTCATACCGCCGGTTTCACCTACGGTTTTACCCGTGACCACCCCGTGGACGCGCAGTATCAGGATGTGCAGCTTTTGCGCAGCGGCTCCAGCGATGAGTTTATTAAAAAACTGGCCGCCATACCGCTGCGCTTTGAACCCGGCACACGCTACTTTTACAGTGTGGCCACGGATGTTCTGGGCGTCCTGGTCGAGCGGCTCAGTGGCCAGACGCTGGCGGAGTTTTTTGCCGAACGGATTTTTCAGCCCCTGGGCATGCAGGATACTTTTTTTGAGGTGCCAGAAAACAAACTCCCGCGCTTCGTCACCAATCATGTCTGGGACTATGACGCACAGAAAATCAGCCTGATTCCGCCAGAGCGGCGCAATGACTATCAGAATGTTGCTGTATATTCCGGAGGCGGTGGGCTGGTATCCACAGCCATGGATTATATGATTTTCTGCGAAATGCTGCGGGCGGGCGGTATGTACAACGGCACCCGTCTACTCAGCCCAAAAACCGTGCAGTGGATGACCATGGACCATCTGAGCGAACAGGTGCGCAAGCACGGTGCAGATGAATTCCCCAGCATGCACCTGTACCCCGGCCAGTCCTTCGGTCTTGGCTTCGGTGTCATCATAAAACCCGGCCTGAGTCAGGTGGTCTCGTCCAAAGGCGAGTATTCCTGGGGTGGAGCCGCCGACACCAAGTTCTGGATTGACCCGGAGGAGGACCTGGTCGCCATTATCCTGACCCAGCTGATGCAGTCACCCTGGGAAACCCGCCATGAGATGAAAGTGGCGACTTATCAGGCACTGGAAAAGTTGGCCGGCGACTAACTCAACGCATCATTGAGTTCGCTGACTCCAACAGACAGCGAACCGGCCACTAAAATGTTACGCTAAGCACAGATAGTCCGTTTCTCAGGGAAAGACAATGTCAGCTTTACTGTTTCTGCTCATCGTGCTCATTGCTAATGCCTGCCTGGCCTTTAATCGCGTCGGCCTGAAGCCCTTTGCTATCACTAATGTGGTGCTGCTCCTCGTTTACCTGGTTTTTGTTGAACAGGCCTTTTTGTTGGGCGTTTTATTGGTTTTGCTGGCAGGTATCGGCGTTTTTCTTAACTTTGCGCCCCTGCGCCAGAAACTGTTGAGCGGCCCATCGTTTGGCATCTTTAAAAAAGTATTGCCGACCATGTCGACCACCGAAGCTGAAGCGTTAGAAGCCGGCACAACCTGGTGGGAAGGAGAGCTGTTTACTGGCAAGCCAGAGTGGGGCAAGTTACAACAGCATCCGAAGCCGGCATTGTCCGAGCGAGAGCAGGCGTTTATTGATGGCCCGGTGGAAGAGCTGTGCGGCATGCTTGATGACTGGACATTCTGCGAAGAATATGCCGATCTGCCGGATGAAGTGCTGGACTTTATTCACAAGCATAAGTTTCTCGGCATGATCATTCCGGAAGAGCACGGCGGGCTGCACTTTTCGGCTTATGCGCAAACCCGAGTGCTCACTAAAATCAGCGCAGTCAACGGTATTGCGGCGTTCTACATTGCCGTGCCCAATTCGTTGGGCCCAGGCGAGCTGCTGATGAAATATGGCACAGATGAACAACGGCAGCATTACTTGCCGCGCCTGGCAGATGGACTAGACCTACCGTGCTTTGGCTTAACCTCGCCGAGAGCCGGCTCAGACGCAGGCGCGATTCCCGACACTGGAGTCATTTGCGAGAGCGAATTTGAGGGCGAAAAGGTTCTCGGCATCAAGCTGAATTTCGATAAGCGTTACATCACCCTGGCACCCGTAGCAACCGTAATTGGCCTGGCGTTCAAGATGTATGACCCAGACAATTTAATTGGCGACGAGGAGGAGCTTGGCATCACCTGTGCGCTGATTCCAAGCCATCTTGACGGTATTGAAATTGGCCGGCGGCATGCACCGGTCGGTACGCCGTTCCACAACGGCCCGATCAAGGGCAAAGACGTATTTATTCCAATGAGTTACGTGATCGGCGGCCAGGAGATGATCGGCCAGGGCTGGAGAATGCTGGTTGAATGCTTGTCGGTGGGCCGCTGCATTACCCTGCCATCGGTTTCCAATTCGGTTGGCAAAAACGTGATTGCCACAACCGGCGCATACACCGCCATTCGCCGGCAGTTTAATTCTGCGATTGCCAATTTCGAAGGTATTCAAGAGGCTCTGGCTCGTATTGCAGGTTTCAGCTACATCATCGAGTCAGCGGTTAGTGTCACGGCAACAGCCATTGACAGTGGCGAGAAGCCGTCAGTGCCGTCGGCCATTTTGAAATACCATTGCACCGAAATGGCGCGCACCATTCTCAACGATGGTATGGACATCAATGCCGGCAAAGCCGTGATTCAGGGGCCGAAGAATTACATCGCCAACCTGTATTCGAGTTTTCCGGTAGCAATAACAGTGGAAGGTGCAAATATCCTGACGCGCAGCCTGATTATCTTTGGTCAGGGCGCAATTCGTTGCCACCCCTACGTGCTACAGGAAATGGAAGCCGCTGCCGGCGATGATCTGGAGCAATTTGACCACGCTCTGTTCGGCCACATCGGCTTCGCGATCAGCAATGTGGTTCGCTCGCCGGTTCTGGCCGTGTTTGGGCGCTTGCTTCCATGTCATGGTGACCAGTTCAGCAAACCTTACTATGCCGCCTTGAATCGCTACAGCGCGAGCTTTGCTGTAGCAACTGATATAGCCATGCTAACCATGGGCGGCAGCCTCAAATTCAGGGAAATGACATCAGCCAGACTGGGCGACTTGCTGAGCACACTCTATCTGGCGTCAATGGTATTGAAGCACTATGAAAACGAGGGCTCGCCCGAGTGTGAGCAGCCCTTTGTTAAATACGCTTTGGATCATCTGCTGCACACCTTTGAGCAGCAGTACAAGCGGTTTGCTAACAATATGGGTGTGCCGGGTGTAGGGCCAATGCTGAAGTTAATCGCCTTTCCGGTCGGCTCACATCGTAAACCTCCTGCGGACACTACAATCAAGACAGTCGCCAACTCGGTCAGCCGGCCCACAGAAGCCCGGGAGCGTATTATGGCCGGCATTTATGCGACCAAAGACACCCCCGCGGGCAAAATGGGCGAAGTGATGGCGATGGTCTACGAATACAATGAGCTCGGCAGGAAAATTCGAGCAGCGGTAAAAGACGGAAAGATTACCGACGTGGTTGGCTACCGGCAAATTAACGAAGCTGAAGAAGTGGGCGTATTGAGCAAAGAGGAAGCGGACAAGGTACGCAAACTGGATGACGCCCGAATGGAGTTTATCCACGTTGATGATTTTGCCTACGATGAAATTGGTCGTAACCCGCTGCGCGAAAGTTCCTGGACGCGTTCTGGCAAATAGCCGGCAGCACGCAAGCATAAAAGCAGCTCACTTGGCGTTTTGAACATACAGCATCAACCGGGCAGGCTCACAGCTGACTTCCAGGTCGGTCACGAATTCTGGCCAAATATAGCCTGGTGCCAAACTTGCGTTACTATCTGCGCGGCCTCGTCAAGCGGCACAGTGGTTTGCTGCAATTCTTCGTGGGCATACCAGCAGTAAGCGGATTGTTCCACCATAGAAACCATACTTTCCACTACCCGCCTGACCTGAACCTTGCCAACCTTCGTGATACCGTGCACTTTCTTCAGGGCATAGACATATCGGTCTATGTGGCGCTCCCGCATTTGCCACCAGATATCGCGGTCACGCTGGTCCACTGTGACCGCCTCAAACAGTGCGCGCATCAGGTCTCGGTTTTGGTAATAGCAGCCCAGGTAGCCCCGATTCGCTTCCAGCAGAGCCTGGTAGGGCTCGGTGGCAAAATCACTTTCCGCCGTGGCGGCCTGGTACAGGTCTTCATGCACGTTGGCTATCAGGTTGGCAAATAAGTCCTCCTTATTCTGGAAGTAGCGATACAAGGCACCCATGGACAAACCAGCCTCGACCGCCACATCACCCATGCGCATGGCCACGTAACCGTCGTGCGCAAAAATGGTGCGTGCCGCTGCCAGAATATTCTCGCGCGTCTTTTTGCCTTTGGGGGTTAAACTGTCTTCGCCCATCGATTCTAGCTACCTTTCAGTACAGGCGGAATTTTAAACCCAGGCCTGAGCAATGCAATCCTGCTTATGTAAAGCAGGCCCGGCCGTTCTTAAGCACTTCAGTGCCGCCGGCACTGGCGGAAAAAACCAGCTCCCCGGAACTGGTTTTGCCTGCGCTGATCGTCATTTGATCGCCGGGGAATACCGGAGCAGCCAGTTTGGCTGATAAGGATTGCAATGCAGTTGGCCGGGCATTCACCGCCTCGGCACAGGCCCGCGCCACTATACCCAGGGTGCACAGCCCATGCAGGATCGGGCGCTCAAAGTTATTACTTTTTGCTGTCTCCGGATCAATATGAATGGGGTGTCGATCTCCAGTCAAACGATACAACGCTGCCAGATTGGTACTGGTTCTAAATGCTGTGCTCCAGCTTGGCTCTAGCTCGACCGGTGGCTCGCTGGCAGGGCCACGCTCTCCGCCCCAGTCACCGATGCCAGGCAGGAAAATGGTGTAGTTTGCGGTAAACACCTCCGAGGCCACCTCAATATCCACCACGGTCGCCCGCCCTTTATCCCACACGGCCTGCACCGATGCATTGGATCTGATCGGACCGGTTGTGGGCATCGGTGTATGCATTACCAATGATTGCGAAGCGTGCAGGGACTGAGTTCTGTCATAGGCGCCCAGGTTTCCTGCCGCTTCCACTGCCCACAGGCCTAACGCACAGGCATAGCCTGGAAGCACCTGTAGATCACGCTCATACACCAGCTGCAAATCATCCGCGGGTGCGCCGACTGCCAGGGCGTAGAGGATCGCATCGCGCTCATCGTACTCAAGGTTGCGGCTTCCCAGATCATAACCGACCAGGTCTTTCAGGTGCATTTTTGGTCTCCCCTTCCAACTGCTGATTGTTCATTCGTGAAGCTTTTGTTTGGCCTTAAGCAACGCGCTCCGACGTTCCGGTGAGTTCAGCCTCATCCGTCGTTGAACCTGCCAATATTCCGCATCATAAGTACCGACGAAGATCGCATTCAGCATCTGCTTGCTGGCTGTCATGGCGGCGCTGTCATTATGTTCCGCCAGTTGAGCAAGCGCTTGCGCTTCGCCTAGCGTCTCTCCGGGTTCGGCAAGTCTGGAAAGCAGGCCACAGCGCAGCGCCTCCTGCGCATTCAGCCGCTCACCAAGAACCAGCAAGCGAAACAATACATCACGCGGGTAGTGTTGGGCCCAGCGCACCACCGATTCAGGATTATAGAGCAGGCCAAGACGGGTTGCCGGAACCTGGAAGAACGCCCCGGTCGAGGCGATTCTCAGATCGCAGGCGAGCGATAAATCCACTGCAGCACCCAGACAAAACCCTTCCACTGCAGCAATAACCGGTACTGACGTTGCAGCAATGGCGGAAACCGCATCATCTATGGCATCGTCCACCTGCTGATCCCGTGCATCACCTTCCAGATCCCGCAAGTCAGCGCCGGCGCTGAAGTACCCGGTGCCACCTGTAAGGATCACCGCGCGCACCGAGTCGTTTACTTCTGTGCGCAAGGTGCTGGCAATCTGCTTCAGTAAATCAACAGACAAGGCATTGCGCGCGTCAGGCCGATACACTTGCAGTTGCAGCACAGAACTTTGGTTCGACACCCGTAGCATCTTTTATGCGAGCCTCCCGGGCCATTGCGCGTGCATTGCCTCATAAGTAAAACCCAACTCATGCTCCAGTCGTTCCGCGACATCCAGCAACAGTGCGTCGGCCCACATCGGCGCCACCAGCTGCAGGCCAACCGGCAGCCCCTGAACCAGCCCGCAAGGGATACTGGCAGCCGGGTTGCCTGCCACGTTGAACGGCGCAGTACAGGGAAACGCGCCCCATAACCAATGCACATCCTGGCCATCAATACAGTCTGGGCGCTGAGCAACCGGAAAAGCAGGCACCGCTGTGGTCGGCAGAAGGATAATGTCAAAATGTTCAAACAGCTTTTCAATTCGGCTGCGGTACAGTTCGTGCTCACGTTGGGCTGTTCTCACCTGGGCCTCGCTAAGCTGAGCGCCATACTCCAGCGAGCGTCGTTCATAGCCAGTCAATAACTCAACCTGTTCGAGCAGAAGCTTGCCGCGCTCACGGTGCTCATTGCTGAGCACCAGCGGGTTAAAAGCCGGTTGCCAGCCGGCCAGCTCCAGATCAAACGACGTCAGTTGGTAGCCCAGCGTCTCAAAGTGGCGCGCGGCCGCTTCCACCGTTGCCAGCAGCCCGGCGTCATGCGGACAGCCATCCGGTTGCAGGCACAGACCGAGGCGCAGGTCGGCAGGCAGCTCCTGACGAATAAACTCTGTGTCCGCCAGTACCGACAACATCAGGCGCGCATCAGCAACACTTCGGGCAAACGGCCCCGGAGAAATAAAATCGCTCATGGCATTCAGCCCACCCTCGTCCGAGCACAACCCATAACTGGGCTTGAAGCCGAACACCCCGGTAAATGCTGCCGGGATACGGATCGATCCCCCACCATCAGCGCCGACGGCCATTGTTGCCAGGCCGGCAGCAACCGAAGCGGCTGCGCCACCACTGGAGCCGCCTGCGGTGCGCCCCAAATCCCAGGGGTTGCGAGTATCATCAACGAAGCGGTTTTCGGCGGTAGCCGATTGCGCGAACTCCGAGGTGTTGGTGCGCCCGCAGAATACCGCTCCTGCCTGGCGCAAGCGACGCGTTACGCCGGAATCAGCGGCCCGGAGATTGTCTCGATACGCCAGTGATCCGTAACTGGCCACATGGCCTGCAATGTGAAAGGTGTCCTTGATTGAGACCGGTATTCCACTCAGCGGTGCGGCCGTTCCCGCCCTCCACGCTGCTTCAGCGGCCCGCGCCTGCTCGCGGGCAAGTTCATCGGTTCGGCCAAGAAACGCCTGCAATTCGCCATTGAATCGGTCAATTCGGGTCAGCGCTTCGTCAACGACCTCCAGCGGTGACAACAGGCGCTGGCGGTAAGCCGCCTGCAACTGCCCGACCGACCAGAACAGAGGCGATGTACTTGGTAAATCAGCCACCGGGACACACCCCACCGCTGACACCGTACACCTCGCCTGTGATGTAACCGGCTCGCTCACTCACCAGAAAGGATACGATGTTGGCGATATCCTGTGGTTCCCCCACCCGTTCCAGAAGTGATTTGTTTTCGATATAGCCGGAAAAGAAATCGTCCGGGTAGATCTTTCGCAGAAAATCGTTGTAAATAAGACCGGGAGCCACCGCATTTACACGTATGCCATGTTTGCCATTCTCGGCGGCAGCAACCCGGGTGAGCGCGTGCACACCCGACTTTGCTGCCGAGTACGCGGCACCATGTTCTTTGGAAGTTTCCCAGGCCGCGATCGAGGAAATGTTGACGATGGCGCCACTGTGCTGCTCGATCATTTGCGGTAACGCATGACGCATGCAGTTGAAAGTACCGTTAAGGTCAACGTCAATGCAACGTAACCAGGTTTCACGATCCATTTCAGCCAGCGGCGCAATCTTGCTCCACCCTGCGTTATTCACTAACACATCCAGCCGGCCCTTTCGCGCGACCACGTCGTTAACCACCTCGCCAACTCGATCAAAGTCAGTCACGTCCAGGGCATAGGCCGCGAAACTGGTGCCACATTCCTGACCCAGTTGCTCGGCGAATTCAGCGGCACGCCGCTCATGCGCGTCAGTAATCACCACATCCATACCGTCCTGCGCGAGCTGACGCGCCACGGCAGCGCCGATGCCGGCACCTGCGGCGGCAGTCACCAAAGCCACTTTTGCTGTTGTCATACCGATTCCCCTGTTCGTAATGCGTGTTTTAAGGTGTCGATGTAGCTCTCCGGTTGGTCGATACTGACCAGGTGGCCGGCCTCGCCTATTTCCACATAGTGGGCTACCGGCAGATGCTCGAGCATGATGTCAGCCGCCTTGCGCGGACAAAAGACATCCTGGTCCATGCCGATGACCGTAGTGCGGCACTGAATCCGGTCCAACAGCGGAGTCAGTTTGTCATTGTGCATGCCGATGATGGCCTGCGCGGCATTGACGTAGCCGCGGCCATCACCGATCGCAGCAAGGCGCCGTTTGGCCACCGTGCTGTGGTCCACATCAGGGCTCACTATTTGAGCCGCGGTATCGCTGCCCAGTGCGTCACTGAACGCGGCGAAGTCACTCATTATTAATTGCAGGCGCTGCTGAAACAGCTCAACCGCCGCACTCCCAACCACCGTGGACGTACCAACCACAATCGCATGCCTGATCAGCTCAGGCCGTTGTAAAGCGGCCTTAAGAACAATGGTGCCACCTAACGAGTAGCCTATGCATTGCGCCGGCCCACTCACAGCTTCCAGAAACCCACACAAGTCTGCGGCCAGCTGGCCCAATGTCCCGCTCGGCTCGCCCAGGGCAGACTCACCATGGCCGCGCAGGTCAAGCGCATAGGTCCGGTATCCGGCCAGTCCCTCCTGCACCTGGGCGAAACTGTTTTTGTCCTCAGCCAGGCCGTGCAAAAGCACTACGGGTGGGCCTTCGCCCTTCTGGGAAAAGCTTATTTCAAGGTCGTTAATTAGCTGCTTCATTTGGTTTACCCTTGCCCCTGGAACGCCGACTGCTCACGCAGGGTCTGATAGTCCAGCTGCTGGCGCTGCAACATCGTACGTAGATCAGCCTTACGGATTTTCCCACCTGCCGTACGCGGCATACTTTCAACAGTGAACAAGCATTCTGGACATTGCCTTTTACTCAAGCCTTGCCGAACGGCAAATTGCTGCAGTTCTTCCAGCTGAGGTGCGGGCAAATCGGTTTCAAGTACGGCACACAAGCGTTCGCCCAGACGGTTGTCGGCAACGCCAATCACCGCGGCGCTGCGTATCGCTGGGTGCTTGACCAACACGTCTTCAATAGGTATTGGCGAGATATTGACTCCCCCTCTAACGATCAGATCTTTTAGCCGGCCGGTAATGGTCAAATAGCCCTGCTCGTCGATGCGCGCCAGGTCTCCGGTGCGAAAGAAGCCATCGGCTGTCAATTCGCTGCGATACAAATCTTCCTGCCCCATATAGCCGATAAACACCCCCGGTCCACGCATGGCCAACTCGCCTTCCACGTTGCCGGTAATTTCCGCGCCGCCGTCTGGCTCGACAATTTGCAGTTCCAGCCCAGGCAGAGCAATACCGGCCGTACCGGCTACTTTTTCGGGTGGACTACTGCGGGTGCAGGTAGTCAATCCTCCTTCCGTCATACCCCACAGGTTAGTCACGAAAGTATTGGGAAGTTCCTCGCGGGCCTGCTCAATCAGCTGCGGTGGTACCGGTGCACCGCCGCACAGGAAGCTACCCAGACTGGCAAATTTCGGGCTACCCGCTGGCTTTTTTGCTGCAAGCAGATCGCGGAGAAAAGGAGTGGCGGCGGCTGTGAAGCCACATTCATAACGGGCCACAAATTCAATAGCTCGCTCGGGCTGCCAACGCTCCTGCAACACCAGGGGCGCTCCGGTGTACAGCGCCAGGCGTGCACCGTGATACGCACCCACGCTGTGCCCAAGTGGAGACGCCATGAATATTGCCGCACTGTCTGTCAATGCAAAGCGTTCGGAAAAGGCCTGGTGTAGGGCCATCAACGTATCGCTGCTGTGCATGACCGCTTTCGGCTTGCCGGTCGTACTGGATGTAAACATCACCAGTTCCAGTAGAGGTTCGTGCTGAATTGCTGCAGCTACCCGCTCCGTATCTTTGCACCAGCCAAACTGCCCATCATCCCCAAGGCGCATTAGGGACGGTGGCTCTGCACACTGCCGTTGCGCATCCACCGCGGTAACCAGCGGCGAGTCCGATTGCCCATTGTCACCACTCAAGAGCGCTGCGGCACCTACCCGCCGGCAAATCCCAGCCAGAGCGGCTGCATCAGTAGTGACCGGTACCGGAACGGGCACCGCTCCCAGCCGCATGATTGCAAGCAAAGCGACCTGCCACTCCGCCCAGTTGTCAGCATACAGAACCACTGCGTGCCGGGCTCGTACGCCTCGTTCAGCCAGGTGACTGGAAACTGTACCGGCAACTTTCCACAGCCGGGCATGCGAATACCGGTGACCGCGGTCGTCCACCACAGCCAGATCGGCAGGACGCGCTTTGACGTGCTGTTGATAGCGACTGAGCAGAGGTTCACCGGTCCACCAGCCCATGGATCGGTACCAGTCGTAGCGCTGCTTCGCGTTGGTAAAAGTCGGTATCTGGCTCATGCTGAGGGTACCCGGTTTCATGCATCCTAGCATATTTGTGAAACTGATGTCATTTTTTTATTTTGCTGGTACACTATCAGAAAACCGGAGATTATTATGAAGATAGGTACCTCTCTGGGCATCAGCCCGCGCGAACCGATTAGTCACTCGGTAGAAGTGGTTAAAACTGCTGAATCACTTGGCTTTGACGGCGCCTACTTCACCGACGTGCAATTGGCAATGAAGGACTGTTTTTCGGCAATGACCTTGAGCGCTGTGCAAACGTCGAAAATTCGTCTCGGCACCGGGGTCACCAACCCGATTACCCGGCATCCATCGGTATTGGCGTGCCAGTTCAGCGCACTAAAGGAACTGAGTGATGGCCGGGCCGTGCTCGGCATTGGTACCGGCTGGACCGGGGTATTTCCGATCGGCCTGAAGCCCGCTTCCATCAAAGTCATGGAAGACTCCGTGACCGCCATTCGCCAGCTGTGTGAAGGTCGTGAAGTGGCCGGTGGCGAGCACGGCGAACCCTACAGGATGAACGTTGCTCAAGGGCCCATCCCGATTTTCGTTGCCGCTAACCAGCCCAGAATACTGCAGATGTGCGGCCGGGTTGCCGACGGCGTCATTCTGATGGGAGGTGCCAACGAAGCATTCACACAGTGGCAGATTGATCTGGTGCGCCAAGGTGCCGAATCGGTCGGCCGAGATTTTGCTGACATCGAATTGCACCTTTGGGCGGCCATCGGCATTAATGAAGACCTGGAAAAAAGCCGCGAGGATGTCAGCCATTGGGCCGCATCCCAGGCTGAAACGTTTCACAAATGGAAAGTACTACCCGATTTTCTGCTGCCTTTTGAGGAAGATTTTGCCAGGGCCGGCAGTGCGTACAACCGCGAGCATCACCTGTCCTCAAGGGCCGCGCACAAAAACGTGGTGTCGGACGAGTTTATCGATTTTGTCGCCCTCACCGGGGATGGGAAAAGCTGCCTTGAACAAATCAGGCAACTGGAGAAACTGGGCTTGCACGGAATGACCCTGTCTTTTAGAGCCGGCGCCGGTGGACGTCGGGCTCGCATGGAAGAAATAGCCGAGCATATTATCAGCCAGCTCTAAGCGGCGGGCCGAAGGGGCGGCTCCCTACGTAACATGGCACCGAGAGCCGCCACCAGGCTGAGCCCACCGAGAATCCACAGGTCCACTCGCAGCCCGGCAACACGTTCCGGCAACACGCCGACGGTGGATGCCAGAAATACCAGCAAGCCTATTGCAGTGGCGATCACAATCGGCATGGCAGGACGCTGTGCGCCGAGAACCGCACTGAGAATCATCGGCGCAAGTATGGCGGTACCGGCAAAGCTGACCCGTGCCAGCAGTACCAGTTGATCATTGCTGGTGACTGCAACCAGCAGGCCAGCCCCGGCAAAAAAAACTATCGCCAGCTTGGTAATTCTGAGTTTGCGCTGCTCGTTACCATTCAGCAAAGAACGCAGCTCTGTCCCTAACGCAAATATCTGCGAGTCTGCCGTCGACATGGCTGCGGCGATTAAACCGATTGCGGCGGCCGCGGCCACTATGGGTGCCTGGTCATAAATAATGGTTTGTGCCAGGAACTCTGTGGTCGGTGCTTTTGGGTACTGTATCGCGCCGTACATACCTATCGGAATAATCATCAAAGACAGCAAAACCGCAAAAAAACCGACCCCTATGGCCATTTGGTTAGCAGTTGCCAAGTCACGCAAAATCACAATACGGGTTGACAGCTGCGGTTGGGTAATCGGTACGGCCAGAATCACCAGAAACGACGCAAACAGAAATTGCAGGGAAAACAGGCCTTGCGGGCCCGGTACTGACAAAAGAGCCGCGTTTGACTCCCGCACCTCGGCAAACAAATTGGCAACGCTGCCAAAATTGGCAATGCAGCCATAGGCAATAACTCCAGTAACCATAAACAGTACACAACCCTGCAGCGAATCCGCATAGATGATCGCCTTGAGGCCACCGATCTCACTGTAGACCAACATTGCCGTTACGATCGCCAGGGCCCATGCCCAAACCGGCAGCGTGTCAGGGAAGGCCGCATTCATGAAAATACCGATACCGCGAATCTGCACCGCAACATATGGCACCAGAAAGATGAATACGCCAAGTAAATAGATATAGCCGGCCCAGCGATTGCGGTAACACTTGACCAGTAAGCCTGCCATACCCTGAAAACCTTCTGCTCTGGCACGACGACGCAAATGCAGTGCGAACCAGATCAGCACAAACGCCATCGCCGCATCGGCAACTGCCAGAAAAATCCATGCACCAATTCCATGCGTGCGATAAAAGTCCGGCATCCCGAGTAAAGTGAAGGTGCTGAACAACGTGGCCGAGAACGTCAGAAACCCGAAAATGGCGCCAATCTTTGAGCCAGCCATAACATAGTCGTCAGCACTTTTAACCCGACGCCTGGCATCCAGTGTGGCATATACCAGGGCCGCAACGTAGCAGGCGCCCAGCACCATGAGCCAGCCGCTCATGAGCGGTTCTCCGTTTCATCGGGATCTTCTGGTTCGGAGTTCCTGCTGCGTATGCTGGCTGCCACAATCGTCAGTATCAGAAAAGCGAAAGCCAGTAGAATGCTGACCCAAAGGGTATAGGGCAGGCCAAGCAGAAAAGGGCTTATCCTGCCCGGCGCGAGATTCCAGGGACTGAACGTAAATACGCACAGCATGAAAAAGATAGCCGAACAATATTGCCAGCTGCGTGATCGCTTGGCTTGCATGGTTTCTAACCCCGGCCAGTACGTAGCGCGTATTATGTCACGATGACGGCATAAGTAATAGTGATATCACTTTTTTGTGTGCGATAATATTCCGGTATTGGCGCACCCGCGCGTACGCACTTTTTCAGATCCACAGGGTTTAACGGCATGCACAAACCACTCAGCGGATACCGTGTACTGGACCTCAGCCGGATTTTGGCTGGACCGTGGGCCACGCAATTACTCGCCGACCTTGGTGCGGATGTCATCAAGGTTGAGCGCCCTGGCCAGGGCGATGACACCCGCGGTTGGGGGCCGCCCTACCTGCAAGACCGGGCCGGCGAAGATACCAGTGATGCAGCCTACTTTTGCTGTGCGAATCGCAACAAGCGCTCCATTACAATCGACATCAACCAGGCGGAAGGCGCCAAACTGGTCCGTGACCTGGCGCGCCAATCAGATGTATTGGTGGAAAATTTCAAGACTGGCGGACTGAAGAAGTACCAGCTTGATTATGCGAGCATTCAAGCCATCAACCCGCGGCTGGTGTATTGCTCGATTACCGGCTTCGGCCAGACCGGCCCGCTGGCACAACGGGCGGGTTATGATTTTCTTATTCAGGGTATGGCCGGGCTGATGAGTATCACCGGCGAACCGGACTCAGCCGGTGGTATGCCCACCAAAGTCGGTGTTGCTGTGTCTGACCTGTTTACCGGGTTGTATGCTGCCAACGCGGTGCAGGCCGCGTTGCTGGAACGCGCAACCTCCGGCGAAGGGCAGTACATTGATCTGGCGCTGCTGGACGTGCAGGCAGCCGTCCTGGCCAACCAGGCCAGCAATTACCTGGTCGGCAACATGGTGCCGCAACGCCTGGGGAACGCGCACCCGAATATAGTACCTTATCAGGCGTTCGCCAGTGCCGACGGACATATTATCCTGGCGGTCGGCAATGATCAGCAGTTTCAGAGCTTTTGCAACGCGGCCGCTCGGCCGGACCTCGCCAGCTCGGATCTGTACCAGACCAATCGACTAAGAGTGGAAAACCGGGAAACCCTGTGCGCCACAATTGCCGATACCATACGGGCACACTCAACCCGGTACTGGATCGACCTGCTGGAGCAGGCTGGTGTGCCCTGCGGGCCGATTAACAGCATTGACCAAGTGTTTGCCGCGCCGCAAATCAAGGCGCGCAATATGCGGGTGTCCATTCCTGAGCCCAGAAGTGGCCACATCGAACTGGCGGCCAACCCGATCAGGTTCAGCCGCACACCGATCAGCTACGACCGTCCACCGCCGCAGTTGGGTGAAAGCACCGACGAGGTTCTGACAGAACTGTTAGGGTACTCGGAAAGTAAAATCGTCGAGCTGCGCAACAAAGGCGTAATTTAGTGATCTAGCTCCAACCCGGAATCCATTTGGTGCCCGCCAGGGGCACTCTGGCCATTGCGGCGGCTTCCACCGATACCGCCACCAGATCCTCAGGCTCAAGATTCAACACGTGTGATTTACCGCAGGCGCGCGCTATGGTCTGTGCTTCCAGGGTAATACACTGCAAGTAATTCGCCAGACGCCGGCCGCCCAGTTCCGGGTCGAGTTGGCTCATAAGGTCCGGATCTTGAGTGGATATTCCGGCTGGGCAAAGCCCTTCGTGATAATCGTCGTAGAAACCCGCCGCCGAACCGATGTCACGATACTGGTCATCATAATTCGGATGATTGCAGCCCAGAGCAATTAATGCGGCCGTACCGATCGACACGGCATCTGCACCCATCGCCAGACATTTCGCCACATCGGCACCATTGCGGATACCTCCCGACACGACCAGCTGCACTTTGCGGTGCATGTCCATTTCCTGTAGCGCCTGAACCGCTTCCGGTATGGCCGCCAGCGTGGGAATACCGACGTGCTCGATAAACACGTCCTGCGTGGCGGCGGTGCCTCCTTGCATCCCGTCAAGCACAATGACATCAGCACCGGCCTTAACGGCCAGCTTAACGTCATAGTAGGTGCGCGTTGCACCGATTTTCATATAGATCGGCACGCGCCAATCCGTGATTTCACGCAACTCGATCACTTTGATAGCCAGGTCATCCGGGCCGGTCCAGTCCGGGTGCCGGCAGGCACTTCGCTGGTCCACGCCTTTCGGCAAGGTACGCATTTGAGCAACACGATCGGTTATCTTCTGCC
This sequence comes from Gammaproteobacteria bacterium, assembly GCA_030431775.1. Lineage (GTDB taxonomy): Bacteria > Pseudomonadota > Gammaproteobacteria > Pseudomonadales > JAUIET01 > JAUIET01. Next base: position 145,148 of record JAUIHW010000003.1, read on the forward strand.
CCAGCAGCATGCCGCCACCACCGGGTTTGGCACCCTGACCCAGCACTATTTCTATCGCGTCCGCTTTGCGCAGATCGTCGGGGTTCATGCCGTAGCGCGATGGCAGATACTGATAGACCAGCTTGTTGGAGTGGCCCCGTTCCTCGGGGGTCATACCACCATCACCGGTAGTCGTCGATGTGCCCATCAGGTTGGCGCCACGCCCCAGCGCTTCTTTGGCATTGGCGCTGAGGGCGCCAAAGCTCATACCAGCGATGGTAATGGGAATATCAATCTTTACAGGTCGCTTCGCAAAGCGGTCCCCAAGGGTCACATCGGTCGCGCATTTTTCTCGATAGCCTTCAAGCGGATAGCGCGACATGCTCGCACCCAAAAAAAGCAGGTCATCAAAATGCGGCAGCTTGCGCTTGGCGCCAAAGCCGCGAATATCATAAATACCCGTGGTAGCCGCCCGGTCAATCTCTGCTATCGTTCGTCGATCAAACAGCGCGGATTCAACCAGCCCTGGCGCTTTTGGCTTCATCGTGACACCTCCGGTAGTACTGCGTTGTCGACGCTGAAGTTATACAGCGATTTGTCACTGCCGTACTGCGCGAATTGAGCCGGATCAATGTCGATTTCAGCCTTAGCCAACAGGTCCGACAGAATCGACAGATCCTCGGCGGTGCTGGTTTTCCGTTCGCAGCCGGCCCCCAGCGATTCAACTTCTCCGAGCACAAAGATTCGGGTTTCATACAGCGAATCCCCCAAGGCTTCACCGGCATCACCACATACCACCAGTGTGCCGGCCTGAGCCATGAAGCAACTCATGTGACCCACACTGCCTTTCACGACAATACTGCCACCTTTCAGCGAAATGCCGCAGCGAGCAGCGGCGTCACCATCAACAATTAATAAACCACCGTGTGCCGTTGCACCGGCTGACTGGCTGGCATTCCCGGTTACATGGACCGTGCCGGACATCATGTTTTCTGCGACACCGACACCTACATTGCCATGCACCGTCACTGTCCCACGTTGATGCATGCCGGCACAATAGTAACCCGCATGCCCCTGCAGACTAACGTTTATGTTATGGGTTATACCACAGGCAAGTGCATGCTGACCTTTTACGTTGAGGACATTGAAACTCTCACCATCGCTTTGCACATCGTGCAGAGCCTGGTTCAATTCCCGTACTGAATGCAGGTCACAATCGAAATTTCTCATAGTTAACTCTGTCACTGTTTACATATATGCCATGTTCAGGCAGCGACCTGTTCGCCCCAGACATAAACCCTCGCGGGCTCGGGTTCCCACAATCGAGCCGACTCGATTCCCGGCAAATGGGCCAGAGACTGGTATTCGGACGCAATAGCCACGTAGTCATCTGTTTCCGCCATTACCGCAGGCTTGCAGGCAATGGGGTCCCGCAGCACCGCAAATCCATTTTTCGTGCCGATCGCCAGGGTATAAAAACCATCCAGATCGCGCAGTGCGTGCTCCAGGGCTTCCTCCAGTGCATCGCCCTCCTGAAGCCGCCATGTGAGGTAGCCCGCTGCCACCTCGGTATCGTTATCAGTTTCGAATTGAATGCCTTTGCGGCGCAGCACTTCGCGTAAGCGGTTATGGTTAGAGAACGAGCCGTTGTGCACCAGACACAGATCCATTCCGGTTGAAAACGGATGTGACCCTTCGGTTGTAACGTCACTCTCCGTTGCCATTCGCGTATGGCCGATAATATGACTGCCACTCATACCCACCAATCCATATTGCGCGACAATATCCACTGGCAAACCGGCTTCTTTCAGTATTTCGATAGAATGACCTATGCTCATGATGCGCAAGTCCGGGTGTTCTTTTTCCAGAACGTCACGTATTTCCTGCTCACCGGCTTTTATTTCAACTACCGCTGCATTAGCATTTGGCGTAACAAGAATATCATCGCCCACCGCACCAAGGGATTCCTGCACAGCGGACCAATCCCGATCGATGGCTGTACTTTGCAAGGTCACCTTGATAGTAGAGTCATCCGCCGGCCGCCGATAAATTGCAAAGCCGGCACTGTCGGGCCCGCGACCACTCATAGCAACCAGCATCGGAGCAAACATTTCCCCCAGCCGGGGTTCCAGAGCAGGGTTTTTTAAGTACAAACCAACTATGCCGCACATCGATCTCTCTCACTCATGCAGTTTTAAAATGAAAAGCTAGCAGTGTCCGCCTGGCCTAGAAAAACTCGGCGTAATGCTCCAGTTCCCACTCCGACACCTGACGCTGGTACTCTACCCACTCCATGCTTTTGAGCTTCATGAATTCCTCCATTAACCCTTCACCCAGTTGCTCCGCGAATAACGAATCAGTTTGCAGGTCTACCAGCGCTTCGTGCAGGCTTTGCGGCAGCGTATGCACCCCCATCTCGGCCAGCTCTTCCGCGCTCTGGGTGTAATGGTTGATGTTTCTGGGTTCACCCGGATCAAGTTTGCGATCGACCCCGTCCAGGCCAGCGGCTATCACGGCTGCATGCACCAGGTACGGGTTGCAACCGGCATCCGCCAGGCGCAGTTCCAGACGCCCATAAGGCACCCGCACCATGGAAGAGCGGTTATTATCACCGTAGGAAATATAAGCGGGAGCCCAGGTCGCACCGGACAGCGCATTGCCAACAACAAGGCGCTTGTAGGAATTAACGGTGGGCGCTGCTATCGCACACAGGGCGCGCGCATGATGAATAAGCCCACCCATCCAATGATAGGCAACGGGCGACAAGCCAAGGCCATTTTTGTCATTGTCGTCGCTGAAAATATTGGCGTTGTCTTCGGTCGCAATCGACATATGCATATGCATGCCGTTACCGGTACGTGTGGCCGCCGGTTTGGGCATAAACGAACAGATCATTCCCATCTCATTGGCAATTTCGCTGCCAGCCATACGAACCAGCACAAAACGATCACAGGAACTCAGGGCATCACTGTAGGTGTAGTTGATCTCAAACTGACCGTTCGCGTCCTCGTGATCAATCTGATAGACATCCAGGCCTATTTCCTGCAAAGAACCCACGAATTTTTCAAGAAACGCCCGCGACCGGGAGAGGCCCTTGTAGTCATAGCAGGGCTTGTCAAGACGATCGGTGTCGTCTGCGAGCACAATTCGCCCCGCTTCATTGCGCTTTAGCAGGCAAAACTCCGGTTCAAGGCCAGTGTTGAGCGTCCAGCCTCGTTCGTTCAAGCGTTCGATCTGGGTCAGCAATACCTGGCGTGAGTCCAGCGGGTGCGGCTGGTCATTGACGTGGCCGGTACAGGCGATACGTGCATAACCCGGCTGCCAGGGCACCAGGCTCAGACTGCTGAGGTCACCGCGTGCCATGAAATCCGGGGAATGCGGTTCCTGCCCAAGCCCCCAGACCGCGAAGCCGGCGAAACCGGCCCCATCAGTGACGACATCCTCCAGACAGTGTGCCGGAACCGATTTGGTCTTGGCCACACCGTGGATGTCTACAAACTGTGCCAGAACGAACTTGATGTTGTGTTCTTTCAGAAACTTCTTGGCTTGCTCTAGGTTCATGTGGGACCCCTCTTCTGTGTGAGCTACTATGTGCGAGCCTGGACGCGCGATTTATGGATAGACTCGGCGTTTTATTACCAGTAGAAAAACAATATTACTATCAGTAAACTTTTACGACAAGCACCCCGGACAATTCATGCCTGCGATGACCAACAGCGATCCCAACCTGAAGCTTGACCGGTACCTGGCTGCGAAACTGCGCCAGGAACGGCAGTCACAGGGCCTGAAGATTATCGATGTCGCGCAATTGGCCGGCATCAGCCAGGGCATGCTAAGCCGTATCGAGAATGCCCAGGTATCAACCAGCCTGGAAACCCTGCACAAAGTCTGCAAGGCGCTTGGTTTGCATTTATCCACCCTGTTTAACGATTTCGAACGCCCCGAAGGCTCTGCCCAGCTGGTCAAGCGGGGCCAGGGGCTTGAGGTTGTCAAACGCGGCACCGAGCGCGGGCACACCTACCATTTACTGTGCTACCACCTGGGGCCACACCGCAACATAGAGCCATTTCTGGTTACCATGGACGATGCCAGCGAAGTGTTTCCCACCTTTGCCCACCCCGGCACGGAATTCATCCATTTACTGGAAGGCGAGTTGATCTACCGGCACGGCAATCACACCTACCATTTGCAAGCGGGCGACAGCCTGACTTTCGAAGGTGAAATACCGCACGGTCCTGAAGAACTGCGCCAGGTGCCCATTCGCTTGCTGTCGGTCATGAACTACGGCGAGCCCCTTTAACAACGCGACGCTCTCGCACTTTCCAAGCCTTTGCCCCCCAAAGGTGCCTTCCCGCACTGGATAAATATCGGTCATATCATTTATTTGATATTCTATATGATCGATGATATAAAGCCCTTCAAGGCTTCCCTGACAAAGGTGGCTTATGAACTTGTTGGCCCATTCAGGTTGTCACGCAATGGCCGGCGCGTTTCTCATCACCAGCAGCAATCGATTCGAACAGCAACGAGGTATCACAATGAAAACGCTCAAGCAGAACAGTAAACCGCTCGTCCTGGCAGTGCCTTTGCTCATGGCACCCATGGCGGTCAATAGCGCAGGAATGCTCGAAGAAATCATCGTATCGGCGCAAAAGCGACAGGAGAGCCTGCAAGACGTTAATCTCGCCGTTTCCGCAGTGACCGGTGACCGTATGGAAGAGTTCCAGATCGATACCGTTGAGGATCTGCAGGGCATGGTCCCGTCCTTGTCCGCCGGCAACGACTTTGCCTTCGCAAAAATATTTATCCGTGGTATCGGGCTGAACAGCTCTTTTGCCGGTGTTGATCCTTCCGTAGCCTTACACGTCGATGGCGCGGTGAATTCTCTGTCTTATTCGCAGCTTGGCTCATTTTTCGATCTGGATCGAGTAGAGGTTTTGCGCGGTCCACAGGGTACTTTATACGGCCGGAACGCTACCGGCGGGGCGATCAACCTGATCACCCGCAAACCAAGCGAGGAGTATGAAGGCTATGTGCGGGTAACGGCCGGTACAGATTCTCTGTTGCGCACCGAAGCCGCAGTCGGTGGTCCATTGACCGACAGGATACTGGGCCGCATCTCGGTCAAGCACACCGACCGGGATGGCTACGGCATTAATGAACTGTCAGGAAACGACGTGGACGACGCCAATAAAAAATCAGCTCGCGTGCACCTGCAGTTCAACTTCAGTGACGATGTTGATCTGCTGCTTTCCAGTGAATGGCATGACGAAGACGATGCCGGCCTGGGGCTGAAATACATCGAGTCTCTGTCCAATCTTGACCCGACATTTCTGCCGCCTCCGGGTGCCGGCGGCTTTGCCGTGGGACAGCGCAATGTAGCGTCGGAGTTAGACAACAAAAACCAGCGTGACTCTGTTTCAACCACCGCAACCTTAAACTGGCGCTTTAACGACCAGTGGCGCTTGACCTCTATCACCAACTACCGCGACTCGAACGTGCGCCTGCTTCAAGATATTGATTTCTCCACTAATATCAATAATCAGATACAGGATAATCGCACCACCAGTGAACAAATCAGCGAGGAATTGCAGCTGCATTATGAAGGTGACCGCATGCGAGGCCTGCTGGCATTCTGGTATTACGATGAACACTTTACCAATGCAAATCAGATCGGTTTTGCCCGTGCCGCAGACGGTTTGGTTCGCAATGTGTTCTTCACGGCCGATGTAGATATCGAGTCCATCGCATTGTTCGGCAATTTTGAATACGATCTCACCGACAACCTGACCTTGAACCTGGGCGGCCGCTGGACCGACGAGGAACGCGGTGGCAACACCCAGCGCGCCATCTTCGCGATCGACCTGGATCTGCGCTTCGAGGATGAAGACAGCTTCTCCAACTTCAAGCCTTCAGTAGGCGTTGAATGGCGGCCGAACGAGAACATTCTGACCTATTTCACTTACTCGGAAGGATTTAAGGGTGGCGCATTCCAGGGCGGTCAGGTAACACCGATTCTTGAGCCCGAGCTTATCGATAATTTTGAAGCCGGCTTTAAGGGTGAATTTCTCGATCAACGGCTCAAGCTGAATTTGGCCGGCTTCTTCTTCGAAGTTGAGGACATGCAGCTTGACCGGACGCGGGAAACCGCCCCCGGGGTACTGCTTGGTATCTTTGAAAACGCCGCGTCGGCGGAAGGCTACGGCATCGAAGCGGAGAGCACCTGGCTGGTGACCGAGCAGTTCACCCTGAGCGGCAGTCTGGCCTGGCTGGAAACCGAGTTCACTGACTACACCACCGACAATCCGATTACCGCTGCAGCTGAGATTATTGACCTGAGCGGTAACTCCTTACGCCAGGCTCCCGAGTTCAGCTACTTTATTCGCGGTGAGTATGAGCTGCCACTCGCCAATGGAGCGGCGCTGACCTTTGGAGCCAATGCATCCTACAAAAGCCGTCAGTACTACACGGAGTTTAACGACGACATCACCAGCCAGGAAGGCTATACGCTTGTGGACCTGAATGTGATGTACACATCGCCAAATGAAAAACTGACCGTTAACGTATGGGGCAAAAACGTTACCGACGAACTGGTTGCAGGTGGGGCGTTTGTGAACGCGCTCGGCAGAGCGATCACCAACACGTATCTGCCGCCTGCAACCGCGGGCATCACGGTAGGCTATGACTTCTAGCCTCCGATAGGGGCGCGTGCGCGACAGCGGCCCTCAATATCTCAGGCCGTTAAGCCCGCGTCCCCCGCGGGCTTAACAAAGAGCAATGATACCCATGGCATTGTTAAATGCCGGTACAGAACCTGTTTGCAAGGAACACCACGACAGAGGAGACTATTTGTGACAACAGACAATGCGGTTATTGGCCGCGACTTACTCGCCAGTGCCATCAGCAATGCCGGCATCGACACTGTGTTCACCGTTGCCGGAGGACATTTTCTTCCCACCTATAACAGTATCGGTCGTCAGGCTTCGCTGGCTATTGTTGCCGCCCGACACGAGCAGGGCGCCGGCTATATGGCATCGGGCTATGCCTTGACCACAGGCAAACCAGGTGTTGTGTTTTCCGGTGCACCGGGACCTGGAGCCACCAATCTGATCACAGCAGTCGCCAACGCACATGCCGACTCCATTCCATTACTGGTACTGAGTGCACAGGTAGATCGCCGCTACATACATCGCAATATTCTGCAGTATTGCGACAACGTTAGTTTGTTCGCGCCATTCTGCAAACGCTCGGTACAAGCAGTCTCGCTGGAAGAAGTGCCCAACCTGATCGCCACCGGCCTGCAACTGGCAGTGACCGGAAGACCGGGACCAGTTCATATCGCTCTGCCACAGAACCTGCAGGCAGAGCAAGGAGTGGAAACCACTCTGGACGTGGCCGACAGCAGCCCCTGCCTGCCTTCCAGTCAGGATGTCGATGCGCTGGCGGCCTTGTTGGCGAACAGTAAAAAGCCGGCCATCCTCGCCGGTCACGGTGTATTGCGTTCCGGCAGTGCCGGGCAATTGGAGAAACTTGCCGCGAGCCTTGGTGCACCGGTTGCCACCAGTCGTTCCGGCGTTGGCTCCATTAACACAAACAACCCGCTCAGCATGGGGATGCTGGGTTTTTATGGCCCCAACAGTGCCCGCGATGCTATGGCCGCAGCTGACACGGTGCTGATTATCGGTTGTGCGTTGGGCGAACAGACCACCTTTGGCTGGCGCCCGACACTGTTTGCCGAGGATGCGCAATTGATCCAGGTCGATGCCGATGCCTCGCAAATCAATCGCGTTTACCCGGTTAAGCAAGGCATCGTCTGCGATGCAGGCAGCCTGCTGGATGCGCTCGACGGTCAATTCACCGGGAAACGCGAGGCCTGGTTCAGCGGCAAGCCAGAGCGCTCCGCACCACAGAATAACCCGGCGCAGGGTCTGAGCGCCGCCGAGGTGATGCAAACGCTAAATCAACAGGCCAGTGACAAGACCATCGTAACGGCCGATATCGGTAATCATCGACTTTGGGTGTGTGAGCAACTGGACATCAAGCGGCCTGAGGCCTTACTGCAGTCCTGTGAATTCGATGCGATGGGTTTCAGCCTTCCCGCTGCCATCGGCGCCTGCGTTGCAGAGCCGACCACCCGTATCATTTCGATTTCAGGCGATGGAGGTTTTGTTCACACCATGGGTGAGCTGGCCGTAGCGAAAGAGCTGGGCGTGTCGCTGGTGGCCATTGTTTTTGTCGACGGTGCCCTGGGTATTCTTAAGCACCAGGCCGAGGAAATGTATGGCGAGCACCATTTTGTACGCCTCGAATCGATCGATTTTGCCAAAGTGGCGGATGCCATGGGCGTACCCAGTCGCACGGTCGCTGAAACAGCCGCACTGGATGATGCGTTCACCTGGGCTATGCAGGCAGACGGGCCTGTACTGTTATCGGTGCAAATCGACCCTGATGAAATTTTTCCGCCGCTCAGAACCAAAATCGAGCAGCGAAAAATAGACCTGCTGGGCAAGAAGTAACGGGAGTAGAATACAGCCATGTTGGAAAAAGAAATTCGCAAATTACACATTACGGTAGAAGAATTGCACACGGAGGCTGACCGCCCGGTGTCACCGCCGCTGAAGACCGCACTGGTCGCCGCAGTGATGCGCAACCCCTGGGCCGGTCAACCTTTTGTTGAAGACCTACGTGAGGAGATTAGACGCTTCGCGGCAGACCTTGGTGCCTTACTGGGTGACAAGCTGCTGGAAACTTTTGGCTCGGCAGAGGCCATACAGTCCTGCGGCAAGGCTTCTGTGGTCGGTGTCAATGGTGAGCTGGAGCATGCTTCAGCCATGGTGCACACGCTGCTGTTCGGCGAGCAAATCCGCAAGCGTATCGATGGCAAAAGCACATTGGTGTTTGCCAACACCCGCGGTGGCCCCGGCACTACCATTACGGTGCCGATGGTCAGCAAACTGGAGTTATTGACACGCTCACATTACCACACTGTGACCAGCAATATTGATGATGCGCCGCGTGCCGATGAAGTGGTTGTGGCAATAGCCGGTGCCAGCGGCGGCCGCCCGTTTCCACGTATTGGCAATCGCGACATTGATATGCAGGATATTGAGGCAGCACGCTCGCAGGACTAAATAGCACGTGCATAAGGGCGGCCAGACTGCCGCCGCCTAACCTATTTTTTTATCTGGCTGCCCACGGTGCCGAGGTCCTGCTCCAGCTGTTGCAGTGCGTGTGCGCGATGAACATCCAGAAGCTCAATGAGCAGCTCGGCCTTACCGTCCTCGGCGGCGGCAATGATTTCTCGGTGTTCTCGATCGGTTCGCTCCCGATTCTCTGGCAGCATGAAAAAGCGCGAACAGTAGGATTCGGACGAATCCCATAACCAGCCAATCAGCCGCAGCAAATGAGGCATGCTCGCAGCTTCCATCAGGGTAAAGTGCAGACGTCGATTGGCGGCCTTCACCTGCAATACATCACTACCGCCGCTTTCCATTTCTTCCGCGGCAGCCCGCATCTGTTGCAGGTCCGAATCAGTCAGTTTCGGCAGGGCATTGCGAATAGCCTCCGCCTCCAGAATCGAGCGCAGCTTGTGAATTTCCTTCAGATCCGCCAGATCGAGTTCAACGACAAGGTAACCACGGTGCGGGCGATACTTTACCTGACCCTCTCCCTCCAGGATCCGTAAAGCCTCGCGCACTGGCACGGCCGATACGCCCAGTTGTTCGCCGATCGCATCCGGCCGGATAGCGTCACCAGGTTGGATCACGCCGTTCAGCAAGCGTTCCCTGATCTCCAGCAAAACGGCTTCCTGAGCAGTCTTCGGACGTTCAAACCTGTTCACTGATGTTCAAACCCTCATGTAAGCAAAAGCCCGCGTATTTTATACATTTATAGCTGCATGAACAGCGACTAGTGGTTACTCCGATACTCAATATCAGCCACCCGGCGCGCTCTTAGCGTGCACAGTGACCCATTGACCCGAACCTGCCCATCCGTTAGGACAACCGCAACACCCGGGAACTCACCTTCGGCCAGTGCGGCTGTAGCGTTCTCCTCACAGGAACCAAGCGATGCATCGATCACCACAAGATCTGCCGCCGCCCCGATTTCCACTGTATTACCTTCCACGCCGAAGGCTCTTGCACCCTGACCCGAAGCCACCGCCCAGACCCGTTCGGGTGAGACATCGGCCAGAGAACATATATCACCGATCGTTTTCAGAATTCCCAACGGCGCCACCCCGTAACCGGTTGGTGTGTCGGTACCAATGAGTAAGCGGTGCAGAGCATTTTTTTCAAGCAGACGATTCACGACCCGCAGCATCTTTTTGACTCCGCCAGCCTGTACCACTTCCACATATGGCGGGCCATCATCGTCGCAGAGCAGATCAACATCCTCATCAGACAACGACGCAAAAGTATTGGCGTGTGACGCGATCGATGGCTGAACAAGCTGCACGTCCCCGGCTGAAAAATGGGGGTGTGCATCACCGCCCGGGCCACGATCCGACGTACAACCGCAATGCATGTGGACAGTCATACCCAGGTTACGCGCATACAAAGACAGTTCACCGGAGCGCACCGGGTCCTTGAGGGAACCGATGCCTACTTCGCCGATAATACGCATTCCTGAGGCGAAGGCTTGATCTATGTGATGAAATTCAGTGTCTGTCTCGAACAGCATGGCGCCGCCATGCACCCGGATTCCCAAGGGCCGGAACGATTGAAAAGAATAAAAAGCGGCTTGCGCAATGGCCAGCGCACTGTCAGCACCTGTGCGCCCGGGCACATGCACCTCGCCGGCTGATATTGCCCGTGTTACCGCGCCATGCACCATACGCTCAAGAAACCCGATCGATTGCTGTTTAGTACCCCAGTCGCCAATGGTCGGATGGATGTGCGTATCAACCAGACCAGGGGCAACCACCATACCCTTACAGTCAATGATGGTATCGGGATTTGGCGCCGATGCCGCGTCGAAGCTGCTTATTACACCATCTTCGATGACAATAGTATCCGCTTCCACGGTCGGGGAACCCAATATACCGCTGTAGGTCTGGCCGATATTATGTAAAACGGTTTGCATATACCCCTCCTGTTTCCGTCTGCCAATGCCTGTTAGTGTCAGATGTTTGGCATGATTTCTTTAACAAACAAATCAATCTGGGCTTCATCCTCGACGAGCGGATTGAACATAAGATGTTGCACGCCGGCCTCCCTGATCCGGCCAATCCTCGCAATCAGATCATCGATGGTTCCAAACAGATAGGAATGCTGCAGATCCTGGTCGGTACGTCGATGATCCATCACGGTGCGATACGCTGCCAACTGCTCCTCGATAGCCTTGTCCCTGTCGCTGGTTTCAACAACATGGATCCACTGGGCGTGAGCGACCGTGAAATCGTCCAAACCTTTTACCTTGTCCAGATGTTTGGTTACCGTGCTGATATCCTTTTGCAGGATACTCTCGTCAGTACCACTGGATCGGCAAATCCAACCCGAATTGCGCGTGATCCGCTCAAGTACTGCCGGAGCCATATTCGGCAAATCAAAGTTGGTGGCCATATGGACCTGCGAGCCTCCGCCAATCCAGATTGGAATTGGTTTTTCCGGCCGCGGGTAAAGAGTGATGCCATTTACCTGATAGTACTTACCCTCGTAGTGAACATCATCTTCGGTCCACAGGCGCTGGATCAGCTCAAGGGCCTCGTCAGTACGCTTGCCTCGTTCTTTTTTGGAGACGCCTACCGAATCAAACTCCAGTTCATCATGGCCGGTACCGACGCCCAGGATCATACGGCCGCCGCCAGCTAGATGGTCGATACTTGCAACTTCCTTGGCTGTCATCGTTGGGTGACGCATTGGCGCGCACAGAATGGACGTTCCCAACTTGATGCGCTCAGTGCAGCCGGCGACCGCCGCCAGTGTAATCAGCGGGTCCAGCCAGGCGGTGGAGTATACATTCGGCGCCACCAGCAGGTGATCAATGACCCAAATGGCTTCAAAGCCTGAGTCTTCCACTTTTTTGCAATACGGTACCAGCCCGCGAGAGACGGAAGCAGGCCCCCCTTCACGAGCATAGGACGGAATCCTCCACCCAATATCCATTCAACTTCTCCTGTACTAACAATATTTATTTTTCGTAAGCATGCAATAGCAGCTTACACCGATACGCCGGTAGAACCGCTCTTCGAGCGTTTGCCATACAGACGTTTCTCAACCAGGCCATAGATCAACTCATGGCACTTATCCAGCGTTACACCAAGGGCGGTTAACAGCACAAAGGCGACAAACATGAGCTCAGTGTCGAGAGTTCCCTGGGAAACAATGATTAATGCACCAAGCCCCTTGTTGGCCCCAACATATTCCGCGACCACCGCCCCCACCAGGCTGAGCATCAGAGCAACGCGAAGGCCGCTGAAAATGGCGGGAATGGCATGCGGAAACTTGAGCTTGAACAGGGTTGTGCGCCGCGACGCGCGCAACGCCTTAAACAGCTCCAATTGATCCGAAGATGTGCTGGTCAAGCCAAGGTAAGTGTTCTCCATCAACGGGAAAAAGGCGATCAGGGCAGCTATTACCACTTTTGGCCCCATTCCAAACCCAAACCAGATCACCAGGATGGGTGCGAGGGCAAACTTTGGCAGCGCCTGAGTAATAATGACATAAGGCATGATCACGCGCCGGGCAATACTGACCTCGGCGGCTAGTACGCCGATGCCAATACCAAGAATGCTCCCAACCGCGAATCCGGCCAGAATTTCCTGCGTGGTCAGCCAGATGTGTGGCCAGGCTCTACCGCTACCGACAAATTCAACCAATCGGGTGGCTACAGCCCAGGGACTGGGCAAAATCAGAGAAGACGTTTGCGCCGCCAGGAAATGCCACAACAACAACAACAGCACAGCGGAAACCACCACCAGAATGCGGCCCAGCCACTTCTCTGACAACCAGCCTTTACCATTCATGCCAACGCCTCCCGAATTACCTGCCGCAGTTGCCAGAATCGCTCGTCTCCTTCAACTTTTTCGAAAGACCTTGGTCGTGGCATGGGCACGTCGAGGACATCGCGCACCCTGCCGGGCCGAGCGGTCAGCATCAATACCCTGTCAGAGAGGAACAACGCCTCGCCGATATCATGGGTGACAAACACGATGGTGGTTCCCGCCTCAGCCCAGATTCTCAACAGTTCCACATTCATTGTGTCCCGGGTTTGCGCGTCCAGGGCTCCAAACGGCTCATCCATCAACAGGATCTCCGGCTGCATGACCAGGCCCCGCGCTACCGACACCCGCTGCTGCATGCCCCCGGATAGTTCATTGGGGTGGTGATGCAGGTAATCTTCAAGACCCACCATTTTGAGCACGGAATACACTTTCTCCCGAGCGGTATCGTCGACCGTGCCATTGATTTCAAACGGTAGCAAAACGTTTTCCTCAATGGTTCGCCAAGGCAGGAGCACGGCTTTCTGAAACACGTAACCGATTCGCGGGTCCGGTTCCGTGACTGTTTTGCCTCCGATGACAATTTCGCCGGACGAGAGCGATAACAGCCCGCCAATACAGCGCAGCAGAGTGCTTTTACCGCAACCGCTGGGGCCCACGATAGACACAAACTCCCCGGGTTCGATATCAAGCTCGATGGAGTCCAGCGCCAAAATGTCGCCGGCTGCAGAATCGTAGACTTTGCTGGCTTGTCTGATTTCGATGCGTCCGCGTTCCACGGTTTGTTTGGAGGCGCTCATTGCGAAACCTCTTCGTCCGATGCATCAGCGTCCTCGGTGAGAAAGCGGTTGGTGATGACGCTCGCAATATCGATGCGCTCGCGCAGAATTCCAATAGTCACGGCCTGATCGGCAACAGCCTGCATGGATTCAGGGTCACACCAGCCTATGCCGTTAGCCGCGACACCCGGCCCGGATGACTGCATGTCGATGCGCATATCGATAATTGCCCGATTGCGCCCCGGATTGTCGGCGCCAAGCGCATGCCTGGCACCAATCTCCACGGCCTGCTCGGGATTGTTCGCAATCCAGTGCTTAGCCTTCTGAATGGCCGTGATCAGCTTGCCGGCAGTGGCTTCATTTTCCTGCAACCAGCTACGACGGGCAAAATAAATATCGTTAGGCCCGGGTACTTGCTCATAATCCCAAATCGCAAACCCCTGTTCCTGCGGATCGCCGCCACGCTGGAACATGGCCCAGTTAATGCTATCCCAGGTGGATGCCGCATCGACCGTGCCACCAAGCAGAACTGAAGCGAAATCCCGTCCTACCGACGCCATGGTCACATCGTCTTCTGACAAACCATTCGCCGCGAGAAAGAACATAGCGTAGTAGCGGCTGGTGGAAGCCTGCGAGGTAACCGCCAGAGTTTTGCCCTTGAGATCGGCCGGTTCCCGGATACCTTTTGCGGTATTGACGACCAGCTTCATCCAACTTTTCGGATACGGGCAGTAAAAACCCTGAATGTCCGCTCCCTGCTGGATCGCAAAATAGCCCGAAAAAGGGTCAGCCATGGCGATATCAGCATTGCCTGCCACGACGTACCGGACGGCATCCCCGGCACCTTCGGCAGATAATTGTTCCAGCCGGATGCCGGCGTCGGCCAGGTAACCCAATTCCTCGGCGACATAAAAGTCTATAAAATCAATAAACTTCGGCCCCCACGGAGCAATTCGCACGGTTGTCAGCCCGCCATTGGCTTCCTGCTCACCGCCCGCGGTGCCACCGTCACAAGCTGACAAAAATCCGAGTAAAAATAACCACATACCGACGATGACAGGAGTGTTCAGTCGCATCTTGCTAGTTATATCTCTCAGCCGCAGGATTTGACATTCTATATTCTATATAATTTTGCGTAAAGTCCCTTCCCGCTCTATTTCCAGCTAACTTTGCTGCAATCCGACACAGACACTGCCAATGCTATGCTGGCACCATCAAAACCACTTTACTTCATCGCCAGCCAAATTGGAGGCACACAATGGATCTGGGCTTAACCGGCAAAACAGCCGTTATCACCGGCGGCAGTGGCGGCATTGGCCGCGGCCTGGTACTGGAGTTTGCGCGCGAGGGTTTGAACGTGGTGTCGGCCTCACGAGATGTTGAAACGGGCGCCAAGCTTTCTGCAGAGGCCGAAGCCAATGACCTGCCCGGCAAAGTGCTGGCGGTTTCGACGGATGTCACCGACCGTCAATCCGTCGACGCCATGATAGCCCGCTGCCATGAGCAATTCGGCCCGGTGGATGTATTGGTTAACAATGCCGGCGGCGTGGCTCACCCGGCTAATTTCGAAGAATTGGACAGAGAAGCCCGGCAATGGGAGATCGCTTTAAATATTGACGGTGTGGTCAACTGTTGCCAGGCCGTGGCCGATGACATGCTGCAACGCGAGCATGGCTCCATCATCAATATTTCCTCCAACTCCTCGCTGCTCGGCGAGGCCGCGGCCAATATTGTGCACTACGGCGGCGTGAAAGGCTTTGTCAACTCCTTCAGCAAATCACTGGCCTGGGAGTGGGCCAAACGCGGTGTGCGTGTTAACAACATCTGCCCCGGCTGGATTGTGCCAGAGCAGGAAGAACATGTTGGCGAAGGCAGCTTCTGGAACCGCTTTGGCTTCGACATGATGGGCCGCCCGGATGAGATGGAGCAGGCCCTGGAACAGGGTACGCTGTACAACATGAGCGGCCTGCCCATTCCCCGCCTCGGCAGACCCGAGGACATTGCTTATTTAAGCCTGTTTCTGGCCTCGGATTTGTCCGGCTACATCACCGGGCAACTGATCAGTGTGAGTGGCGGGGCGTATATGCCCTAGATGCCGGCGCGGGCAGGCCCTACTGTGTCAGTGCCTGCCGATCCTTACGCACCACCCGGAAAACCGGTAGTTGCCGGTGCTGTTTGCAGGCTTCCTGGTAGCGCGCATACACCGGCGACAGATTGCACAGGCGCGCAAACTCCCGATCGTGTTCTTCACCAATCAACAGCGACACGTCTGCTTCGAAGGTGTTGCCACGCATCTCTACGATGGCCTCACCACGCACTCGCAGGTTTTTTGCCCAATGCGGGTCCACTGGAGTACCGCCGCGCGAGCCGCATATCAACACACTGACACCATCGCTGTGTGGAAAAGTGGGCAACACTACCTGGTGTAACTGTCCGGTTTTGCGGCCGTAAGTTTTGAAAATTCCGGGCTTGTTGTAGCCGGCTTTCTCGCTGCGCGTAAATACATAGATTATCGGTGAGAAATACAGATAGCGAACACAGAACAGGTCCACCCCATGGCCAAAGCGCGAGCTGTCAAACCAGCGGATGAAACGTTCTGTCAGGCTCATAATTCTGCCTCACGAAAGGTGAACTCGCCTTCCAATAAAGTACCCAGAACTCTGATTTTATGTATTTCACTGGGTGCAACTTCGAAAGGGTTTTGTTCCAGAATAACCAAATCCGCGTACTTACCAACTTCCAGGCTACCAATTTTATCTTCCATCCTGAGCTGCCAGGCTGCATCGATAGTCACCGCACGTAGCGCCTGCTCGAGAGTCATACCAGTACGTCCTGGTGGATAGGCTTTGGACCGCTCTCCGTCCATAGGCGTCCGTAAAGTTACGGCTGCGGCCACCTGGTAAAGCGGTGCCTGTGTTTCAAAAGGGCCGCTACTGGGCAGATCGGCCGAAATGGATACATTCACGCCGTCGCGTGCAAGATTCGGATACAGCGATATCTCGGCAAATACCCGCTCCTCACCAAGTAAACGCGAATAGATCTCGTCCTGCCCAGACCAATCGGTTGAGAACGTAGGTGTTACATTGATCGGTATGTCCAGGTCAACGATGCGCTGGTAGTCATCGGGGTGTACAAAGCCCAGATGATGTAATGAGTTTCTTGCGTTTTTGTTCCCGGCGTTTCTGCTGGATTCAATCGCATCAATACCGGCACGCACTTCGGCATCGCCCCAAGCGTGCAGCACCACATCCACTCCAAGCCTATTAGCCTGAAGCATGATCTCCTTGATCGTCTTAGGAGAAATTCCGAAATGACCGTGAGTCGATTTGCCTGCGTACGGCTCAACGAAGGGCGAGCCATAGCTTTCCATATTGGCCGCCGGATGGACTTTAAGGCTGCGCACCCGTAGTCGGTCAGTGTCGTAGCGATTCATCATGTCAGCAGTGAATTCGGCCAGATCCACCAGGTTGGCTTCGGGCACTTTCAGCATGGGCATGATTTGCACTCTCAGCGGCAGCTCACCTTCTTTAAGAAGGCCGGCCAGCATACTGGCTGCGATACGAAAGTCTTCCTTCATCCACTCCGGATTCAGCGCAGTTGGTGTTATAAGGCCGGTATCTTGAAACGCCGTCACACCGTGACTCGCAGCCAACGCGAACAGTTGCCTGGTGCTGGCACGCATCATTTGTTCCGGCTGCCAGGCTCCGGCCGCAATAAATGGCGGCATCCACTCAAGTTCCACAGCCACTCCTGTAGGCTGACCTGTTTCATCTCGAACCCAGAAAGAGGTGCCGGGCTGGCGGTCGGCCGTGTTTTTATCGATGCCACCAGCCGCCATGGCGGCACTGTTCAGCCAGCCGTCATGACCTGTATAGTCGATCAGAAAGGCTGGTCGATCGGGAACCGCCCTATCGAGCTCTTTGGCCGTTGGATAACGCCCGAGAGTACTCATTGTCCAGCCAATACCGCGGATTATCTTCTTATCTGGATGCGCGTCGGCATACTCCTTAACCCGCTGCAACGCCTGTTCAATGGAGGTGACGTCAAATAGCTGCACACCGCTAAGCAACCAAAGAGAGCTTACCAAGTGGTCGTGTGCACTGACGAAGCCGGGCATGACCACACGCCCCTGCAAGTCCAACACTTCAGTCGCGCCGCCGCGCAAAGCTTCCACGCCAGCCATGCTCCCAACGTAAACAATGCGTCCATCCTTCATTGCCAATGCGTTAGCCCAAGGCTGAGCCGGATTGATTGTATAAGCTTTGACGTTCTTGAAAATTGTATCCGCGTATTGTTGCGCTGCACGGTCTTCGGCGAGCGCCAGCTTGCAAGCTGCAACTACACAGAGCAGGCCGACAATGGATTTTGAGATAAACGCAACAAACATGTTCATGGTGACATTCGCTCCTTACTTGCCAGCCACTCACTGCAACCGGTTCATTCGGACGCAGTCACGAACGAAACGGTTTCAGCAGCAATAAGCCAACGCATTATGTTACCGCCCGGTTGGTAGGTTATAATGGCTTATAAGGTAAAGGCAAGCCAATAAGCTGGCCGTACTGATAGATAGATTGATGAACGAGCGTGCCCAGACGAAAGCACTGGGGCCGGCAACCGTGGTACCACACTTACGATGAATGCGAGAAGTTGGCAAGTAAAAGGCCCGAGATCCAAAAGGGCGCGCGAAGCCAAACGCATGCTGCTGTTGGAAACGGCCGCAAAAATGTTTAACGAACGAGGATACGAAAACACCTCGCTCACAGACCTAGCTGATGCGCTGGGCATAACCAAACCCTCTCTCTACTATTACGTTCGTAATAAGGAAGCAATATTTCTAGGTATTTTCGAAATCACTCGTTCAGCCTTATTACAAGCAGCGGACGAAGCACGACTCAACCATTCAACCGGGCTGAATCAGTTAAAGGCTTTCATGACCACCTATATGGATCTGACCTCCTCCGATCTGGGTAAGTGCGTGATCCGCATGAACAGCATTGTACTTTCTAACGAAAATATTCAAGCGCTAAAGGAAATGAAACAGGAAATCGATGCGGCGCTGGTGGGCATTATACGGAACGGAGTTCAGGACGGGACGCTAAGCACTCTATCACCGAAAATAGCGGCCTCTGCAATTTTTGGCGCTATGAACTGGCTGGTTTTCTGGCACAACGAAGACAAGCGAAGCGACTTGAATATGATCAAGGAAATCTACCTGGAAACTTTTCTGAAAGGCCTGGAAAAAACACCATGACACAGAGACTGGCAGAGTTACCTTGCTTGTCATCAGTGGCCAGCTCTTCTTACCCCTTTGCGGGGTGAACTCTGGAACCATGTTGCGCCAGATACTCGTTAAGCACACCAAGCGTTTCAGAGTCTCCAAATAGCCTGGCCTGTGCACCTCGCTCCAGTTCCAGATAATCGTGCAACACACAGCCTCGCGAGCCATTGACCAACTGCTTTACCTCAACGGCCGCCGATCGTGGTAACTCAGCTATTCGAGCTATCAGTTCCCGTGCCTTGGTCTGCAACTCTCCATCTTCCCAGCAGGCCCAAATCAGTCCTGAATCAGCCGCATACGCAGCGTCAATTGGCTCTCCCAGCAGCGAATGAGCCATTGTTCGCGCAGTACCAATTCGATCTTGCAAAAATGATACCGCCCCCAGGTCGGGTATCAATCCGAGTTTCGGTACGAATGGTAGGCTGAAGTAGGCACTCTTGGCCGCCACAGTGATATCCGCGGCCAATGCCAGACCGGCACCGCCGCCAACGGCCGGACCATTAACAACAGCAACGACAATACCCGGGAAGGTGTGTATCTCTTTTACCAGTTCCTGCGCATCTCCTAGCGCTGCGTAACTGTTTTCATAGCGCTCCTCAGCCCGACCTTGGCCCTGCTTAAGCACACCGTCCACCCAGCCCAGATCCGCACCGGCGCAGAATGCCCGCCCGGCGCCCGTCAGTTCCACGACAAAGACCCCTTGAGTTCTGAATTGATCAAGCGCCTGGCGGCACTCGGCAATGTTCTGCTGGCTAAGCGGATTCAGCACTTGTTCCTGATTCAGCACAATACGGCCCGTGCGTGCAGTCTTCTCGACAAGAATCAGTTCAGGCTTCGCCGTTTTATTCACCATGTTCTTTCTCTCAAATACCGGTAATACCGCCCGTACACATCAGTGTCTGCCCACTGACGAAATCCGATTCCGGTATGCAAAACAGATACACAGCGCCGGCAGCTTCCTCAGGTGTTGCGCCTCGACCGAACGGAATGGAACGTTCAACCGTCTGCAGCAGGTCCGGATTGACGCCAATCGCGATCTCCCGCCCCTCAATCGTTGCCATCTCGTTGTCCGCGGCACTACCGGTGAGCCGTGTTTTGACCAGGCCAAAAGCAACACAATTAACGGTTGTATTGATGCGACCCCACTCCTTGGCAAGCGTCTTGGTCATACCGACAATCCCGGCTTTGGCGGCTGAATAGTTCACCTGTCCCGCATTACCGAACAAGCCGGCCACCGAAGAAATGTTCACGACCTTGCGCATCTTGTGTTCGCCTTGCTGCAGCTCACTTTTACTCAGCTGTCTGATTACAGGCTGCGCGGCACGCAGTATGCGAAACGGCGCCGTTAGATGCAGATCAATCATTGCGTACCATTGTTCATCTGTCATTTTCTGAACCACATTATCCCAGGTGTACCCCGCGTTGTTCACAACAATATCCAGACCGCCGTATGCCTTGACGGCTGTTTGAATGAATCGGTCCGCAAAATCCGGTGCACTAACACTCCCAACGCACGCAATTGCCTCACCACCCGCGTCACGGATGGCCTGTACAGTCTCATCAGCGGGCTCAACATCGAGGTCATTGACCACAAGCTTTGCACCTTCAGCTGCAAGCTTGAGCGCAACTGCCCTGCCTATGCCGCGTCCGGAACCAGTGATAAGCGCTACCTTTCCATCCACTTTACCTTGCATGATTATGACTCCACAGTGTTGTTCGCCGGCAATGCGACTATGGCATTGCCTGAGATTTTTAACTCGCCATACTGGTTGGCGCTGTCAAGCGCAATTCGCACTGCACATTCCCCTTCCAGCTCAAGCTTTTCTGTCACCCGACCGCGGCAGGTAATAATGTTGCCGAGATGGGTAACGCCTATAAATCGCGCATCAAACTCTCGCAGCTGAGCTTGCGGTACCCAGGAGGTCAGCAGCCTTCCAGCCCAGGCCATACCAAGCATTCCGTGCGCAAACACATCGGGAAGACCAGCACGCCGTGCAGCGTCCAGGTCAATATGAATCGCGTTGTGATCACCTGAGGCTCCGGCAAACAATGCCAGTGTCGTGCGATCCACGGGCGGTAGTGTCAATGGTGGCAGCTCGTAGCCAACCTCAATATCTTCGAACATAACAGTCATCTAGCAACCTCCATTACCGCTAATGGCGACAAACCAGAACCGAGCGCAACTCAGCGACCAGCTCACCGTTCTGATCATTGGCACGAGAGGTGTTTACAACGAACTCCAATGCGCCACCCTTTTTTTCGTAAATATCGTCCACTGTCGATTGAACGGTAATTACATCTCCGGCACAGACCGGCCGGTGATAACGAAATGCCTGCTCGCCGTGAAGTAACCTGGACAATGGAATGCCCAGCTCATTGAGCAGTGCCTCGGTTTCCCCCGAATCCATTTCCGCCGCGAAGATAAATGTCGGCGGCGCTACCACATCCGAATAGCCAGCCGCACGAGCCGCTTCCGGATCAAGATATATAGCCGCGGATTCACCGATTGCCTTAGCGAAAAACTGAACTCGCCTACGTTCAATTGGTAGTACAGATGGCTTTGTCGTTCGACCAATCCATTTTCTGTCAATCATACGGTAGCTCCTCCAATCCGTTCATAAAGTGTGACCACGCATGCCCCGCCAAGGCCTACGTTGTGTTGCAGAGCGAGCGTGGCGCCGTCAACCTGTCTGGCTTCGGCTGCACCGCGTAGTTGCTGCACAAGTTCATAGCATTGGGCCAGACCTGTCGCGCCCAATGGGTGTCCCTTGGACAATAGGCCGCCGGACGGATTGGTTACGACACGGCCTCCATAGGTGTTATCACCATCGGTAATAAACTGCGGGGCGCCCCCCTTGCCGCATAAGCCTAGAGCCTCATACATCAGAAGCTCATTCTGGGCAAAACAGTCATGCAGTTCGACGAGCTGTACGTCCCTTGGATCGACACCTGAAGATTCATACACCCGTTGGCTTGCGTCTTCAGCCATGCCCACTCCAACAAGCTGTCGCATATCATGTGCGTCGAAGCTGTCTGGCCGGTCAGTAGTCATTACCTGCGCTTTAATCCGCACGTTTGTGCGTAATCCATTTCGCCGTGCGTAGTCCGGCGAACACAGAATGGCCGCAGCTGCGCCACAGGTGGGTGGGCAGGCCATCAGGCGGGTAAGTACCCCCGGCCAGATAGACGGCGATTCAAGCACCTGTTCTTCGGTAATTTCTTGACGGAATATCGCGAACGGATTGTTCACTGCATGCCGGCTGGCTTTGGCCCTAATTTTTGCGAATACATCAAGACCAACACCATACTCCCGCATGTAGGCTTTCCCGGCACCGCCAAAATAGCGCAGTGCAAGCGGGATATCACTGTTGTCGGTGAGCGCGTCCGCCTCGGCATCAAACCATTCAAAAGGCGACGGGCGATCGGTGAACAGAGTCCCCAATGCACCAGGATTCATCTGCTCAAAACCAAGAGCCAGCGCACAATCGACCGCACCACTGGCCACTGCCTGGCGCGCCAGATACAGCGCCGTTGAGCCCGTCGCGCAATTGTTGTTAACGTTGACAACCGGCAAACCGGTCATGCCCACTTCATATAGAGCACGTTGCCCGCTGGTGGAATCGCCATACACATAGCCAACGTAGGCTTGCTGTATTTGCTTATATTCAATATTGGCATCTGCCAGTAAACCGCGCACTGCTTTTGCGGCCATCGTCGGATACGGCTCATTGGCACCCGGCTTGGTAAACGGAACCATAGCAATCCCACTTACGCATACCTCACGAGACATATCTTACGTTCCTTTTCAGGCCGCCAACGACAGCGCGGAACATCGCGCGAGCGCTAAAAATGGAAGCACCTTTTCTCATAACGCATTTACTCCTGTTAGGGCGCGACCAATGATCAATTGCTGTATCTGGCTGGTGCCTTCTGGAATAGGCAGAATGAGTGCCTCACGAGCCAGTTTCTCCACCATGAAATCCGTGGTCACGCCGTTGCCGCCATGTATCTGTACTGCCTGACGTGTCACCTTCACCGCGGCCTCGCAGGCAAAGTACTTTGCCATTGCCGCCTCCATCTCTGCTGACAAATCGGCCTCTATCATTTGTGCAGCCCGGTAACAAAGTAATCGGGCCGCATCCACCTGAGTTGCCATCTCCGCAAGCATTGCGGAGATCAACTGATGTCCCGCTATCTTCTTACCACGCTGCACACGTTCCTGTGCGTAGTGCACAGCTTCGTGGAGGGCTCGGCGCGCAATTCCAACTGCGCACAACGCAACAAACACACGTGAACGCTCGAATAGGGCCAGTGTATTTCTTAAACCCTCTCCCTTCTCTCCAAGCATGTTGTGAGCAGGAACAACAATTTCTGGAAGAAAAACCTGCGCTGTAGACTGGCTATTCAATGCCACCTTCTTAATATTCTGAACCTCATACGGGTGCTCGCTACGGTCCAGCAGAAAATGCGTTAAGCCTCCACGCGGTTCATCGCTGGTTCGGCAGGTACAGATCAACACGTCCGAATATGCACCGTTTGATATCCAGGTTTTTTCACCGCTCAAAACATAGTTTTCACCTGTGCTACGCGCTCGTGCCTTGATCTCGACTACATTGGAGCCAACATCCGGCTCGGAAATCGCAATCGATACAAACCGGCTCCCATTGACCAATCCCGGAAGGTAACGTTCAAGCAATGCCTCGGACGCAAGTTTCTCCAGCATGTAGGCACCAAATGAGTTAATCAGCACTAATAGCGCGAGGTCACAGGATGTGAAGGCCACTTCCTCAAACAGCATGGCATTGGTTAGCCAGTCCGCTCCGAGTCCGCCATATTCTTCCGAAACAACCCCGGATACGAGCCCAAATTCCGCCAGCTGTTGTGTGACAGGCAGCAGTTTTTCTTTGGGCACAAAGGTGTCGCGATAATCGTGCCAGTAGAGTGGTTCCACTTCCGCCTTCAGAAAGCGACTAAGCGAATCGAGGGCCAGCGCCTGTTGTTCCGTTCTGAACACATGCCCCATAAAACGCTCCGTTAATCGCGCCCGAAAATGCCCACGTGAGCGACAGACTCCTCGACGCCCCACACCCCGCCGCCATTCTCTTGAATGGCCAAACGCGCATTCGCTACCTGACGAGGTCCCGCCTCATCGCGCAACTGGGTAACAATTTCAAAAACCTGCCCCAACCCGGTTGCACCGATCGGATGTCCTTTGGATTCCAAACCGCCGGATGGATTGATTGGTAGCCTGCCGCCCAACGCGGATGCGCCCGATTCCGCAAATTCTCCACCACCACCGCGCGGACAAAACCCCAGATTTTCGGTTTGAATCACCTCTCCCATGGCCGTGGCATCATGAACTTCGGCAAAATCCATATCCTCAGGCCCCAGACCGACTTGACTGTACGCTGCCTCAGCCGCGAGCCGGGTAACGTGCTGATCGAGCCGGTCCCCCGCTCGCGCCGTCGCAGTGCGCAATACAGACGCCCGCACGCGAATCGCCCGTCGGTGGTCGAAACCATATTTCGCCAGTGCTGAACCAGTGCACAAGAGGGCGGCCGCAGCTCCATCCGAGATCGGCGAGCACATTGGTAAAGTCAAAGGGAAGGTAATAGGCGGTGCCTGAAGCACCTCGTCAACCGTGATCGGATCGCGAAACTGAGCAGATGGATTGTGACGCGCATGGCCACGGTTTTTGGCAGCAACAGTGGCAAGTTGGCGTTGGGTAAGCCCGTATTCACGAATATGGTAGCGACAAAACGCCGCATACACATCCATAAAAAGGCTGTAGGGCTTTTCCGACACGCTACCAGGCGGTGGGCTGACACCATCGCCGAGCTGTTTCAGCGTTTCAGAATTGGTTTCACAGGTTTCGATATCCCAGGCAGAATCGAAGGCCGAAAACGTCCTCGCTTTGTCATTGGAGTACAGCTTCTCGGCGCCCACAGCCAGAACGAGATCAGTGTCGCCGGCTTTGAGCTCTTTGACCGCGAGATGCAACGCGGTGGATGCTGTGGCACAAGCATTTTCAACATTGACGATGGGTATGCCCTGCAAGCCCAGTGGTAACAGTGCCACTTGGCCTCGAACACAGTGCTGACCCTGCATATGCCCTTGGGTTGAGTTACCGAAGTAGGCAGCCTGAATAAGTTCGGGCGTACAACCCGCATCACGAAGTGCATCCGCGACTGCCCGGCTGACCAGATCCTTGATCGACCAATCCAGATGCTTTCCAAACGGCGTCATACCCACACCAACTATGTAGATTCCTGAACGGTGCACGCTAAAGAAACCTGAGCTTAGACATCACGCCAGTCATCGGTCTAGAAATGAGCTCGAATGTCTTTCTTCAACACTTTTCCAACGGCGGAGCGCGGCAGTTCAGGCCAGAAATCAACAGTCTTGGGGGCCTTCAGGCTGCCAAGTTTTGACTTGCACAGAGTGATAAGCTCCTGCTCTGTGGCGCTTGTTCCGTCTTTTAACTGAACGACAGCTTTGACGGCTTCACCCCATTTGGCGTCGGGAACGCCGATAACCGAGCAGTCGAGCACGGCTGGATGCTCAGCAATCACAGCCTCAATCTCAGACGGAAAGAGATTGAACCCTCCCGATATAATCATGTCCTTCTTGCGATCGAGAATCGTGATGAAGCCCCGTTCATCCATACTTCCCACATCGGTAGTGTGATGCCAGCCATTTGTACTGACCTCGGCCGTTTCCTCCGGGCGTTGGTAGTACCCAGCCATCACCATACTGGTGCGAACGACGATCTCACCGCTTTCTCCGGGTGGTAGAAAGTTCCCGGAATCGTCCATGATTGCGACCCGTACACAATCCATCGGCTGGCCTGCGCTGAGCAGCGCGGCCTCATCAAAACTGCCATCCTGTTGCAGATAATCCTCGGGGCGCTTGTGGAGTACTGGCCCAAGGCTTTCAGTCTGGCCATAGAACTCGTACATCACCGGACCAAAGACTCTGACCGCTTCTTTAAATTTCTCCGGGGCGATTGGAGCGGCGCCTATGACAATCCCACGCAGCGAACTGAAGTCGGGCCGTTCAGATGGGTCCTGGGCCAACATGGCGTACAAAGCCGTTGGCGGTACAAACAGATGCGAGACCGCCTGATTTTCAATGGCTTTGAAAACTGCAGGGACATTAAATTCCGGCAGCACAACAATTCGCGCACCTGCCGACAAAAAGCCAAGCGCAAAGAGTCCTCCCGCATGCGTCATGGGTGCAACAGCAAGATAGACCGATTGTCCGCTGATCGCATAGGCTCGACGCAAAGCCAACATGCAGTGTTCCATCGAGTGATGTGTATGTCCGACCGCCTTGGACGGACCGGTTGTACCCCCAGTGGGTTGCAGCATCATCAGTCGTTGCGGATCTTCCTGCGGGGGTAGCTCTGCCTCGCCGACGTCACCCAACCATTCCCCCAGTGATGGACCCAGGTCACTGGACTGATCAATACAGATAACACGCAACTCCTGTGGCAATTCGTCCAAGATATCGCTTGCCATAGCCTCAAAGCTTGAGTGATAAAACAGAATGTCGCAGTCCAGATTCTGCAGGGTTTCTAGCTGTGCCTGGGTGCTGTTACGCGCATGCAGTGATACCCAAACCTGATCTGCGTGGTTGATCGCCAGTTGCAGCAGCGTGATGCGGTGGTCGTTAGGGCTCAGAATGGCAATGTGCAGCGGCTCATCACTTGTTACCTCCCTGCATAAGGCTGAGGCTATACGCAATGTCTGCGATCTGGCGGCGGCAAAAGACAGGTTGGTATGACCGTCGACAAATGCTATGGCATCGGGAGAACGCTCCGCCGTCGCTAGGAAGTAGTCTACAATTCGCATTGAGTCATCCTCCTCTACCGTCCTTTAAATTCAGGAATGCGCTTTTCGGCAAAAGCTTTGATTCCCTCGGCAAAGTCCTCCGAGCGCATGTGGTCACGCAACTCCAACAGCTCCTCCTTAAGGGCGTCGGCCTGTGCCTTGTCCGCGGCTGTATTGGCTACACGTTTCATGCGCGCCAGAACTAACGGACTCTTCGCAGCAATTGCTTCAGCCACGACCTGCACTCGCTCCTGCAACTCTGATGCAGCCACCACCTCATTCACCAGGCCATGCGCAGCCAAACAGGTAGTCGACATTGTTTCGCCGGTAAATAACAGTTGCTTAGCAATATTGAGTGGCAGTCTACGAGGCAAAACAGCCGCACCTCCGCCACCGGGAAGCACGCCGAAATTTGCGTGCGCGTCACCGATTCGTGCCTGATCGGACGCAATAATCAGGTCGCAGCACAATGCGAGTTCCAAGCCACCGGCCATGGTCAGACCATTAACCGCCGCAATAGCCGGTTTTGGCAGGTCGCGCAGTAATGAAAAGACACGCGTTGCGCAGTCAAGGAAATCCGGTTCTCCTACCGCAGTAGCTGTGGTGACATCTTTAAGGTCCGCACCGGCACAAAACGCCTCGCCCGAGCCGGTTAAAACTACAACGCGTACTGCATCATCATTACGTACTTCTGCCAGGCAGGCTTCAAAGGCTTGCAGGGCAACACGATTAAGCGCATTCATTTGCGCCGGCCGGTCAAGCGTGATCCATGCGACCCGGTTGTGAGTGTCCAGCTTGATGCTCATTATTGCTTACTCCAGACAGAAGCCGATACATCGGGTTGCAACATTCACCAGTTATAACGAAGCTCAACACCGTAGCTCAATGGCTCGCCCGGTAAACGCATCCAACTCGCCAGGTCATCGGTAGTCACGTTGACGAAATAATTTTCATCAGTCAGGTTCTTGCCCCACAGTGCTGCCTCCCACTGTCCGCCCGCTTCTGCCACGGTCAAACGAGCACCCAGCAGACCGTAGTCTTCCAACTGCTGAAACATGGTTTGTTCAATAATCGACAGGCCCGTGCCAAAGCGGTCGTCACGCCAGCTGTAGTCCAGTTGAGCTGACCAAGCCAACTGGCCCGCGGTTATGCTGTAACGCCCAAGCAAGGTGTAAGTCAGGTCCGGCGCAAACGGCCGATCGCGCCCTTCCAGAGATTCCAACGTACCGAGCCAACTGACGGATGACGCATCCGAATCAGAAATCTCCGCATCAAGCCAGCCAATATTGGCTTGTAGCACCAGGTTTTCGCTGGCCTGCCAGGCCAGATCAAGTTCCGCACCCGTGTGCTCCGCATCACCAATATTGCTCAGCAAAGTTACAACAGATTGAGTCAGTTCGCTGAACTCGGTCAGGTAACCCTGTACATCCTTATAGTCGTAGTAAAAAACCGCTCCGTTGATGCGTAGAGAGTTGTCCAGCCACTGCGATTTGAAGCCCAACTCCCAGGCGTCTACGGCTTCCTCATTGTAGGGCTGAATACTCTGCGCGCCATCGCCCGGGAAGCCGCCGAATATACCTCCCGACTTAAAGCCACGGGAATAGCTGGCGTAGAGCATAGCGTTATCAGCAGCCTGCCAATCGATACTGAGCTTACCTGACCAGATCTGCATGTCGATATCACTCTGTAACCCGGTTTGGAAAGGGAAAGGAGCGCCGCCAAATACCAGAAGAAACTCGCCATTACTGTATTCTTTCGATTCATCGGTGTAGCGCAAACCCAAGCCGAGATTCCACCGTTCGGCAAAAGCCCAGTCAATTTGCCCGTATAGCGCGGTATGTTCAGTTTTCTGGTCATAACGGAGATTTGCTGCTTCACCCAGCTGTGAACTAATGAAAGGGTCGTCTCCAACCAGAAAGTCACGGTCTTCTTCGAAGTCATCACCGCCAAGCTCAATACCAAGCATCCAGCGAACCGATTCATCACTTGTCGATTCCAGACGCAATTCCTGTGACCAGGCGTCTATTTCGCTGCGCGCCAATTGATGGCCGAACGCTCCATTACTGCCGTCATAATCAAAATTCAGAGAGTAATCGAACACTTGATACGATGTGATGGAGCTCAGCTGGAGAGTGTCAAACTGGTGTTTGACCTGAAGATTGACCCAACTGCCATCATTATCCAACTGGTTTATCGGGTCCGCAAAAGTCGTGTGGCCGTCGGCACTTTGCTGGTCAGGAAAGCGCAGTTGAGGGTCATAGAACGTCGCATTCATGGCGCAACTTGAGTCATCCAGAGTGCCATTCAACAATGGGGCACAAAAACCACCGGTCAATGGATCGTAAACACCTATTCCGCGACCCAATACGGTTTCTGAATTGTCTTTCGCCAGCCCGAGTATCAGTAGAATTTCAGTGCTATCAGAGGGGGTAAACAATAGGCTGGAACGCACTGCCCAGCGATCCTTTTCCCCAAAGGACTCATTGTTTGCCAGACTGGTTTGCCAACCATCGCCACTTTGCTCCCAGGAGCCTGCCAATCGCCATGCAAACTGTTCGCCCAAAGGTATATTCACAGCACCCTGCGCAACGACGGTATCCCAGCGCCCGTAGGACAGAGACGCATAACCGTCAACCTCAGACAAGACCGGCCGCTGCGACACTACTCTCACCGCCCCTCCGCTGGTATTGCGCCCGTATAAGGCGCCTTGTGGCCCTTTCAGTACTTCAATCCGCTGCAAATCAAAGAGACCCACTCCCCCCATTACGTTGGACGTCAGATACACATCATCAATATAGATTGCCGCGGCGGGTGTGTTGTTGGCACTCCAATCAGCCAGACCGACGCCGCGAATCACCCAGGTAGGTTGCCCCGTGCCATATTCGTCAAACAGCTGCACATTGGGAATGAAGTTGGGAACATCCGTAAGGCTGCGCATTCCCAGATTGCGCAGCTCTTCATCACTGAACGCAGCAATGGCGATCGGAATATCTTGTGCGGATTGCTCTCTTTTTTGCGCCGTTACGACTATTTCTTCTAGCACCAGCTCGGCGGAGACAATCGGCGTCACAGCAAAAGCCAGTGCCATACAGCAGGCACCAAGCGGCTTTCGAGACATTCTTAGCTTGGTCTTCATCATCAGAACCCTCTTGAATGCGAGTTTTTCATGAGACGGGTGGGCTTGGCTTAATGCTCAAGCCCACTAATGTTACCGCCCGGTCGGTAATATATACATCGGCAAAGACGCAATTTCAAGCATTTTTTTATTTTGTTTGTCGTTGCAAACCGACGATATTCGCTTGCGGCGCTGTTAAGCCCTCCAACACTCACGCAACCACCGCAGCATCACGCCCAGACCAAGCAGAACCACAATCAGTCGCAGCAGCCCGCTGATGACCGGCAGCGACAACAGCAGAGTGATTATCAGCAAGCCCACGAATAGCCGCAGTACCGGGCCGCGTTCCTGAACGTCCAGAATAGTGTCGCCTACAAGGGCCGCTGTGACGATGCCCGCGGCGTACAGTGCGATCAACCACAGTAGCAAGCCGGCAATACCAATCGGCAAGCCGATGATGGTGACCATGGCCAGCACGGCCAGCATTGGTGTTGCAACCAGTACCAGAGCCCCAAAGGCTGCCGCGCTTAGTGCTTCCCTGCCATTGTGTATGCCCGACGTTCGCAGGCCGGGAAACAGCCAGAACAGCAGCAGGCCGAATACAAAGGCGGCCAACAATTTGAAGACCTGGCCAAGGTAGTAGTCAGGGGTGCTGAAGCGACTGGGTTCTTCCGGCCAGACATCAAGCTGGGTTTCACCGTTTACCAAAGCCCCGTCTGCTTGATGAAAATCCTCTGCGCTCACGACTTTGACGCTCAGGTTTCCATCGATTACGGCGGAACTGCCCAGTTCCGCTGCGCCGGCGAGCAGACGTGCATCGCCACTCACGGCACCAGCGACAGTCACCGATTCACCGGCCGCTACCAGGTCTTTATGCAGCCGATTATACAATTCCACTTTTTCACCGGCCAACAAGGCATTGCCGGCTATATCGGTTTCCTCATGCACTCGCACACGTTCTCCAGCGGCATATAAGTTTCCAGCCAGTGAGCTTTCACGAATATCCACTCGTTCCCCCGCGCTAAACACACTACCGGATACTTTCGCATCCAGCTCCAGCGTTTCGCCGGCGGCAAACAGGTTGCCACCAACGGTAGCCCGCACAATAACCTGCTCTCCTGCGACAAACAGATCGCCGGTGATGGTGCCTTCCACCATAACGTTTTCAGCGGCCACCATTAAGGTGTCGTCAATGACGGTGTCGGCAGAAATAGTGACGCGCTGCTCATCATGGCGTAATTCCAGCGCGTCGACATTGGGCGCAAACAGGCCGGCACCTCCCAGCAGGCCCAATAGCGCGCAGCTAAACGGGCCAGCCTGTCGGGAAAGCGGCTTGATCAGCAAGAAAACGCCCGCTACAAGCAACAAAAACATAATGGTCAGCGATGCTGTGCTAAGAATTGGGTCCATGAGGTCTCCTCCTCGGGTAATAAAAGTGAGTATTTGGCCAATAAACGCGAGAACCACTCCACTGCGCTCGGGCGCGAGCCAGCTGAACGGGCCGGGCAATGCAGGCATTGCCAACAGGTTTTGCCAAGCGGTATCAATGGCCAGCGCCAATAACACGACTGTGGTAAACCCCATTAGTAATTGGACCGCTGAGTAGCGCGGTTCAAATTCCGGAATTGCTGCACTGACGACCTCACTGTGCAGCGCGGTGCGCAGCGCATTCGTTTCCGTCTGAAACTGTTGCACCAGGGAGTGGCAGCTTGCACAAGCTTTAAGGTGGGCCGCTACATCGTTCGCTTCGTTCTGTTCCAGCGCACCGTCGACAAACAGCGAACACTGCAATTGGTTCAGGCATTTCATGAGCTTGCTCCGGTCGTTTGTTGTTCTTGCAACACACGGCGCAGCTGCTGCTTGCCACGCAGCAATAACACGCCAACATGATTTCTGGACACACCCAGGGTGTGGGCAATCTCCTCGTAACTGGCTTCGGCAAAGTAAGCCAGCACAATGGGAATGCGATATTTGTCGTCGAGGCGATTCACAGCCTGAGTAACCGCCTGCGCTTCAAAGTTACTGATCAGCCCGGCGGCTGGGCCTTCCGCCGGGTCGACCGCCAGCTCGTCCAGTGGCTCATCATCAGTGACCACCAGTAAAGCGCCCAACCGCTTGCGACGACGCAAGATATCGATGCAGTAGTTGCTGGCGATAGTATTCACCCACGCCCCGAAGGGCTGGGCCGGGTCATAACGATCGAAACGCCGGTACGCGCGCATAAACACCTCTTGCGTGGCATCTTCCGCTTCGGCTGTGTCACTCAACAAGCGCCGGCACAGCAGTAATACCGGCTGGTAATGCGAGCGATACAGGGCTTTAAATGCCGCTTTGTTCATTGGTGGCCTGATGGCTTTCTTATTAGGGTTTACGAACGCCCGCCGAAATTATTACAGAGCCAGGGCAATTATTTTGCCGCCAGCACAACAGGCCAGCAAAGCTGTACAAAAAATGCACAATAATTGCTTATAAATCAAGCACTTATGTGTCGGCGGCCTTTACAGCCGACAGCGCTACTAAATTGCGCACAGTGACTAAGGCTCTGTTTCACAAGCGGTTTTAAAAGCTGGCACAGAAGTTGTTGTATTAAAGCAAACGACAAGGAACCGGGAATCGACCAATGAATGCTCTACTAAGTCTGCTGAAGCCCCTGATGATTGTGACCGTGCTTTGGTACGCCGCGGTGCCGGTGTTTGAAGCGTCCGTACAACAGCTGCAGCAATCCGGCGTTACCACAGGGGTGAGCGCTTCCGAGAGTGGAGAATTTGCAACGGAAGTGCTGCAACGTGAGCAGAGCAACTACTATTCCGGGTTCAGCAAGCTTTCCTTCGGAAACAGCCTCGCACCCGCCACGGCCCGATAACAAAAGAGCCGAGCTCACTGAGCGGCATGGAACTTCAATACCCCATCGTCCTCAGGGCCTTTGCGCAACAGGCGCCGGTCCTTTAAGTACTGCTGGGTCATCTGCCAGGGGGGCTGCTCGCCCTGCTTGGGTAACATCGCGAGGGCACGTTGAATATAGCCGGGGTTGAAATCATCAAACAAGGGCAGCGGATTCAAGCGTTCTGCGGCTTCGGGGTCGGGGGTGACCACGGCGGCGCCGGTGCGATCCATTTTGCGGATCAGGCCACAGATGTAATGCGCATTGAGGTCAGCTCGCAGCGTCCAGGAAGCGTTCACATACCCAAAGGTATTGAACAGATTTGGCACACCGGAAAACATCATGCCCTGGTACATAAGCGTTTCGCTGAAATCAACCCGCTTGCCATCCAGGGTGAACTCTACTCCACCTAACAGTTTTAATTGTAGCCCGGTTGCCGATACAAGAATGTCGGCATTCACATGTTCACCATCACTCAACTGCAGGCCGTTTTCGGTCAGCCGTTCGATTTTTGCAGTAACGATGTGCGCCTGGCCGCTACGCAATGCATTAAAAAGGTCATCATCAGGAACAATGCAGAGACGTTGCGACCACGGATCGTAGTCGGGCGTAAAGTGCGGCATCAATTCTTCAATGCCCACCAGATGGCGTCGAATTCGTTTTAATAATACCCTGGACGCAAAAGCCGGCTTTGCACGACACAAGCGGTACAGAATGTTCTGAAAGGTGATGTTATACCAGCGTATCGCCGCATGTGCCCAGCGAGCCGGTAGTATTTTTTTCAGGAATTCGTTGACCGGGTTTTTTTGCGGCATGGACAACACCCAGGTAGGCGAACGCTGCACCATGGTTACCTCCGCGCCGCGCTCTACCAGCGCCGGCACAAGAGTGACCGCGGTCGCGCCACTTCCGATCACTGCAATGTTCTTACCCGCCA
Organism: Gammaproteobacteria bacterium; assembly: GCA_030431775.1. Lineage (GTDB taxonomy): Bacteria > Pseudomonadota > Gammaproteobacteria > Pseudomonadales > JAUIET01 > JAUIET01. Next base: position 178,892 of record JAUIHW010000003.1, read on the forward strand.
CTGCCAGGTCATGCGGCCAATGCTGCGGATGAATGAAAATTCCCTGATAGTCCTGCTGCCCGGGAAAGTCCGGCAGGTAGCCTGCCGCATAATCGTAATAACCACTGCACATTGACAACAGTTTTGCCTGGTAGGTAGCGATGTTCCCCTGCTCTTCCACTGTCAATGACCACAAAGCTGTATCGCTGTCCCAGGCGGCTGCCAGCACTTTGCACCCGAAAACGATATTCGGCCACACCGCGTGTTCGTCAGCCGCTTCATACAAATATTGTTTGATGGATTCTCCATCTGACAGCGTTTTTGGATTTCGCCACGGCTTGAACTCAAAGCCAAAGGTGTACATGTCACTGTCGGAGCGAATTCCCGGGTACTGAAACAAATCCCAGGTGCCGCCGATGTCTGAGCGAGCTTCCAGAATGCGGTAACGTTTGTCGGGGCACTCTCGGAACAGGTGGCAGGCCAGGCCAATCCCCGAGATACCTGCGCCAACAATTAATACATCCAGCGGGGAAGTGGCTTCAGTTATTGGCATGACATAGGCTTCAGTGGCTGTGCGAAAAATGCCGCCAGTAGCGGCCGGGCCGGCATTTTACAGAATTTCGGCGACTGGTGCGTCACTGCGCTGCCTGCAATGGTCATACGCACGGGCGCCGGATTGCGAGAACACGGTGCCATCGGCACGCTGGCCAAATTTGTGTGCACCACGGTCAGTGAAACCAAGCTGCGCTACTTCTTGATCTGGGTATCCAATACCTTGTCGGTTTTCTCGCTGTAAGGCGGTAGCATACCGCCGAGCTTGATGAAGTCTACCCAGCCGTCGGTGTAAACAGTGCGTGCGTGACTGAAGGTCTTGAAGCCCTCGTGGCCATGATAGTGTCCCATGCCACTGTCGCCCACGCCGCCAAACGGGGCGTCGTCGCAGGTGAAGTGCATCATCACGTTGTTCACGCACACTCCGCCTGAGATGGTGTGGCTCAATACCCTGTTCTTTTCGGCCTTGTCCTTGCCGAAATAGTACAGGGCCAACGGCCGTGGTCGGGCGTTGATGTAATGAATGCAATCGTCCACATTGCTGTAGGGCTTGATCAGCATCACCGGGCCGAAGATTTCTTCCTGGCTAATATCCAGTTCGTCGCTTGGGTCAACGATCAGCTGGATCGGAATCTTCTTGTCCTGCTCGTTCCATTGTGCACCGCGGTCGTCGGTATTGATAATACGTGCACCCTTGCTGGCGGCGTCTTCCAGGTAGCCGGTGATGCGCTGGTAGTGGCGGGCGTTGATCATGGCGTTGTAATCAACATTATTGCAGGGGTCCGGGTACAGGGTCTGACAAGCGTCTACGCACTGGCTGACAAACTCCTCTACTTTCGCCGCCGGCACAAACACGTAGTCCGGCGAAATGCAGATTTGCCCGCAGTTCATGGTTTTGCCATTCATTATCTTAAAAGCTGTCTCATCGATTTTGGCCGACTCACCGATGATGACTGGCGATTTGCCGCCGAGCTCCAGCGTGACCGGTGTCAGGTTTTCAGCCGCCGAGCGCATCACCAGGCGGCCAATGCTGGTCGCACCGGTAAACAACAAGTGGTCGAATGCCAAACTGGAAAAGGCCGCTCCCACGTCCGGGCCACCGGTAACCACTGCCACTTCTTCCTCGGCGAAGTACTTAGCCACCAGCTCTTGGATCAGCTCGCCGGTTTGCGGATTGAACTCGGAAGGCTTGACCATCACCCGATTGCCCGCCGCCAGCATATCGACCATCGGGCTGAATACCATGCCTACCGGCACATTCCACGGTGTCATGTTGCCGATCACCCCCTTGGGTTGGTAATGAATGTGCGTTTTGCCACCCACCAGATTCATCGGCACCGGCGCTTTCCGGCGTTCCGGTTTCATCCACTTCTTAACATGCTTTTTGGCGTTTTTGGCATTGTTGACCGCACCCATTATCTCGGACATTCTGCTCATGCGCGGTGAGCGGCCACCGTAGTCGGCGTCCAGCGCGTCGCACAGTGCTTGCTGGTTATCGACCAGCAAATCGATGACTTTGTCCAGCCGTTGCAGACGCGATTCAAGGCTCACCGGCCCCTCAGCCAGGAAGGCGGCTCTTTGCCGGTCGAGCAGGGCCTGCAGTTCTGCACTCAGATTACTGACGGATTGGCTTGCTTCGATTGCTGTCATATTCTGCTCCTGACGGGATTGTCGCAAATAGAGCGCTAGTGTATCAGCTGGCTGCGCGGTCGGCGGCAATCCTGTCGTAGCTGTCAATAATATACTTGGCTTCGATTATTGGCATAAGTTATGGGTCAGTGGCTACGCGGAGAAAACCGCCAGGAGCGGGTCGGGCCAGCATTGCACAGAGTGTCGGCGCCTAATGCGTCACTGCCCTGCAAATACTTTAACGCCTTACTGTGATGCCTGTGGTCGGTGACTCACCATGACGCCGGGCATGGCGCCTGTCGACTCACGGCCATCGAAAGTGACCTCTCCGTTAACAATAGTTACCCGCACTGGCGCCGGATCGCGAGTCCAGCGCCAGGTGAAGCCACCCTTGCCATCGGGCACGTCTTCGGTTTTGTACTTGTCGCGCCGTTCGATTTCGTCCAGCGAGAACACGGTGACATCGGCCCGCTGGCCGACTTTGAGAGTGCCGCGATCAGTAAAACCAAAATGCTCCGCCAGCTTGCCGGTTTGCGAATACACCGCCTCTTCCATGCTCAGCTTGCCTTTACGCACGTAATCCGTATACAGCAGCATATTGTCGCCAGCGCCACAAAACATCTGGCCGTGTGCGCCGGAGTCATTGATATTACCTACAGCGTGGGGGTCTCGGGTTAAACGTACGATCATCTCATCGTCTTTCACCCACGGCGGCATGGAAACCGTGGAGCTCAGGCCGTTGCGGATAATCCACTCGGCCATAGCATCAGAGCCGTGCACGCCGCCCAGTTGCTCAGCGTACTCGCCCAGTGTGATGTTGCTGGGGCCGGTACCGTTTTCAGAATTGTCCAGAAGTATGGCCTGTGGCTGGCGGAAAAAACCCGTTTCAAGCGACTCATTGTCCCAGGAATGGCGGGCACGCTCTCGCCATTGCGGGTCAGCCAGTAAGGCCAGCTTTTGTTCATCGGTTTCTGCGGTGACCACCTCGTGCCAGACATAATCGTTAGATTGGGCAAACAGCAGGGAGTGACGAACGCTGGCCGTCACGGTAATGGGCACGTGCGCGTAACCCGTCCAGAAGTCGCGGCCTTCTTCCGCAAAACGTTCGTGCAGTTCCAATAAGGGTTGCTGTATTCCATAATCACGCTGCCACTGCAGCGTAGGAACACCGCCCCATTGCAAACGTATGGGCAAACCCTCGGTCAGGCGTGCCAGCCGCTGCATGGAATCTGCCGCTGTGAAGCGCATCAGGCTGTCAACAACCACCTGAACCGTGGCCCCGGGGTATGCGGCCATCACCTCGAACAGGGCGGAGAACTCAGCGTCGTCGGCCAGCAGTGAGGGAACCGGGCGGTCTTCTCCGTCATGATCCATCAGGTTGGTGCTCATACCCAGCGCTCCGGCGCATAAAGCGTCGTCCAGCAAACGGGCCATCCGGCTCGTTTCTTCAGGGGTTGCAGCCCGTTCCCAGGCATCCATACCCATCACCGCCAGCCGCAGAGCAATGTGGCCAACGAACGTGCCGTAATTGGTTGGAACCTTAACCTGCTCCTGCATGGCCGCGCTGTACTCAGACCACGTGCGCCAGCTCCACGGCAGCTTGCTGAAAAATGGTGCTTCCGGAATGTCTTCAAAGAAGGAGAAAATTTTGACCACCTCGGCCTGTACTGCCGGGTCATCATGCAATGGCGCCAGTGCAAAGCCGCAGTTGCCCATGACAACCGTCGTCACCCCACAACCCGGCAATGGTTCCAGGTCAGGTTGCCACCACATCGTGCCATCAAAATGGGTGTGGCTTTCAATCAGACCAGGAGTCACGTAACAACCCTCTGCATCTAAGCAGGTTTCACCGGGCTGTTGTTCAAGCCCCGATGCGACCTCGGTTATCAGCCCGTCGCTGAGCCGCACATCGGCCTGAAAGCCCTTTGCACCAGTGCCATCGATCACCGTACCGTTCTGAATCATTATGCTGCTTGCCTGCATTTACTCGCTTAATCCCGTTTATTGCGCCGATTCTATCCCGTGGCGCATAACCTGGTCTGCAATTGTGAAAGAAAAGTATGAATTGGAAGGACATATGAGCAACTCATGTGTGGAGTATGCACACTTTTTACACCTATAGCGGCATTTGTTGGGACGGGTCGCCATATTTGCTGGCGGGCATTGAAGGTAAAATCAGGCCTCCAAAATAGTTGGTAGCGCCCTTGAAAAGAATTGCCCTTGTATTCGTCGTTGCCGCCTTGTCGGCGTGCAGTGGCGGCGGTGGCTCTGGCGACACACCCGCCACGCCGGAACCCACACCACCTCCGACTATGATGGACCCCTGCGACGCAGAATTGCGCGGCCTGATCTGGGAAGACATTGATGCTGATGGAGTGCGCGCTACGGGTGAGCTTATCCTGGAGGGAGTTCAGCTCAGTCTGCTCGACGATATCGAGCAATCAGTAGATACCGGCGCCAGCACCGTTGATGGCTATGCATTCACGGGACTCTGCGCAGGCTCATACCGACTGCAAGTGATAACAGCGTCCAATCAAACCGTCACGCTGCAAAACGTTGGCAGTGATGACGCTATCGACAGCGATATTGACCCGATCAGCGGCCAGACTGAATTGATTCCACTCGGCGAGAGCGATGTACTGACGACCACAGACGCCGGTCTGTTCAACCCGCAAACACGTGACAGCGACAATGACGGGGTGGCGGACGTTGATGACGCCTTCCCCGACGATCCGGCTGAAACTGTTGATACCGACAGCGACGGCACCGGTGACAATAGCGACGCATTTCCAGCCGACCCCAACGAGCAACTGGATTCAGACAATGACGGTGTGGGCGACAACGCAGACCCATCACCGCAGCCGATGGCGCAAGGTGTGTTTCCTGCGAATTTTTCAGCACTGTATGCCGCCGGTGACAGCGTGACCACAGACCGCCCGCTGTTCAATTGGGGAGACCACTACGCGCAAAAAATCGCAGATGCGTTGGGGCTGACGCTCAACAACGAGGCACGCGGTGGCTGGGTACTGAAAGAAATTCTGAACGGCCGCGGTGGGCTCAATCAGCTGGATGCCTTGTATGGTGTACCAAGAGTTGCCGACCCCAATGCCTTGCACATTGTTTATGGCGGCTACAACGATGTGTTTTTCCGACCAGACCCCTTCCGCTATGATGTTGTCAACGAATCGGCCGAGAGCCTTCGGTCCGTGTTGCTGGAAATTGCCAATGCGGGCGGACGCTTTGTGCTGGTGCCTCTGTTGTATGATACTGGGAGGCAAATTTCCAGCGACGCCGACGGCATTCGCGCTCAACTGCGCCAGCGAACCATCGACTTTAATACTGCAGCACTGATAGTGATCAGCGATGTAGTGATGGCGACGGATATGAGCATTCTCAGCTATGACGTGTTCACCGACGTCGAGGATATCTATGCTAACCCGGCAAGCAATGGCTTCACTAATTTAACGACCGCTTGCGGTGATTCGCGGGCCAACTGCGTTGGCTTTTTCTGGTGGGACGATGCACATCCGGGCGACGACGTTCATCAGATTATCGCCGACGGTATCCTGCAGGTGCTGATAGACGCTCGTTAGCGCGCAAACACTTTCTGCAGCAGTTCCGTTGTGCGCTTCGCGGGGTTCTCGCGAAAGGCGGCCTCATTCATCTTTTGCTTCAGGTCTGTGAGCCCATCGGCCATACCCACTTTGTCCAGCCATTTCTTCGCCGTACGCAAACTCTTGGGGAGCGTAATTCGAACCGCGTCATCGGCTGACAAACCGCCACTAGTACCGAGTCGGGTTACCACATTATCCGTGCCAACTTTAAGCGCGTCTTTCAAACCCTCGCAGTGCCGCTACGTCAGTGGGTGATCTGCCTCCCATTCCCATTGCGCATTCTGTTTGCCGCCCACCCCGAAGCCATGAGCAAGGTTCTAGGCATCGTGTACCGAGCGATTTCGACTCAATTGATCTATAAAGCTTATGTAGGCGCGTCTTGTCGAACCAGAGACCAATTGGTTAAATGAAGCTACTTGCAGCAAAATTTTTTTTGATTAATTCAACTTCCTTTACCAATTTGATTTTTCCCGCCTGTCGCGGTACGGACACCAACACGACTCGAGTATCAGAAAGCGCTGTTACTATTCGCTGCCTTATTGCTCTGGGACACACCATAATTCTCGACGACTACCTGAAAGCAAACTACTAAGCTAATTGAAAATTTCATTATGACCAATTGAAAATGAATATTTGGCTGATTGAAAACGAATTGAGTCGCAGGCTCTGGCCGCAGGCCTTGAGCAGCCAATGCTGGGCTAAACTGGAAGTGTGGTGGGTCCGGACAGACTCGAACTGTCGACCTGCCGATTATGAGTCCGTTGTATTCTGTACCCTCCAATACTGTACAATTGATTACAATAACTAACTCCGCAACTTATGCTTCTGGCCATTTTGTGGTTGGTTGGCAATTGTTGTCTCTTTTTGCCGCTGAGTGCCCCACCAGTGCCCCAAGCAATATCTCATCGACTTTGCAATTGGAATGGTTCTCTCAGCTGAGTTTGAGGACACCACTTAATAGACCATTCCATTCACAACAGGATCGTTTATTTATATTGTTAACTGCTGACGACTGCCGTTGTGTACTATGATCGTGGGTAGTCCAGTTTAGACAAGAGAGCGCATCAAATTGAACAAATTAGCCATGCGGCGAAAGATGCATTACGATAACCGAGCGAGATTACAATCCTGATGAGATGAAGTGTCTCTTGAATCAGACCGCTAGAAGTCTAAAATTCTTTGGCGACGCACAACGCTGTCGCAACTTATCTTCTCACTCTCAAGCAAAGAATGATGAGTGCAATTAATTGCACAGGAGAATCGGTAATGGATATAGTTTCGTACTGGCAGGGCCATGAAGAGTTTTACTTCGACGACGGATTGACACTTATTTTCGGCCGCTACAACCATAAGAACGAACATGATGGCGGCGAAAAGGCGCTAGGAGTACATTGGGGCGATTACCCACAGTCGCGTGGCAAACTAACGCCTTGCGTTATACCTGCCACAACGAGAGGGGCAATATTGTCGGGATTGCTTAATCAAGCTGTAATCAGTGGAAACTCTAAGAGTGTGCGAAATGTTATGAGAGCAATCGATTTCTTTAATGACTGAGTGCACGAGTCCTAAAAATTGGCTAGCTGACATCCAGTAGAAAAGCAGATTGTGAATAGGGAATCTGAAGACATTGAACGGTTATTTGCTATGCTATTGGCAAGTGAGGCAAAGGTGTTTCCGCCACTGAGACAAGGGCTTGAAGCTTCAACAAAGAAAGGTATTTACATAATTGAAAACAGTAAAGGCATTGTGTTGCATGTGGGTAATACGCCAAGAGCTAAGAATGGGATTTATCAACGATTAAAGAACCACCTTTCTGGTTCTTCTTCCTTCACTCGCAGTTACTTTGGGGGCAAGGGCGCTAAACTGCGTAGCAATTGCACTTATAGATATATTGAAGTTGCTAGCGCCAGAAAGCGGGCGCTCTTAGAGTGCTATGCGATCGGTAAATTGTGCCCCAAACACCTGGGGTTGGGCTGATATCACATTTCTTGGCACCGTCGTGCGAATTATCCACACCACTTGAGGATGGTTAAAGTGCCATTTAGCTGTATTAGTTTATACCTGATCTGACAAACAGCATCATATCAGGTCTCGCGCTATTAACCCCCAATACCTAAATGCGGTAACTGGTCATGGGAGGGCTTGCGCAGTTAAAAATAAGTGGGGACGTTTTCTACCAAAGCCGCCTTTGTGAGGCAATTCCTTGATACTCCTTAACCTTGACCCCATAAACTAGATTACAACATTTATGGGATTCCCATTTAGTCTTTCCACTTGCTAGGCCTCATTTCAGCAGATTGGGTAAATGACCAAGATTTACGGGCATTACCAGCTACTTTCGCGAAAAAGATGCATTTCGCTCTTCATACTTGACCCAGTTCTCAACCCTTACAATTAACTTCTCAAAATCTACTCTCTTTTTGCCTTTAAGCGTACACTCCCAAATCTTCAGCATCCACCAACCTTGTTCTTTAAGCAGGCGCTCATTTCTTTGGTCATTTACTACATTCCTCGCCAATTTTGACCTCCAGAACTCGGGTCGAGAGGTTGGCCACTTGAACAGATGGCATTTGTGGCAATGCCAAAAACAGCCATGTACGAATATAACTGCACCAAATTCTGGAACTACAAAATCCGGTTTCCCAGGCAGCGTATTGTCATGTGTACGAAATTGAAATCCTCGCTCGAGAAGTGCCTGTGCTATCTTGAGCTCAGGTTTTGTATTTTTGCTTTTGATATTTGACATGCAGCGACTGCGTTGCTCTGGCGTTAAAACATCTGTCGATGCCTTCTCAGAAAGGCAGAGCTCATTCTGCTTATTAAGAATCTTCGGGCTCACTTAAATCGATTACCCTTTCTATATCAAATGGGAGAATTGATGGATCAATCGAAATTCCATCAGACCGGATGCCAGTCGGTAATGATTCTAGCAATTCTAAGGCCGACTTCAGGTGCGGACCAACATTCTCCGCAACTCGAAAACTTCCTAGAATATCGCCGATATTGTACAAACGATACAGATCGTAAGGGATTTGCCCACGGACCATTTCAAATAATTCAGCATATGATATGTGGATTCTATTTTTAAAATCCCCCGATGTTGATTTTGCGTCGATCACTCGCAATACACTTCCATCTTTATCAAGTATCTTAAAATCATACGGTGCTACTGCATCGTTGTCCGCAACCCATAAATAATCACCGAAATGCCCAGCTCCAACCTGGTCTTCAAGCCATGCGTTAAGAAGTTCTTCGCCAAGTCGCCCATTACGTTCGGCATTACGTTTAGCACGTTGTAACTCATCATGACTTATACCCCTGGTTCTACGACGATGTTGCAGTTTTCTTACGCCCTCGATGCCACCTTGGACGGCGTCCTCTAATGCTTCCCGATCAATAAAATCGAGAACTGGGTGATCATCTGGTAAAGTTAGTGGCTCAATTATCGCAGGAAGCTCGGCTTCCCTAAGAACAATAAGAGCTTTTCGGCCGCTGAACTCTTTGCCAAAGGCGCTCATGAATGCCCGAAACAGGCCCTCATCTTCCTCGCTTTTTTTAGAAATAAAGAACATCTTGGCAATCGATGGAGCATCGTTGCCAACAAGTTCCATCAATACCAGATCATCCTTCTCGAGGCTGTCATAGCGCCCTTCCTCTTCGATCGGATTCCGTATAAATTCACCGTTCAGGCGAATATTTTTTGCCTGTAAAAGAATTTTTCTCAGTTGACTGTGCAGCCCCGCCCTTCCAGGCCCATAGATATGCAACTGCACAGGTAAACTCTCGTTTCCTGTTGCGAGCCTGTTCCTCAAATTCGGATATAACTCATCGAGGAATACAGCCTTGTCGAGATTGATCGCTTTTTGCTTTGACCCTTGGGTATTTCTGAATTGGTGTTCGAAGATCGTTAGATCAGACGCTGACAGCCTCTTCAACAAAAGATTCTGCTTCAACTATATCCCCTCCTGACCGGTTTCCCGACAAAGTTTTTTTCAGTAAATCCGCTACCGCTTTTGCCATGAGGGGTGGAACAGCATTGCCAATTTGCCGGAACCCAGGATTCATGGGACCCTCAAAGACAAAACCATCTGGGAATGATTGAAGGCGTGCAGCCTCACGTACAGAAATTGTACGGGCTTGATCGCTGTCATAGTGTATATGCGAATAGCTGTCCTTACCCAAATGAGCCATAAGTGTTCTGGCGGGACGATCAGCTTCCATCTTTCTCCATTTATTGGGAAACTTACCTGGGTCATAAGGAGGTATGTAGTTTTTCTGTTCCTCAATGTACCGCTTTGTTCCCTTTCGCAGTTTTTTACCCTCGCTTGTTTCAATTTGTTGGAGTCGTTCCTCAAACATCCTATTCGCAAGTGCATGCGCCTCCGGATATTGGTCCCCTGGGCTCATACGTCTAAAAATCTTATAGTCCCGGGGAAGATAACGAATAACATGATCCTTTATTACATCATTAGCTTCAAAACCCGGCCAATTTCTCATCAGGTGTTGATATGGGTTCAACTTACCATCCTGGGGATAACTAAAATTCCCTACAAATGAGCGCGGCCCTTTTTTCAATTTTTGCTCAGAATCAGATGGAATGATAGGGAGGTCCGAGAGAGCTTGCTTCGCCGTAACTGCCGGTGTTAGACCTTCGTGCGGTTCAGGCGGGTCGATGTAGTAACGGTTTTCATCAAACAAGTCCACCTTAACTGTTTTGAGCGCCACCTGTCGTGACCCGTGATAGCCGCGCGGTAAATCAATCCAGTGACTGGGTTGAGGCAACCAATTACTTACTTTTAATTCCCTACGGTAGGCAATCAGAAACATTCTCTCCCTCATCTCTGGTACACCATAATAAACTGCATTCAACATGCTGTAACGAGCATTATATCCAAGGGTCTCAAGAACTTCGCAGACCTCCTCAGCTATGTTATGCCCCCCGAAATTTAGTACATCAGGCACGTTTTCCATAACAAGTGCAATTGGCCTCAACTCTCTAACATAATCTAGGTATCGAATATATAAATTACTTCTTGGGTCCTGTAGAAATGCATCGGGATGCTCAGAAACTTCGCGAAGTTTTGCGCGACCGACTCTTGCAAATGCCTGACAAGGTGGACCGCCTACAATCACATCAATATGAGAATCTTCGCGGCCAATTAGCCCCCAATCTTTAAGCAAATCAGCAGGTTCGGTCTTAGTTATATCCCTCGCCTTGGAGTGAAGAGAAAATGCCTTCTTGGAAACTTCACGATGGAAGTTTCGAGCATGAGATATTGCGGCTTTTGGATCAAATTCTACCGCGCCCTTAATTTGAAATCCGGCGGCATGAAATCCGAGAGACAGGCCTCCACATCCCGCAAACAGGTCTAAAACACGAGGCGGACCACCTTCGCTTAGACGGTCAATCTTTTTCTGAATAGTTGATGTTGTCATGCTGACAAATTTCCCTGTCATGGCTCTATTTGCTTGCTGATTGAATAGGATGCTTCCCTTTCAGCCACTGCGAAGAGCTCTCGTTGACGCGCTGACACACTCTCTTCAACATATTTCCGCATGAATGCTCTTAACACCTGGGCGGCACTTTGATCTCGCGCCTGACAGGCATTGACAAAGGCTTGGCGCAATTCTGGCTCTACTCTGATTCTGAATCCAGCAGTCTTCATGAATGGATATCCAATGGATGCACATTGTGTGCACGTTATACAGCTTCCTGTGAGTAAGGTCAACTAGCTCTAGTATATTGATTCGTTCGTGCAGTTTGTGGCTCAGAACCTTTATCCTAATGCCCTTTGGGGGTTATTCACCTCGTGCTGAAGCACTAAGCCTTGCGGGTAGAAAGGCGGCTCCCGGTGCAGCTCAGCTTCTCAAGTCGGCCGAGATTTTACGCGACCTGTCAGACCGGGTTTGAGCCACTACAAATTCTCGATATTAGCTATTTTTCTATGATGAGTGTTACTAGCCAACTCTATTCAGAGGCTATTCAGGCTCTTTGGCACCTATCACTAGCAGGTGAGGACAGCAAGTTCCACCCTATCAAACCTATATACTGCAATTAATTGCAAGAAATTTTATTTTCGCAATTAATCTCAGTACGTTTGTCCTAATAGGGAGTAGAGTTCAGGGTTAGCGTCCTGTTCCGGGAGGATCATAATCAACTCTTGAGACCCTTTCTTATCAGAGTGTTCGTGGCAAGGACATTCCTCAGTGCTTTTTCTTCACCATCTGCCAAGTTAGTCACTCTGCTAATATCTTGAATCAATTTGTCTATTGCAGCGCTTTGTTTCTGCTCTTCCTTATATCTAACAATTTCTTGAGCACTATCAATCTCTGCCTCGTCGACCTCTGAAGTGGATTTCTTTTTGCACTCCTTCTTCAATTCCGTATAAACGGGTTGTGGCAGAATCAAGACGTTGTCCGTAATAGGTTCCTCCAATATTTCGTTGAATGACTGTTTATCCTGAACAAACCCTGGATAAAAGTCCCTCGTCCCAACACGAGAATAAAGGTTGCCCACCAGCCAGCCAAGCTTGGATTTAAAATTATCATCGAGCTGAATGCGTTTTGCGTTGACTAACATTTTATAGTGCTGTTCTGCCTTAAGGGCTATCGACAGATAAAGAAACGAACAGCTATTTTCCAACAAACCTTTCTCTGGCCAGCGATGAAGAAAAAAATGCTCTTTATCGTTGTTGTTATACAGCTGTCTTAAGAATTCAGTTAGCCTAGGCTTCTTATTTATTGGCCAACAATAAAGATCATCGAGTCTGAAAGCATCACTGTCTATCGAAAGTAACGTGCGCTCCAGAGCAGTTCTCAGCGGTCGTATCGCAGCAATTGTTATGTATCGGCATTTCGGCACTCCGTCGCGAAGCGCTAAATCACAAGATTGGGTCAGAACCTGATAATGCGTATAGTCCTCCTTAACATAATGAGGATGGATTTCACTCAGCTGTCGAACAATCTCCTCATTTTTTTCAAGAATATCACCCTGATGTAGGTTTTCGCTATCTACCTCATCAGTGTAGGTAAAATGATTCTGCTGCATGGACGAATCAATATTTTTTCTCAATATCGGCCATATTTTTCATTTAACTTCCTAGCACGTTGCGCGAGCTTACTAGAGCTATAGTGCTTTGCTTGGAGCACACTAGCGTTTGCCTCTCCCTTTAAAGCGTGTTTTATGACTTGCGAGTATTTTGCATTCTGCCCACTTTGGCTGGAAGAACTTGGACTCTCTTTGGAGTTATACGACGTTGCAACGTATTTGCTCTCGTTTCCCTTAGAAGCCGAAAAAGAACCCGTAGAACCATTACTGGTATTAACCATCAACTTGCTTCCTCTTCAATATCGTCTATCGATTTGTTGAACACTGCACGCAAAAATTCTTCCGTTCTGTCGTACCAATAGGCACCATCACGGTCACCTAAAAGACTCAGCGCTACAGCAGTCTCTGTAGCTTCGAAATGATAATTAAACTTTAGAATAGTCTTATCCGGATCATAGCCAACTGTTAGATTCAATGATCCGCCGTCAGTTAGACCGTATGAACGTGTAATGCTTGTATGCTTTAAATGAAAAGTATCGCTGTCGATTCGACCATTATCTTCGAAGCTATAGAGATTACGTATTTCGGTATCGCCCTCATCAGAAAACCCCAAGTTAAACCCTAGTGCTCGAATCGGTGTATGTTCGAGAAGATCCAGTGAGTTCTTAACAAATAGGATAGCTTGATTAAGACCATCTGGGGAGTATTCGCCAGCATAGGCTTCAATCCTACTACTTTGAACATGAATATCTAAACTATCGACCTTAACTTTGATTGGTAGACTAGGGTCCCCAACCGGGAACATCATTTCTATTTGTTTACCTGGTTCACCAAATACCTTATCTGCAATCCAATCGGGGGAAGTGAAAATAGATTGGTTCCAGCTTCCAACGACCACCACAGAGAAAGTGCTAGGTTCCGGTTTCATACACGTCTATTCGCATTATTTATATAAGTCGCGTTCTTTCGATCAATCACTAAGAAGTTTAACACTGGTAGATAATGATATGAAGTCTCCCAAAAGTGTCCCGTAATGTAAAACAAGCACTCTATCTCGAAAAAAAACACCTTATAAATGGTGGGTCCGGACAGACTCGAACTGTCGACCTGCCGATTATGAGTCGGATGCTCTAACCAACTGAGCTACGGACCCCACTAAGGACGCGCATTGTAATGGGGATTCTGAACAGATAAAAGCTTTGTGCTGTCATGGATCTGAAATAATGTACTAATATGCTGCGCCGATTAATTCGCAGCCAATGCCCATGCTAGCCAAACATTCTGAACAGGACGTTTACCGCTACGTTAAAGAGAAGCCTCGCATCTCTTATGTACAGCCGGAAGACCCATGGATTAACCGCCAGCTGATGTCCAAGCTCGAACTGATGTTCGGTCGTTCCAAAATAGAAAACGTTTACCATCGCCTCAAAGAAGAGCCGTTTGACATCGTGCGCTTCTTCGAGTCGGCGCTGTATGAAGGCAATATCAAGCCCGATTACGATCAAGCCAGCCTGAACGCCATTCCAAAGCAGGGCCCGCTGGTGTTTGTGGCCAACCACCCCTTTGGCATTGTTGACGGTGTGGTCATGTGTGATATCGCGGCGAAAACCCGCGGTGACTTCCGGGTTATGTTGCACGCCCTGCTCTGTCAGGACCGGGAGCTGGCACCGTACTTCATACCGATTGATTTCACCAACAGCAAAGAGGCGCTGCGTAACAACATCCATGCCAAGCGACGGGCTCTGAGCGACCTGGCAAAAGGTATCCCGATCATTATCTTCCCGTCAGGCATGGTCAGCACGGCCAACAAATTCGGCTTTGGGCCGGTGAATGAGGCGCCGTGGACCACCTTTGCCGCCAAGCTGATTCGCGAAGCCCAGGCCACGGTGGTGCCGGTGCATTTTGAGGGGCGCAACAGCCGGCTGTTTCATGTGGCTTCGCACATTGCCGAGCCGCTCCGAATGGCGCTGCTGGTACGCGAAGCATTGAAAAAGTTCAACAAAGTACTGGACGTCACCATCGGCTCGCCGCTGCACTGGGAGCAAATGCAGGACCTCGATGGCCGAAGAGCGCTAACGGATTTTCTGTACGCTACTGTGCAGCATTTAGGCAAACGGAGCTAAGCAAACCACACTTCAGTCATCCAGAAAGCTTCGCAGGTGGTCCGAACGGCTGGGGTGGCGTAGCTTACGCAGGGCTTTTGCCTCAATCTGACGAATCCGCTCGCGGGTCACATCAAACTGCTTGCCCACCTCTTCCAACGTATGGTCGGTGTTCATATCTATACCAAAGCGCATGCGCAGAACCTTGGATTCACGCGCGGTCAAGCCGGCCAGCACCTCGCGAGTGGACTCCTCCAGGCCGATTCCGGTAGCAGAATCCACCGGTGACACAATGGTGGTGTCTTCGATGAAATCACCCAGGTGGGAATCTTCATCATCACCGATCGGGGTTTCCATGGAAATTGGCTCTTTGGCGATTTTCAACACCTTGCGCACCTTGTCTTCCGGCATTTCCATGCGCTCGCCAAGCTCTTCCGGAGTTGGCTCACGGCCCATTTCCTGCAGCATTTGCCGGGATATGCGGTTCAGCTTGTTGATGGTCTCAATCATATGCACCGGAATTCGAATGGTGCGTGCCTGATCGGCGATTGAGCGGGTAATGGCTTGGCGAATCCACCAGGTGGCGTAGGTGGAAAACTTGTAGCCACGACGGTATTCAAACTTGTCCACCGCTTTCATCAGGCCGATATTGCCTTCCTGAATCAGGTCAAGGAATTGCAAGCCGCGATTGGTGTATTTCTTGGCGATTGAAATTACCAGGCGCAGGTTGGCCTCTACCATTTCTTTCTTGGCGCGCCGCATACGGGCATCACCGAGTGACATTCGTCGGTTGATTTCCTTAATGTCGCTGATTTCCAGTTGCGCTTCTTCGGCAATTGATACCAGGTGCTTTTGCGCGCGAAGCACTTCGGGCTTTTGTTGGGTCAGCGCCGATGCAATGGGCTTGTGTTTTTTGATCTGCTCATCAAGCCAGCCCAGGTCAGTTTCCCTGCCTTGAAACGACTGCAAAAACTGTTTACGGTCGAGGCCAGCCACACGTACGCACAGCTTCATGATAGTGCGTTCCTGGCGGCGGATGTCGGCAACGGCATCGCGAACAGTATCACCCAAGGGGTCGAGTTGCTTGGGCGTCAACTTAAAAAACTTGAACAGTTCAGCACGCGCTGTCAGTTCTTTCTGCGCCTGCTTGCTGCCGCGGTCGTGTTTTTCCAGCACCTTCAGAGTTTTCTTGTGCTGCTTGCGCAATGCATCAAAGCGTTCCTTCGCCTCCACAGGGTCTGGGCCATTATCCTTGGCATCATCATCGTCGTCATCTTTCTTTTTTTCCGCCTCCGCGGCAGAAATTTGATTCGCAGATGGTACGGTTTCCATCGGATCGAGGTAACCGGTCAAAATGTCCGCCAAACGGCGCTCACCTTGTTGTACCAGATCGTACTCAGCCAGCAGACGGTCAACAATACCCGGATAGGCTGACAAGGCAGCCATCGATTCCCGAATACCTTCCTCAATACGCTTGGCAATCACAATTTCACCTTCGCGCGTCAGCAGCTCCACGGTGCCCATTTCCCGCATGTACATGCGCACTGGGTCAGTGGTTCGGCCCACCTCGGTTTCCACCGCGGCCAATGCTGCAGCCGCCTCTGCGGCGGCAATCTCATCGGCTGATTCGTCTTCATTCATCAGCAGCTGATCAGCTTCCGGCGCCTCTTCAAAGACCTGAATGCCCAGGTCATTGATCATTTGAATGATGTCTTCTACCTGATCTGGATCGGCGATGTCTTCCGGCAGGTGATCGTTGACTTCCGCGTAGGTCAGGTAGCCCTGCTCTTTGCCGCGTGAAATCAGTTCGCGAAGCCGGGATTTTTGTTTAGCTGCTGCATTCGCCATAAATTTTGTCGTTCCAAAATGCGCAGGATACAGCCCTGCGAGCAAGAAAGTTAGCCGGCTATTATAATCGATAAATGCGTGATTTATCTACAAAAATAAGGGTGGCGTCTGAATAGTTTGGCAGTTTTGCGATCTTCACCGGTGTATAGATGGAGGCCAAGTCGAAAAGTTCAAGGCCTTTCGCGAGCAGCCAGCAATGCTTTGAGCTCGGCCTGCATCTCCCTGGGCGCCGTCTGGCCGCGTTGCTGCAGCGCGTCAATCTGATCCACCAGGGCCTCCAGGCGGCGTGCAGACACCTGTTCTCGCAAGCGGCTCAGGGTGTCGACAAACCGTTGCTCCACGCTGGCATCCAGTTCCGGGCCTTCGCTATCCACCCGGGCCATGGTCTCCAGGCCTTCGCGCAGCAATTCGATACCCCGGCCGCACAGCTCGGTCAGCTTTTCGCCTTCGGGCTGTCCGTACCAGTAACCCAGCAGCATGCCGGTGGAGGAGTCGGGGCGACGTTCCAGAAGCTCAACCAACTGTTGCAGCAACGAGACATCCGGATCACCCAACTCAGCGTAATCCAGCTGTTCCATGCGCTGCACCAACTGCGGCTTATACACCAGCAGGCCAATCGCGGTTTCAACAAGACTCATCGAATCACCGGAACGCTGTGAGCGACGCGGCCGCTTTGCCGGTAAAACTGGGGGGAATTCCTGCTCGTTCGCATACGCGATTTCCGGCGGCGGTGGCGAAGAATGATCGCTTGGCGGCTCCTTGGCATCGTCCACCAACAAGGCCTCGATCGCTGCTTTCTGCAACCCGGTGCGCTCTGAAAGCTCGACCTGGATCAGGGCCTGCAAAGCACCGCGAGGAAGCCTCTCCGCCAGGCTGAGGGCGCGCCGGGTCATGGCGGCCTTGCCGTCGGGTTTGTCCAGCTGCAAGCCTTCCGCCGCTACCTCAAACAGATAGTCCGACAGGGTACCCGCAGCCTCGATGCGTTTCGTGAACGCTTCCGTTCCTTCCTTACGAATAAGGCTATCGGGGTCTTCCTTATCCGGGAGGAACAGGAATCGGCACTGGCGACCATCTTCCATCAGTGGCAAGGCAACATGAAACGCCCGCCGTGCGGCGGCCTGGCCGGCTGCGTCGCCGTCAAAGCACAGCACGATTTCATCGCAATGACGATACATGCGCTGCAAATGCGCAGCGGTGGTGGCCGTGCCGAGAGTGGCCACCGCATAGTCGATGCCAAACTGAGCCAGGGCAATCACGTCCATGTAACCTTCCACTACCAAGAGCCTGGACAAATGGGCATTGGCCTGGCGCGCCTCATAAAGCCCATACAGCTCTCCGCCCTTATGGTAAATCGGGGTTTCCGGGCTGTTCAGGTATTTCGGGGTCTCATCACCAAGCACCCGCCCGCCGAAGGCAATGGTCCGGCCTCGAGCGTCGCGGATCGGAAACATCAGACGGTGGCGGAAGCGGTCGTAGACTCGCGCCCGCCCCTTGCCATCATCCCGATGGATTAGCATCCCAGCCTCCAGCAGTAGCTGTTGGGTTGGGGTATCGCCCGCGCAGTGTTTCAGCAGGTTATCCCAACCCGGCGGCACAAAGCCCAGGCCAAAGCGAGTGACACTTGAGGCATTCAAGCCTCGCGATTTCAGGTAGGTAATGGCGCCACGTCCCGCCGGGTGATGTCGCAGCTGCTCCCGATAAAACTGGTCGGCCCGTTCCATCGCAGAGTAGAGGTCGCGCTTGACTCGAGTTTTTTCCGCATCCTCCCGGCTTTCCTCCGGAATTTGCAGCCCACACTTACCCGCCAGCTGTTCAACCGCAGCGCGAAAATCCAGTCGTTCGTATTCCATCAGGAAACCGAGCGCATTGCCGCTGGCTCCGCAGCCGAAACAGTAATAAAACTGCTTTTCCGGCTGCACGCTGAAGGAAGGGGTTTTTTCGTCGTGAAACGGGCAGCAAGCCATAAAATTACGGCCGGATTTTTTGAGTTTGACCCGACTGTCGATTACTTCCACCAGATCAGCACGATCCAGCAGCTCATCGATGAAGTATTGTGGAATGCGCCCCGCCATGCGCGGAGTATAGCGCTTTAGCCTGCCAGGGCGGCTTTAACTTGCTGGCTTACCGCGGACATATCCGCGCGGCCTTGCAGCTGGGGTTTCAGGACCCCCATCACCTTGCCCATATCACGCATCGATTCGGCCCCGCTGGACTGAATAGCATCGGCGATCATGGCCTGCACTTCCTCAGCGCTGATCGCTGCGGGCAGAAATTCTTCGATAACCAGCACCTCGGCGGCCTCTTTGTCCGCCAGGTCCTGGCGCCCGCCAGCCTGGAACTGCTCGATGGAGTCTTTGCGCTGCTTACGCATTTTGTCGAGAATGGCGGTGACGCGCGCATCGTCCAGGTCAATTCGTTCGTCAACCTCGATGCGCTTGATTTCTGCCTGAATCAGGCGAATCGTCCCCAGGCGCTCTTTGTCCTTGCTGCGCATCGCAGCTTTCATGGCGTCGCTGAGTTGCTGCTTTAGCGAGTCGCTCACTTGCGCCTGCTCAAGTTAGGAAGGTAGAAATTAGTAAAGACGAGTCTGCTTACGGTTTTCACGCTGCACTTTCTTGGCATGACGCTTAACCGCCGCGGCCGCTTTGCGCTTGCGTACTGACGTCGGCTTCTCGTAGAACTCCCGACGACGTACCTCAGCCAGCACACCGGCTTTTTCGCAGGAGCGCTTGAAACGACGCAGGGCGAAGTCAAACGGCTCGTTATCTTTAATTTTAACGCTGGGCATTACTGTAAAGTCCGATCCTGTCCACAGGGGGCCGGCATTCTACCGGCATGTGGGTTAAAATGCAAAGGTTTGGGTGCCGCCGCCGGTGGGCAATTTGCCTGTCTGCCAAGCGGACACCAAAAACATCAGTGTAGCTTCTTTTCGGGGTTTGACAGGTCACAAATTATGCGGGTTTTGGGAATAGAAACGTCCTGTGATGAAACCGGGGTTGCCGTTTATGACAGCGTGGCCGGCCTACTCAGCCACGCGCTCTACAGCCAGGTCGATTTGCACGTTGACTTCGGCGGCGTTGTGCCCGAGCTTGCATCAAGAGACCATGTCCGAAAATTACTGCCACTGACGCGCCAAGTATTGCAGGAAAGCGGTAGCCAGCAATCCGACATCGACGGTATTGCCTTCACCCAGGGCCCTGGGCTGGCGGGCGCCTTGCTGGTGGGTGCCGGTTTTGCTCAGGCACTCAGTTACGCCTGGGGCTGCCGCAGTGTCGGCATTCACCATATGGAAGGTCATTTACTTGCCCCGATGCTGGAGCCGGAAGCCCCGGAACCGCCGTTTGTGGCCCTGCTGGTTTCTGGCGGGCACACCCAGCTGGTTGAAGTGAAAGCCGTGGGCGATTATAAAATTCTGGGAGAGTCTCTGGACGATGCCGCAGGGGAAGCATTTGATAAGGTAGCCAAAATGCTTGAGCTGCCCTACCCCGGTGGCCCGGCCGTGGCCGCACTCAGCGCCAGTGGCACTCCAGGTCGGTATGAGTTTCCGCGCCCCATGGTGAATCGACCGGGCCTGGACTTCAGCTTCAGTGGCCTGAAAACCTATGTCCTTAATACCGTACAGGAGCGGCGTGCTGACGGCACTCTCGATCAGCAGGCTGCAGCCGACATTGCACTGGCGTTCCAAACCGCTGTGGTTGAAACGCTGGTCATTAAATGCACCCGTGCACTGGCGGCAACCAAGCTTGATACCCTGCTGCTGTCCGGCGGAGTCAGCGCCAACAAGGCGCTCCGAGAGAAAATTACTCAGCGTGCGCGCAAGGACGGGTTCCGTGCATTCTACCCTCGGCCGGAATTTTGCACCGACAATGGCGCAATGATTGCCTACGCCGGCTGCGTTCGCCTGCAACAGGGACAGCAGCAAACCGACCGCAGTTTCGCCGTGCGGCCCCGCTGGTCTCTTAGCAGCCTGGAAGGAATACACTGATGTCTGGCGTCATCAGTATCAGGGGTTTGGCCGTCGATACGATCATCGGGGTTTACGACTGGGAACGCGACGTCAAACAAACCCTGCTGATCGATATCGACATGGAATACGACACATCAGCGGCCGCCGCATCAGACGACCTGACTCTGGCGATCGACTATGCCGCTGTTGCTGCACGCATTCGCGATCACCTTGCCGAACACCACTATTTGTTGGTGGAAACCCTGGCCCATGCACTCCTCGAGCTGTGCCTTAAGGAGTTTGCTATTGAGCACTGCTCTATAAGCGCGCACAAGCCGGGTGCGGTGGATGGCGCACGCGATGTATGCATCACTGTCCAGCGCTGAGCTGGCCACCGTCGACATGGATGACTTCGCCAGTCAGATACGGGGCTTGGTCGGCGAGAAACACCACCGCTTGGGCTATATCCTCGGGCTGGCCAAGCTTGCCCATCGGCACGCGACTCAAGTAGCGCTCACGTAGCTGTTCAGAAAAACCGGATGATTCGACCTCAGGCCACAGTATTGCGCCCGGGGCGATTGCATTCACTCGCACCCTCGGAGCCAGCTCCTGGGCCAGAGAGCGGGTGACACTCAATAAAGCCGCTTTGGAAGCGCAGTAAGCCGCGTATTCGCTCAGGGGACGCTCAGCATAAATGTCAGTAATATTGACCACACTACCGGTATTTTGCGCCAGCCTCTCGGCAAACGACTGCACGAGAAAATAGGGGGCTTCAACATTTACCCGCATGTGTTGTCGCCAAAGTTGGCGACTGGTAGCGGCCAGTGTGCCAGGAGAAAAAACGGATGCGTTGTTCACCAGTAGGCTGAGGCCGCTGTAATTTGCCAACACCTCACTTTGTAATTGTTCCATCGACGCCTCATTCGCAAGGTCAGCACGTATTAGCGCACTACTGTTTTCCCGTACACCGTTCAGGCTGGCACACAGTTGCTGCGCGGGCCCAACTGACTCGTTGCAATGTACCAGGGTATGGTAGCCCTGCTGGTGAAGCGCACGAACAATGGCTGCGCCAAGGCGCAGTGCGCCGCCAGTAACCAGGGCGGTTGGAATGGCAGTGCTCATGCATTGGTCTCCTTAAGATAGTGGGCTTTATACGCTGCCAGCAAACGCAGCCGTTCCTTATCAATCTGTTCGCCCAACGCTGCCCCTTGATAGCCCTGCGCCTGCAGGCTGGGAACGTCAACTTCCAAGCAACATTGCCAGGCGTCGCGCACGTAGTTAGCCTGCGGGTAGGCCCGCTGCTGCAGCCCGGCCCGGCCACGAGCATCCGCTTCGCAGGCGCTCAGCAACTCATCCAGCCTGTCAGGCCGTCGAAATACGTCCACTGCTCTCAAAAGCTTCAGCACGGTGCTTGGACGAAGCTCCAAAGCGCGATGCACATGGGTATGCCACTGGGCCACCAAGCTGGCCAGGCTCGAGTACTCATGCGGGACTTTCAGGCGATCGGCAAGCGACTTGGCGAGTTGACCTGAGCGCTGCTCATGGCCAGTATGGCGTGGCAGTTTGTCCGGCGGTGACGTTGCTTTGCCAAGATCGTGCAGCAACACGGCAAAGCGTACTTTGGCGCTGCTGTTCATACGCGCACTTTGCTGCAATGCCAGCAGCAAATGCTCGCCGGTATCAATCTCCGGGTGGTACTTTTCCGTTTGCGGCACACCGAATAAGGCATCCACTTCCGGTAAAACGTACTGCAAAGCCTGACACTCACGCAATACCTGTATAAAAACCTCGGGGTGTGTGCTTTCCAGCGCTTTGTGCAGCTCCTGCCATACCCGCTCAGCGACCAGCGTGGTTAATTCACCACTGCGTGCCATTTCGCTCATTAATTGCAGAGTCTCGTCTGCAACCGTGAAACCGAACGCCTTATAACGGGCCGCGAAGCGCGCGACTCGCAGAACTCTTAATGGGTCTTCACTGAAGGCCGGGGATACATGTCGCAATACCCTCAGCTGCAAATCTCTCTGGCCGTTGTATGGATCAACTAACTGGCCATCTTCCTGCTGGGCAATGGCATTAATCGTCAGGTCACGCCGACGCAAATCCTGCTCAAGACTTACTTCGGGCGAGGCATCAAACACAAAGCCCTTATAACCGCGCCCGGACTTTCTTTCGGTGCGCGCCAGCGCATACTCTTCCTTGCTTTCCGGGTGCAGAAATACCGGGAAATCCTTGCCGACGGGCAAAAACCCAAGCTCTTGCATTGCCTCCGGAGTGGCACCCACCACTACCCAGTCCCGGTCGCTGACCTCGAGGCCTAACAAGCGGTCGCGCACGGCGCCACCGACCAGATAGGTTTGCAATTCGCTACTCCATAGCTTTCAACAGGACGCTAGTGTAACGTTTTAGGCGCTGGCAGGTACCCGGAAAGTTTCCGGATTGCCGCCGTCCCTCTCCGCACTTATCGACTCAAGATGGACATCAAAGCCCCACAAGCGGTGCAAGTGCTTCATGACCTCTTCCGTGGCATCACCCAGCGGCCGGCGGCGATGCTGAAAGTGCTGCAGGTACAACGCTCGGTCACCGCGGCGGTCAACCTTGACGACCTGAATATTCGGTTCCCGGTCACCAAGATTGTATTGGCTCGCCAGCTTTTGGCGAATCAAGCTGTACCCTTCCTCATCGTGAATAGCGCTTATCTCTATGTGCTCCTGTTCATCGTCATCAAGCACAGCGAACAGCTTCAGATCGCGAATAACTTTAGGAGAAAGGTATTGCAGAATAAAACTCTCATCTTTGAAATTGCGCATTGCGAAATGCAGAGTTTCCAGCCAGTCCGAGCCGGCAATGTCTGGAAACCACTGGCGGTCCTCATCATCGGGCTCTTCGCAGATGCGTCGAATATCCCGCATCATTGAAAAGCCGAGGGTGTACGGGTTGATGCCTGAGTAGTAGGGGCTGTCGTACGCTGGCTGATACAGCACATTGGCATGTGACTGCAGGAACTCCAGCATAAAGCCGTCTGTGACAAGCCCACGGTCATACAATGTGTTCAGTATCGTGTAGTGCCAGAATGTCGCCCAGCCTTCATTCATCACCTGGGTTTGCCGCTGAGGATAAAAATACTGCGCGATCTTACGCACGATTCGCACCACTTCGCGCTGCCACGGCTCCAGTAACGGGGCGTTCTTTTCGATAAAGTACAGCAGGTTTTCCTGTGGTTCCCGCGGGAAGTTCAGCTTTTCGGTACCTTTGCGCCGATCCTCTCGGGTTGGAATGGTGCGCCACAAATCGTTCACCTGCTGCTGAAGTATTTCCTCACGTTCTTTTTGGCGAAGTTTCTCCTTCTCCGCCGAAATCGGCGCCGGCCTTTTGTAGCGATCCACGCCGTAATTCATGAGTGCGTGACAGGAATCCAGCACGGCCTCTACTTCCTGAACGCCATGGCGCTGTTCACATTTGGCGATGTAATTGCGCGCAAACAATAAGTAATCAATAATGGATTCCGCATCGGTCCAGCTGCGAAACAGATAGTTACCTTTAAAAAAGGAATTGTGCCCATAACTGGCATGCGCAATCACCAGCGCCTGCATCATCATGGTGTTTTCTTCCATCAGGTAAGCAATGCAGGGGTTGGAGTTGATAACAATTTCATAGGCTAGGCCCATCTGGCCGCGCCGGTAATTGCCTTCCGTGGATAAGAAGTGCTTTCCGTAGGACCAGTGGTGATAACCGATTGGCATACCATGAGATGCGTAAGCATCCATCATCTGTTCTGAGCTTATCACCTCGATCTGGTTTGGGTAGGTGTCAAGCCGATACTCGGCTGCGATCTTGGCAATCTCGCGGTCGTACTCATCAATCAGATCGAAGGTCCATTCCGAACCGGTTGAAATAGGCTCGCGCTTCATGCTTCCTTCCTTTGGAACAGTTCCCGAAATACCGGGTAGATGTCTCGCGCTTCAACAATTTGCTGCAGGGCAAAATGCTCAGGGAAACGCTCTCTGACCTGCTCATAGGCCGCCCACAGCGCCTGATGATCCCGCTGGGTAATCTCCACATAGGAATAGTGTTGCACCAAAGGCATGATTTTTTCACACATCAGCTCATAGCAGGTTCCGGAGTCATCGTTCCAATTGTCGCCGTCTGATGCCTGCGCACCGTAGATATTCCACTGGTCCACCGGGTAACGATCCTCGATCACCTCTTGCATCTTGTACAAGGCACTGGACACAATCGTCCCCCCCGTCTCACGGGAATAAAAGAATTCTTCCTCATCAACTTCTTTAGCGCTGGTATGATGGCGAATAAACACCACCTCGGTGCGATCGTAATTTCGTTTCAAAAATAAATACAACAAAATAAAGAAACGCTTGGCCATGTCTTTGGTTGCCTGGTTCATCGAGCCGGAAACGTCCATAAGACAAAACATCACGGCTTTGGATCGAGGAACCGGATACTTAACATGCAGGTTGTACTTCAGGTCAAAGGTATCCAGCCAGGGCACACTTTTCACCTTAGCCTGGGCTTTCTCCAACTGGTTTTTCAATTCACGCGCTGTCTCGGCATCCTCATCTTCATTCAGCTCATCCAATTGTGCCTGCAATGCCCTTGCTCGGCGCTTGTCTTTCCCGACCAGCGCAATCCGGCGGGCGTGCGCACTGCGCAATGAGCGCACGATATTGATCTGATTAGGATTACCTTCCTGGCTAAAGCCGGCGCGGACTGTTTTAAACACATCAGCACCAGCCAGGTGGCGCTTAACGAGATTGGGCAGAGCAAGCCCATCAAACATCACATTAAGAAACTCATCGTGTGATATCTGGAACTGAAAATCGTCTTCCCCTTCCCCCTGATTGCTCGCCTGGGAGCCACGCCCCCCCGAGCCGCCGGGTGGCCGCGGAATCTGGTCGCCTTTTATAAACTCCCGGTTTCCGGGGTGAACCTGCTCCCGCTCGCCACCCGACCCATGGGAAAATACCGGCTCCGATACATCCCGGGTTGGAATGCTGATTTTTTCGCCCTTATCGATGTCCCTGATGGAGCGACTGTTTACAGCTTCATCCACTGCCTTTTTTACGTGCTTGCGGTAGCGCTCAAGAAAACGCTGACGATTGACAGTGCTTTTATGCCGCTGGTTCAGTCGCCGGTCAATAACATAAGTCATTTGCCTGCTCCGGCCGAGATTGAAGTGTGTTTACACTACTGAGACTTGCGAACCCGCACATACCATTCAGAAAGCAAACGCACCTGCTTTTCGGTATAGCCGCGCTCCACCATGCGGTCGACAAAATCGCTGTGCTTCTTCTGTTCTTCGTTGCTTGCCTTGGTGTTGAACGAAATAACCGGTAGCAGCTCCTCGGTATTTGAGAACATCTTCTTCTCGATCACCGTGCGCAGCTTCTCGTAGCTGATCCAGCTTGGGTTGTTACCGTTGTTGTTAGCTCTCGCACGCAAGACAAAGTTAACCACTTCATTGCGAAAGTCTTTCGGGTTGCTGATACCGGTTGGCTTCTCGATTTTCTCCAGCTCTTCATTGAGGGCCGCACGATCGAGGATTTCGCCAGTTTCAGGATCGCGATATTCCTGGTCCTGTATCCAGAAATCTGCGTAAGTCACGTAGCGGTCGAAAATATTCTGCCCATATTCCGAATACGATTCAAGATAGGCGGTTTGTATTTCTTTGCCAATAAACTCCACATACCGAGGGGTTATATACTCCTTGAGAAAGCGCATGTATTTGTCGCTAACATCCTGCGGGAATTGCTCTTGCTCAATCTGCTGTTCAAGCACATAGAACAAATGCACCGGATTGGCCGAGACTTCTGTGGCATCAAAATTAAACACCTTAGACAGTATTTTGAAAGCGAATCGCGTCGACAAGCCGCTCATACCTTCGTTCACGCCCGCTGTATCGCGGTACTCCTGAATGGACTTGGCTTTGGGATCGGTATCTTTAAGGTTTTCACCATCATAGATCCGCATCTTGGAATAAATACTGGAATTCTCAGGCTCCACCAGGCGTGAGAGCACAGTAAACTGCGCAAGAGACTCTAGCGTATCCGGTGCGCAAGGCGCTTCAGCCAGCGAACTGTTGGACAGCAGTTTGCCATATATATCCGTTTCCTCGCTGACCCGCAGGCAATACGGAACCTTAACAATACTGACCCGGTCGATAAACGCCTCATTGTTTTTGTTATTACGAAACGTCTGCCATTCAGACTCGTTCGAGTGAGCCAGTATAATGCCGTCAAAAGGAATGGCCGCCAGACCTTCGGTACTGTTGAAATTGCCTTCCTGGGTGGCAGTCAACAGCGGATGCAACACCTTGATTGGGGCCTTGAACATCTCAACGAATTCCATCAAGCCCTGATTGGAACGACACAGGCCACCTGAAAAGCTGTAAGCATCCGGGTCATTCTGCGGGTATTCCTCCAGCTTTCGAATGTCCACTTTACCAACCAGTGATGAGATATCCTGATTGTTTTCATCGCCGGGCTCAGTTTTCGAAATAGCCACCTGGTCAAGGATGGATGGGTACAGCTTTACTACCTTAAATTGACTGAGGTCGCCTCCAAACTCATGCAAACGCTTGGTCGCCCAGGGGGACTTGATGCTGCGCAAATAGCGTGACGGAATATCAAACTCTTCCTCGAGCAAGCCACCGTCCTCAACGATATCAAATAAGCCGAGAGGAGACTCATACACTGGCGAGCCCTTGATCGCATAAATGGGCTCTTTTTGCATCAACTCCTTGAGCTTTTCGGCTAACGACGATTTCCCACCACCGACCGGACCTAACAAATACAGTATTTGTTTTCGCTCCTCCAGGCCCTGAGCAGCATGTCTAAAAAAGGAAACGATTTGCTCTATCGCCTCTTCCATACCGAAAAAATCATCAAACGCGCTGTAACGCTTTATTATTTTGTTAGAAAAGATACGGCTAAGACGTGGATCGGCAGAAGTGTCCACCATTTCGGGCTCACCAATGGCCTTTAGCATTCGCTCAGCCGGGCTGGCATAAACGCTGGGATCTTCCTTGCATAAATGCAAATAGTCCTGAAGAGAAAGCTCCGTTTCCTGAGTGGATTCGTAGCGGTCTTGATATCGGTCAAAAATACTCATGGCTTTGAAAACTCCGCTTTGTCACTGCAACATTCTTGTTTTGAGATTCAGTTCACATATTTCGGCTCTCAATTAAAAGCATAGTCACAGAGCTTTAGACCGCTAGAAAAATTTTTTACGCCATTCAGATTACTAATTTACGTTTCAAAAAGTAACAAAAGAAAAATGTATCGCTTCTTAACAGCGATGCACGATTTTGCAGCAGCAACTGCTCGTGCTTTATACACAATGCACAGTTTTGCAGCGCAAGAACAACAAAAAGATCTTAAAAATCAGGATTTATAGAATTCTTTCGAATAACAAAGACGATTAGCTTTTGCAGGAGCAAGCAACGCGCTCTCCGGTTTCGAGGTTCATTGCGGTCAACTGGCCACCCCAAACACAACCTGTGTCCAGAGCATGCACGCCTTCCACTCCAGTATTGCCCTGCAGCGCTGCCCAGTGCCCAAACACCAGTTGCACCCCCTCCTGGTGACAGTCAAAATAATCAAACCAGGCATTGAAGCCGGGTCTATCCGAGCGAATGCTGGATTTATCCTGAAGATCTAACATTCCACCCATGGTACAAAAACGCATACGAGTCAGATAATTGGTAATGACGCGCCAACGCTCATCGTCGTTTTGGTTTTCACCCCAGCAACTGGGAGTATCACCATACATGGCGGTAAAAAACTCCAGGGCCCGCCTGGATTTCAACACGCCTTCAATTTCCTGCGCATAACCATGAGCCTGCTGCAGTGTCCATACCGGAGGAATACCTGCATGTACCATTGCAAACCGAAGGCTTTCGTCAACGTGCATTAACGATTGGCACTGCAGCCAGTTCAGCAATTTGTCGCGGTGCTTTGATTCCAGCACATCGCCAAACGTGTCTTTACGGGTAATCGGACGCACCCCATGGGCAACCGCCAACAGATGCAAATCGTGATTACCCAGCACAACATCACAGTTGTCGCGCAACTTGTAAATGAAGCGCAGAGTCTTCAACGATTTAGGGCCGCGGTTGACCAGGTCGCCAGCAAACCACAGACGGTCGCATTGATCGTTAAACCTGATCTCTTTCAGCAGGCAACGCAATGCGGCATAGCAACCTTGCACATCACCAATTGCCCAGACGCTCATACAGGCTTAGTGCAGCGAACTGGGTGTGGACAAGGAGAATGCGGGAATGGGTGCCTCGAACTCCTCTCCGGCATCAGTCCGCATTTGATAGCTGCCTTCCATATAGCCAACTGCAGTTTTCAGAACAGTACCGCTGGTGTAACGATACGACTCGCCGGGCTCCAATACCGGTTGTTCACCTACGACGCCTTCACCGCGTACCTCAATTACTTCGTCGTTGGCATCGATCACACGCCAGTAACGGCTAATCAGCTGGGCAGTTTCATCGCCAGCGTTGGTGATGGTAATGGTATAGGCGAAAACGAATTCGGCGTCATCCGGGTTTGACTGATCCGGAATAAACTGAGAAACAACACGAATTTCTATGTCATGCCGGCCAGCTTCGGTGGGAGGCTTAGTCACTGCATACTGCCTGATTGCGAATTATTGGCGCTATTTTGGCAGACCCTGCTGCCATTGGCCAACCGGACAAATTCACTCACTGACAATTGCTCAGCCCGGCTGCCTGGGTCTATCCCGCATTGTTGCATGGTTTCAGGGCTCACCAGCCCCTTCAGAGTATTGCGCAGGGTTTTTCGGCGCATAGCAAACGCACGTTTCACAAGCTCAGTAAAAAATGGGGGGGCTTGCGCTGGCAGTGGCGGCTCCACAGGCTGCAGGCCAACCACACTGGACTGCACTTTCGGCACCGGACGAAAAGCTCCCGGCGGAACGCTGAGCAGAGGCTGAACTGCGCAGTGGTACTGCATCATCACGGACAGCCGGCCATACTGCTTGCTGTTGCATGCGGCATTCAGACGATCCACCACTTCTTTTTGCAACATGAAAACCATGTCCTGAATACAATTCTTACTGGCCAACAAATGAAACAGCAGCGGCGTTGATATGTTGTAAGGCAAGTTGCCGACCACGCGCAGCGGTCCCTCATTTGCAAACAGCCTGATATCACATTGCAGTGCATCCGCCTCTTCAAGCCGGAAATTCTCCGCCCCTTGAAAGCGCTGCCGCAAACCAGCTGCCAGATCGCGGTCGATTTCCAATGCAATAATTTGTGCGCCACTGGCCAATAGTGGTTCCGTTAATGCGCCTTGCCCAGGGCCAATCTCAACGATAGTCTGGCCCGGCTGAGGGTTGATGGCCCGTACAATGCGTTGAATGATGTTCTGATCGTGCAGGAAATTCTGCCCAAAGCGTTTTCGAGGTGTGTGCTTATTTGTCATGTAGCGGCTGCTATTTGCGTGGCTCGCACCATGGCCGCCGCCATATCAAGAGCGGCCGCCAGGCTGCTGTCATCCGCCCGACCAGAGCCCGCCAGGTCCAGCGCGGTACCATGGTCAACCGAGGTACGGATGATCGGCAGGCCCAAGGTAACGTTCACGGTTTCGCCGAAGCTGGCGTATTTGATGACCGGCAGCCCCTGATCGTGGTACATCGCCAGTACCGCGTCAGCATCGGCCAGGTATTTTGCGGTAAACGCAGTATCGGCGGGTAGCGGACCAAGCAGATCCAGGCCACGGGCACGCAAGCGTTGCAGACAGGGCTCAATGATGTCGATTTCCTCGCGCCCCAGATGCCCCTGTTCACCGGCGTGAGGGTTCAGGCCACACACCAGAATTCGCGGCGTCTCGATTGAGAAGTGTGTGGACAAGTCCTTGGCCAGTATTTCTATGGTACTGCCAAGCTCGGTGTCGTTCAGCGCTGCTGGCACGGCGCTGAGCGGCAAATGGGTCGTTGCCAGAGCAACCCGTAAGGAACGGCTGGCCAGCATCATAACGACTTTCCCGGTCTGGGTGCGCTCAGCAAAATACTCAGTATGTCCGCTGAACTGAACACCAGATTCAATGATCGACGCTTTATTGACAGGCCCAGTAACCACCGCATCGGCGGATTTACTCAGGCAACTGTCAATCGCATAATCCAGGCAACGCAATACATAGCCAGCGTGCGCCGGGTTGGCTGTACCTGGGCGTATTGCCCCGGACAGGTGAACCGGGGCCACGCGCAAACGACCGCCCTGACTGGCTTGCGGCTCAAGTGCAAGATCGACTGTTTCAATGCACAGTTCAATGCCCAATGCGGTGGCACGATCGGCGAGCATGGCGGGGTCTGCCACCGCGACCAATTCGAAGTCATGCGGATGGCAGGAAAGCTGGCACACTATATCCGGGCCAATTCCGCCGGGTTCGCCAGGAGTGACCAGCAGGCGAGTGGTGCGATCAGGCATTCACGCTCACTTGATGTCAACGTAGGCTTCGTCGCGAATTTTTTGCAGCCAGGCTTCCAGCTCTTCATCAAACTTGCGTTGGTAAATGTACTGACTGGCCCGATTTTTTACTATCTGATCACTCACGTCCTTGCTCCGACGCTCATCAACCAGAATGATGTGCCAACCAAATTCACTTCTGAACGGCGGGCTGATTTCGTCAATACCGGTATCGGCCATCATGCGCTCAAATTCAGGCACCATCTGCCCGGGGTTTGTCCAGCCCAGGTCCCCGCCTTCCCGGGCGGAGCCGATGTCTTCTGAATGCTCGGTGGCCAATTCGCCAAAATCAGCGTCTCCGGCAAGTACGTCCGCCCGCATTTTTTCGAGCTTGGCTTCAGCCTGTTCGTCAGTCAGAATTTCAGACGGCTTCAGCAATATGTGCCGAGCACGGGTTTGGTTAACCATACGGGTTTCACCACCGCGCTGATCCATTAGCTTCACTATGTGCCAGCCGCTGCCGGCCTGCACCGGATCTGCAACATCACCAACATCAAGCTCGGGTACCAGTTCGGTGAAAATACTCGGCAATTCTTCCTTTTTCCTCCACCCAAGATCACCGCCCTGGCTTGCGAAACCTTGATACTCTCTACGCTCCAGCAGGTCTTCAAAGGAGCGGCCATTGCGCAATTCAACTGCCAGTGCAGCGGCCAGTTCTCCGGCCAGCTGGCGGCGCTCTTCGCTCATGGAATCATCGGCTACGATCATGAAATGCCCGACCTTGTAATTCGCTGCGGTCAATAGACGGCCTTCCTCCGATTGCAGGAAATTCTCGACTTCCTGCTCGGTAATTTGCACCCGGTTATTTACATTGCCCTGTTGCACTCTCTTAAGGATCATTTCCTGACGCACATTTTCGCGCATGGCCACGTAAGAAGTACCTTCAGCAACCAGTGCGTCGCGGAATTGCTCCAGAGTCAGGCCATTTTGCCGGGCAATGTTTTCAAGCGCCTGATTCAAGGCCGAATCACTAATCCGCACTCCGGCCCGCTCACCCATTTGCAACTGCAGGCTTTCGACGATCATCTGCTCCATCACCCGGTGGCGAATTTCACCCGGATCAGGCAGCTCACCACCCTGGCGCTGGATATTGCTCGCCACAATGGCAATGCGTTGCTGCAGCTCGCTTTCCATAATCACGTTGTCTTCAACGATGACGGCAACCTTGTCCAGCAATTGCGCGTTGGCAAGCGCCACCATTGGAGCGCTCCAGACCAGCCACAACAGCAAGCCAAGCCAAGTTTGGAAACGTTTTGTAGACCTCATAAAAATCACCGAATATTCCTGCTGAACTCACCGTAGCCCAGGATGCTACGGTTCAGTATACG
Organism: Gammaproteobacteria bacterium; assembly: GCA_030431775.1. Lineage (GTDB taxonomy): Bacteria > Pseudomonadota > Gammaproteobacteria > Pseudomonadales > JAUIET01 > JAUIET01. The sequence goes on from JAUIHW010000003.1 coordinate 211,445, forward strand.
ATCGATCTTGTCACCCAGGCTACCCAGCCCGCGCAGCACGAACTGCACATACACAGCGTGTTCGCGGCGCACGTCAAAGCCGCCTGGAACGGCCGGGTTCCGCTGATCAAGCGCGCCGTTTATTCCACGCTGGTAGACTACTCGAATATCCCAACAACAATCGCTGTACTCTATCCCCACCAAGTCCTCAATCGTGCTGTGTTGGGCCAGATCATATTGCCAGCGCAAGTAGGCACGCCAGTGTTTGCCTACAGGAAAGACTGCCGAAAAGTCGGTTTGTTCAATAGTTTCGGCAAAAACGTCGTTATTGAATCGAAACAGGGGATTGTCGCGGCGGTAACGGTAGATGAAGTTCAGCAGCACATCATCTTCCGGTTCGTATTGAAACTGGATACCACCCTCATCGATTTTATCCAGCGCAGTGTCCCACAACAGTGATGATGTCAGACGCAAATGATCGGTAGGCCGGTATTCGGCCTCGGCGGCCACCGCCGAGGTAGCATCAGAGTCTTCTGGTCTGGGCCGCGCGCCGGCCGCTACCTGGCGGTCCTTAAAATAAAATATCTGCCCGATACTGCCCGAGAGTTTTTCGGCGCCTTCCTCATTAAAAAAACGTGAAGTCAGGCCCAGGGTCAGCTGGTCGGTATCTCCGACACGATCTCTGCCGGTAAAGCGGTCGTCGCGAAACAGCTGCGCAAAGCTAAAGGTCAATGCCGTGGTATCAAACAGAGGAATGTCAGATTGATCCTGTTCGGGCGTGCGCAGATAAAACAGCCTGGGTTCCAGCGTTTGAACGTAGTCGGAGTCACTGACGTTTAACGAACGCTCGAAGAACAGGCCACCATCAAGACTGAACACCGGCACTGTGTACTCTTCTTCCTTGTCGCTGCCTTCATTCGTCGGCTCGTCAATGAAGTAGCTGGCGTGCTTGAGTTTTACCGTGGGCTTGATAAACCCCGCCAACCACTCCATTGGGTAACTGATACCTGGCTCAGCGTACAAGCGGTGGCCACGGGTTTTAATGTCGTGATCGAAGAAGCTGTACTCCGCCTCAAAAGTATATTGCGGTTGAAAAGGCAGGTTTGGGGTCAATCGGGACAAACGAACCTGAGGTAACAGCTTGTACGGTTCATTCTGCTCCAGAATAGTCGGCTCAATCGTTTGAAACTGCTGCAGTTTGGCCGACACTTCCCAGTCGCTGAGGCTGTACGTTAGCTCGGCGAGCTGATCCAGGTGGGTGGTTCGACTGACCTCCAGGCCTCGGGTACTCAGGTCATTGAAAAACTGATCGTCACTCACCCGGGTAAAGTCGATACGGGTGCGGATTCGATCGCCAATACGCCCGCGCTCGGCCAAAGCAACCAGCCAACGATCGGCATTAGTATCCTCTTCATTGGCCAGGTAGGAGCCACTGCCTACCCAGGCACCGTAGCGGTTCAGCCAGCGAACTTCCGATTCCGCGATGACCCCACGGTTACTGATAAAGCGTGGGGTAAAGGTCGCATCGTAGTTGGGTGCCAGATTCAGATAATAAGGTACCGCAATATCAATACCACCAGTGGAGGTATTGGAATAGCTTGGCCACAGCAAACCACTGCGGCGCCGATCGTCGATCGGAAACTGCAACCATGGCGAATAAAAAAGCGGTACGCCTTTGACCTTGAGGCGCGCATGGGTTGCCGTGCCCACACCTTCCTCACGGTCCAGTATCAATCGTGAGGTCTGTAGCTGCCAGGTGGTGTTATCGGGTTCGCAATGGGTGTAAAAAGCCCTGGTCAATTCAAGCTTGTCATCTTCGCGCTTGTAAATTTCGTCAGCCCCACCACGAATATGCAGGTCATGCAGCAGATAGTCTGCGGGGGCGAGCAGCCCGGACCCATCTTCAGAGTTGATTTCTGCTCGCTCCGCCTTGATGAGCAAGCCCGGCTCACGCAGCATTAGATTGCCACTGAGCTCCATCTGCCGGGTTTCCCGGTTGTAGGTCACCTTATCGGCGCGCAAACGGCGATAGCCTTCCTCGACAAATACATCACCGGACAAGGTGGCAAGAGAATTGCCCTGAAGTTCGGTGGTGTCAGCTGAGGAGCGCAGTGGCGAGGCGGCCGGATCCAGCCCGGCCTCGGGACTGTCACTGTCCGGCGCGATGTAGGCCCCGCCACAGTGGACCAGAGGGAAATCTTCAGCCAGCAATTCGGCGGGTACCCAGTCAGTTTCAGCCGCTGTTTTTTCCTTGAGAGAACCGTCTTCGCTGGCAAAAACGGCCATACTGCACACCAGAGAAGACAGGCACAGGGCGACTAGGGTGGGGGTAGTGGCTCCGCGGAGCAAATTGCTTTTCAAAAGTGTTTGCTAATCCAGCGGCGGGAGTGCTCGGTCCAGGCAGACTGCACAGCACGGCGCCCGTGGTGTAGACTGGCTGCGGTTTGGCCTTCGCCCTCTCGCGGTCGTTGTAAATCAACAGCATACAGTAATGTCCAATTCGAACTCCCGCAAGTCAAATAACACCAGCAATCGCGCCATGGCTTTACGCGCCTGGCTGGAATCAACGCTCGGGCAACGTCATCCGGGAGAAGCCTTCCAGCTGCAGACACTCAGCGGTGACGCCAGTTTTCGACAATACTTTCGCGTTCAGCTGGGCAAAACAAGTTATATTGCTGTGAATGCCCCCCCGGAAACCGAGAAGAATGCGGAATTTCTGGCGGTGCAAAGTCTGTTCGCCCGGGCGGGCTTACGCGTCCCCGAGATACTGGCTCATAATCTTGTCGACGGCTTTTTTCTGCAATCGGACCTTGGTGATGCGCTATTGTTGCCTGAATTGAATAAGGGAAGCGTAAATCACTGGTACAACAAAGCTCTCGATAGCCTGCTTAAGCTGCAACAAATACCGCCGAATAAGGCCAAGCTACCCTGCTACTCCACTGAGCAAATGCGGCAAGACCTGGAGCGTTTCCCTGAGTGGTTTGTCACTGGGTTGCTCAAACGTCAGCTGTCCGCCGCGGAGACCGGCTTATTCAATGACTTTTGTGAGCAATTGATAGCGCTCTGCCAGGCGCAACCCCGCGTGGTGACGCATTACGACTTTCAAAGCCGTAACTTGATGATATGTGCCGACCAGGAATTGGCGGTTATCGACTTTCAGGACGCCATGTTGGCGCCGGTCAGTTATGACCTGGTGTCACTGCTACGCGATTGCTATATCAAATGGCCACCACGTCAGGTGCAGGCCTGGGTAGAGAGCTACACCAGCCAGGCACGCAATTGTGGGGTCATTGCGGCAGATATCGATGATCAGTGCTTCATGGGTTGGTTCGACGCCATGGGTTTGCAACGCCATGTGCGTGTCATCGGCACCTTCGCCAGGCTGCATTTACGTGACAATAAGCCCGGCTACCTCAAGGATATTCCGCTGGTTTGTGAGTACGTCAGCGAAGTGCTGGGCCAACACCCCGAGTTTGCCGAGTTTGGCGCCTGGTTTGAGCAGTTGATGGCAACCGCCGCCAGCCAGGCATGGTATCAGAACGAACCAACAGCGAATGACTGACATAACAGCGATGATTCTCGCGGCCGGCCGCGGTGAGCGAATGCGCCCGCTGACCGATTCCCGGCCCAAGCCCCTGGTGAACGTTCACGGCAAGGCACTGATCGACTACCATTTGGAGCGCCTCGCGAGTGCCGGAGTGCGTCGGGTTGTTATTAATGTCAGCTGGCTGGCCGAACAGATTGAGGCGCATGTCGGCGATGGCCAGCGCTATGGCTTGCAGGTCCGGTACTCCAGAGAAAATCAGGCCCTGGAAACGGCCGGCGGCATCGTCCAGGCCCTACCGCTGCTGGGAGAACGCGAATTCCTGCTACTGAACGCCGACGTTTATTGCGACAATCCCGTACCCCAGTTGCTGGAATGCAAACTGGGGAACGATATGGGACGGCTGTTGCTGACCGCTACGCCGGAATATTTACCCGGTGATTTTGCACTTCTCGGCGACAGGGTTGGCCAAAAGCGCGCTGATCAGGCGGCGTACACTTACACTGGGCTGGCAAAATTTTCCACGCGAGCCTTTGCCAGGCTACCGTCTGGCAAGCGTCCCTTGCGCCCACTGCTGGACCAGGCAATCAGCAAAGCCCGTCTGGCCGGCGAACTGTTACAAGGGCGCTGGCTGGATGTGGGAACACCGGAGCGGCTTGCCCAGGCGAATCAGACCCCTTGGTAATTTCGGTTTAACCAGCCAATAATTCGCCGACCCATCGGGTCTGGCCCGGCCGACCAGTTCGGCCTGGCTGGAAGCGTAAGCTGCTGGTAAAACTCCTGACCGCCCTGGGCAGCCAAGGCCTTACGCTGCCGATTCAGCTGCAGCGAGTGATTCGCGAGGTTGTTGATATCCAGCACCACCAGCTGCAGCTTATGAAAGTTCCTTTGAACCTCAGCATTGCTAAAGGGCGGGCGGTCCAGCAAGACCAGCGCAGACACCTGTCTGGGCAGCAGCTTATCAATGACGGCCCTGGCCACACGGCGAGCGTTTTCGCCGGCCACAATGATCGCCAGGGGTTTACCGGCCTGTGCCGGCGCGTTGGATACAATGGCTTTCAATCGGTCGTTAAACTCCGCTACCCGGCCCGAACCCTGGTGAATCTGTATCGCCATGGTATGCCAGCCGTGTTCCGGCAGCGTCCACGCTAATTCGGCCAGCGCGCCCACCGGCGCCTGTGTCGCGCTCTCCAGTAATACGATGGCTGAGCCACGGGGTGAATCACTCCTCGCGGGATAATCCTGATAGATCAAGTTTTCACCAGACACAGACAGTGTCTTCTGCCACGCGTCGCCCGCCGGCAGCATCGGCGCTGCAAACCCCAGCAATATGGCCAGCAATACCCTCATCCGACATCCTTTTCGTTCCCTTTACTGAAGTGTAGATGCGGGTCGGCCGTCCGGGTAGTTGCTCAGAAGGCAACTTTTGGTGATGGCAAATGCAGCTTGGGCAGGACACTAAACGTGCATTGACGTAAAATGCCCGGCTTTCCATCCCTCGACCCATTACCAAAGAGCCGCAACATGCCGCAAGACTACCTGATAGCACCTTCCATATTGTCAGCTGACCTCGCGCGTCTTGGTGACGAAGTGCAAGCGGTACTTGAGGCCGGTGCTGACATCGTACACTTCGATGTGATGGACAACCATTTCGTACCCAATCTGACGTTTGGGCCCATGGTGTGCAAGGCGCTCAGAAACTATGGCATTACAGCCTGCATCGACGTTCACCTCATGGTAGACCCGGTTGATCGTTTGATCGGCGATTTCGCGGCCGCTGGTGCTGACTACATTACTTTCCACCCGGAAGCCAGCGTACACACCGATCGTTCGCTGCAGTTAATCCGCGACTCCGGCTGTAAATCCGGACTGGTGTTTAACCCGGCAACCCCTCTCGACTGCCTTCGCTATGTGATGGAAAAAGTCGATATGGTGTTGTTGATGTCGGTGAATCCCGGTTTTGGTGGCCAGAAGTTCATACCGGCGACTCTGGACAAACTGCGCGAAGCCCGCCAGCTGATTGACGCCAGCGGCCTTCCCATCCGACTTGAGGTTGACGGTGGCGTTGGCGTTGGCAATATTGCTGACATCGCAGTGGCCGGCGCCGACACCTTTGTCGCCGGCTCCGCGATATTCGGGCAAAAAGACTATAAAGAGGTGATCCGAGCGATGCGCGAGCAGCTCTCGGGCGTTGAACCGACTTGAGTGGTGAATTACTGAGCGAAGCCAGGTTTAAAGAGCTGGCCGCAGAGGGCTATAACCGCATACCACTGGCGCGGGAGCTTCTCGCCGACCTGGACACGCCGCTCAGCTGTTACCTTAAGTTGGCCAACGGCGCATTTTCTTTCTTGTTGGAATCGGTTCAGGGCGGGGAAACCTGGGGTCGCTATTCAATTATTGGTCTGCCCTGCAATACCGTGCTGACTGTGCGCGGACACAGCATCGAGATCCGCGAGAATGGGGCTGTGACCGAGCAGCTGACGAGCGCTGCGCCCATGGAGTTTGTGCGCAAATTCCAACAACGTTATACAGTGCCCAAAGCCAGCAGTATGGCAGCCTTTGAAGGCGGCCTGGCTGGCTATATTGCGTACGATACGGTGCGCTTTGCCGAGCCCCGTCTGCTGCATAACCCAGAGACCCTAAGCAACAAACCGGATCCATTGGGAAACCCGGACATCGTCCTGTTAGTTGCCGAAGAACTGGTGGTGTTTGACAACCTGTCCGGCACCTTGAAGCTGATCGTGCATTGCGACCCCAGCCAGCCGGGAGCCTACCAGTTGGGTCTGGCCCGGCTGAGCGAGTTGGAGCAAAGCTTACGGGAGCAGGAATTGGCGGTTGCCGGGATTGACCTGGCGGCCCTGCACCAGGGTAATGACGGTGTTCCACAGGAATTTACCCTGGGCATTGAGCGCAATGACTTTGAGTGTAAGGTTAAACAAATCCGCGAATACATCGCCGCCGGTGACTGCATGCAGGTCGTGCTGTCACAACGCCTGAGCGCGCCGTTTGCCGGACAGGGCACCGATCTGTACCGCGCCCTGCGCCTGCTCAACCCTTCGCCCTACATGTATTACTTCAATCTGGATGAGCTGGAAATTGTCGGCTCGTCGCCAGAAATTCTGGCCAGACTGCAAAATGGGCGCGCCACCGTTCGACCAATTGCCGGCACCCGGCCACGCGGGCTCAACGCTGAAGAGGATCAACGCCTGCAAGCCGACCTGATGGCCGACCCGAAAGAACTGGCCGAGCACCTGATGCTGATTGACCTGGGGCGAAATGACATCGGTCGCATCGCCCAAACAGGAAGCGTCACGGTTGATGAGCAAATGCAGGTGGATTACTACTCGCATGTCATGCACATCGTTTCCAGGGTCAGCGGCCAGCTGCGTGACGAATTGACCGCCCTCGACGTTCTGCAGGCCTGTCTTCCAGCCGGCACCTTAAGCGGTGCACCGAAAATAAGAGCTATGGAGATTATTGATGAACTCGAGCCCCATAAACGCGGGATTTATGGCGGGGCCATCGGTTACATTTCCTGGCATGGCGAGATGGATACCGCTATTGCGATTCGTACCGCCTTGCTGCAGGATGGCGCGATTCACCTGCAAGCCGGTGCCGGCATCGTAGCCGATTCGGTTCCGGCGCTGGAATGGCAGGAATGCATGAACAAGGCCGGCGCCCTGTTCAAGGCGGTACAGTTATGTTGTTAATGATCGATAACTATGACTCGTTCACCTATAACCTGGTGCAGTACTTTGGCGAACTCGGCGCTGACGTTGAGGTTGCTCGCAATGATGAGATTACGCTAGAAGATATCGTTAACTTACAAGCCCAACGCATTGTTATCTCACCTGGGCCCTGCACCCCCAATGAAGCTGGCCTGTCGCTGCAAGTCATTGCCGAGTTTGCTGGCAAGTTGCCGCTGCTGGGCGTTTGCCTTGGGCATCAATGCATTGGCCAGCACTTTGGCGGCCGTATTATCCGCGCGGCTCACGCCATGCACGGCAAAACTTCTGAAATCTACCATACTGGCGAAGGGGTGTTTAGCGGACTTCCTTCGCCTTTCATCGCCACTCGATACCATTCCCTGGTGGTGGATGCCACGTCCATACCGGAAGAACTGGAAGTGAGCGCATGGACTCAAACCGCAAATGGGGAGCGCGATGAAATCATGGGCTTGCGCAACTCCACCCAAAGTATTGAAGGCGTGCAGTTTCATCCGGAATCCATTCTTAGCGAACATGGCCACGCGCTGTTACAAAACTTCTTGAACATGGACATCATCTGATGGATATACCAGAGGCAATTGCGATATTGGCCACCGGGCAGAACCTGGATGAATGCAGCATGCAACAGGTAATGCGGCTAATCATGACAGGCGAAGCCAGCGATGCACAAATTGGCGCGGTGTTAATGGGCTTGGCCGCCAAGGGTGAAACCACCGCCGAAATCATTGGCGCGGCAAAAGTCATGCGCGAATTGGCCAGCGCCGTGGTGCTAGAGGGGCTGGCCTTGACCGATGTGGTTGGCACAGGCGGTGACGGCGCGAAAATATTCAACGTGTCAACCGGCAGTGCATTCATTGTAGCGGCGGCGGGGGCGCGCGTAGCAAAGCATGGCAACCGCTCAGTCACCAGCAGCAGCGGGGCTGCCGACCTACTGGAAAAAGCGGGGGTTCGTCTTGATCTCAGCCCGGATGAGGTGGCCCGCTGTGTTCGCGAAGTCGGCATAGGTTTTATGTTCGCGGTCAATCACCACAGTGCAATGCGCCACGCGATTGGCGCACGCAAGGAGTTGGCCATTCGCAGCATTTTCAATCTGCTGGGCCCATTAACCAACCCAGCAGGTGCGCAACATGGCCTGGTGGGTATCTACGACGCACGCTGGCTGGACGTGTATGCCGAGGCGTTAAAAGCAATGGGCGCACAGCATATGCTGTGCGTTCATTCCGCCGACGGCCTGGACGAATTGTCAATCGCTGCACACAGCAATGTCTGTGAATTGCGCGACGGCGAAATTTCCAGTTATACGCTATGCCCTGAAGACGTAGGCCTTGCGCGGGGTTCGCTCGACGACCTCGTGGTGAGCAGCGCCGAAGAAAGCCTTGCACTGATCCGGCGCGCCTACAAAGGTGAGCACAAGACAGCCGCCAATATGCTGGCCCTGAATGCCGGAGCAGCCATTTATGCGGCCGACTTGTGCGCCAGTATTGAGCAGGGTGTACGCATGGCTGAAGATGCAATGTACAGCGGGTTGGCCGCGCAACGCATGAAAGAGCTCGCTGAGTTTACCCAATTGATGAAGGAGGCGCGATGAGTACGGCCACCACTACCGTGCTGGACCGGATTCTGGCACGCAAGGCTGAGGAAGTAGCCGCCGCCAAAGCAGCTCAGCCAGCGGCCAATCTGGCAGCCAGTCTCGCAGACCTGCCACCGTGTCGCGGCTTTGTACAGGCTCTTCAGGCGACCGTTGCCATGGGGCAAAACGGCGTGATCGCTGAAGTCAAGAAAGCCTCGCCAAGCAAAGGGCTTATCCGGGATCCGTTCAACCCCGCGGAGATCGCGCAAAGCTATGAACGGGCCAACGCCACCTGCTTATCGGTGCTGACCGATCGGGATTTTTTTCAGGGCAGCAGTGACGACCTGCGCGCCGCTCATGCGGCCTGCCGCTTACCAATATTACGCAAGGATTTCATTGTCGACGGCTACCAGTTACTGGAATCGCGCATAATGGGAGCCGACTGCATACTGCTGATTGTAGCGGCCTTTGCTGATGACCCGCAGCTGGAAGACCTGTATCAACAGGCCCATGAGCTCGGGCTGGACGTTCTGTTGGAGGTGCATGACCGGGAAGAGCTGTCCCGTGCCCTGCATTTAAAACCGCCCATGGTCGGCATTAACAACCGTAACCTGCACAACTTCGAAACCAGCCTGCAAACCACAATTGAACTGGCACCGGCCGTGCCACAGGACTGCCTGGTGGTAACCGAAAGCGGCATACATTCCGTTAGCGACGTGGAACGGATGCAGGACAATCATGTGAACTGCTTTTTGGTGGGAGAAGCGTTTATGCGCGCCAGCGACCCCGGCGCCGAGCTGCAGAGACTGTTTGTGGAAAAATCGCTACCGCGCTAGCCGGCCGAGTCGGCGAACTGGCGAGTCTTCGACGGGCTGTTTACCTAGTACCGTAGACAACCATAGTCTTGCCTTTTACATCAACCAGGCCCTGCTCTTCCAAGCTCTTCAGTACCCGGCCCACCATTTCCCGGGAACAACCAACAATACGGCCGATTTCCTGGCGGGTAATCTTGATTTGCATGCCATCGGGATGAGTCATGGCATCCGGCTCCTTGCTCAGATCAAGCAGGGTGCGGGCTACCCGACCGGTGACGTCCAGGAAAGCCAGATCCCCCACCTTTCGAGTGGTATTGCGCAGTCGGGTGGCCATCTGCTTGCCAATGGCTTTGATGAATTGCGGTTCTCTGTCTGAGATTTCATTGAACTTCTGGTAGCTGATTTCAGCTACCTCACACTCAGTCTTGGCGCGCACCCAGGCACTTCGAGCGCCTTGAATGTCGAACAGGCCCATCTCTCCAAAAAAGTCACCATCATTCAGGTAGGCAACAATCATTTCCCGACCCTCATCGTCTTCAATGACAACGGTAACCGAGCCCTTAATCACATAGTAAAGCGAATCGCAATCATCGCCAGCATAGATGATGGTGCTTTTGGCGGGATAGCGCCGGCGATGGCAGTGCGCCAGAAACTGTTCTACCCGTTCAATGTGTGGAGTCAGAGCTAACTGCGTCACTAGAAATACCTACTCAAAATTTGACCAACTCTAGTAATACTAGTGTAACGATTAACATTTGCCAGCCAGATGCGACCGCTCATCCTGCACCTGCGGGAAATCGACCAATGGTCGTCCGTTCATCCAGTATCGAGTCATTTTCGGCGCTGTGTTAAGCTCCCCAGCCCGTTTTGATGAGTCACAATCATGCAGGCAGAGATCAGCTGGCAAGGTGCGGTGCAATTTCAGGCCCGCTCTGGAACCGGACACAGTGTTGTTTTGGATGGTCCGGAAGACGCCGGCGGCAGAAATGCCGGCCCACGGCCAATGGAATTGTTGCTGATGGGTCTGGGCGGATGCGCCAGCTACGATGTGGTAACGATCCTGCAAAAGAGCCGCCAGAATATTGTCGACTGCACAACCCGTATTGACGCAGAACGCGCCGACGCTGTGCCTGCGGTGTTCACCAGAATTCACCTTGAGTTCATCGTCACCGGGCACGCTGTAAAAGACGCGCTGGTGAAACGGGCCGTGGCACTGTCGGCTGAAAAATACTGCTCGGCGTCGATCATGCTGAGCCAGGGTGGTGTTGAGATTAGCCATAGCTACCGTGTACAGGAAGCTCAAGAATAAAGAACGAAGTAGATAAGCCCAGGTCGCGTTGCGGTCAGCCGCCTATGCTCGACTCTTAGTACCATAGCGGGCACAGTCACCAGGAAACAAGATCGTGAAAGTTATTCGCGTTAGTGCATTGCAGGCAGAACTGCCTTACGTTGGCGGTGAGTATCGTTGGGGCCGCGGCGAGATCCTCAGTATCGCCTTGTCCACCGTGATCGTTGTTGAGACCGACGCCGGCCTGGCCGGTTACGGCGAGTGTTGCCCCATTGGCAGCAATTACCTGGCGGCATACCCTGAAGGCATCGTGCCCGCCCTGGCGCGCGTTGCCCCAGCGGTGGTTGGCCTGGACCCACGCGAAGTACACAGCGTCGAACGAGCCATGGACCGTGCCCTGAAGGGTCACCCGTACGTTAAGGCGGCCATCGATGCAGCCTGCTGGGACATTCTCGGCAAAGCCTGTAGCCTGCCCGTGTATACCCTGCTGGGTGGCAAGCTTACTGATGGTGCACCGGTATACCGGGTCGTGACACAGAAGCCGGTCAGAGAAGTCTTGGCAGACATTCAGGGTTTCCGTGAGCGGGGCTATCGGCAGTTCCAGATCAAGGTGGGTGCCGATTACCAGCGCGATATCGACACCATTCTGGCAGTGGCGGATATGCTGGAGCCTGGCGAGAACGCTTATGCGGATGCCAACACCGGCTGGACCGTCAACGAGGCGGTCAAGGTCTGCCACGCCGTGCGTGACACCTCAATGATGATCAAACAACCTTGCCCGACCTACGAAGAGTGCTTACATGTGCGGCAGCGTTCACAATTACCCAGCAAGCTGGACGAGTGCGTAACCGACATCAAGGTGGCCGAACGAATTGTGCAAGATCAAGCCGCCGAGGTCGTCTGTCTGAAGCTCTCTAACCTGGGAGGTTTGACCAAAGCCCGGCGGGTACGGGACTACTTTGTCGACCATGGCATCTCCGTCGTTGCTGAAGACACCTGGGGCGGGGAAATAAGCTCCGCTGCGGTCGCCCATTTTGCTGCCAGTACTCCGCAGGACCTGCTGTATAACACAACAGACCTGCATAACTACGTCGACGGCTCAACTGGAACTCCCGCGCCTCGTGCAGAAGGTGGCCGGCTGTACGCCAGTGACATGCCAGGCCTTGGCGTGGAACCAAATTACGATGCGCTGAGCCGGGTATTGGTGGCCTACACTTGAT
>JAUIHW010000103.1 GCA_030431775.1 Gammaproteobacteria bacterium
AACGACCTTAACGCCATGGTGGCCCAGCTTACCGACGCCGGAATTCCGGTTGAGGTTGACTCGCAACAGTACCCGAACGGCAGATTCGCGCGTTTACACGATCCCGAGGGTAACCCGATAGAGTTATGGGAGCCGCATGCCTGAACCGAGCTGCAAATGTTCTCTTCCAACTCTCAACGGTAAGTACCTATGAAACCTGGCTCACTTTCATCAGCGTTGTATGCCCTGTCCTGCCTGGCAGCAGCCGGACTCTCTGCACAGATACTGGGGCCGGGCATGTGGGGTGCGATATTTCTTGGTGCCGGTCTTTTCGTTGGTGCAAGCCCCTACTATCCCCCATTGCAACAACCCGCCGGCGCCATCGCACTGATCAGCGCTATCCTGGCGTTTCTCGCGGTCGCACTGGGCTTACTCGCGGCTTCGACAGGGGGTTCATTCAGACTGCCCGCCGACCAGGCGTTGCTACTGACCCTGATTGGAGCCATTGGCGTATTCGGTATCGCAGTACACAGGGTGCTGACCAGGCGAGCGCCGGGCTAGCCACCCGTTCGCCCACTACACACGCCGCAGTGGGCCTTGGATGCTAGGCGCTGCGCTCAAAACGCAGGATGTGCCCTTTAAACGCCTCTTCAAGATAGTCGGTATGTGAGGGTTTGTGCTGTGTTGATGTGAATCCATACGACTCCATCTTTTCACTCAGTTTGTTTTTTCGCCCTCGACCCGGGTCAACAATAATCACTTCACACGCCTGGTTGGAATGCTGCTGTATAAAGTTCGCGAGCAATTCGGCGTGTTCGTCTTCGTAGAGCAGGTCACTTCCGATGATTAGATCAAACAGACCAAGCGTGTCTTCGCTATCGGCCCAATCCACACGTTCAAAGACAATGGGCTTGTCTTCGTTCAGTAGAGCGTTTCTCTGTAGAAAGGTATTCGTTTCAGGGTGATGATCGGTGGCGGTTATGTCGGCATGCTTCTTGTTCAACAGTATGCTCGAAAGCGCGATTCCGCAGCCTACTTCGAGTATGCGTTTTGAGCCGGTGTCGTAGTTGGAAATATAATGGGCAAGCACCAGGCTTGAAGGCCATACGACCCCGAAAAGCGGCCACAATGCCGAGGATATGCCAAGGCCCTCAGCAATCCCGTTAGGGTCGTGAAACTCTCGCCTGCTGCGCAACGTGCAGACATGTATATCGGTTTTTCCAAACTCGATCGTTTGATAGCGCAGGCGCAGTTTTGTCATCTGGAGATACCAATAAAATGGCGCTCAGCCAGCTATCGCTAGATAAATGACAAAACGAGGATGTTCATCTAGGGTATCTGCTTACAGGAATATGACAACGTATTTATCAGGCACATCCAGCGGAACAATCATCTTGTCGCTCTATTTACCTCCAGAGCGACTCACATACCAGGAGAATCTGATTCGTGCTTAAGCCCGACACGGCAAAAATAGTCGCCTTCAAAGCACCAAAAGATCTAGGAAAGTGGCTGAAAGCCAACCACGCCAGCGAGACCGAGCTCTGGGTGAAGATCTTCAAGAAGGGATCGGGGGTTCCGAGCGTGACCTGGAACGATGTCGTCATCGAGACGCTTTGCTGGGGCTGGATTGACGGCGTCAAAAAGTCGCTCGATGCGCAATCCTACCTGCAACGTATTACCCCTAGAAGGGCCCGAAGCAACTGGTCGAAGAAGAATACTGAACACGTGGAGCGCCTGATCGCGGAAGGCCGCATGCAGGAAGCGGGCCTTGCGCAGGTTCATGCTGCAAAAGCAGACGGCCGCTGGGAAAACGCCTATGCCCCGGCCAGTCAGATGAAGGTGCCTGCGGACTTTCTGGCTGCGGTGGAGAAAAGACCGAAGGTGAGGCGGTTTTATGAGACGCTCACCAAGTCCAATCGCTACGCAATCGCTTATGGATTGGAGTCTGCGAAGAAGCCTGAAACGAGACAGCGGAGGTTCGAAAAGTTCATGGACATGCTGATCCGGGAAGAGAAGCCCGACTTTGGCTTCAAGAAAAAAGCCAAACAGCCCTAGCAGAACTACCCGACCGGACAGTTATCTGACTACCCACAGGAATTCATTCGCACATGCGTCTACTTGAAACGACTTTTCTGTCATGCCGGAAGTACTGAAAGCCCTTTTCGAATCCTATCGGGATGGGTGGAATGCATTCGATAGCAAGGCGATTGCCGCTCACTACCGGATCCCGGCCACTATACTCGATATGGACGGGCTTCAGACTTATACAAGCACCAACCTGTTGGCCCGGAAGTTCGAGGCCAATTGCCAGACTTACCGCAAGCTTGGCTATGAAGGCGCTTACTTTCGCGTGGGTGCGTATATCGCTAACGGAGCAGAGGCCGCCACGGTAGACCTCGGATGGCGCATCATCCTCGGCGACGAGCAATTGGATTTTCGGACGACCTACCTGTGTGCACTCGTCGCCCGGCGTTGGCGCATTGTAAGCGCGGTAGCCTATGATGGTGGATACGATGAAGATGGCAGCTGACAAGCACCGGCAATCGGGACTGAAAGTTCCTCTACCTGTGTTGCTGGTGTGGAGAGTATCGCGCCGATGACGCCGGAAGTTCACTTTGTCACGTTACTGGTCCTTTTCGGATTGGCGTATTTCTTCGTGGTATTGCCTTTATTCCAGCTCGTTAGCGTCCGGGTTAGAGGCCGTAAGTTCGTCATTCGCCTGGGGACGCCCTGGCAGTTCTCCAACCCTGAACACAGGTGGGATGTATTGCTGTCCTTCCTTTCCTTCGCCGTTACCCTGGGCGTTTCATTTTTTGCGCTGGAGTTCTTTTTTCCGTTAGCGGGGGTTAAGCCTTGATGGATTCGCTTCTGGAACTGGCAATACTGGACATAAAGCCCGGGCTTGAAGACGAGTTCGAAGCTGCGTTTGAAAAAGCCCAGGCAATCATTTCCAGCATGCCGGGTTACCTTTCGCATCAACTGCAACGCTGTGTTGAGCGCCAGGACAGGTATCTTCTACTGGTGAACTGGGCCTCGCTTGAAGACCATACTGTGGGCTTTCGTGGGTCTGACGAGTATCAGGAGTGGCGCAAGCTGCTGCATCCTTTTTATGAGCCGTTTCCCGAAGTGGAGCACTACCGGCTGATTTTCGACTAAGCTATATATCAGCGGCGTGTCAGATAGACGCCGTTGCGACTTCATGGAAAAAGAATGTCGATCAACTACGCTAGGGAGCACCTATGAATACGAAAAGAACAAAACATTTGGTCGTCACTGCAATGGTTGGCGCAATGGCCCTGATGGCTGGCGGCGCA
Organism: Gammaproteobacteria bacterium; assembly: GCA_030431775.1. GTDB lineage: Bacteria > Pseudomonadota > Gammaproteobacteria > Pseudomonadales > JAUIET01 > JAUIET01. The sequence continues at coordinate 3,294 of JAUIHW010000103.1, forward strand.
GCGTTCTCCGGGAATGGGCCCAAGGCAATGAAGAAGCAGGACCAGCTGTTGTGCACGCCTTCATACCGCTGGCCAACCTCTGGCGAAGCAGCAGACTGTATTCAGTCGTCCGATGTTGCCAATATTCGGCAGCTGACCTATGTGGAGGTGATCGAGGATGGCTGGATTATCAAGAGTGCCATTCCAAGATCCTCTGGCCCCAACGGCGCCTATATTTTCGTTAAGCCCAGACCTAAGCGCAGGTGGTAATACTTTACCGCCGGACGCCTGCGTACGCGTCAGCTGTCCAGCGATAGCCGATTTTGACGCCTGCAGCATAGCCTGTCGAAATGAAAAATCCGCTCAAAGGGTTCCCTTACCCGCCGTGCTTGTTGAGTGGTTCAACCAGAAGGTGGAATCCTGAATGAAGCAATTGCTCTACCTTTTGATCGTTATGCTGACTGCCCTCAGCACAGCGCGCACCGGTGCACAGACGCTAGCCACCTATAGCCAATATCAGCAGGGCGATGCGGTGAGGCTGCACCTGAATTACAGCGGCGGAGTCCCGAATTGGGACGCGGGTGCGTCAATCGAAAACGGGACCCTGATTCTTTCCAATGCGATGTTTATTGCGGTGAGCACTAGCAAGCAAGAGCCAATCGCGCCCTTCGAAAGCAAGGTGTTGTCGGTTTGGGCAGACAGTTTCTTTCGCGAACCATTTAGTTTGACTGTAGACCTCGCGGAATTCTACGATCTGACCCAGCCGGGTGAGTATGTTGTTCAATGGGGCTGTAAAGACGTGATGTCTGACAGGGTTCTTATCGAAATCAATAACTGAATGGGCAACCAGCGCTCGCAGAGAGAGTCTGGTTTCGCCAGAGGGTGTGGCTACTGCAGGACCACGCACATTCGCCGTCCGTAAATGGCCTGTGCTGCCAGCAGGCACGACTGCAATTCACCACATGACGCACCGGATACATTAAAGGCGCACTTGATCGATCCGGCACAATGCGCAGCAAACGACGGAAGGATATGGCAGCTACGATAAAGGCCAGGCGATTAGGCCCCGGGGAAGCGCCGCTATGGCGAAGCGCCGTTACCAAACTCGTGCCCGAGCAAGATCGTTCGGGTGAACTCGTCAGTATTGAAGAGGCGCAAGCCTGCCTGGCCGACGAAAGGTGCTATCTTATTGTTGCAATGGCCGGGGAAACGCCCCTGGGTTTGCTGTCTGGCTACCGCCTTCCGGACGTTGAGTGCGGCGGGTCGCTGGTCTATCTCTACGACATCGAAGTCTCCGCTGATCACCGATGCCAGGGAATCGGCAAGTCGCTTATCCAGAGTCTGGTAGCGCTATGCGACGCAGACGAAGTCGATGTAATCTGGGCAGGCACCGAGACAGCCAATACCGCTGCGCGCCGGACATTCGAAACCACGGGCGCCCGGCTGGAGGGCGATTCTTACGTCGAGTACGAATGGCACCTGGAGGACTAGACGCCAGACAACACGAGGCTCAGCGCAATCGCTTTGCAGGTGGTGGCAACGCGCTCCGCGCTGAAAACTGTAACGATCAGCTCGCCAGGAACAAACGGGTGGCATGCAAACCAGGCGGGAAGCCTCTACTTCGCAGGAGAGAGTGTGATGCAATTGTTGGGCAAGATCCTGATTACCGTCTCCATAGCAATTTTCACTTTCATTCCGCCGATTGCTGACCTGGCGACCACCACACACGTTTTTCACCCCGGGTGGATGCCTCACGCCAGGGTGCATACGGTCTGGCTGCTGGGCCTTACTTCAAGCATTGGTCTGGTTGCGCTCTATCTACTCTGGTGGCGAAAACCAGACGCCGAAACTGGGCTCAACCTCGCGGCGGTTCTGGCCGCGTGTGTATACGGGGCGTTCTTCCTCAGTGCACTCACGGCGAACATGTACGGCGGGGCACTTACGGATGCCGAAGGCGGCATTACCGGCCGTATATTCGGACTGGATGCAAACGTCTTCACGTTCAGCGTGGCGTCTATACTGCTGGTGGTTGGTTGGATTAGCGCCAGACCCAGACTGCCATAACAGCGCACCGCTCTCGTCAGGAGATCGATTATGAATATCGTGATAACCCCACTGGGTAAACAGTTGATCATTGCAGGGATTGCCCTGTTTCTTATCGGCCTGCTTCAAGGCGCGCTTATTCCCACTTTCCTCAACCCGAGGATGGCATTGTCGGCCCACCTCGCGGCCGTACAGAGCGGGATGGCAATGGCGATATTTGGACTGATATGGAACATGGTTAACCTGGGAGACAGGCTGCTCCGGGTTGCCTACTACACCAATATCGCCGGTATGTACGCCGTCTGGTTTGCGATCTCGCTAGCCGCTTTCCTGGGCGCAAGCCGCGCCCTGCCGATTGCCGGGCAGGGATTTGCAGCGACCCCGGCCGGCGAGTCGGTCGTTGAACTGATTGTTACAGCCGGCGCCGTGGCGACGGTTATTTCTGTAGGGCTGATTTTTACCGGCTTGCTGCGAAAGCCGCGCAATACCGCCTAGCAAAACCGTGTCACGGAGGCCTTGAGTCAGATGCCGAGCATTCTCTATTACCTGGGTATCGCATTCTTGTTCACCCACGAGATGGATGCCGTGATGTACGCCGAGTGGCAGTTACTCTACTTTCTGCGCGACATGGGCGAGGCCTCTGCCTACAGTGTTTTTCTCATCCTGCACGTGCCCGCGTTCTTTTTGTTTTTCTGGTTGGGGCACCATGAGAATTCACGCGTTCAACGGTCTTTTCGCTATCTTGCTGCCGGCTTCCTGGTGGTTCATGCCGTTATTCATACGTACAACGCAGATTCGCCAGCCAACCAGTTTGAAGGGGTACTCTCCTACTCTCTGATTTATCTGGCGGCGGCGTCTGGCCTGGCGTACATCATTACTTCGTGGCGCCGCCGCGGGCAATTGGGCTGAAACGCATTGGTGCTGTGGCGGGCTTTTCGGTTGGCCTCATTGGCAATATGCTTATCACGACTGCCTGGGGCTTGCCGGGCGCTAACGCGGTAGGGCAGGAAGGCGCCGCCTGGCTTGTCTGCTTTATCGAGAAGGAGTGGGTGACGTATGCGACGTCAAATCAGATCAAAAAACAAAAAGGACGAACGGTTACCGGTGGATGCCTCAAAGCTGAACATGGGCAACACGTATTCATCTGCACCGGATTTTTACTACGATATCGAGTTTGATTGCCAGGACTGTGGCAAGCAGGAAACGTGGAGCGCCAGGCAACAAAAGTGGTGGTACGAGGACGCGGGCGGCTACTTTTTTGCCACCGCTGTTCGCTGCAGAGCGTGCAGGGAAAAAGAGCGGCAGCGCAAACAGCAGGCAAGAGTTAACGCGGGGCATGAACCCAAAGCTTAGACAGAAGCCTGTGCCGTTGGGTGCGCCTAGACTACGCATTGAAACAGACAACCCGGGAGAACAGTATGGAATATGTAGATGGCTTCGTTGCGGCGGTGCCCACCGCGAATCGGCAGGCCTACATCGAGCACGCGACAGAGGCGGCAAAGTGCTTCAAGGAGCACGGCGCCACCCGGCTGGTTGAGTGCTGGGGCGACGACGTTCCGCAGGGAGAACTGACCTCTTTTCCCAAAGCGGTGAACTGCGGAGATGACGAGACCGTGGTTTTTTCATGGGTCGTCTGGCCATCAAAGGAGGCACGCGACCGCGGCATGGAGTTGGTGTCCACGGACGAGAGAATGAGCCCTGAGGTCA
>JAUIHW010000035.1 GCA_030431775.1 Gammaproteobacteria bacterium
TCACTCAGTTCAACCTGCCCTTCTGGAGCGGCCTGGCCGAAGGCGAATTCCGCTGCACGGCCTGTGAGGATTGTGGCCATTTGAGCTTTCCACCGAAGTCGATTTGCCCGCTTTGTCAGAGTAACTCGATTACCTGGCAGGCGCTCAATGGCCGGGGCCAGGTGTACAGCGTCAGTACCATACATGCGGTTGCACCGGCGCTAGCAGCCGATGGCCCACTGCGAGTGGCCATTGTAGACCTCGACGAACAAGTCCGTCTGGTCGTCCGCTTACTCGACGATAGCCAGGCATGCACCATTGGCGACCGTGTGGAATTAGTAGTTACCAAACACAGCGATGACCAGCTTTTCTTTGCCGCACGAAAAATACTTCCGGAGAACCCCAATGCCTGAACTCATCCCCCACTTCACCACTGCCAAACGCGCCGGCGATTTTATTTTTGTATCCGGCCAATTGCCATTCGAGGCGCCGGGGAAAATCATCGACGGTGATATTGAAGAACAGCTACAGCAATGCATGCGCAACATTGAGCAGGCGCTGGATGAGGTGGGTGCGTCACTCAGCGACGTTGTTAAAAACATGGTTTGGCTCGTGAACACCGAGGATTTCCCACGCTTTAATCAGGCATACGCCGAATACTTTCCGCAACAACCGCCGGCGCGCGCAACCGTCTGCTCCGCACTAATGGTTAGCGGTGCACTCATCGAAATTGAAGCAACGGCTTACAAGCCAATCTAAGCAGCCAGACTGAGGAGTCAGCAATGAAGATATCTGTACTGGGTGGAGGTCACGGTTGCTATGCGGCAGCCGCCGAGCTTTCCGAGAATGGCCACGAGGTTTGCCTTTGGCGGCGCGACAGCGATGCCCTGCAGCCGATCCGTGACAACGGCCATATCACGGTTGTGGATTACAGGGGTGAGCGTGCGATTCCCATCGCAAAGCTTAGCGATTCGCTTGAAGAAGCAGTTGCCCATGCCGAGCTGTTGGTTATGCCGCTGCCCGCACACACCCATGCTGACCTGGCTGCAAAGCTGGCGCCGCTGCTACGTGATGAACAAGTCGTATTCTTTCCACCTGGAACCTTTGCCAGTTATTTGTTCAGCAAAGCCATGAAAGATGCAGGCAATGACGCTGATGTTTCTTTTGCTGAAACCGGAACCCTGCCGTACCTGGCACGCAAGCACGGCGCTACGCGGGTGGTTTGCAGTGGCTATGCCACTCGACTGCCAACCGGCGTGTTACCGGCACGCAACAAAAACAAAGCGTTTGCTGTATTAAAGCAGGCATACCCGGCAGTTGAGGAAATTGAAGATGCACTGAGTGGTGCTTTAATGAATGCGGGGCCGATTATACACCCCCCGTTGATCATGATGAACGCGGGGCCGCTGGAGCACTTCGACGCCTGGGATATTCATAACGAAGGTACTCAGCCTTCTATTCGACGGGTAACCACGGCCCTGGACCAGGAACGCATGAATATCCGTGAAGCACTGGGATATGCAGCTCCCCACTTTCCGCTGGCCGATCATTATGCCACTGAAGGCGATGAGTGGATGTATGGCCGCGCCGCGCATGAAAAACTTACCGACAGTGGCGACTGGCGTGAACACATCGTACTGACTGAACATCGCTACATGACGGAGGACACCGCTCTTGGCTTGTCCTTTTTAGTATCTGTGGGGCGCTGGTGTAATACACCCACCCCTATCGCTGCAGGCTTCCTGGCGATAGCCTCAGCAATTACCGACCGCGATCTGTATGCCGAAGGCCGCACGCTGGATCGCCTGGGCCTTAACGCGCTCAGCCAGAGCGCAATGCGCGAGCTGCTGGAGGAAGGTCCGTGAACCAGACTGTCAATAACAGCCTGCCAGCAGTGGCGATCATCGGTGCCGGACGCATGGGCCGCGGTATAGCAACCAGTTGTGCGCTGGCGGGCGCGCCGGTAATGGTGGTTGACCTCAAGCAGCGCGACGCGAGCAACCGCGAGCGGCTGTTTGCTGAGGCCAGAGAAGAAATTCGCAAAGACTTGCAGTTTCTGGTGCAGGCCGGCTTGATTGCCGATATTGCAGTGAACGACATACTGGACATTATTGTCTTCTGCGGGGCGAAGCAGGCGGCCGCCGTGCTGGTGGACTACCCGTTAATATTTGAAGGCGTACCAGAGGTGATTGACGCCAAACGACAGGCCATGGAGTACTGCAATGAGCATGCCGCCGCCGACGCGGTAATCACCTCTACCACATCGACGTTTCTGGTAAACGATCTCGCGGGCATGGTGGATAACCCCACCCGCTTTGCCAACGCCCACTGGCTGAACCCGGCTCATCTGATGCCGCTCGTAGAGATCAGTCGCGGCGAACACACCAGCCAGGAAACGATCGACCAGCTGCAGACCATGCTGCAGCAATTTGGCAAAGTACCCGTCGTTTGCGCCGCTTCACCCGGTTACATCGTGCCACGCCTGCAAGCTTTGGCGATGAATGAAGCGGCACGCCTGGTTGAGGAAGGCGTTGCCAGCGCCGAGGATGTTGATAAAGCGGTGCACTATGGCTTCGGGCTGCGCTTTGCCGTGTTGGGTCTGCTGGAGTTTATCGACTGGGGTGGCGGCGACATTCTGTACTACGCGTCCAATTATCTGGCCGAAGCGATCGATCAGCGCTATACCGCTCCGCAAGTTGTGCAAAAAAACATGCACCAGCAACGCAACGGGCTGCGCGATGGTAGCGGATTTTTTGACTATAGCGAACTGAATATTGACGCGTATCGCCAACAACGACTGAAGGATTTTATTGCGATGTTACGCCATGTCGATGCTTTACCTACGATCAACCAGCGCCACCAGGCGAGCCGCTAAAACTGGTCGCTACAAAGCGAACAGAAATCTTCCAGCACGATATTCGCTCCGCATAGAATAATGCCTACCCGTTGCTCCGCCAGGCGCTCACGTAAGGGCCCTAATACCGCCGCTGTGGTTGCCGCCCCGGCTGGCTCTACGGCCACTTTCATTTCATCGAATAGCAAACGCATGGCACTGCGCAATTGCTGATCGTCCACCAGCACGATCTCATCTATGGTTTGCTCACAAATGGAGAAAGCGTATGGCTTGGTCATCGGTGGCGCCAGGCTGTCGGCAATGGTAGCAATTTCGTCGAGCACCTGAGGGCTGCCTGCCTCACGGCTCACACTCATCACATTCGCGCCCCGCGGCTCCACGCCGTAAACGCTTACCTTGGGCCAGACCTGCCTTACCGCCGCCGCAAAGCCACCGCTCAGCCCGCCGCCACCAATTGGTAGCACCATGGCATCCAGCTCAGGCACCTGCTCGGTGAATTCCAGCCCAGCGGTCGCTGTACCCTGTAACGTTTCCGGCCCGTCAAACGGTGGTATCAGAGCCCGACCTTCCTTCTCGGAACATTGTTCGCAGGCGGCAAACATTTCCATTTGAGTATCGAACTGCAGTATTTCCGCACCCAATTGCCTGGCCATGGCCACCCGGTTGGGGCGTGCGGCTTTCGGCATAAATATCTTGGCGTGAGTACCTAATTGCTGCGCGGCGTAAGCGGCCGCGATGGCATGATTGCCGGCACTCATTGCGGTGATGCCGCGCCGCAACTGTTCTGCCGAAAGGTTCAGCACGTTATTGATGGCGCCGCGAGGCTTGAAGGTCCCGGTTCGCTGCAGCTGCTCAAGCTTAACGTACAGGCCCAGATCATGACCTAATGCAGCAGCAAGCTTCGGGCCGCGCCAATGGTGACTGGGGGTGGTAATAATATAAGGTGCCAGGCGAGCAGCCGTTTGCCGAACGGCATCCAGTTGTAGTTCATCAGGCAGGTTCATGCATGTTCTCCATTGCGATCAGCTCAGCCCAAACGCCCGCAGCGCCGCTTGTGCAATCGGCCCGCCGTGCTCCTGCACAAAATGGCCGCCCTCTGCCACCTGCATGGGTTCCGGGCAATTGCGAATCGTGCGCTGCAGGCCCAGCATGTCATCCAGACTGAACACCGGGTCCTGCATGCCGTAAGCCATAAAGCTCTCGCCCTGCCAGTCGTTGCGCCAGAATTGGGTAGCCGCCAGCGAGGTGTCCAGACCCTCACGGGAACTTTCAGTCAGTTCGTCGTCTTCACTTTCGCGCAGCATGACCAGTTCCGGAAAACGTCGCACTCCCCCTTTGTAACGCCCATCGGGAAAAGGCGCATCGTAAGCAGCCGCTTCATCATCAGTCATACCGGCCGTGCCACGCTGCAAGAGCTTGCCCACGGCCAGGTCAGGCTGCGAACGATTGTAGGCACGCCAGGCGGCAAAACCCGGCATGGCTACCCGCCCATCAGGCAGGCCGGTGTTCATCACAATCAGCCGGGTATAACGCTCCGGCTCAAGCAGTGGCATGGTCAGGCCCAGCAGGCCACCCCAATCCTGCACCACCTGGCAGACATTTTTTAAATCCAACCGCTCCACCAGCCGCAGCAGGCTATTGCGGTGAAAGTGGTAGCCGTACACTGCATCGTCCAGCGGTTTATCCGAGCGGCCGAAGCCAAACATGTCGGGCGCAACCACACGGTGGCCAGCTGCCAGAAACACCGGCATCATCTTGCGATACAAATAACCCCAGCTCGGCTCGCCGTGCAGACATAAAAACACCACGCCATCGGCAGGGCCCTCGTCCACGTAGTGCATTCGCAGGCCTTCAAAGCCCGGCAAGTCATCGACATAGTGTGGTGAATAGTTCCAGTCAGGTAAGTTGGCAAACCGTTCATCCGGCGTGCGCAGTGCTTCTATTGTCATGCTTCTTCCTCAGTCTGCCGGCTTTTTGAACAGCAAGGTCATGCGGTGGCTTTCGCCAATGGCTTCCAGCTCGGCCTTGCGCGCCGGGTCATCGCCGTCCACACGCAGGCTCGGCGGCAAACGCCAGACAAAGTCAGCGGTCGTCGGCTGGTCCTTCGGGTTTTCATTGACAGCCGCTTCATCCACCAGCTCAAAACCTGCAGCCTCGAACTGCGCTACCACAAAACTCTTTTTTAAATAACCATTCTGCCCAGCGGCCCAATCGTCCGGCATGTCGGGCCGGGCTTCGTGCTGCACCACGCCCACAACACCGCCGGGCTTCAGTACATCCATTGCATCCTGCATGGCCGCAGCGAGAAAGTCATTATCGTCCGTTGAGAAGCGCGCCATATTGTGCAGGGCCCGGACGAACAATACCGCATCGGCGCTGCTGTGCATGCTCTCCGGCAAAGCGCCGAATACAAAGGCTGCCACGGAAGCGCTGTCAGCGACGCTCCAGTCCGCCGTACCAGCCACCCAATCGCGCACCCAGGTTTGCTTGGCTTGCAGGCGCTCTTCGTTCATAAAGCCAAAGTTACTGTACAGCTCAACGGGATAATCCGCGCCTACCAGCTGGCCGTCCGGCCCAAGCCAGCGCATCAGAATACGTGAATACCAGCCACCTCCTGGCAGCGCCTCCACCACGGTCATACCCGGCTGAATGCCTAAAAACTCGAGAGTTTCCTGCGGGTTACGCTGGGCAAACCGCTTCTGAACTGGCGCCGGCTGTTCAGCCAGTACATCGGCCAGACTTAGCTCCGCCGTTTCTGGTGCGGGCGCATTGATTGCCTCTGACGGTGGTTCGGAGACTTCGCTTGGTTCCGGAGTGGACTGACCGCAGGCCACGAGGGCCAGCGAGAAGAAGGCGGTAATTAGCGTTTTCATGATGGGCCTTTATGTGGTGGAAACCCGCTCATGATCAAAGACCGCCTCAAAAAACGCAAGCTTCTTGACTTTGGAGTAGACTCCAGGGTTTATAGTTGACCCTGAGCTTGAATAGAGGGGAAGCAAACGTGGTTAGCAATGGCTCGGAGTGCCGGAGGCTGGTAAAAATCGGTACGCTCGCACAATTGGCCGGAGTCAGCACCGATACCCTGCGGTTTTATGAAAAAAATGGTCTGTTGGCACCGTGCAGCCGCAATGCAGCGGGCTACCGATTGTATTCCGCCAGAGAAGTGCAGCGCATCCGGTTTATACTCAGCGCGAAATCGGTGGGTTTTACGCTAAAGGAAATTCACGAATTGCTGGCCCTGGAGGTTCGTCGGGAACAGGCCTCCTGTGAAGACGTCAAGCAGTTGGTGGATGAAAAAATCAGTGTAGTCCGGCAGCGTATCGCCGAGTTGCAGCGTATTCAGGGTTCTCTGCAGATTCTTAGCGACGCCTGTTGCGGCGGCGACGAGCCGGCCAGCCACTGCACCATTCTGGAAGCTTTGAATGCCGGCCCTGACGAACGGCTTGCAACGGAGGAGTGATGATTAACCTGGCCCAACATTTTTTAGACTTGTTCATCGAGTCGGCGCCGTGGCTATTGCTCGGCCTGCTGGTGGCCGGCGTGATGAAAACCCTGGTGCCGCAGGATTGGCTGGGGCGTCAGCTGGGTAAACCCGGCTTTGCATCCACGCTGAAGGCGGCGCTGCTGGGTGCACCGCTGCCTTTGTGCTCCTGCGGCGTCATTCCCGCGGCACTTGGCCTGCGCCGGGCCGGCGCGTCAAAGTCGGCAACCACATCATTTTTGATTTCCACGCCGGAAACCGGCGTGGATTCCATATCCGTCTCCTACGCGCTGCTCGGCCCGTTTATGGCCATAATTCGGCCTATCGCCGCGATCAGCAGCGCGCTGACCGCAGGCCTGCTGGTCGACACTGAAAAAAGCACCAGTGCGCAGTCGACGACTACTGCGGCCACTTCCTGTTGTGCAAGCAAGCGAGCTTGTTCATCCGGCACGAGTGACAAGCCGACAGCGCAACGCGAACAAACGATGGCACAAAAGTTAGCGGAAGGATTTCGCTTCAGTTTTACCAAACTACTGGGTGATATCGCCCTGTGGCTGCTGATCGGCCTTGGCGCGGCGGCTGTTATCAAAACCTTTGTGCCGGCGGAGTTTCTGGCGCAGTGGGGTGATGGCCTGCTGGCTTTTGTTGTCATGGCAATTATCGGCGTGCCCATGTATGTGTGTGCCACCGCATCCACACCCATGGCAGCCGGCCTGCTCTTCTCCGGAGTATCTCCGGGTGCAGTGTTGGTATTTATGCTGGTCAGCCCAGCCACCAACGTGGCGACAGTTGCCCTGGTCAAAAAGGAATTGGGCGGCCGAGCGCTGGCAGCTTACCTCACGGGTGTCATCGGTGTTGGCTTTGTATTTGGCTTTCTCACCAACTGGCTCACCGAGCAATGGCAAATTGACTTTGCCGAGCAGGCAAGTCATTCCCACCAACTGGTCAGCGCACCGCTGGCCTATACGGCAGCTGCTGTGCTGGCTTTACTAATGGCCCGAAGTTTAATGCAGCGCAGCTGATTGCGTCGCGGCGAGTACAGCAGGTACACTGGGCTTTTGCTCAAGTAAACAAAAATGCGTGAATCCTGGCGATGGTTTGGGCCGAATGATCCGGTTACTCTCCACGACATCCGGCAAACCGGTGCAACTGATATTGTAACCGCCCTGCACCACATACCAATCGGCGAGGTCTGGCCCGAGGCCGACATTCGCGAGTACCAGGCCCTCATCGAGGCAGGCAATAACGATCAGTCCGTGTTGCGCTGGTCGGTGGTGGAAAGCATTCCGGTGCACGAAGACATCAAGCTGGGTTTGCCGGGCTGCGAGCGCTTTATAACGGCCTGGGCTAATACCCTGCGCAATCTTGCTGCCGCTGGCATACAAACGGTCTGTTACAACTTCATGCCGGTGATCGACTGGACTCGCACGGATTTGCAGTACCGCCTGCCAAACGGCGCCTATGCACTGCGCTTCGACCAGGACCGCTTCGCGGCTTTTGACCTGTTTGTGCTGAAACGCGAGGGTGCGACTGCCGATTACAGCGAACAGGAACAGCAACGCGCTCAGCAGGCCTTCGAGCAAATGTCTGCACAAGATATTGACGCTCTGAGCAAAACCATTACCGCAGGCCTGCCAGGGCGCATGACAGAAAGCTATGGCCTGGAGGACTTTCGGGCACAACTGGGCCGCTACAGAGACGTAAACAGTGAACAGCTTCTGGCAAACCTGCTGAACTTTCTGAAACACGTGGTACCGGTGGCCGAGGAGCACAACATTCAGTTAGCCATCCACCCGGACGACCCACCCTGGCCGCTGTTTGGTCTACCGCGCATTATCTGCACGCCGGCGGACCTGCGCACCCTGTTTGCCCGGCAAAACAGCCCCGCCAATGGCATCACCTTGTGTGTGGGCACTTATGGTAGCCGCCCGGATAATGACCTGGTGGCCATGGCCGACGAGTTTCACGAGCGTATCTTCTTTGCCCATTTGCGCGGCGTGTCGCGAGATGCGGACGAACCACGCAGTTTTGTCGAAGCCAGCCATCTGGACAGCGACATCGATATGATTGGGGTCATTGCCAGATTGTTGGCCGAAGACCAGCGTCGCGCTGGTAGTGGGCCCGAACTGGTGTTCCGCCCGGACCACGGTCACCAAATGCTGGATGATGTGGGCAAGCAGGTAAACCCCGGATACTCGGCCATCGGCCGGCTGAAAGGCCTTGCGGAAATTCGCGGAGTGATACGCGCCCTGCAACCCCGGCTCTGAACGGTTCAGTCCCGCGCTCTAAAGCTTTGAGTCACTCGGCCGCTATGCTTACTGGAGGCGGCTTGGTCAAGCTGCACGTTGCAAACCCCACGAATAATGGCCAGTGAACAGCGAACTTCTGGAAAAAATACTGTCTTGCGGTGAGCTGCCCTCGCCGCCCGTCGTGGCCGCACGCATTGTGCAGCACAGCCGTCAGGACTGCCAACTCAGCGATGTCATCGAGATTGTGTCCGACGACCCGGCCACCTCACTGAAATTAATTCGCCTGGCCAATTCAGCGGCCTTTCGGGGCACCAAGGCCTGCGGCTCAATCTCTGAGGCGGTTACCCGGCTGGGGGTCAACGTCAGCATCATGACGTCCCTGAGTTTCTCGCTATCAAATTCTCTGCAACCCAAACACGCCAGCGCCCTGGACTATGACTATCTCTGGCGGCGCTCGGTCACGGCCGCTGCCGCTGCACGCTTTCTGGCGATGCGCTCCAAAATCTCACAATGGGAGGAGTGTTTTCTGGCAGCACTGGTGCAGGATATTGGTGTACTGGCGGCTGACACCGCACTGCCTGCTGTGTACGCCGACCTTCCCGACCTGGCACAGCATGAATACACCCGGTTGATTGAAAGCCAGCAGTTAGGCTGCGATCATGCCGAAATTGGTGCGTGTCTGCTGCAAAAATGGCAACTGCCAGAGCAAATCATCGAAGCTGTCCGCAGCAGCCACTCGCTGGAGTGCTTGATGGCGGTGAACGCCAACTTAAACCTTGCCTGGTGCGTCGCTTATTCCGGTGTACTGGCGGATGCTGTGCTGATGGGTGACCAGCTTGAATTGGCGCGTGCCATCGCCTTGTGCCGCTCCAGTATCGGCCAGATCGCCGGTGCTTCTGAAGCAGAATTTACTCACGCCCTGTTTGAAGCCGTGAAAGACGCCGAACAGGTGTTTGAAACCAGTCTGGTACCCAATCTTACGGAAATAGCCGCCACGTCCAAAGAGATCATGTTTGACTACATGCTCGGGCAAATTGGCCAGGCCGCCAATGATGAGTTGACGGAGTTACAGGATCGGGTTCGTGATCTGGAAGCAGAGAATCGCCGCGACGGCTTGACCGGCGTGTACAACCGCCAGCACTTCGACGACGTACTGGAACAATTGCTCAACGAGGCCCAAGCCGTCGGTGGTACCCTCAGCCTGATGTTTGTGGACGCTGACCACTTCAAACAGATTAATGACGAACACGGCCATCAGGCCGGTGATGAAGTACTGAAGTGGCTGGCCGGTCAATTGCGCCATTCGCTGCGCGACTCTGATGTGGTTGCACGTTACGGCGGGGAGGAATTTGTTGCCATTCTGCCCGCTACGAATGAACAGCAGGCCAGAACCATAGGGGACAGCATTGTGCAGCGAATCAACGCCGCTCCCTGCAGTATTGAAGGCGCGGCCCTGGCGGTCACAGTGTCAGTCGGTGTTGCCGCAGTGGCACCTGGCTCGGGCCTGCAAAGCGCCCGCGAGCTGGTGGTCGCGGCCGACCAGGCCATGTATTACTCGAAAAAAACCGGCCGCAACCGCTGCTCGCAAGCATCCCTGTTGCCGACCTTGAACGTCGCCTAGACCAAAGCCGCTGCAAACTCTCGCTGTAAACACCGGCTGATTACTGTAGTATCACCGCTGGACCTGCGCGGTAACGTCGATTAATGGCATCTTTCGAACAAGCTTACTATCTGCACAACCCTGGCAAATGGCAGGTGTTGAGGCGCAACATGCGTTTACTGTGGGCATTGCTGCTTGCCGCCATAGTCTGGTGCACACAAGGGCTGCTTCTGCGCCGCGCAATCAAGCGCGCACAGTCTAACAACACCGAAGTCGTGTTAGATGACTGGTTTAGCAGCCAGGAATAAACGGTGGCAAAGCAGTTACCCAGCCCAATCTACCCCTTTAAGTACCGCAGTACACCGCTGTCGGGCAATAGCATCAACGGCCTGGGTGAAACCGTAGCCCGCCGTGCCACGCAGATTTTCCACGGCTCGGGAGCACGGCGTCTGGAATGGGAAGCGTTGGAACGCTATTTTGCCTTGAGTGCGCCTTTTCGGGTGTATTGGCTTAACCTGGTGAATCGCTGGTTATTGCGCAAGGCTGATGGCACGATTGCCAAGCAACGGCAAGCGGTAACAGACCCGAAGGCTATGGCGGCGACTGTCAAAGCCAAGGCCAGAGAACTTGGCGCGGGAACGGTGGGTATTGCCAGGGTCAGCGAGGACGCTCTGTACCAGGGTTATGACTGCCAATACCAAACTGCGATTGTGGTTCTGATGCCAATGGACCCTGCTGAAATGGCGGACCTGCCAGGCAAGCGCAGCGGCATTGAAACCATGCGGGTGTACAAGGAAATCAGCAAAACCGTAATTGGCCTGGCCGCCTATATTCGCAGCCTGGGTTGGCCGGCACGCGCCTACGGTGAAAGCGCGGACATTCTGCATATTCCGCTGGCCATCAACGCCGGCCTGGGCCAGCTGGGTAAGCACGGCTCGCTGATTTGCAGGGAATACGGCTCGAACATGCGCATAGCAACTGTATTGACCGACTTACCTCTGCAAATCGATGAGCCCATCGACATAGCGGTTGACGACCTGTGCATCGGCTGCCGCCGCTGCACGATTGACTGCCCGCCGAATGCTATCCTGGACAGCAAACAAATGGTACGCGGTGTAGAAAAATGGTACGTCGATTTCGACAAATGCGTGCCCTACTTTACCCATACGGTTGGCTGTGGGATTTGCATCGACGTTTGTCCCTGGAGCAAGCCCGGACGCGGGCCGGGCTTGTCGGCCAAGTTGCTGGGCAAGCGTGATCAAACTTAGGGCACTGATGATATGCAATATCATCTCAACGGCTTTAAACCGGGTAACTATCAGATTCCAGACGCGGTTCGGAAACCAGCCGCGCTGCCACCTTACCGGGCTTTGCCGGAGGCTGTGGACGTTCTCATTGTTGGCTGCGGGCCGGCTGGCCTGACACTGGCCAGGCAGCTGGCGGAGTTTGCGGATATAAACACCTGCATTGTTGAGCAGAAACCCGGCCCCTTGCTGTTTGGACAAGCAGACGGCATATCCTGCCGAACTCTGGAGATCATGGAGGCCTTTAACAGCAGCGAGCTCGTCAAAGAAGCCTACCAGCTGCACCAGAATGCGTTTTGGGAGCCGGACCGTGAGCGGCCGGAATACATCAAGCGCAGCCATAAAGTGGCCGATGCACGGCTGGGCCTGTCCGAGTTCACCCACAGCGTGGTCAATCAGGCGAGATTGCATGACCTTCTGCTCGCCGGAATGCAGAACTCCGTCACCCATCTGGTGCCGCACTACGGGCGGCGGCTGCGGGCGCTGGAAATTGACCCGGGGATGACGCAGGATCTAGAAGCCTACCCGATCACCGCACAATTTGAATGCAGTGCTGAGGGTCAGCCCATTGGGCAGGAGTCTATTAGAGTGCGCTATGTAGTGGGTTGTGACGGTGCCAGAAGCACTGTTCGCAAAAGTCTGTCGATTGGCCTGGATGGAGACTCGGCAAACAAAGCCTGGGGCGTAATGGATGTGCTGGTGGTCACCGACTTCCCGGACATTCGAGTAAAGAGTTTTATCCAGTCAAAAGAGCATGGAGCGGTCATGCTGGTTCCGCGCGAAGGCGGTTACCTGGCCCGGCTGTACGTGGAACTGGACCTGCTGAATAAAGACCAACGGGCCGCACAGCTCGACATTGGTGTTGACGACATCATTGCCAAGGCGCAACTCATTCTGCGTCCCTACAGGCTGGACGTTAAGGAAGTGGCCTGGTGGTCCGTGTATGAAGTGGGGCAGCGAGTCGCAGAGCGTTTTGATGACCGTAGGGATGACCCTTCCTGCGAGTACATACCACGAGCCTTCGTTGCCGGAGACGCCTGCCATACCCACAGCCCGAAAGGCGGCTGGGGCTTGAATACGTCCTTGCCGGATGGCTTTAATCTGGGTTGGAAACTGGCTGCCGTGTTGAGAAAACAATGCCACCCAAAACTGCTCGCGACCTATTCCACTGAGAGGCGCAAGGTTGCTCAGATGCTGATTGCTGCGGACAAACAGATGTCCGCCCTGGTGGCCACCCGACCATCGGCTGGAACAAGCAGGGTGAAAACAAAAACCGATACCGCCGACATCGAGCATTTTATTGCTCGCCAGAATGGTTTTATTGCCGGCACCTCAATCCAGTACGACCCGTCGTTTATTTGCAGCGGCCAGAACAACCAAGACCTGGCTTCAGGTTATGTCATTGGCCAGCGGTTTCATTCCGCCGAAGCGATTCGCCTGGCAGATGGCCGGCCACAGCATTTGGGGCACCTGATCAAGGCGGATGGTCGCTGGCGAATTCTTATCTTTGGCAATCAACAAACGCCACTGGACACCGGCTCCGCCACCTATCAGCTTATACAATTCCTCGAACACGCAGCGGCATCGCCACTGCAGCGGTACACCCCAGAAAAGGCGGATATCGACTCGGTAATTGATGTGTATGCCGTCTTTCAGCAAACAGACTTAGCCATCGAAACCCTGCCCGACCTGCTGTGGCCCGCCAAAGGCCGATACGGACTCCGGGATTATGAGAAGGTATTTTACGCACCACAACATAACGATGTGTTTGCTCTGCGAGGTATCGATCGGCGCAGTGGCTGCATGGTCGTAGTCAGACCGGATCAACATGTCGCCAGTATTCTGCCGCTTGCAGCCCATGAAGAACTGTGTGAGTTCTTTGCCGGTTTTATGCTTGGGTAGGGAGTCAGGGCTATCCTTGCCCCGGCTAGTAAATGGAATTGCTAGGGCACCGTTTACACCCCAGGGTGAATTGAAGTCAGTGGTGTTTAGTATCCACCGCTAGTGCCGCGGTAATGCTTTTTCTTGAACTGCGTTCGAACTGCCGAACCCAGTTTGTCCCATTCCTTTTTGACGCAATATTTCCATCTTGGAATGAAATTCTCATCCATGAAATGGTACCGCTTAGGCGGAAAGGTCAATATTGAAGCCATCCCCTGAATAAGGAATTTTAGAATATATATCATTGATATATATAAGGTTATATAGGACATAGTAATTCAAATCGTTTCCACTTTCTTCGGAACATGCTCTAGTTAATATATCCTTTTAGTATATCTTTTTGTGCTATACTGACCCTCAATGTACGGAGGACAATATGAGCAATACAGAATCAACTGATGTGGCTAAAGTGTTTATGTCAGGTAAATCTCAAGCCGTGCGTCTTCCAAAGAAATATAGATTTGACGAAGGGTGCGGTGAGGTAGCTGTCCGCCAGATTGGCAGGCATCTTATTCTAAGCGCTCGCTTCCGAGACTGGGATGACTACTGGGCCAATTCGGCTAAACCGTCGGACGACTTTTGCGATATCGTTTTGAACCGAAAAGACAGCGAGGTACCGGCAGAAGAACGAGAGAGCTTCGACTGATGCGATGCATGCTTGATACTGATACATGCATCCACCTCATTAAGCGTAACTCTCGGATAAAACCGCAATCGGCGCTGTCCGACTGTTTTGTTTCAACGATCGTTCAGGGCGAATTGGAATTTGGTGTCGCCAATTCTCAAGCTGATCGGCGAGAACATAACTACGAAGCGTTATTGGATTTTTTGACAGCGATACAGGTGCTGCCTGTTACGGAATCGGTAGCTCAGACTTATGGCGAGATCCGCGCGGCTCTAAAGCAGCAACCAATTGGCCCCAACGACACCTGGATCGCTGCACACGCCTTATCGTTAGACCTACCACTTGTTACAAATAACGAGCGCGAGTTTTCCCGAGTACCCAAACTCAGCATTGAAAACTGGCTACAGCCTTCTTAGCCAAAAAGCGTGGAACGTCGATGCGAGGCATTTAGAGGCTAAATTCTAAGGTAGACTTCTGCTACATACACTTTAATATTTTACGCACCACAACATAACGATTTGTTTGCTTTGCGAGGTATCGATCGGCGCAGTGGCTGCGTGGTCGTGGTCAGACCGGATCAACATGTAGCCAGCATTCTGCCGCTTGAAGCCCATGAAGAACTGTGTGAATTTTTTGCCGGTTTTATGCTTGGATGAGGAGTTAGGGCTTTCCTTGACCTGTCTGGTAAACGAATCCTTGATACGACTGTCGCCCATGCCAGGGCAATAGTTGATATTCAGGAATCGATTAGTCGACAGGATCTGGGAAGAAAGCCGAAAACTGATTCAACACTGAAAGCCCATACTTTCTCAAAGTCTGTTTAATAATTTCAAAAAGTTATCTGCCTTTTTTTGATCAAAATTCTTAAGCAGGCTTTCCGCCCTGGCCTCCAGGGTAACCGTCGCGTTCTGAAACAGTTCCTCACCTGCGGATGTCAGCTTAACCAAACTGACGCGAGCGTCCCGCTCATTTGTTTCCTTGCTGACGAGCCCGGTTTTTTCCATTGGCGCCAATAGCCTGGTAATACCGGAAGCCGTCCGCGCGAGTTCGTCGGCAATATCGATGCGGCGGAGAGATTTGTTGGGAGCCCGTGACAGGCGAAACAATACCATGTATTCCGATAGCCCAATGCCATGCACCGCCCCGAGACTGCTGTCCAACTGCCTGGTGACAATGGCTGACTTCACCCAAAGACTAGTGGCAATAGCACCATGAATTGATTGAGTTTGCATGAGAAAATACTTTCATATTACTTGTATAGTCAAGTATATATCAATATTATAGCCTGTCAATGCACAGGCAAAGCCCCCACCAGCCCAAGCACATGACACACCGCGATCAGAACGCCATAGGCCAATACGCAAAGCAAAAGTGGGTTGCCACCCCACACCCGAAAAACCGGACTGGAAAATTGCTGACGGCTAACCCGGGCAGCTTGTGAGGGTACAATCGTGGCTAGAATCGTGGCTGCCAGTCCTGCAAAGCCGATGGCATACACGAAACCGTTAGGGAACAACAGGCTGGCCAGCGTCGGTGGTGCAAAGGTCAGAAACGCCGTTTGCAAACGGCCCTGTGGGGTGTCAGCAAATTTCATTTTAT
This sequence comes from Gammaproteobacteria bacterium, assembly GCA_030431775.1. GTDB lineage: Bacteria > Pseudomonadota > Gammaproteobacteria > Pseudomonadales > JAUIET01 > JAUIET01. Next base: position 15,633 of record JAUIHW010000035.1, read on the forward strand.
CTGCGATAAAATCAAACAAGCCCAACGCGGCGCCCATGAATGAACTAATGACTGCAAAGTTGGCGAAGGCGTTCAGCGCAGTTAGTACCAGGGAATTATCACTTTGTCGGCTCATCGCCTCCACCATAGGCCCGATGTTTGCGCCTTGCCGAACCACTTCTTCCATATCCGCGCGGGTGAGTTGCCCAAGAGTAGTCGCCAACCAAACAATATAAACCGTTAGTGCAGCCAGGGATCCGCCAATAATCGCCTGCAAAATCACAGCCGGTTCTTTACCGTAGTACTTCACCAGGCTGGGAATACTGCTGTGAAAACCGAAGGAAGTAAGGTAAACAGGCAATGTCGCTAAAGCAAACACCCCGTACTCCACTCTGGTTTCCAGCAGCAAGTCGGGTTCAATGCCGGCTGCCAGTTGGCTAATCGAATAAACAAAGGTAAGTATCATCGCGGCAAGCAATACCGTGCACAGGCGGCCTACCGCTTTGGTGCTCAGCCAGACGCAGGCCGCAATCATCAGCGCGAACAGTGCGCCGCTAGGCGCTTGCGGCAGATCTATCGCGAATACCCGTCCAAGCGAGTGCGACACAATAGAACCGCCACCACTGATAAACGCATACGACAGAATGTACAACACAAATAAAAACGAGAGATTGTTCAGCAGATTCCACTTCGGGCCCAAGGTGGAGCCAATAAACGTGTCAAAGCTGGAGCCGGCTGGATAATGCAGATTAACTTCCAGAATCAGCAAGCCGGCGTGCAGCATGCAGACCCAGGTCAATAGCAGGCAGGCAACTGCCCAGGGAAAGCCCATGCCGGCGGAGACAATGGGCAGAGAGAACATGCCGGCGCCCACCGCGGTTCCCGCGATGATGGCCGCGCCGGCAAGGGCGGACCGCTTGGAGGTTTCGCTGATTAGAACGAGTAGCTGGCGCTGGCCCCGATAATTCTCGGATGCGGACGCAAGCGAATACCACTAACTCCGAAATTTTCCTGCGTACCCGTGTAATACTCTTCGTCGGCAAGGTTCTGCGCATAGATCGAGAAGCGCCAGTTTTCCATGTCATAACCGGCCCGCAGGTTGACCAGATCATAATCCGGGCTGCGGTACGGGAACTCGTCCGGTGCGTTTCTGGCCAGGCCGCTGTTTGGCGACGGGCCATTGGTCTGCCGGTTGGTCAGGCCTTCGATGTCGGAATACTGCCCATCACGATGAATAAACTCCACGCGTACCCAGGCTTCGTTGGACGCCACCGGCCAGCGGTATTCGCCGGTCAGGTTCCAGGTCAGCTCGGGCGATTTGGGAATCTCCAGACCGATCAGATCCACAATGAAGCCACCGGTGATTTCCGCCTGGGTGTTGCTGGTAATTTCGGTATCCAGAATACCAATCCCACCGGCAATCGTCAGCCCTTCAGTAACCGCCGCGAGGAATTCCACTTCCAGCCCGCTGGCTTCGGCCTCGGCGATATTGATGGTCTGCTCAAAGTTGGACGACAGGTCACCCGGCACCAGGAAGCGGAAGGCTTCGAATTGCAGGTCTTCCCAATCCATCATAAATGCCGACGCGTTCAGGCGCAGCCGGTTATCCAACAGCTCAGATTTGATGCCAATCTCGTAGTTACGGTTGGTTTCTTCACCATAAGGTACGTTGATGGCGTCATCGTTGAAGTTACCCACGCTGTTTCCGCCGGCTTTGTAGCCTTCGGAGTAGGTAAAGTATGTGCTGACGTTATCATTGATTTGATAGCGCAACACAAAGCGTGGTGAAAAGTTGGTGAAGTCAGAGCTGGCATTTGACGGCTGACGGGCGAAGTTGTCAAAGCTTGGGAAGAACGCCGGGTCGCCGGGGCCACAGCCACAGGTCGGCGCGATACCAAAGCCCTGGAACTCGTTCAGCACATCGTCGCGCGTATAGCGGGCGCCAACGACAACGTCCAACGATTCATTGATGTGGAAGGTGTAGTCAGCAAAGATCGCGAAGCTTTCCACTTCGAAATTCTTGTCGTTGAGAGCCAGACCAAGCCCCAACGGGAATGGTGGCAGCACCCCTACTCCGTTGATGGTCGCAGTCGCCTGCGTGGACACGGTAACGGCGTTGCTCTGCTCCTGCTCATCCTCGGCGTACAACAGACCCACAATCAAATCATTCTGATCGGTGCTGTACTCCAGGCGCAGTTCGGTACTCCAGGAAAAGCCCTCGTACAGATTGGTGCGGAACAGGGCATCCATTCCTCCGACCAGGTCGTTATCAAACAGGCGGTCGAGTTCCGCGTCGATAAACCCGGTGATGGACTTCAGAGTCAGGGAATCGTTGAACTGATGAGTAATCGACACAATACCAATCGTGGCCTCGTTCTTGGTGTGCTCATTCAGGTCATGGCTGAGCTGACTACGATTGTTCGGCCAGAAGCCGGTACCCGGGTCCTGTGCCTGGGTGATCCCAAAGGTGTCGATGGAATCAAGGTCTAAACGCCCGGAAGGCACATTTTCATCTGTTCCCTGGTCATCTTCCGAGTAGATTAATGTGGTCGCGATATTGGTTGCGTCGCTCACATCCCATGAGGTATTCAAACGGAACATCAGAGCATCACGCTCACTGCCGTCTGCACCATTGGGGGTAAAACCGTTCTCGACGGAGGCCGGGCAGCTTGCAGCCGAGGCACCAGCGGCACAGGCGTTTTCCACATAGCCGTCGCTGTCTTCATAAAACAGCACACCGCGGGCACGGAAGGTATCTGAAATCGGAATATTCAAAATGCCGGTTACACTGTATTGCTCACCGGCACCGTCTATGTCCTCTAGGGTAACGCCGATCTCTCCTTCAAATTCATCGGTAGGTTTTTTGGTGGTGAGGTTAAGCGCCCCGCCCACGGCGTTGCGACCAAAGTAGGTGCCCTGCGGCCCACGCAGCACTTCCACCCGTTCCATATCGGGCAACTGCGGGTTTGCAACCTGGTTTGGAACAGACGCAATACTGAAGTCATCCAGGTAAATGCCAATCGAGTTAATAAAGGCGTTTTCGCCAGACACCAGGTTGTTCACCCCGCGAATAGCAATGCCCAGACCGCGTGAACCGGTCTGCCCGTCTTCAGTAAAACTGACATTAGGTGTTAGAGCCAGGTATTCGGTTGCTGAACGAATATTGGCTTTCTGCAGGAAATCACCCGTATAGGCGGAGACACTGATCGGTACATCCTGCAGGCTTTGCTCACGGCGCTGAGCGGTAATCACCACCTCTTCTAACACCGCTGATTGTTGGGCAAATACGGGCGTGCCATACAGCGCCGGTAGCGTTGCTGCCAGTGCCAACGAACCATTAACCACTTTATTCTTCATAACGTTATCCTCGTGAAAGACGGCGGTAGGTTATTGGGCGGTATCATAGTATAATGAAAAAGGTGGAATCAAGCGTTTAATGTGATCATTCATGCTCAAATTACGCTCAAGCACAAAACCAAGCCGAAGCCGCTTTATTTAAAAATACCCTTTATAATTCAAAAACTTGAGACCTTATCAGTACGCGCGATACGCTCGTATGGGTATTATTTAACCTTTTCCCCCAAACTAATACCCGCTTGCCAGCCCACCAATGATGGGATTTAATGCGATCACGAATGGCGAAATCCAGAAAATCATAATGACCTTAATAAGCGCTGACCACACTTTCGCGATGATCGCAGTTATTTTCGGTCTGGCCTGGTTCGGGTTTTGGGTAGACCAGCACCCTATCGGCAAAAAGACATCTGGTGTGGTCTGGGTATTAGTGCTCGCCATGCTCCTGTCAAACACCGGGATCATTCCATTTGAAGCACCAGCCTATGACTTCGTAGGCGGTTCATTGGTGCCACTGGCAATTCCTTTGTTACTGTTCAAGGCCGATCTGCGAAAAATTTTTCGGGAAAGCGGCCCGGTGATGATTACCTTTTGTGTCGCGGCGCTGGCTACCACCGTGGGCGCGGTGGCAGGTTTTTACTTGTTGGACCTCGGTGAGATCGGGCCCAAGGTGGCGGGTGTGTACACCGGCGGCTGGATTGGTGGCGCTGTCAATTTTCTGGCCGTATCGCAGGCTGTGGAAATGACCGATGAGCAGTTCACGGTCGCCATCAGCGCCAGCAGTGTGGTCAGCATCTCAGCGCTGATGCTGTTAATGCTGATTCCAAGCTGGCAGTGGGCAAGCCGCTGGGTGGGCTATCAGCACGGGGGTTCCGCACCCAGCCACCCTGCCCAGACCGACAGCGTGGAAGCAGCAACTGAATTGCATTTAACCCATATCAGTGGCGCCATTGCGCTGAGCTGTGTTATCTGTGCCGTCGCCGACTGGTTCGGCGCGTGGCTGGGCCTTGAACGCTACAACATATTATTCATCACTATTCTCACTATTGTGGTCGCCAATACCTTTCCTAGGCTGCTGGACCGCTTAAACGGTGAGTTTGAACTGGGCATGCTTTTCATGTATCTGTTTTTTGCAGTGGTCGGCGCGGGTACCAACGCAATTGCATTCCTGGACTCCGCATTGATTCTATTTGTCTATGGCATGCTGATTATCCTGATTCATCTGGTGCTTGTACTTTCGGCCGCAAGATTCATGAAGGTTGACCTGGCTGAGGCAGTAGTCGCCTCCGGGGCGGCTCTTGTAGGGCCCGCACCAACCGCCGCCATCGCCATTTCGCATGGCTGGCGAGAGCTGATTACCCCCGGGATCATGTGTGGTATTTTCGGCTATGTGATTGCCAATTTTATCGGTGTATCGGTCTCTCATTTCCTCAGCTGATTTGAACAAGCTAACCACACCAGCAAATGACTCACCACTCAGTGTTCGGCCTCGCCTGTATTTGCTGCTGGCTTGCGCTGCCTGTTTCGCCCCACTGTCCATCGACCTGCTGATTCCGGCATTACCGCAGCTGAGCCAACAACTTGGCTCGAGCGCCAGCAAGACCCAAATCGCCATTTTCAGCTTTATTGCCGGCTACGGTATCGCACCGTTTTTCTGGGGTCGGCTGTCTGATCTCTATGGTCGCCGCCCCTTACTACTGTTAGGTCTGGCAAGTTACACGGTCAGTAGCATTCTCTGTTCGCTTATCGACAATTTTCTCGCACTGGCGGCCGCCCGCTTCATACAGGGCTTCAGTGCGGCCGCCGGCATAGTTATCAGCCGGGCTCTGTTGCGGGACGTCTACGGGCCCCGTGGCGCAACCAAAGCCATTTCAACTCTGTACCTGTTTGTTGCCGCTTTGCCCATTCTGATTCCAGCCGCCGGCGGGGCCTTGGCTTCGCGGGTCGACTGGCCGTTTTTGTTCCTGATCATGGGGGCTGTTGGCGCCCTGTCATTTGCATTTGCTGTACTTATTCTTCCAGAAACCGCGCCCGCCAGGATGCAGCCCGCGGCAGCGCCTCTGGCCCGGCGAATCGGCAGTTGGGAGATTCTCAGCCACCCGGCATTTCTTGCCAACGCACTGACCAATATGTTGGCAATGACCGCCACCGTATTATTTATTTCCAACTTCGCTTATTTTGGTGAACAGGTTTATGGGTTTAACCCACAGCACAACGGTTTTATCCTGGCAACCTATAACATCGCCATTGCCGCTGGCATTACGCTGGTACGTTTATTGGTGCCTCGTTTGGGCGTGGTGCATTCACTACTGGTTGGTACGATATCATTATCTACCGGCTGGCTGATCGTGTGCATCCTTAACAACGGCACCATGGCAACGGCAAGCAGTTTATTGTGGCCTTTACTGCTGGCCAGCTTCGGCCACGGCATCATCATGGCCCTGTCCCCCGGGCAGGCGCTGGTTCCATTCACCCACGCCGCTGGCACGGCCTCCGCCTGGTACGGTTGCATTCAATCCGTTGGCGCGGCCCTGATCAGTTACCTGCTGGCTGGGTTTGTATCAAGCTCACCCGCAGTGCTCAGCCATAGCATATTCATCTGCGCACTACTGAGCGCACTGTGTGCAATCCCTATTCTGAGAGAACAGTCGCGCCAGCAGTAGGCTAATCGGCCTGCCTGGCCTGCATAACATCCCGATTGATCGCCAACATTTCATTAGTCAGCGCCATGGCCTTGTCACCGTCACCAGACGCTATCGCCCAGGCCAGGTCGCGATGCCGTTGCAAATCATCTTCCGCGAGCTGCGCATCCTCCTGAACAATAAAAAAATGCGCCCGTAAATAGGTACTGACGGCGTGTTTGAAGTTAGTCAACACAACGTTGTGGGTGGCTTTCAAAATGGCCGAATGAAAAGCAATGTCGGCCTCCATTCGCTGCAGGCTGTCATTACTGGCGGCGTCCATTTGCTCAAACAAGGCCATAATTTCGGCAACATCCTCGCGGGTGGCGCGCTCTGCTGCAAGTTTCGCCGCCATGGGTTCGATGATATGGCGCATTTCGGTGATATCCAACATGAATTGCACGCTGGCAGTCGCCGGGTCAGCGTGCCACTCCAATACATCCGGGTCCAGCATATTCCAGTCTTCCCGCGGCCGCACCCGGGTACCGCTGCGCGGTGCTGTTTTCAGCAAGCCTTTACCGGACAACACTTTGACGGCCTCTCTCAGCGCATTGCGCCCCACACCAAGCTGGTCCGCTAGATCTTGCTCAACCGGCAACGTAGCGCCGACTGCGAATTGTTTACCGACAATTTTCTTACCCAGCGTGGCGACCGCGGCCGCCACCTGCCCGCGAGCGGATATTTTTACATTGCTGCTAGTCATTAATTAAACCGTGCGGAAGCGCTTACAAGCCCATTTATCAAGAGATGCAGTTTAACAAATCATGGGGCTATTATATGTAAGCATAATCTGGCAACTTGCATTGATGGGACTATTAAGCCTCTTTATAGCTCTCTCAGAACTGTTGATCCTTAACCAAGCTGCCGCACATCGCCCTTTACAGCAACATGACACTGCACCACGACACTGATGATAAACCTGCTGTAAACAGGCAAGTTGGTGCAGTCGCTTATTCATAGGACAAACCGCGACCAAGCACTGGCTTTGACGACCAACTTCTTGCCATATCATGGGATTAATGATAGCTTACCACTTATTAACTACCCGAATGATTCCCCCAAAGAATCTACCTGACTGGAGCATGTGTGCATGGCAGATTACGATGTAATAATCGCCGGCGGCGGTCACAACGCATTGATTTGTGCCTGCGTTTTGACGCAACACGATTTAAACGTTTTGGTTGTTGAGCGCAACGACTGGGTTGGCGGCGGAGTCATTACACGAGAAGTCACTCTGCCCGGCTTCAAACACGACCTGTTTGGCTCGTCGCATGTCTGGATTCACCTCAACCCGGACTTCCAGAAGCTCAAACCCGAGCTTGAAAAATATGGCCTCAAGTACATTTGGTCGGAAGATCAGATTACCGGACACCCGAATAAATACGAAGGCCCGGGCATTGTCGTATATAAGGACGTAGACAAAACCTGCGCCAGCATCGCCGAGTACTCCAAAGCAGATGCCCGGCGGTATCGCGAGATCTACGATGAGTTCGGCGAAATTCAGGATGGCGTCATCAAATCCATGTTTTCCCCACCCGCGCCACCCAGTTATCTTTACCAGGGCCTGGAAAACAACCCCGAAGGCTTACGCCGGCTGCGCGACTACCAGCTCAGTTCACGGCAATTCACGCTGGACAACTTCGAAAACGACCACGTCAGGGCGTTTATTCTTGGCTGGGCAATGGCACCTCAGACACTACCGGATCAACTGGGCACGGCGCAGGGTTTCTACGTAATGATTCCAAGTATTCATTACTACGGCCAGGCGATTCCCGAAGGCGGCAGCGGAATGCTGTCGGAATCCATGAAGCGCTATATTGAAGCACACGGCGGCACAGTGATGACCGGCGCAACGGTGCGCAAATTCCTTGTGGATGGACAAAGTTGCAATGGCATTCGCCTGGAAGATGGTACAGAAATCACCGCCAGCCGCGGAGTGGTCAGCGCGCTGGACCCCTACCAGACCTTTCTCCATGGCTTTGATGATGGCGTATTGCCGAGTGATTTTGTTGACCAGGTTCGGCGTTTCACCTTCGGCAATGTCACCATTGCGCGGGTACACTACGCACTGCATGAAGCGCCACAGTTCAAAGGCCACCCGGACATTGACCAGACAGCATTCCAACGCATGTTCGGCACCATGGCGGATATCGATAAGCAGTACAATGAAATGGCTCAGGGCATCGCCCCAAGCGACCCTTTTCTGTGGACGGCCGCCTGGAGCACAATGGACCCAAGCCGCGCGCCTGAAGGCAAGCACACGCTGATTATGGACACCTTTGTACCGGTGGATCTGGCCAGTGGCGAAGACTGGGAAGCCAAGGCGCCGGACTACATCAACAACACATTGTTACCACAACTGCGCAACTACACCACCAACATGTCTGACGACAATATTATGGCGCAATACGTGGAGTCGGGCCCCAGTCTGGCGCGGGCCAATCTGTGTTTTTACAAGGGCGTAACCACCGGTGGCGAGAGAACTCTGGCCCAAATGGGCGCGTTTCGGCCGGTGCCTAATTACGCGAACTATCGCGGGCCGTTGAAGAATCTCTACCTGACCGGCCCGTCCTGCCATCCAGGTGGCGGCATCAGCGGCATGGGAACCATCGCAGCACAGGAAATTCTGCTGGATCTCGGGCTGCGCGATGAAGATGATGATTTTGATTTTTAGCGGACAAAATGATGACAAGAAAACGTATCGAGCCTTATACGGCCCTGCTGATTCAGCCGGAAGTTACTGTTGTCAAAGACCGGTCGGATATTCAGAAAAACCTTGACCGGGTTTTGAATCTGATCCACTTCGGTACCGGATATTTCTGGGAAGTACCGGTCCGCCTGGTCGTGCTGCCGGAGTATTTTCTGCAAGGGGTGGGCACACCGGGCAAGGGTGAAAGCAAAATCCAGGACCAGATGAAAAAAGCGGTAACCATCCCGGGCCCGGAAGTTGAGCAGCTGGGCGAGATCGCCAAACAGTATGGCCTGTACATTTGCGGTGGCGGAGTCGTCGAAGAAGTGGAACAGTTTCCGGACCGCTGGTTCAACACCAACTTCATCGTTGGGCCCGATGGTGACGTGGTACTGAAATACCACAAGTGGCATATCAACGCATCGCTCGGTCTGGGCACCAGTCCACACGATATTTTTGATGAATACTGCAAACATTTTGGCGGCGGTATCAAAGATTTGTTTCCGGTTATCGATACCGAAATCGGCAAGCTCGGCACAATGACCTGCCACGACGGCTGTACGCCGGAAGTATCACGCGCGCTGGGTTATAACGGCGCAGAGGTGATCTGCCACCCGGGCGCCATTCAGGAGGTCGAGGGTGTTTCCGAACCCTGGGATTTCTGGAAGTTCACCCGCCGCACGCGTGCGCATGACAATATGTGTTATCTGCTGGGCGCCAACTGGGGCAAGGTTAACTACGACTTCTACCCCGCGGGCTTTTGCCCGGGCCATTCCTTTGCCATTGATTACACCGGCATGGTGCTACGCGAGGCGCCTTACCCTGAAGAGCAGGTACTGTCGGTTACCATCGACATCGAGGCCCTGCGACATTACCGAACCCGCACCAACCACAATTGCTGGATTGATGTGCGCACCGAAGGCTTTCGAGAAATGTACACCAATCCGATTTACCCGCCAAACCGCTTTCCAGCTGGCAAACCACCCAAAGCGCTGGTCGAAAAAATCAGTATTTGCAAAGAGGTATTTGACGATTTGTATGCCCGAGGGCAGTTTACCCCGCCGGCAGGTTATGAGCCTGAAGACATCTCCAACCTGCTGCAGGAACGCATCGATTACGCCCAGAGCACTGGCCGGTTGAAGAAAAGCGAATGAAAGTAAAAAGTAAACTGGCTGATATCGATTTTGAGTTCGGTCGTTTCGAGTACAAGAAAGATCACCTGATCATTCACAGTCACGAAAGCCAAAGCATGCAGAGTAAGGTTTATGTTAGCCCTGACGACATAATATCGGCGGCCGGCAAGGCACTGGCCAACCCGAAGGTTTGGCTGTATTTGCTCGGCTTTCCGTTTTTTTTGATCCGCTATCGACGTCGGAAAAAGGCCAAGCTGGCCACTCATAAGGAGCAGCCATGACTGAGATGACAGGCGCGCAAGCCATTATCGAGTCCTTGCGCATCAATGGTGTCGACACTGTGTTTGCCTTGCCCGGCGGCCAACTGGATTTTCTGTTCGACGCAATGTATGACCAGGGCGACGATTTTACCCTGATTCACTCGCGCCATGAACAGGGCGTGGCATACATGGCCTATGGCTACGCAAAATCTACCGGCAAAGAAGGTGTGTACGCAGTGGTACCCGGGCCGGGCTTGCTGAATTCAAGTGCGGCATTGTGTACTGCCTGGGCCAACTACGCACCCGTCCTGTGTATTTCCGGGCAGATTCCTCTGGCTGGCATCGGCAAGGGCTATGGCGACCTGCACGAAATTGACGACCAGCTGGGCATGATCAGTCATATCACCAAGTGGGCGGAACGCATTGACAGCGCAGACGCAGCCCCTGCTGCCGTTAGCAAAGCCTTTGAGCAATTGCGTAATGGCGCACCCCGCCCCGTGGAAATTGAAATGCCAATGGACATTATGGCGAGCAAGGGCCCTGTTGAACTGCTAGAAAAAACATCTCGTGGTAGCGCACCTGCGCCGGAGGATTCAGCTATAGAACAGGCTTTGGAAATACTGTGCGCAGCGACAAAGCCGATGATTGTGGTCGGCTCCGGGGCTTTGGACACGGGCGATCGGGTATTGAATATTGCCAGCCGTTTGCAGGCACCGGTAATGGCGTTTCGCAATGGCAAGGGCATTGTACGCTCAGACCATTATCTGAGCGCCAACTTTCCGATGGGCCATGCATTGTGGGCTGACAGCGACGCCGTACTGGCTATTGGTACCCGCTTGCACTGGCCGTTGGTGATGTGGGGCAAGGATGACGATCTGAAATTGATTCGCGTTGATATTGACGCCGAACAAGTGTCGCGAATTTGCAAGCCAGAGGTGGGCATTCATGCTGATGCCAGCGATGTACTGGACCGCATGCTCGCACAATTGGAGGGCAAGGCTTTTCAGGCCCCCTCACGTGAACAGGAACTTTCCGAACTGAAAGCCCGCATCGACCGGGAAGTGAGAGCAAAGGTTGGTCCGCAAATGGCGTACCTGGATGTCATTCGCGAAGAGTTGCCCGAGGACGGCATTTTTGTCGACGAAGTCACTCAAGTAGGTTTTGTATCCTGGTACGGCTTCCCGGTTTACAAGCCTCGCCAGCACATTACCGCAGGCTACCAGGGTACGCTCGGTTTTGGCTTCGCCACCGCACTTGGCGTCGTTGCCGGCAACCGGGACAAACGGGTTATTCAAGTCAGCGGCGACGGTGGTTTTATGTTTAATGTGCAGGAACTGGCCACCGCCGTACAATACCAGCTGCCGCTGGTGACTATCATCTTTGACGATGGCCGCTTCACCAATGTGCAGCGTCAACAACGTGAGTGGTTTGATGGGCGCGTGCTGTGTTCGGACCTGCACAATCCCGATTTCGTGAAAATGGCCGAGAGTTTTGGCGCCGCCGGCTTCGCCGCACACGATCCCGAGAGCCTGCGCACTGCGATTCGCCAGGCCTTTGAACAAAGTGGGCCATCGATAATCTCGGTTGATGTACAGGAATTCTTCCCACCGCCGTGGCCCTTCCTGATGATGCCACAGAATCGTAAGGCGGTTTGCTCATGAGCAAGGTCAGCGCCAAAGAAGGCGTTGATACCCTGCCCGATTATCGACCTGGCGCGAGTAAAATCAGTGGTGTGAGCGAACCGATCAAATTGTCTTCCAATGAGTCTTCCTTCGGACCGTCACCGGCCGCTGTACAAGCCTATCATGACCATGCCGCTCTGTTAAACCGTTACCCGGACGCAGGCCAAAACGAACTCAGAGAAGCGATCGCCGAAGTTCACGGCTTGAACGCCGAGCGCATTGTCTGTGGAAACGGTTCTGATGAATTAATATTGCTGATTGCCCGCACCTTTCTCAGTCCGGGCGATGAAGCCCTGTTGAGCGAAAACGGCTTCGTGATGAGCCAGGTGCACGCTCAGTCGCAGGGCGCCAATGTGGTGTTTGCTCCCGAAAAAGGCTACCGTGTCGATGTGGATGCGCTACTGGAACGGGTAACAAACAAAACCCGTTTTTGCACCATAGCCAATCCGAACAACCCAACTGGCACCTACATCAGCCGCGCAGAACTGGAGCGCCTGCACGCCGGCCTGCCTGAGGAATGCCTATTATTAATTGACGGCGCTTACGCCGAATACGTAGTAAACGAGGATTTCAGCAGCGGCCTGGAACTGGCACAGCAGTTTGATAACGTAGTGGTGACCCGAACCTTTTCCAAAATTTACGGTTTGCCGGCGTTGCGCATTGGCTGGATGCTATGCTCGCCAGAGATTGCTGCCTCGGTCAACAAGCTGCGTTCACCGTTTAACACCAACGCTGCGGCACTGGCTACCGCTGCAGCAGCTGTGCGCGACACCGAGTACATCGCCACCATAGCGGATAAAAACGCGAGCGAGCTGCAGCGCATCAGTCACGCTATGCGTGCGGCCGGCATAGAGGTGATACCCAGCGTGGCCAATTTTTATCTGCTGCGCTTTACCGGCCCTGAGCGTTCCGGCAGTGGTGCTGATGCCTTTCTGCAAAGTCGTGGCATTATTCCCCGACCCACTGGTATGTCAGATGATTACCTGCGTATCACAGTTGGGACCGTTGATGAAAATGACGCGGTTATCAGCGCGCTCGTGGAGTATATGAACTCTTAAGGTAGCTCTACAGGAGGTCAGCAAATGACGACAGTACTGATTACCGGTTGCAGCCGGGGGTTTGGGCTGGCGGGCGCCAAAGCATTTGCTGAAGCGGGCGATCAGGTCATAGCGACCGTTCGCGACCCGGACAGTGCCGACGCTTTGAAAGAATTGGCGCTGAATCATCCCGAGCGCGTCAGTATACGTAAGCTGGATGTCACCCGGTCTGCAGATTTCCCGAGTTTTGTCGCACAACTGGAACAGGATTACGGTGCCGTGGATGTGCTGGTGAACAATGCAGGAGTCATCTACCCCGGCGCCTGCGAAGACCTGACAGAGCAGCAAATTCGCCGAGTTATGGAGACTAATTTTTTCGCCCCAATGCTGCTGAGCCGAGCGCTCCTGCCCGGCATGCGGGCCCGAGCATGCGGCACCATTATTATGGTCAGTTCTTTGTCCGGCCTGGCCGGGCTGGCTGGCGACGTTTTCTACAGCGCCAGCAAGTTCGCTCTGGAAGGGGCTACCGAAGCACTGCGCCATGAAGTGGACCGTTGGGGTATTCGCGTTGCATTGCTGGAAGCCGCTCAATACGCCACCGGTATTTTTGACCGTGCGCTGTCGCAAGACTCGCTGCTACCGGCTGACTACCCAAGTGATTCACCGTATAAGCCGTTGATTGCCTCGCGTATGAAGGCCATCCACGAAGGTTTCGAAGATGCCCGTGACCCAAACGTTGTTGCCCGATTGATGCTGGAGATTGCACGTTCAGACGGCTCTCGCTTGCGATGGCAAGCCGATGATTTGGCCGAGATGGTGCACAACAAACTGTTTGCTCAAAGTGATGCTGAGCGTGATGCGTTTCTGCGCGCAGCCGGTGACAGCGACTGGTGGAGTGAAGGGAGAAACGACAATGACTGACACCCCGGCGATACGGCTGGCTCATGTCTGCATTGAAACCGCAGACCTTGCGTCTACCGAACATTTTTACGCATTGCTGGGTATACGACGGCAATTTGAATTTCGCAACCAACAGCAGGAACTGGTGGGAATGTACTTGCGGGTCAGTGCCGACAGTTTTATTGAAGTCATCAAAGTCGCATCGCCCCGCCCGGTTGGCTTACTTCGACATTTCGCACTGCAAGTTGAGGATGTGGATGGCATTTACCGCACTCTAGTGGAAGCCGGAGTGGCGGTAACTGAAAAAGAATATGCCGGCGACCGCAACTACATGATTACTTGCCATGACCCGAATGGAGTGTTTATTGAATTACAGCAGTACACTTCCAGCAGCATGCAGCGAGTGGGCGGTGTGTGTGAAGTGGACTACCAACCCTGAGAACAACCATGCCTGACACAAAAGCTCAGCGGATTATTTTTCCAGCACGTGGTAAGGTTGAACTCACCGACTTCAGCTTAGCGAAGCCGGGCGCCGATGAGCTTCTGGTGCGCAGCGACTACAGCCTGATGAGTATTGGAACCGAAACCACTATTCTGCACCAGCGTTATGACCCGGACACCCACTTCGCGAAAATGTTTTCTTTTCCGCAATTGCAGACGGGTGTGCAGGCGGTTGGTGAAGTTGAGGCCATTGGCGGCTCGGTCAGTGAGTTTGCTGTTGGCGACAAGGTATATTTGCGTATGGCGCACCGCTCACACACCGTGATTCCGGCTGCCGATTGTTCAAAGATACCTTCGACGGTTGACTTAAAGGCCGCCTGCTGGTGTGGCCTCGCAAAAACCGCGTTTCGAGCGGCCTGGGCAGGCCGTTTTGAGCTTGGCAGCAGCGTCCTGATTATCGGTGCCGGCCCGGTTGGACAGATGGCGATTCGCTGGGCGCACTCGGCCGGCGTTCAGGAGCTTGCGGTCGTGGATACCGCGAAACCCCGGCTCCTACATGCGCAACGCGGTGGTGTCATGCTTGCATTCCCGCAGAGCATTGCAGAGCTGGACAAGGAGCTGACCAGTCTGGGCCAGGGTACAGGGCCAGGCATTGTGGTCGATACAACCGGCAACGCCGAGGTATTCCAGCATGCCCAGGCGGCAGCGGCGAGGTTCGGTAAAGTGGTTATTCTTGGCGACACCGGCTACCCCAGCCACCAGCGTTTAAGCTCGCATGTAATGACCAAAGGACTGACCATTCAGGCAACCCATGACAGCCATGATGTTGACGGCTGGACCCAGCGCCGCATAGACAGCCTGTTTTTCGACTTACTCAAGCGCGGCCACTTTGATGTGTCCGGCCTGATCACACATGAATTCTCTCCCAGCGAGTGCTGTGAAGCGTATGAACTGGTGGAGCGGGAGCGGGACAATGTCATGGGGGTGTTGTTTGACTGGACGAAGTGACTCACTCCAGAGTGGTGCCACTAGCATCGGCTTGAAGCCAATAATGCTTTTCACTGCGTGACTTGGGAACAAATTAAGGTCAGTGGCACTAGCATCGTCTTGAAGCCAATAATGCCCTTCACTACGTGACTCGGCCGCTCCGCGGTGCCCTCTCTCACCAAAATGCCGTCGCCTACGGCTAGTCATTTTGGCTCTCTCGGCCAGCGTCTTTTACCTCCGTGAAAGGCATTATTGGCTTCAAGCCTAAGATCGTGGACATTCGCCTGTCTAACGTGAATCTAAGTGAGCGTCCCCGAGGCTCTAAACTGTGACGTGCTTCGGGTTAAGGCTTTAACTCGCGCGGGCGCTTTTGCGAAGGTAAAAGACGCCGACCGAAGGAGAAAAAATGACTTTCAACGAAAGGCATTTTTGTGATGGAGGGAACCCCGGAGGGGGCAAGTCACGTAGCAAAAGCGCCCCCGCGAGTGAAAGCCGATGCTAGTGCCTCTGACTGATTCTAGCGCCGCCACCTCGGGGCAACCATCCGCCGCTTGCCGTCCTCGGTTTTGCGAATTCCCGGTTCATCCAGCTGCTCGCGGTCCCACAGTTCACAAGTTACCTGCTTGTGCTTCTGGTCCAGGCCTTCGCAGTAATTGCTGTAGCGACAGATAATAACTTCCTCGCCGCAACCGCTGCGGACTTTCTCGAACCAGTCGGGGTCGGCCAGAGCCTGGCGCGCAAAACCGACAATATCGGCTTTGTCATCCTGCAGTAGCTGTTCAGCTTGCTTAAAGCTGTAGATGCCACCGGCCAGAATTACCGGGGTGTTTAAATTATGCGCCTGCAGATGTGCGCGGATCTGGGCGACTGGCGAGATGTTCCGACCGAACGGGCCCTGTTCATCAGAAATATAAGACGGCATGCATTCGTAACCGCTGCGTCCGGTGTATGGGTAGGCGGCCCAACCCACTTTGGGTTGCTTGGCGTCATCAAATTTTCCGCCGCGCGACAGAGACAGGAAATCCATTCCCGCCGTGGCAAAGCGCTCGGCAAAGTAGCAAGCGTCGTCAACTCGGTTACCGCCTTCAATGATTTCATCGCTGAGGTAACGGCAACCAACCGCAAACTGCCCCGAAGTGGCCGCACGTACTGCCTGGTAAACTTCCAACGGCAGCTTAACGCGGTTTTCACGCGCACCGCCGTAGCCATCGTCGCGGATATTGGTTGCCGACAGAAAGCTTGCCATTGTATAGGCGTGCGCGTAATGCAGCTCCACGCCGTCAAAGCCGGCCTGCTCGGCGCGGCGAGCAGCGTCGGAAAACAGCTGAGGCAGGCGTTTGGGCAATTCGGCAATCACTGGTATGTGGGTGTCGGTAACGCGTTCCCGGTAACCGTGATTCAGGTCTTCCCATTCCTTGGGCGACAGAACCCTCTGCAGCGCCTCGTCATCCAGGCCAAGCAATCGCTCGCGCACGCCTGCATCATCCGCGTCACCCAGCTCAAGCGCTGCTCGGTGAGCGTCAGTAATTGTAAGGAAACGCTGCAGGAACTTCTCGCGTTCCGGGCGACGGCGTATGGTCAGAAAATCGATCAGTTGAATCAGCAGGCGAGTTTGGCCACCACTCGCTTCCCGCACAGCGTCCGCCAGTTTACGCAAACCGGCAATGTAGCGGTCATCTCCAATGCGCAGTAGCGGGCCACTGGGAATATCACGAATACCCGTGGCCTCGACCACGATCGCCCCAGGTTTACCCTCGGCAAAGCGCTGATACCACTGCAGCACGTCTTCGGTGACTTCACCTTCTTCATTGGAGCGCCACGGCACCATCGCCGGTATCCAGGTACGCTGCTCAAGACGCATCGGGCCCACGTCTAATGGCCTAAACAGCTGGCTTTGAGCGGCTGTTTCTGCGTTGGGCCAGTCGTCTTCAACAGCGGTGTACTTTATTCGTTCAGCAGGTTTCCACATAGCCATGATTCCCGTTGTTCACCCACAGTATACCGCAAATTATTTTAAGTTTAAAATATTTTTCAGTGTGGATTGCTGGTGACAATCTTAAAATGAACTCCAGCGCTTACATCTCCAGGCAGAGAAAAATCTGGTGTTAGGATAAGCAAATTTAGTGCTCAGACAGGCGTTCTTTCTCCAGAACGATATAGGCTTTTATCTGCTGGCGTAAAAGCTCCAGCGGCAGCGCGCCCTCGGCCAGCACTGCATCGTGAAAGCCGCGTATATCAAACTGCTCTCCCAATGCCGATTCCGCCTGCTGGCGCAGCTCCCAGAGCGTTAATTCACCAACCTTGTACGCCAGAGCCTGCCCGGGCCAGGCGATGTAACGGTCTACTTCGGTGCGCACATTGTGCTCGGATAAAGCGGTATTAGTTGCCAGGTATTCAATCGCCTGCTCACGGCTCCAGCCACTGGCATGCAGCCCTGTGTCGATCACCAGCCGGCAGGCCCGCCACATTTCATAGGACAGACGGCCGAAATGTTCATAAGGTGTGGTGTAAACACCCATCTCCACACCCAGTTTCTCAGCGTATAAGCCCCAGCCTTCACCAAAGGCATGCGGGTAAAAGTCGCGCCTGAAAGCCGGCACATTTTCCAGTTCCAGCGCCAATGCGGCCTGCAGATGATGACCCGGCACCGCTTCGTGCAAAGTCAGCGCCGGCAGTTGATACAGAGGCCGTGTGTCCAGTGCGTAGGTATTCACCCAATACTGCCCGCCGATACTTGCAGAAAGCGCCGCGCCTACATAGCGCCCGGTCGTATAATTGGGTGCCACCTCATCCGGCACCGGTTCCACCGAGTAAGGTTGACGTGGCAACTTGCCAAAATAGCCTGGCAAACGCCCATCGATGTCCTTGGCCAACCACGCCGCATGCGCCAGCAGTTGCCTGGGCGTACGCGCATAGAACTGCTGATCAGTCCGCAGGAATGCCAGGAATTCCCTAAAGTTACCCGTGAAGTCCGTCTGTTCAATCACGGCCTGCATTTCCTGGCGAATACGGCTAACCTCTCGAATACCCAGGGCATGAATATCATCCGGCCTGGCATCATCCAGCGAGGTGTAAAAGCGAACCAGCGCCTGATAATAGGCATTGCCTTCTGGCCAATGCGAGGCACCGACCAAACGCATGGCGCCTGGCAGGTACTCATTCTTCATGAACGCAGCTGCCTGGGCAAAGCTGGGTGCCAGATTTTCACGAAACAATCGCTCTGCTTCGCGCTGTATGCTTGCCCGCTGTGAACTGGAAAACGCTTCAGGAAATTGCAGAAAAGGCTGGTACAAAGGATGAGACTCAAGCTCGCCCAGTTGCAATACCTCAAAAGAATCGATAATGCCCGGCAGAATGGCTTGTGGCTGCGTGAAGCCTTCCTCCAGTCCCAGGCGCATATTGGCGATGTTCTGCGCGAAATACTCGGGTAAGGCTTTCAGGCGCTGCAGATACGCCTGATAATCATCGTGTGTACGAAACGGTGTTTCACGAACGATATACAGCAGGGCCTGATGAAAACCGTAATCTGAAAGGATCGGCATACGCCAGCTGCGAAACTCAGCGAGCGCTATTCGGTGATCGAGAATAAACGCCAGCAAATCTGCGTTGATTTGATTGCTTGCGCTTAGTGCATCACGTGAAATACGCCGCAGGCGGCGGGCGAACTGTCGGGCTGCTTGCAATCGCCGTCGCTGGTCCGCATCTGCAACCTGCGGCAAACGATGATTATAATCGTGTACCCCGTTGGCAGTTGCCCGCAACGGGTCTTCATAGAGCTCGTGGTCCCAATAGTCTTGCGCCAGCTGCAGCAGCTCGGCATTCGCGTCGGCAATCACCTTCGGAGCCGACAGAAAAAACAGGCCAAGCAGCGCAATATACCAGGCCATTAATTTCGTCACCGCTGTTTACTCCAGGATGAGCCTTAAGATTCGGCAGGATGAAGACTCGACTGCGCCAAAGTGATCCTGGCAGTTTTCTTCACCCATGATATCAACACCCTGGGTTTCAATATCCAGACCTTTTTCCTGGACATACAGGCGCCCAATACGCGCGTTGGGGCCAATCGAATGGTAGCGCTTCACTTCCTGCCTCCTGGCTTTACCAGCATGCTAACTGAGCGGTTGGGCGAGCACAACCGGCTGAATCAGCGCGAGCTCCGACCGCTGCGCATCAAAAACAGACTCACCAGAACCAGAGCCAGTGCAGCCGACAGGACATAAAAAACGCCCACATAACTACCGCTGAGGTCGAAATGCCGCCCGGCCAGCCAGGGCCCGAGCAGGGAAAATGGCAGCATTATAGCCATGTGCAAGCCGCTGATTCTGCCGAGCTCAGTTTCCCTGAAATAGACGCTGTTAATATAGGGTATTAAGGGGATGAACAGCCCATTGGTGAAGCCCATCAGTAACATACAGCCGTAGAGCACTGCAATATCTGTGTTAGTGGCCAGCACCAGCCAGGCCAGCATCTGAGCAAGCGCCAAGGCACCGGCAAGCCGACGAATCACTGGCTGAACACGGTCGGACACAATGGCAAGACACAGCTTGCCGATAAGGCCTGCAACGCCCATGCTGGCCATCAAGCCGGCGGCAGTCTGGCGACTCAAATCGATACTGAGAAAATGGGGCACCATCACCACTGTGATCAAAGACATTGCTGACATCACCAGCGCTGTCACCAGGCCCATGAGCCAGAAATTTGGGTTTTTAGAGAAGTGCGTAGGGCCTTTCTGGGATTGTTCCGTACCGGCACTGTTGTCCGGTGGATTATCTTGTCTGGCCGTGGCAACGGGTACCTGTCTCGGAGGCTCTTTTACCACGAACAAGGCCGTAACAAAAACCCCAAACGCCACCCCACAGCCCAACACCATTAAGCTGCTGCGCCAGGCATAACGATCCAGCAGTTCCGCAGTCAGCAAGGGCAATACCACAGAGGCAACACTGACCCCAATGGCCGCGACTGCGAGGGCCCGCGCACGATCTGCCGAGTAGGCTCGCACAATCAGTAAATTGCAAACCAGCGGCCCGTAGCACACTACTCCCAAGGAAAACACTATAAAACCTATTACTAAGTTGCCGAATTCATCAGCCTGCGACACCAGCGTCAAGCCACTACCCGCCAGAACGGCACCCAGCATAAGCACGGGTCGCAGCGGCGAGCGATCAATAACCGCCCCAACCAGCGGCGAGGCAATCGCGCTCAGTAACAGCAGTAATGCTAAACCCAGATTGACGGTGGCGAAGTCTTTACCAAAGGTCTCTGCAACCGGGTTAACAAAAAAACCATAAACGCCGATCAGCCCCATACCGAGTGCTTGCAGTAACAGGCCGGCCAGTGCTGTTTTCCAGTAAACCAAGGAGATGTTCGGTAGAGGCATGTCAGGGCCGGAGCGAAAAAAGAATGCGCATAATACACCTTCAAGCCAGCTGCGCGACCATCGCGACCCTATCTTGCCGCGGCGCAATCATGGCCCACTGGCTGCCTGGCATCGGCTTCCACTTGCCGGCAAGTGGAAACCTTTGATTGAGGTCAACCGCGGACTAAGGCGTTCAACCAATAAAAACTTTCACGAAGGTAAAAGACGCAGGCCGCGCGAGCGAAAATGACTAGCCATAGGCGACGGCATTTTTGTGAGTAAGGGCACCGCGGAGCGGCCCAGTCACGCAGTGAGAGTTTTTATTGGTTGAAGGTCTGTGCCAATGGCACCCAATGCCTGTGGCACCCAACAAAGCATCCACCGCCGGACTCCCGCCACGCTAGTCGTATTGCCCATCCAAGGCACGCAATGCGTCCCAGAAGTCATAGGCGATCAGGGCAATGGAAATCGGCATGGATGCCATGATCATGATGCCGAATACTATATCATCGCGAAACGCCATAACGGCGATCTGAATCAACAACAGAATGGAGGAATACAAAGTAAATTTGGTGAAATGCGCGAGGTACCGCTGCAGTTTATCGTCCAAGTTGGTGCGAGTGTAGGATAATTCAAACGCTCCGATAATGGCCGCCGCCATTAAAAAGCCCATCAGCGAGATAACCGATTCCTGGTATTCCTTATCGAGCTCAGACATCGGCCCAATACTGATGGGTGTGTATACCCCGCCATAGAGCAGTAGTACCAACACATATTTCACGCCCAGTTCGGACATCATTTGTTTACGAGTCAGTGATATATTCATGATTGTTCACCATTTTTATTAAACTTCCTAAAGTCAACTAGCAACGAAAACCGGGTAAGCGCCAGCCCTTGTCAAAAACAGGGCTAATATTTATCGTTAGATCAGGAACGATTTTTTCCGGTTTTTATTACTATCTGCGATTAACAATATTTTTTTTAGTCCAAAGTAAAAGGAGACAACGCGAAATGAGCAGTTATAATTAAAACACTGGTGGCGACACCAGACCACTGTCGATTGAGACGGCGCAGCGCCCAAGCAAGCCCGGCTTCTTGGGCGTTCCTTTGCCCGCAAACGACCTTCAGTCAACCACAACCACAGTATTTCGTTGTGTGCCGAGGTCAACATAGCCGTCAGCGCTCTTGATGGACAACTCCAGCTTATCACCAGCCTGAAGATAACTATTTTGCTCCAGCTGGCTGCGACGAACTTTGTCACGGCGTTTGATACTGTTTTTCAAATTGGTCATTATCGCCCAGCCAGTTTTCCGTGACATCTTAAAAACCACGCCACCTGGCGTGCCGGTCAGCAGGCAGTCTCCCGCACGCATTGCCATAAAACTTGCGAGTTGGGTCAAACTGGCCGGCGGTTTGCTAATCATATTTGAGGTCAATGCGTGCTGGCGCAACTCTCCATTTACTTTAAGTGTTAGGTCAAGACTGTACAGCTGGGCGAAATCCTCTGGATCCATGATGTACAGAACCGGACCTGCCGGGCAAAAGCTTGGCTGGCTTTTACTGCGGAACCACTGCAAACCAGGGGAACCAAACTGCAGATCACGGGCTGAAACATCGTTGCATATGACCAAACCACCAACGTAATCCGCGAGGTTGTCATCAGTCACCGTAGTACCGATTGGTAAGTTGTGTCGCAACACTAGCCCAAGCTCTATTTCGTAATCCAGCAACTGGCAATCTACTGGGCGCACAATGCAATCGTTGGGTGCGCTTAAGGACGAGCTTGCCTTGGCAAAGAATAACAGCTCCTCCTGTTGTTGTTGCTTGGCTCCTGTCTCCTCCACATGCTCGGCATAATTCAGCCCTTGGCAAATAATCTGAATGTCTGCGGACAAAGGTGCTTGCAAGGTAACATCATTGATGTCGATCGCGATTTCGCTTAGTGCGCCGTCAAAAGAATCTCGTCTGTCAAAATACAGTGCCATAACATCGCGGTGAGAATTGGTGGCAAGTGCCAATGGATAAACACTCGACTCGCGAAGAACTCCCCAATGCATGGAATCGCTTTCCGTGGTGATAAATCTGACCAGAGCCGTTCCCATTATTGTTCCTTTCTGAGTGGTTGCTATTGTGAATCAGTCGCCAAACGTTACGGTAGCAAATCTACGAGGGCCTTGTATGTGCACTACTCAGTGCCGTCACAATGTATCTCAACCCGTCGGTTTAAAGAACGCCCCGCTTCGTCATCGTTGCTGGCAATCGGGCGCCTCTCCCCTATTCCAGCTGCCTGCAATCTGTTTTCATCGATACCGCGCACCACCAGTGCCTGGATGACGGATTGTGCGCGACGCAGCGAGAGATCATCATTGTAGGCTTGGCTACCTTCGCTGGATGTATGCCCCTCCACACGGATGGCCTGTTCTGCAGGCAGCTTATTCAAGCCGTTTTGCAATTGATCGATCAGTGTGTAGGAATCTGGCGTAATGCGCGATGAGTCATAAGCAAATTGAATACCGTGCAATACCGCCCCGCAAGCCAGTGTTGCCGGTTCAAAATCAGTACAGCGTGTCTTCAGCGTTGAGTCCGGGCTGCCTTCCAGCAGCCGAAAGGGCGCGCCATTGGTCGATCGCATGCCGCGCAGAACACCTTCTCCATCCACCATTAACACAAACAGACTGTGAACACCGCTGTCTGTGGTTTGGCCAGTTGCCCGCAGCACATTGCCGCTGACGGTTCCGCTCAACTCGCCGCTTAGGTCATAACACCCACTTACAGCTGCCTGGTCTTGCATCAATTCCATTTTTACGCCGCGCCCTTTCCAGCGACCGGTAAAGTTGTCAGCCAACTGGACTGGCTGCTGCTCACCGTTGCCGATCAACTCGCTGAATTCAAAAAATGTTTTACTGGACTGGATATCAAGCCCTCCGTAAAGAATCAACTTTATCCATTTCACTGGCCAACTGTTAACCATATTCATCTCGGTAAACTGCCCTGGCTTCACATGGGCTTGTAATTGCACGTCGGCTAGTCGGCCGAAATTACTCTCTTCGGCTCGGTCTGGAACGTAGCGATCCGCGCCGTAAATCACTACTGTTCCAAAAAAAGTCTGGCTTGGACTGGGCGTTTCCCAGACATTGGGAATTTTAAAGCCACTGAATGTGGTCAGCGCTGGAAGCTCGTATATGATTTCAAGTCGAGTGGCAGAGTCACCCGGACGTCGGTTCAGAATGAACGGAGTGTGAGAACCATCAATGGCTTTAACTGCCTGCTCGAAGCCAACTCGCAGTTGCTCGCCCGTCTCGGAAATTGCCACCGGTATAACGCCCTGTGACAAGCTCAGCAAATTCGGTACATCCTTCGTTGCCGGCTCATCAGCGCGCGATGAGACAGCTGCAAACACAAGGATTGTGCACATCACCAACAGATGCTGCAGCACACTCTGTTTCATAACCTGGACCCTTTTGGCGCAATATTCGCCGTGCGCCTGCATTCTAACAAAAATCGCGTGCCAGACTTATTGCGGATTCAGTCGCTGGCGATTTTCCCATTCGGGGTCCAGCCAGTAGTCTACCTGTGCAGGTGCCAGTTCCTGCTGCATAATAGAGGCGGCAACGCGTTCGGCAACCATCATGGTTGGCGCATTCAGATTGCCATTCGGGATGCTGGGAAATACTGAAGAATCGATTACCCGCAAACCATCCAGACCACGAACTCGGCAGTGCGAGTCCAGAACTGCATACGGATCACCCTCTGAGCCGATTTTACAAGTGCCGCAGGGATGGTAGGCGCTTTCAACATTATTCCGTACCCAGCCATCGAGTTCTTCATCGCTCTGCAGCGCCTCGCCTGGCTGAATCTCGTCGCCTTTAAAATCAGCCATTGCTGGTTGTTGGAATATTTCCCGAGTCAAGCGGATGGCTCGCCGCCAATTCGGCACATCATCGGGATGAGACAGGTAATTGAAGCAAATCTGAGGTTTGCTGGCCGGGTCTCTGTCACGAATACGGACGAATCCGGTACTGCGTGACTTGGTCGGTCCGACATGAACCTGAAAACCGTGCCCGTTAAACGCGGCGTGACCATCATAACGCATGGCGGCTGGCAAAAAGTGGTATTGGATATCAGGCCACTTGACGCCAGCTGCGGATCGAATAAAACCACAGGATTCAAAATGATTGGTCGCCCCCAAGCCCGAGCGGCTCACCAACCAGCGAGCGCCGATCAGCCCTTTACTCATTAGTCCAAGCCTGCCATTAAGCGAAATTGGCTGTTTACAGCGGTATTGCAGGTAGACTTCCAGGTGATCACGGAGATTTTCCCCAACTCCCGCCAGTGGGTGCAACACAGCAACGCCAGCCTCTGCCAGAACACCCGGATCCCCCACACCCGAGCGCTGCAGAATAGTCGGCGAGCCTATTGATCCGGCGGCTAAAAGCACTTCACCTTTGGCATGATAATCCATCACTTTTCCGTGCCGGCGAAGTCGCAAGCCGATGGCCCGCTTGCCATCGAATAGAACCGTATCCACCAGGGAATGGGTTAACACCTGAAGATTGCGGCGCTGCCTGGCCGGGCGCAGGTAGGCACGCGCCGTGGAGGCACGTACGCCTGAATCAATATTCATCTGCATTGGCCCGAAGCCTTCCTGCTGGTAACCGTTATAATCTTCAGTCGTGGGATAACCGGCTTGTTCACCTGCCTTGATAAAAGCCTGATACAGTGGGTTCAGCTGCATATTATTGCCATTGTTGACAGCTATCGGGCCTGT
>JAUIHW010000104.1 GCA_030431775.1 Gammaproteobacteria bacterium
GCCAAGCGACTTTTAGCGCTGCGGAATATTTCGTTTGGACGATGAAGCGGAGGAACAGAGCTACAATCATTGGTGAGAGAACGAGAGGCGGCGCTCATTCTATCGAGGATATTCAAATTGGCCAGTATTTGGTATTGCGGACTCCGGTTGGGCGGCCATTGATCGATGACGGAGAAGAAAGTTGGCAGGCGATCGGGCATGAGCCAGATATCGCTGTTCCTGCTGAGAACGCGCTGGAAGAGGCACTGGCGCAGATCGATTCAGGTCATTGAACCTCTTTATGCCAACCTTGATGGCATCGGAACCCTACTTATCTACCGGTGTGCTGCACCTATACCCACTCACGGAAACGGTGCGCCGCAATCGGCACTTGCTTTTCAGGCATTAGGGAACAGGATGAATAGGCGGTGAAACTTCAGTCGAAGGCTGTCTCAATTGCGTTTTCGTTGGATAGGTGGCCGTATGTCGCTATTCTCTAATATCAAATCGTTACGCGAAACTTGCAAAGGGAAAACTATGAAGAGCAACAAGTCGGCCCTGTTCTTTTTCTTCACGCTGGTAACTCTGGGTATCGGCTGCCAGGCGCATGCTGAGTACGATGTTGTGATTGAAGGCGCCCGCGTGATCGACCCCGAGAGCGGCCTGGATGCCATTTCCAACGTCGCCATCACCGGGAACGTTGTTGCAGCTATTACGACAACGGATATCACCGGCAAGCGGGTTATCGATGCCCGGGGATTGATTGCGGCTCCGGGCTTTATTGATTTGCATGCTCACGGGCAGGACGCTGACATCACACTGTTTGATCCCAAGGAAGTAGCAGGTGTTGCTGATTACAAACCCGGTACCAATAGTCTTCCTTCAAAGGGCTTCAGGTATGTTCTGGTTAACGGGAAGATTGTTGTTGATGACGGGGCGCTTGTTGATGGTGTCTTTGCGGGAGCGCCCATACGGGGCGAAGTTTCAAATGCGCGCTAGCAGGGAGCTGCATAGAAACGAAGTGTCCGCTACACCGCCCCTTAGCCCACTAAGCGCATCATTCGGAGGCCTTCGATGTCTGAGCGGTTAGCTGATATCGCCGCATTTCTGATTCAATTGGACGGTCTCAAATCAATTGATCGCAGAACGTACATTAATGGCGGTGAGCGAGTTGAAAATTCAGCCGAGCATTCCTGGCATTTGGCGATTGCCTGTTGGGCTTTTGCAAAACACCTGGAACTGGATCTCGATATTGAAAAACTCCTCAAGCTGGCGCTTGTGCATGACCTTGGGGAAATCGATGCGGGAGACACTTTCTTGTATGGACAAGCACGAGAAACCGCCCATATCGCGGAGAAGAAGTGTGTCGAACGAATTGCCTCTCATTCGGGAAATTCCATCGTCGACCTGGTGGATTTGTGGGAGGAGCAAGAGCATGGAAACAGCAAGGAAGCAAAGCTACTGAAAGTAGTCGATCGTTTGCTTCCGTTTTTCCACAACATGACGAGCCAGGGCCAGGCGTGGAAAGATAACGGCGTCACCGCCAGCCAGGTCCGCAAGGTTCACGATTTTATCTACGATGAAAGTCCCGAGATTCACGGATGGTTCTCGGAAAGGTTGGACTATGCAATCGAACAAGGGTGGCTGGATGCCTCCTGACCATTCAAGGCAATAGCAACCTACTGTGTGATGCGCCACCGACTGGAGCGCCCACTTTATCCAGCGATGGAACGCGCAAGGCGCTACTGGATCGGATCACTGATTTTCTCGATAAACATGTCAAAGGGCTTGAGTAGCTATATAGCAAGTCGGATTGGTTTAAAGCGGCAGCGCGGTTTCGCCGGCCGAAGAGCTTCGGAAAAGCAGTACAAATTGTTCAATTTGTTTATCATCTACGTAAGTCAGCCCTGATATAGGAATAGAGACTGAATATGAAGATCTCAACGCAACGTAATATCCTGCGATCAATACATCTCGTCGGAGCAGGGATTATCGGTACCTATATCTACTCTCCCTGGAGCAGCCTGGAGTGGTTTACGCTGCTGAATCAAGTGGTTGTTGTACCGGTGTTGGCTATCTCAGGTCTATGGATGTGGAAAGGACAGAAAATAAGGTCCGCTTTCGGAGAGTGACGCACGGGAAGTCCATCGCGGGCGGCGCACCAGCAGTTCAACCTGCCGCCGTTCATTGCATGATCGCACCGTGCAGAAGTTGTCATTGTGGAAATTTCAATTGAAACAATCGCCACTGTTTGATCAAAGCATGGCGTAAAGCAACGGAGTGAATATGACGATTCAGGACTGGGGAGCTATCGGAGAAATACTGGGTGCAATCGCGACAGTTGCCACGTTGATTTATCTGGCAACGCAGCTACGCCAGAACACGCGGGCTCTGCAGGCAACCAGTATGGACTCAACCACCCAGGCTGCCAACGACATCAGAGCCAGCCTGTTTATGGATCGCGGCATCACGGAAATATACCGAAAAGGGCTCCAGAACATAGAAGACCTTGACGAAACTGATCGTGAGCGATTCAGGCTAATAATGACCAATGCGCTTTGGGCATTTTGGAACACCTATACTCAATCACAATTGGGTGGCCGACAGTCATGGAACTCACAGAAAAATATTGCTCGCAGATTTCTTTCTCAACCTGGTGGCGTTTGGTTCTGGCAAAACTATCGAACCGAGTTCGAACCTGAGTTCCAGGCAGAAATTGATAATATTTTGAAACAAAACGATAAGTAAATTTCCAACGCGCTTTGATTTCTGGCGATACGTGGAATAACAGAGCATCCTGGTATTGAAGACCACGGCGCTATTTCGTCGCCTGCATGGGTCATGTTATATGTCGGGCCTTATCGAGATACGATCAGTTCAGGAGAGCCATGTTCGATCACGTCGTGTTCAGCGTTAGCGACTACGAGGCCGGCAAGGCCTTTTTCCTCAAGGCGCTTGAACCGCTGGGCGTAGCTATCGCTTCGGAGGGGCCACTTGGCGTTGAGATTTGGTGTCCTGACAGCGAAGGGAGTCTGGTCTTTTAACATGATTGCGCTCGGATACATGTACAAGAAAGTGGCCAGAAGACCGGATTGGCTGGAAACCGATCATGTTCAGGACATTTACTCTGTCAGTTCATGTATCTCTGAAGACTTCGATGATTGGATAAACTACTGGAAACACAATGGCTATTGGTTTTTTGATAGCCCGGACATCATACGGGGGATTGCAGCAGAAGAAGGCATACGTCTGAACGAGATGAAGCTTTTCTTCTATCGAGGCTATGAGAAACAGTGGGATGATCAGAATCTGGAATGGATCGCATACGAACCGGAGCCTTCTTTTGGTCTGGACGTTCAAGAACCCGCCAAACTCCACGTAGAAGGCTATGATGTGGTCAGCTACTCATGCCAGACCAGTGCGGAGTGCTCACCCTTATCCTGCAACCATATGGCCAGGGAAATTGAAGTAAACCCGCATTGCTTGTTCGCTACGTTCGCGATGGCCAGGAAAACCGTCGAGGCAAACACGTTCAAAGACTCTGAGCCCGGACCCTTACGCATTGTTGAGGTGTGTAGTGTTGCGGACACCTGACAGGCTACGGCTACGGAAGCGTTAGATAAACAGTTGTTCATTGGAGAGAAGAAGGTGGACTGGAAAGTATTTTTGACGGTATTCGGAACAGTCTTCCTGGCGGAGGTCGGCGACAAGACCCAGCTTGCAACCATGCTATTCGCCAGCAACGAGGCGGTGAGCAAGTACACCGTGTTCCTGGCAGCCTCACTGGCACTTGTAGTAGCAGCGGGTTTGGGAGTGCTCGCGGGCACGCTGCTTGGCGAGGTGATTAATCCAAAGTATCTACACTACATTGCAGGCGTGGGTTTCGTACTGATCGGCCTGTTTACACTCTTCAGTGCCTATTCAGCCTCATAACAGTTGCAGGAATGGCCCTCGCCAACAGCGTATATTCTTGCAGTTAGCAACGCTGCCTGGGGTGGGGTTTCGCTGAACAGCCGAACTTTAAGGGTGTGCCCAAATGATTCACAATCACGCAAACAGTGACAGTTGGCCCAGACGCTTGCTGCCCGCTACGGCAAGTTGTAAAAGCGGGCGTTGATCAGGATTACTATGAACGATTTGTACGCACAAATAGTAACCGTATTCATGGGTTTCTTCGCGATCATGAACCCGATAGCCAACACGGCAGCGTTCACCGGGTTAGTTGGAGACAAGCCGAACACCGAGCAGCTACGCATAGCCGCAAGAGCGCTCATTATTACTTTTTTCGTCATTTTGTCGTTTTCCTTGCTCGGAAAGGTGATCTTTCACCTATTCGGTATCACCTTGCCTGCATTGAGAATAGCCGGTGGCATTCTGGTTTTCCTCATTGGTTACCATATGCTGAATGGGACAGGTTCCAACCTGCATTCTGCCGAGAACAACGATACCTCTGACATCGCGGTGTCACCGCTGGCGGTTCCACTTCTAGCCGGCCCCGGAACCATTGCAACAGCCATGAACTACTCCGCTTCCGGCGGGGTAATGGGAATCACTATAACAGTGTCTATGTTTGCAGTGATGTGCGTGATTACATTCGCATGCTTCGCATTTAGTGCAAGGCTTCTGGCGGCAATCGGCCAAGGCGCGATGAGCATTGTTACGCGCTTAATGGGCCTGATTTTAGCTGTCATCGGTGTACAGATGATAATTGTCGGGATTACGGGTGCTTTTGATATTCCAAACGTGGGCTAACATGCGCGTTATCAGGACGATCGCAAATTTACGGCTGTTGTTCGGTTAAGCTATCAAATCTCACGCCAACCGAGATCTTGATCTGCGAAGACGAATGTGGCGTTTCTGCAACAAAGCTACGGGGTTTTTTGGAGATCCCGGGCAATTGCGTATGTGTATGGGCAGTGTCGGGTTTTTCACGGTTTGGACCAACTGGAGTCGGTGGTTGCTTCGCTAACCCATAAGTACGAGGCTTCGCTCAAGGAGCCCTGGCAACCGAGCTACAAAACGGCATTGCTCAATGCGATAGTCGGCATTGAAATTCAAATCAGTGAGGTGCAGTGTAAATTCAAATTGAGCCAGAATCGTTCTGCCCGGGACCGGGCACAGGTCATTGAGCAACTAAAGGCGCTGGGTTCAACTGAACTTGCAGAGGCGATGGGGAACAATACACCATAGCAAGTACGGAAAAGTACACTGCAAATCGGGAAGCGTGGCTCGCTAACTTGCTCCAGCGAGCATCGCTATTCATAAGGAGGTCCGGTGCCGATAGCCAACTGCGTTGTCTCAGCTCGCTTGTGGGAGTCTGTGGAACTTGTCACGGATCCTGTCACTTTATGGGCTGAACGCGCCTCACAAGATCCCAGCCAGATGTCCATCAATGTTTCTGTTGCCGAGGCACAATTTGGAAGCGCGTATGCAGTCGTGGCCACGCTACTGGTGCCCGACTCATGGTCAGCGGCCGGGTTGGCATCACTGCAGTCGGGTCTTGCGAGCACACTTGCAACTTGCTTTGCGGTGCCTGCTGGCGACATTATTGTCTGCACTTCGGTATTGTCTTCCGGGCACATCGTCGAGGGAGGCGAGCCAGTAACGTGGTAATCAGGTTACGCAGATTGCGCACCGGGTACCGGGGCACGCACACCCCCGGGTCGCGCCTGCGCCATGGACGCAGGCGTTACGATGCCTCTGTCTTGCGGCAGTTCGGCTTCATTGGGCTGGCTCTGATAGCACTGGCGCTAAATGGATGCAGCCGCCATGCAGTTTCATCGGTTTCGGAGCAGCCCTGTTCAACGGGTTGGGTGGAGGCAGTCGAGTCGAAAATTGCGAGCGGAGACGGGCAGGACCATGGGCCTGACCCTGGTTCGGAGGAGTGGCAGTCCGTTGTGGAATTCCGATTGGGCATCAGAGGCTCCCCCGAATTGCCTGACAGGGCGAGTAGCGACTGGTGTCTTTACATCGACAGGCTACTATTCGGTGAACATAGCCAATAAGCGTGAGCCGGCAAAGGGGCTGGCTCCGCGACGGACTACCGCCCGCCCCTACTTGCCGCGCCCTGTCTATGTAAAACGGGAAATGGATACTGGATGATTGACTACCTGGCAGTTTTTATCACGTTTTTCGCCGTTATAGACCCAATTGGAACCGTGCCGGTGTTTGTCGCGGTTACGGCTGCATACGACCAGAAAACGAAACGACGCATCGCATTGTTGGCTACCATTGTTGCAGCCTGTGTTCTGCTGTTCTTTGTCGCCATAGGGGAAATAATATTACGATCTCTATCGATTCCCCTTTCTGCATTTCAAATTTCGGGTGGTATTGTCCTGTTTCTGTTTTCACTGAATATGATTTTTGGTGACAGCAAACCCGAGGAAGAGATTAAGAGCCTCAAGGACAATCACACAGACACGGCAATTTTCCCCCTGGCTGTGCCGTCTATCGCGAGTCCAGGTGCGATGCTGGCCGCTGTGCTACTGACGGAGAACGCGATATTCAGCATAACCGAACAGGCTCAAACGGCTTTGGTCATGCTGTCGGTTCTACTGGTAACTTATGTACTCATGTTACTTTCCGGCTATATTACAAAGATCATTGGTACCAGCGGCGCCAGCATTGTTAGTCGGGTGATGGGATTAATTCTATCGGCTGTCGCTACTACCAATATACTGAACGGATTCAGTGAGTACTATCAGCTTCTACAGTAGTGAATGCGACCTTAATGCCATGGTGGCCCAGCTTACCGACGCCGGAATTCCGGTTGAGGTTGACTCGCAACAGTACCCGAACGGCAGATTCGCGCGTTTACACGATCCCGAGGGTAACCCGATAG
>JAUIHW010000105.1 GCA_030431775.1 Gammaproteobacteria bacterium
GCCACTGGCCGGCTCACTTTGTTGCCAAACCAGGTAGTAACGCGCTTATTGCACAACGAAGAAGGTGACCGGGTTAACGCCGTGCAATGCGTAGACGCCGAAACCGGCGACAAACGCAGTTTTCAAGCCAGACTGGTGTTTCTCTGTGCATCGACTGTCGCGAGCACACAGATACTACTGAACTCAGGCAGCAAACAATACCCCAATGGGCTGGCCAATCGCAGCGGTGTACTCGGCAAATACCTGATGGACCACGCAATGATGGGACATATGGGGGTCTTTGTGGACAAAACCGACTCCTACACTCGGGGCAGCCGTCCAAATGGTCTGTACATACCACGCTTCAGAAACCTCGACAGCTCTGCTGAGGACACCGGTTTTGTTCGAGGTTATGGCTTCCAGGCTCATGCGCTACGAACCGACTGGCAGAACAGTTTCAACCGGCCCGGGTTCGGCGCAAAATACAAGGATTCGCTGGCGCAGCTGTCGCCTTACTGGATTTGGGCACTCGGAGGCTTTCAGGAGTGTCTGCCCTACGAGTCCAATCGCATCTCCTTACACCCGCGCAAGACAGACCGGTTCGGCATGCCACTGGTAGTCACCGAGTTTTCCTGGGGCGCTAATGAAAAGCGTATGGCTGCCGATGAATGCCAACAGGCCGCGAGGATTTTTCGCGCGGCCGGCGCCGTGCATTACATTGTCAGTTCGCCTGAGAAAATGAGCATAGGCGGTACCGGAATTCATGAAATGGGCACCGCCAGAATGGGTGATGATCCGAACGATTCAGTATTGAACAAATACAACCAAACGCACGACCTGAAAAACCTGTTTGTAACCGACGGCTCATTCATGACGTCCGCATCCTGCGTAAACCCTTCCTTGAGCTATATGGCATTCACCGCACGAGCCTGCGACTACGCAGTAAGACAACTCAATGAAGGAATCCTCTAACAGCAACGACCCTGGCAGCACTGCGCTTCGGAAAGGTCTGGTATATGCCGCCGTTACAGTGTTTCTGCTGCTGATGGGATACCTGGCGTTTGACGATGCCATAGAGAAACGCTTTAACCCAAACCGCTCACCGGAAAGTACTCGCAATGGTACTGCAGTCAGCGTTGAGCTCGCTCGAAATCGCTACGGTCATTACGTTAGTAGCGGCACCATCAATGATCAAGCGGTGGTTTTTCTACTGGACACCGGAGCGACAAATGTCAGCGTACCGCAAGCCGTGGCAAAGCGCCTTGAACTGCAACGCGGACGGCAGATTCCAGTGTCTACCGCAAACGGGACTGTTTATGTCTACACGACCACGCTGCGCAAGATAAGCCTGGGGGGCATCGAGCTTTTCAATATACCCGCCAACATCAACCCACATATGGAGGGTGAGAGCGTATTGCTTGGCATGTCGTTTCTCGGCCAACTTAATTTTTCACAACAGGGTGATCGACTCACATTGCAGCAAATGCCTGGCGGGTTAGATTAATGGCCTCGCCATCTTTTGTTAGCAGCATATTGTCTTCTATTCGAACACCGCCATAAGGCTGCAGACTGTCGACCTTCGGCCAGACAACATCTGCCGATTGTGGAGCAGCTCTCAGTTTCTCAAGCAGACTGGGAATAAAATAGAGGCCTGGTTCCACTGTGTTCACAGAACCGGCTTCCCAGGGGCAGGTATTGCGCAGTGCCGGGTATTGTTGGGGTGGCGGAATTTCTTCACC
This sequence comes from Gammaproteobacteria bacterium, assembly GCA_030431775.1. Classification (GTDB taxonomy): domain Bacteria; phylum Pseudomonadota; class Gammaproteobacteria; order Pseudomonadales; family JAUIET01; genus JAUIET01. Next base: position 1,719 of record JAUIHW010000105.1, read on the forward strand.
TTCGGCATTGGCCAGCCGCCCACCCAGCTCATGCACATTAACGCCCAGACCGTGGCCGATCCCGTGCGGATAAAAATAGGAAGTCAGGTCGGATTCGACACAGGCCTCAGCACTGCAGTTTACCAGGCCGAATTCCACCAACACCTCCGCTATTTTTTGATGAGATGACAGGTGCAAGTCTATGCCACTGATACCGGGTCGAACAGCCGCACACAGTTCAAGCTGTTTGGCGTCCATCCGGGCGACGAGCTCAGCGTACTCGGAATTCTGCTCAAATGCCCAGCTACGTGTGATGTCCGATGCGTAGCCAAAAACCGACACACCCGCATCCAGTAGAAAACTCCGGTGCTCGTCTGGCGGACTGGTATCCAGGCGGTAATGATGCAGTACCGCCGCATGTTCATTCAAACCGGCGATAATGCTGTAGGGCATATCGACTTCGGCCTGCCCACATGCCCCAAGATACGCGAGCTTGATATCGAGTTCACTGCCGCGGGCCAAGAACGTGTCCCGCGCAACCAGATGTGCGGCTGCGGCTAACGCGTTTGCACGGCCAATACAGGCGTGCTCGTAGTCTGTTTTAAAACGCCGTTGAAAGGCGATACTCTGACACAAACGTTCAGGGTTGCACGACGTGGCCGGTAACTCCAGCGGGTTGTCAGGGCCTAGGTAGACCGGTCTCATTGCCGTTTTAAGCTGCTCAATCAATGCGACCGTACTGGTGAACTCGCTGATTTCAAACGGGGAATCCCAGCCATCCGGCAGTTGTTGCGGCGGGGTGTGCCAGATGTCCTCCGTGCAATCCAGCAGCAGTTCAGGCCGACCACTGCTCGGTATTCGCAAATAAGCACCCGCCCGCTGGTCCAACGGCAGCCATTCCTTGAACAGAACATTCGCCCTGAACGGGTAGTGCATATCATCCATGAACTGCAGGATATCCACTCCAGAGGACACAATGATGTTGTCATACCCAAAGGCCTCGCACATGGCCTGGAAACGAGCCAGTTTTTCGGCTACGTGCGCGCAGTACAGTTCACTGTTAATGGTTCAAGCTCCAGTCAATGGGCGAGAGTCCGTTATGCTCAAGATAATGGTTCGCCTGGGAAAAATGCTTGCAGCCGAAAAAGCCACGGTGTGCTGCCAGCGGAGAAGGGTGAGGCGCTTTGAGCACCAGGTGCCGTTGATTATCAATAAACTGGCCTTTTCGTTGGGCATAACTGCCCCACAGCATAAAAACGAGATTTTGCCGATGAGCATTCAGCGCTGCAATGGCCATATCGGTAAACTCCTCCCAGCCACGCCCCTGGTGCGAAGCCGCCTTACCGCGCTCCACCGACAACACGCTATTGAGTAATAACACACCCTGCTCAGCCCAGGCCTGCAGACATCCATGATCGGGAAGCGCTATACCCAAATCGTCGCGCAATTCTTTAAAAATATTGAGCAAAGAAGGCGGAGGCTGGACCCCCTCGCGGACAGAAAAGCACAAGCCATGAGCCTGGCCAGAACCATGGTATGGATCCTGGCCCAAAATAATGACTTTCACCTGCTCAAAGGGTGTGGAGTTCAGCGCGTTGAACATCTCACTGCCCTTTGGGTAAATCACCTTGCGACGACTTTTTTCCGCTTGCAGAAAGGCCCGCAGCTGCTGCATATAAGGTTTTTCAAACTCGGCTTGCAACTGCCCGAGCCAACCGGGTTCCAGCTGTACAGTCTCTGCCATGACGCCGATCTACCTCTGATTGAAATGGGCTATTCCTGTTCGGGCACCCAGGGTGGTGTACGCCGCTCACGAAACGCCTGTATGCCAGCGCTGGCTTCCTCACTGGCAAACAATTCTGCCGACAGTTGTGCGGTCCATTTGAACGCTTCCGATCGATCCATGCCAGAGACTTTGTTAACCAGTTGCTTCGCGACTGCCAGTGCTTTGGGCCCTCCAAGAAGCAGTTTGTCCAACAGCTCCCGGACAGCGGCATCCAGCTGATCAGCTGGAACGGCCTTATTCAGCAGGCCCAGTTCCGTCGCTCTTGTGGCACTGATTCGTTCTCCCGACAGAAAAAGCTCCATGGCATCGCCATAGCGCATTTTGGGCAGACACACGACCGAAATTATCGCCGGTGCAACACCGATACGAACTTCGGTAAAGCCGAACTTGCAATCGTCTGCAGCGATGGACAAATCACAGGCCGCCGCAAGGCCGACGCCTCCACCCATACAATGTCCGGCAATACGCGCAAGTACGGGCTTGCTGCCACTTTGAATCAGGTCGAGCAGTGCGTCCAGCGGGTAGCGGGGGCTTTGGCTGCGGTCACCTTTCAGGTCGGCACCGGCGCAAAAGGTATTCCCTTCATTGGTCAACACCACAGCACGCACCGTCGAATCGGCAAATGCGGCCTGTAAATTGTCGCCCAGGGAATTAAGCAGCTCCACACTCAGTGCATTTTTATTGTCTTCGCGGGTCAGCGTTATGGTCGCAATACCCGCATCCACCGCATAGTTAGTTGAAAGTTGCGCCATTTTGTCAGCCTCTCTTGCTCGGTCACTACAATTTCACTCGTTCCGCTTGACCCGGCTGCCAAGAAGCATAAAACTATTGGCATAGTGCGTGCCGCATTACTACCGGCCCGGCAACACTTTGGAACTCGCATTTGGGAATGATACACCATGATTAATTTTACGCTCGCCGACCAGGTGGCAACTTTACGGATGGATGACGGCAAAGCGAATGTAGTCGGCCACGCGTTTATTCAGCAAATGAACGAGGCGCTTGACCGAGCCGAAAAGGAAGCCTCGGCGGTGATCATTGCGGGTCGCGACAATATGTTTTCCGGTGGTTTTGATCTCAACGAATTCGCTAAAGGCCAGGACGCTGCCTTGCGACTGGTGCAGGGCGGCTTTGCCATGCTGCTGCGCTTGTATCGCCACCCGCAACCCCTGATAGCTGCCTGCAGTGGGCACGCTATTGCGGCGGGTTCGTTCATGATGCTGTGCTGCGACACTCGGATTGCCGTGCGCGGTGATTTCAAACACCGCTTACCGGAAACTGCGCTGGGAATGAATTTCCCCGCGGTACTCGGTGAGCTGGCCGCGGCCAGGCTTTCACCACGCTTTTTGACCGCGGCGGTCATCCAGGCAAAAACCTTCAATCCGGAAGAAGCGCTGATCGCCGGATTCGTGGACGAGCTGGTTGAACCGGCAGCATTGTTGCAGCGGGCACAGGAGGAAGCCGTCCTGCTGAGCAGCCTGCCGGGCGACGCTTATGCGAGGAATAAACTGGACTGTCGGCAGGCATCCTTGCAACGCATGCAGGCCAGCCTCGACGACATGCTGGCCAGCAGCATCCAATGACACAGAGCGATGGCCGACTGCAGCGTTCTGAACGCAGCCGCCAGCAAATTGCGGATGCCATCATTGAACTGGTTGAAGAAGGCATTCTGATCCCCACGGCCCAGCAGGTAGCCGCAAGGGCAAACGTTGGAATTCGCACCGTTTTTCGTCACTTCTCTGAGATGAACGAACTTTACCTGCTGGCTGATGAACAGGTGAAAGCCGGCTACAACCGCATGTTTGCCGGTGGTGATCGTTCAGGCGAGCTGGAGGAACGGGTAGACAAGTTGATTGCCCACCTGGGCAGCGCCTTTGAGCGCACCCGTAACCTGCATTTGTCCACCCATGCCCAGCTGTGGCGAATCGACGCCATGCGAGATAACTATATTCACAATACCATGCGCTTACGCAGGAACATTCTTAGCTGGTTACCTGAATTGGATGACCGGCCCCAGGCCACTCAGGACGCTGCGTACGCGATTCTTTCATTTGAAACCTGGCATCGATTGCGCGGTATTCAAGGCCTTTCTTTCAAGCGCACGCAGGCCGCAATAGCCGCAATGTTGCACGCCCTGCTATTGCGTTCGGAGTAAACGCCCGGTGAAGCCGCAAACAAGTCTATGCGGCTACCGTTCAGGTAGTTGCGCACGCAGAAAGTTGATAGTGTTCCCGCCCATCACTTGAGCTATGGCTGCATTGGATAAACCCTCTGCGAGCAAAGCATCGGTCAGGGCGGCCAACTCGGCCGCATCGAAGGCGGTGGTGACCGTACCGTCGAAATCCGACCCAAGACTGACGTGTTCAACGCCTAATAGTTCAATGCCGTAGACAATAGCGCTGGCGACTCCCGCCGGGCTAAAGTCACAGACGGCACTGTCCCAAAACCCCACACCAACCAGGCCCCCAGCACTGGTAATACGCTGCAACAATTCGTCACTGATGTTGCGAGGACTATCGCATTGACCTTTAAACCCTGTATGGCTTAGCACTACGGGTTGCGTGCTGAGCTGCAGGACATCGCGGACCACTGCCTCAGAAGAGTGTGCAACGTCAATGATAATGCCCAATTGATTAGCGTGCTTGACCACGGCGCGCCCAAATTCGGTCAAACCTTGTTTGCTTTCTCCATGCAGGGAGCCGCCCAGCCTGTTATCAAAAAAGTGCTGCAAGCCGAATACTCTGAAGCCTGCCAAAAATAATTCATCCACCGCCGACAGCTCTCCATCCAACGCATGCGAGCCTTCAGTGCCGAGCATGGCCAGTAAAACCTGTTCGCCGTTTTGTCGGCGCTTGAGACCGCTTTCCAGATCCGCTTGACTGGCAACAAAATGGAGTTGATCCGGGTATTGCCGGACCACTTCATGGAGTCGCTCAGCCTGATACAAGGCTCGCTCTTTTAAGCTCGTCCAGGTGCGCGGCGGCCAGCCTTGAGCAACAATCAATGGGGTAATCTGGTCAAAGGAGTCGGCTGAATTTTTGACGTTATTCAGACCACTGGGTGATTTGGTCACCGTGGTAAACACCTGCAGTGCAAGATTGCCTTCCATCGCGCGTGGCCAATCGAGGTGGCCGGCTTGTTGAAGGCGCATAAAATCCCGATTCCATAACAGCGAGTCTGCATGCCAGTCGGTAATAGTCAGTTGCTGGTGAAGCTGCCTGGCTTGCGCGCTAAC
>JAUIHW010000036.1 GCA_030431775.1 Gammaproteobacteria bacterium
GATATTGACGTTGCTATTGAGAATCTGCGCAAAAGTAGTGGTATGAAAGCGGCCAAAAAGGCTGGTCGTACCGCCGCAGACGGCGTCATCGCCATCCAGGTTGATGAGTCGGGGCAGCAGGCGGTCATGCTGGAAGTGAACAGCGAAACTGACTTTGTAGCGCGGGATGACAATTTCCTGGCCTTTGTAAACGACGTGCTTGTAGCGGCCGCTGCCGGTGAGGCAAGTGATGTGGAAAGCCTGATGTCTGAGGAGCTGGAAAGCAAGCGTGAGTCGCTGGTGCAGAAAATTGGCGAGAACATCTCAGTCAGGAGGTTGCATCGAATCAACGCAGACAAGGCCACCGTGGGCAGTTACGTTCACGGCAACCGTCGGATCGGTGTGCTGGTGGCTCTGGATGGCGGAGATCAGGAGTTGGCCAAGGACATTGCCATGCATGTTGCCGCCATGAACAGCCAGTACGTAGCCCCAGAGGATGTGCCTGAGGAAGTCATTGCCAAAGAACGTGAAATCTTTTCAGCGCAGGCACAGGAAAGTGGTAAGCCCGCGGAAATCATTGAAAAAATGGTGGAAGGGCGGGTTCGAAAGTTTCTTGCCGAAGTGAGTCTGAGCGAGCAGCCGTTTGTTAAAGACGGTGACGTCACGGTTGGCGCCCTGGCCAAAAAGGCCGGTGCAAAGATACTGTCGTTCAGCCGCTTTGAAGTCGGTGAAGGCATCGAGAAGAAAACCGTGGATTTCGCAGCTGAAGTTGCCGAGCAGCTCGCTTAGACTTTGCGCAATCAGGCTTGAGAGGAGAAAAAGGTGTCCGATCACAAACAGGGCAGCAAATACAAGCGTATTCTTCTTAAGCTGAGTGGGGAGGCGCTTGTTGGGAGCGAGAACTTCGGAATTGACCCGAAAGTTCTTGACCGCATGGCACTCGAAATCGGCGAGCTGGTTAAGCTGGGCGTGCAGGTTGGGCTGGTTATTGGTGGCGGCAACCTGTTTCGTGGTGCCGCTTTGCATGCTGCGGGGCTGGACCGCGTGGCAGGCGATCACATGGGAATGTTGGCTACTGTGATGAATGGCCTGGCGATGCGCGACGCGCTGGAGAGGGCGCACATACCCAGTCGCATTATGTCAGCAATACCCATGAGCGGTGTGGTCGACCACTACGATCGCCGGCATGCGGTTCGTCTGCTGACCGAAGGCAATGTTGTGGTGTTCTCTGCCGGCACCGGTAATCCGTTTTTCACGACAGATTCGGCCGCGTCACTGCGGGCGATCGAGGTTGAGGCCGAAGTTGTTCTGAAAGCCACCAAAGTCGATGGTGTGTACAGTGATGACCCGGTAAAAAACCCAGCAGCGATTCGCTATGATCGCTTAAGTTATGACGCGGTGCTGGATAAAAAGCTTGGAGTGATGGACTTGACTGCAATCTGCCTGTGCCGAGACCACGATATGCCAGTGCGAGTGTTCAAAATGGAGGAACCCGGCGCATTGCAGCGTATTGTGATGGGTGGCTCCGAGGGCACGCTGGTTTCTGCTGGCGGCTAGGGGCTGCAGGATGTCTGGCTGGATAATTTAGAGGAGACAAAGGTGATCGACGACATTATAGATGACGCGAACCAGCGAATGGATAAAAGCCTTGAAGCCCTAACACATGCGTTCAACCGTATTCGCACAGGCCGGGCGCACCCCAGCCTGTTGGAAGGTTTGAGTGTGGAGTATTACGGAAACGATACGCCGTTGAACCAGGTAGCCAACGTCAATATCGAAGACGCGCGTACTTTGACGGTAACTCCGTGGGAGAAGAGCATGGTGCCTGAAGTTGAAAAGGCCATCATGAAATCCGATTTGGGTTTGAACCCAAGTACCGCCGGTACTGTTATTCGCGTTCCTATGCCTGCGCTGACGGAAGAAACCCGAAAGGGCTATATCAAACAGGCACGGCAGGAAGCGGAAAGTTCCCGGGTGTCTATTCGCAACATTCGCCGCGATGCCCTTGGTGATGTTAAGGAACTGTTGCAGGAAAAAGCCATCAGCGAGGATGAAGAGCGGCGGGCTCAGGATGCCATTCAAAAACTGACGGATAGCAAGATCGCATCGGTGGAGGATGCTCTGCAGGCGAAAGAAGCTGATCTGGTGGAAATCTAACCGGATTTCCTATGAGCTCCGGGCATGACGGCGTCATAAGCAACGTACCGCGCCATGTTGCCATCATTATGGATGGCAACAATCGTTGGGCCAGGCAACGAAATCTGTCAAGCGCCAATGGGCACCGGGCTGGCGTCGAACAGATTCGAACAGTGTTGCGCGCCTGCCAGCAACATGGCGTAGAGGTTCTAACGCTTTTTGCATTTAGCAGTGAGAACTGGCAGCGGCCGAGGAAAGAAGTCGACGCTTTAATGCGACTTTTTCGTCATTACCTGCAAAACGAAGTAACTGCCATCCATGAGGAAGGCGTCAGGCTGCGCGTGATTGGAGCACGGGATCGCTTTGGTAAGGAAATTCTTGCGCTCATTGATCATGCAGAAGAACTTACCAGCGGGAATACTCAGCGAACACTGGTCATTGCAGCAGACTATGGTGGTCAGTGGGATATTGCCAATGCGGCCCGTCAGCTTGCTGATAAAGCTGCTGCCGGCCAAATTCAGCCAGATGAGATTGATGCCGGGATGGTCGCTCGTTACATGTGTCTCAATGACCTGCCTGCCCCGGACTTGTGCATCCGTACTGGCGGTGATCACCGAATTAGCAATTTCCTATTGTGGCAGTTCGCCTATGCGGAATTGTATTTTACCGATGTGTATTGGCCCGACTTTTCGGCAGAAAATTTCGAGGACGCCTTGCAGGATTTTGCGAATCGACAGCGCCGCTTCGGAAAATCTGCTGATCAGGTGAGTCTCTGATGTTAAAGCAGCGCGTTCTCACGGCCGTTGTCTTGCTGGTACTGGTAGGAGGTCCGGCGATTTTATTGCCCGTAGAAGGCTTTGTCGTCCTGGCATTTAGTGTGTTTGCGCTCGCCGCCTGGGAGTGGAGCCAGTTATGCGGGTTAAAGACCGTGAACAGTCGCGCGGCTTACGTAGTGGGAACTCTGCTGGTATTGGGTTTCGGAATCTGGTTAACCGGGCTTCCGGGAACGGTCCGGCCAGAAGTGTTGCATGTACTGTTTGGGGTTGCCGGGGCGTGGTGGGCGCTTACCCTGTTGTGGGTTCAATCCTTTCCAGCCAGTGTGCCACTGTGGAGCAGCCGCGTGGTGCGTGGCCTGATCGGCTGGTTGGTTATTGTGCCGAGCTGCCTCGCATTCATCTGGTTGCGTGACCTTGGGCCACACATATGGCTGGTGCTCTATGTGGTGGCACTGGTTGCTGCCGCGGATATTGGCGCGTATTTTGTTGGCAAGCGATTTGGCCGGAGTAAGCTCGCGCCCGCCGTCAGCCCCGGCAAGTCCTGGGCGGGTCTTTATGGGGGGGTGTTTTTCGGCCTGTTACTGGCCGTAGCAGTCAGGTATCTAATTGCCGTCCCTCTGCCTTGGGCCAGCTGGCTTGCAATCAGTTCGCTGACGGTGTTGAGCTCAGTGCTGGGAGACCTGTTGGAGAGTATGCTTAAGCGCCACAGTGGTGTTAAAGACAGCGGTTCTGTATTGCCTGGTCACGGTGGGGTGTTGGACAGAATTGATGGCTGGACCGCGGCCAGTCCGGTCTTTGCATTGTGTCTCTTGAGTGCAGGCTGGCCATTATGATCACTCAGCAGGTGACGGTCCTTGGGTCAACCGGCTCCATTGGGGTAAGCACGCTGGATGTCTTGGCCAGGCATCCGCAGCGATGGCGGGTATTTGCTCTGACCGCTGATACCAATGACAGTGCGATGGTGCAGCAGTGCCGGACATTTAATCCGCGCATCGCAGTAATGAATGATCCGGCAGCGGCCCGTCGACTGGAGCAGGCCCTGCGCGGTGAGCGTGTTCGCACTGAGGTACTGGCTGGAAAAGAGGGTTTGCGGGAAGTTGCCGCGCACCCCGAAGTGGATACTGTCATGGCCGCCATTGTCGGTGCCGCCGGTCTTGAGCCGTCTCTTGCAGCCGCGCAACATGGAAAAAAGATACTGCTGGCAAATAAGGAAAGCCTGGTGATGTCGGGTCGATTATTCATGCAGGCCTGCAACCGTTCTGGAGCGTCTCTACTACCGATAGACAGCGAACACAATGCCATTTTTCAATGTATGCCAAGCGGCTATGCGTCCGGTGCCATGGCGGCGGGCGTTGATAAAATTCTGCTGACCGCATCCGGGGGCCCGTTTCGTGAGTGGTCGATCGACGCGATGCGTGAGGTTACGCCCGAGCAGGCGTGTGCCCACCCGAACTGGAGCATGGGGCGCAAGATCTCGGTGGATTCCGCGAGCATGATGAACAAAGGTTTGGAGCTGATTGAAGCAGTATGGCTGTTTAACACCTCGGTTGATAATGTGGAAATAGTCATACATCCGCAGAGCGTTATTCATTCACTCGTTCAGTATAATGATGGTTCGGTGCTGGCACAGTTGGGTAACCCGGACATGCGTACTCCAATTGCACATGGGCTCGCATGGCCCGATCGCATTGACTCCGGAGTGGAGCCTTTGGATCTTGCGCTTATTGCGCAGCTATCTTTCGAAAAACCGGACTTTGGGCGCTTTCCGTGCTTGCAACTGGCGGCTGATGCGGCCAGTGCAGGTGGCTCCTTCAGCTGCGTTCTGAATGCAGCGAATGAAGTTGCCGTCAGTGCATTTCTGGACAATAAACTGCCTTTTACCGCCATTCCCAAGCTGATAGAGTCAACTCTGCATTTGGGCGGTTCGACTGAACTCAACTCGATAGAAGAGGTCAAAGCTCTGGACTTTGAAGCGCGGCAAGTGGCCGCCCAATATCTGCAAAACAAAGCCCACTCCCCGTAGCTTGATGGCCTGAAGAGATTTCTAGTGAGTATATTGTCGACGGTCGCAGTTTTTATCATCACTTTTGGAGTGTTGATTACCTTCCATGAATACGGACACTTCTGGGCTGCACGCAGAATGGGCGTTCGTGTGCTGCGTTTTTCAATTGGTTTTGGCAAGCCTATATTCAGTTGGCGTGACCGGCGTGATACTGAGTTTGTGGTCACTGCATTACCGCTCGGCGGCTATGTCAAAATGTTGGACAGCAGAGACTGTGATCTGGAAGAGTACGCGGAGCGTGAGCAGCGAGGGCTTGCGGCGCTGCAAGCCGAGGAGTTTACCTCCAAGTCGGTATGGGCGCGCATATTCGTAGTCGCTGCAGGCCCGGTAGCGAACCTTCTTTTGGCATTTCTGGTTTTGTGGGCGGTCTTTATGGCTGGCGAGCGCGGCCTGGCACCGGTGATTTCCGCTGTGGAATCCGGGTCGCTGGCAGCGGCTGCGGGCCTTGAGCCGGGGCAGGAAATTGTCGAAATTGATGGTCAGGAAACGCCGACCCGACGCGCCTTGCAGCTGCAGCTACTGAAGCGGCTGGGCGAAACGGGTATCTTGGTCATCGGGACTCGATATCCGGATTCAGAGCTGGTCTACCAGTCTGAGGTCATGCTGGACAATTGGCTTCGTGGTATCGACGAGCCGAATCCTATCGCGGACCTGGGCGTTACCTTTTTTCGCCCGGCGATTGAGCTCACCGTGGGTGAGGTCGTTCAGGGAACCGCAGCTGCGCAGGCCGGTCTGGTCGCGGGTGACCGCTTAATCGCCGTGGATGGCCAGACGCTTGCCAATTGGCCCGCCCTGGTAAAACGAGTGGAAGGAAGCCCGGAGCAAACGATCGAGCTGGAAATTCAGCGGGCTGGCAAAAACCTGACATTGGCAGTGACGCCCAACGCTCAAACCGATGAAAACGGGCGTGTTGTCGGGAAAATTGGTGTGCGGCCTACATTAGCACCCTGGCCTGAGGGCATGATTCGAGAATACCGCTATTCACCACTGGAAGCGCTGCAGGCCGGAATGACTCGAACCTGGGAGCTTTCCGTATTTACTCTTGAAGCCGTGAAAAAAATGCTCTTCGGGCAAATGTCGCCGAAAAACCTGGCCGGCCCCATCACCATCGCACAGGTCGCTAATGATTCGGCAAAAGCTGGCTTTATTGCCTGGCTGGAATTGCTTGCTTTATTGAGTATCAGTCTCGGAATAATGAACCTCTTACCCATACCGATGCTCGATGGCGGACATTTATTGTACTTTATGGTTGAGGTTCTGAAGGGAAGCCCGGTCTCGGAACGCGTCCAGATTGTTGGTCAACAATTTGGCTTGTTCGTACTGATCAGTGTATTTGTTCTGGTCATGGTCAATGATATAGCACGATTATAATATGCACCTACGTACTTTGTTTCTCAGCTTTATGCTGCTTCTTGCCTTACCGCTTGCCGCACAGGTTCCACTCGACCAGTCTTTGCAGCCTGCGCCACCATTTCAGGTAAATGATATTCGGGTAGAAGGGTTGCAGCGAATTACGGCCGGTAGTGTGTTTAACGCCTTGCCGGTGAATGTGGGTGATACTGTCGATCAGAGTATGCTGGTCAGTGCCGGCAAAACTCTGTTCAAGACCGGTAACTTCGATGATATCCAGTTTGCTAAAGATGAAGACGTGCTGGTGGTGACTGTTCGCGAGCGACCATCGATCAGTGAAATCGAAATTGAAGGCAACAAAGCCATTGAAACAGAAGCCTTGCTGGATGGTCTAAAGGGTGCTGGTCTGGCGGTCGGACGGGTGTTCAAGCGCTCTACACTGGAAGGTATGCAGCTGGAGCTGCAACGCCAGTATGTCAGTCAGGGGCGCTATGATGCCCAGATAGAATCTGAAATCATCGAGCAGCCTCGCAACCGTGTGGCTGTGAATATCAACGTGAACGAAGGTTCTGTTGCAAAAATCAAACACATAAACATAGTTGGTAACGACGCCTACAGCGACGAAGATCTGGTGGACCTGTTTGAGCTGAAAACTACTGGCTGGTTTTCTTTCTTCTCGGGGAACGATAAATATTCGAAGGAGAAGCTCGGTGGTGATCTGGAGACTATTGAGTCCTTCTATAAAGATCGCGGTTATATTCGTTTCGAGATCGACTCCACCCAGGTCGCTATTACGCCGGATCGAGATGCTGTATACATCACCGTGAATGTCAATGAGGGTGAGCTGTATAAAATTGGTGAGGTGTCGCTGGGCGGTGACATTATTCTAGATGAGTCTGAGTTGCGCCGATATCTTCTGGTCGGCCCGGAGCAGACCTTCTCCCAGATCAGAGTGACCCGTACTGAAGAGTTCATGACCAATCGTCTGGGTGATGAAGGCTACACGTTTGCCGAGGTTAATGGCATACCGGAGATCGACGACGAGACGAATAGCGTTGCGCTGAAATTTTTTGTTGACCCTGGTAAACGCACCTATGTAAGACGCATCAATTTCCGTGGTAATACCCGGACAGTTGATGAAGTGTTGCGCCGGGAAATGCGCCAGATGGAATCAGCTCCGGCGGCGCGCGCGAAAATCGAACAGTCCAGAGTCCGCCTGGAGCGGTTGGGTTATTTCAAAGAGGTCAAAGTCGAGACACCGGAAGTCCCCGGCGCGGATGACTTGATCGATGTCGAATACGAGGTTGAAGAACAAACTTCAGGCAGTATTTCAGCCAGCCTTGGTTATGCTCAGGATGCCGGCTTGCTGTTGAGTGCCAATCTGCAGCAGAATAATTTTCTCGGAACTGGCAAGCGAGTTGGTATCGGGGTCAGTAACAGCCGTTTCCAAACGGCTTACAACTTCAGCTACACCGACCCATACTACACCGAAGACGGCGTTAGTCGTGGTTTCAATCTGTTCTTCCGCAAAACGGATCTGGACGAGATCAATGTATCCCGCTTTTCAACAGATACGTTTGGTGGCTCTGTCAGTTTCGGTTATCCCATCAGCGAGGTTGAATCTCTTGGCTTCAGTTTTGGGCTGAGCAAAACCAAAATCACAACCGGTGAATTTGCAGTACGCGAAATCGTTGGCAGCCCGCGCCTGAACCCGGAAATCCCCAATTATTTTATTTCCGAGCCAGTGCTTGAAGACACCGATGGCGACGGGGTTCAGGAACTGGTTGAAGAGGCGGTTATTGCACCGGTCAGTGACCTGCCTGACTCGGCACTGCAAAACCCGGAAGACGGATTCCTGGACATTCATGGCAATAATTTTCTGGTATTCCCCATCACCACGACCTGGCGGCAATCGCGTCTAAACCGCGGGCTGCTGGCAACCCGAGGTTCCTCACAAAGCCTGTCGATGGAATTCACTTTGCCGGGCAGTGACCTGGAATACTACAAGCTGGAATACAATGGTCAACTCTTTGTGCCGATCACCAACAACTGGGTATTACGCTTCAGAACGGAGCTCGGTTACGGCGATGGGTACGGGGCGACCAACAGCCTGCCATTTTTCGAAAACTACTACTCTGGTGGCTTTGGCTCGGTTCGCGGTTTTAAAAACAATACGCTCGGGCCTCGCAGTACACCAGCACTGCGGTATGCGCGTGCTCTGATTGACCCCACTCAGGTGTTCGATGAGTTGAGCGACCAGGCCTACCTGCGCACGCCTGACCCCAATAATGAAGGTCAGTTTTTGAACCAGTTGGCTTTTGGAGACGCTATCCCCGGCGATGACCCCGATCCATTCGGCGGCAATGCCAAGATAGAAGCCAGCGTGGAACTGCTCTTCCCATTGCCTTTTATCAAAGATCAGCGCTCGCTGCGATCCGCGTTTTTCGTAGACGCCGGCAATGTGTTTAACACTGAGTGCGGGGTAACGCAAGTGAACTGTTTTGATGTCGATTTTGGTGAATTACGGTATTCTGTGGGCTTTGGGCTAACCTGGATATCCGGGTTTGGACCGCTGACATTCAGTCTCGCCAAGGCCCTGAATGATGCTCCTGAAGATGAAACCGAAATATTTCAGTTCTCATTGGGGCGCAGTTTTTAACAATTGTTTAGCAACTCGCGTACCGCTTACCGCTCAAACTTCATACTTAGAAAGCAACGGAGACTTAAAGTGAAACCAATTATTCGTACCACGATTACCGCCTTGGTGCTGCTCCTGGTCAGCCTGAATGCAGCTGCGCAAGCGGGTAAAATCGCGGTTTTTAGCCCACAGGAAGCAATTTTGAATTCAGAGCTTGCCAAGCAGCGTTTGCAGCAGCTGGGTGAAGAAAAGGAGTTTCAGGAAAACAAGAACGAGCATGAAAAGCTGCGTAAGGAATACAAAGACCTGGTTGATGAAGTTAAAAAAGAATCGGCCGTGATGACCGCTGAACAGCAGGCTGATGCGCAACGCAAAATCAATAGCTTGCGCGCGGACATTGAGCATATTCTAAAGAAGCTGCAGGCTGCGCAAAATGACGTTATTAACGAACTGGGCGTTGAAGTTGGGCCGCGTGTGCAAAAGATTCTGGCGGAGTTGGTGCGTGATGACCAGATCGGCCTGATTCTGCGCAAAGAAGCGGTCATGCACGCTACCAGCAGCTACGACATCACTTCAAAAGTGACCGATAAGTTGAATGCCGGCGCTGGCCAGTAAGCAATTTGCTGCTCACTGAGCGGCAACTGATGGCAATACCACTGGCCGAGCTGTGCACGCTGCTGGAGGGAAAGCTGCACGGTGGCGCCGGGCAGTCGGTGCAATCAATTGCTCCGCTTGATCGGGCCGGTCCAGGTGATCTCAGTTTTCTGGCCAACCCGCGCTACGCTGCAAACTTGGCCGCGACGCGGGCCACTGCCGTGTTGTTGCAAGCCGCCCAGGTGGCGCAGTGCCCGGTCGCCTGCATCGAAGTAGATAACCCCTATCTTGCATATGCCCGGGCCAGCGCGTTGTTTGATGACCGACCGGTGCCCAACCGGCAGGTGCACACCACCGCCACAGTGGCGGACAGTGCCAAGCTTGGGGAAAACGTCACCATAGGCCCGCACTGCGTGGTCGAGGAAGGCGCTGTCATCGGTGCAGACACCGTCCTGGGTCCGAACAGTGTGGTTGGCGCGGGTACTGTAATTGGGCTGCGTTGCCGGCTGGCTGCCGGCGTTGTGCTCTACCATGGCATTACCCTGGGTGATGAGGTTGAAGTCCACAGCGGTAGCGTCATTGGAGCGGACGGTTTTGGGTTTGCACCTGCACCGAGCGGCTGGCAAAAAATCTATCAGCTTGGCTCAGTACGAATTGGAAACCGGGTGTCAATCGGAGCAAATTCAACCATCGACCGTGGCGCAATCAGCGATACGGTGATCGCTGACGGTGTTATCATTGATAACCTGGTGCAGATTGCCCACAACGTCGTCATTGGTGAAAACACAGCACTGGCGGGATGCGTCGGTATTGCCGGCAGTGCGACGATAGGTGCGAACTGCACAATCGGTGGTGGCGTTGGCATTGCTGGCCACCTGACGGTCTGTGATAACGTGCATCTCACCGGCATGACATTGGTGAGCAAGTCGATAACCGAAGCAGGCACGTATTCCTCTGGCACTGCCTTGTCCACGACAGCCCGCTGGAGGAAAAACGCCGTTCGATTTTTACAACTGGACGCCCTGCATCGGCGTGTCAGCCGTTTGGAAAAACGGCTGGATTAAGACTGGAGAATTGTTACATGCCGATAGACGTAAAAGAGATTCGTGAGTACCTGCCGCATCGTTACCCCTTTCTACTGATAGATCGGGTGCTTGAGCTGGAACCGGGCGAGCGGGTTGTCGCGATTAAAAACGTCAGTGTCAATGAGCCGTTTTTTACCGGCCATTTTCCGCAGCGGCCTATCATGCCAGGAGTCCTTATTATTGAGGCAATGGCCCAGGCTTCTGGAATCCTGGGTTTCAAAACTGCAGACAAAAAGCCGTCAGATGGCTCCATTTATTATCTCGTAGGCTGTGATGAGGCGCGCTTTAAGCGCATGGTTGAGCCGGGTGACCAATTACGACTCGAGGCAAAGGTTGTTTCCGCAAGGCGCGGTATCTGGAAATTCGACTGCAGCGCGACGGTAGATGGCGACTTGGCAGCCGCCGCGACTATTCTCTGTGCTGATAGACCAGCCTAGGGCGGCGAGCGCTGATGATTGATCCTCAAGCCAGAATCGACCCGTCGGCGGAGGTGGCCGATGATGTTGAAATAGGACCTTGGACCTGGATTGGTCCAGATGTCAGCATTGGGCCCGGGTGTAAGATTGCGTCGCATGTTGTGGTGCGTGGGCCCACTACGATTGGCAAAAACAACCGCATATTTCAGTTTTCAACGATCGGAGAGGACACTCCTGATTTAAAATATAAAGGTGAAGCAACCCGCCTTGAAATCGGTGACGATAACATTATTCGTGAGGGGGTAACCATTCACAGAGGAACCGTGCAAGACCGCGGTGCAACCACGGTCGGTAGCCGTAATCTGTTGATGGCATACGTTCATATCGCCCACGACTGCGTGGTTGGTGATGACATCATCCTGGTGAATAATGCCTCGCTGGCCGGGCATGTCACCGTCGATAACTGGGCGATCGTCAGCGGATATGCTCTTATTCATCAATTTTGTAGCATTGGTGCGCATGCCTACGTGGGCATGGCTTCCCACGTGACCAAAGATGTGCCCACATACATGCTGGCATACGGTCAGCCAGCTGAGGTAAGAACTTACAACCAGGAAGGACTGCGCAGGCGGGATTTCACCCCGGAATCGATGTTGGCAATAAAGCGGGCCTTCAAGCTGCTGTATCGACAGGGGCTGAAGTTAGACGAAGCTTTGCTGGAACTGCGCTCGATGGCGGCGTCTGAACCAGTACTGGAAGAACTTTTGCAATTTATAGAAAACACCAGGCGTGGGATCATCCGGTAAGCTTATCGCGATTCTGGCTGGCGAGGCATCGGGTGATTTGCTGGGTGGAGAGCTGATTCGCGCTCTGCGGACACACGACGACCAGCTTACCTTTGTTGGCATTGGCGGACCGGCAATGCAGGCTGCTGGTTTGCAATCCGATGTCGACATGGAACGGTTGTCGGTCATGGGCTTGTTTGAGCCTTTGAAACGTTTGCCCGAGCTCTTGAGAATTAAATCCGCTTTTGTCGAGAAGTGCCGGGTAATGCAACCGGATGTTTTTATTGGCATCGATTCCCCCGATTTCAATTTACGGATTGCTCGCGAATTGCATGCCAGTGGAATTCCAACAGTCCATTACGTCAGCCCCAGCGTCTGGGCCTGGCGGCAAAAGCGCGTGGAAAAAATCCGCCAGTGTATTGATTTGATGCTGACATTATTTCCCTTTGAGGAACCTTTCTATCGCCAGCACAAGGTGTCGGTCAAGTTTGTTGGGCATCCGCTGGCGGACCAATTGCCGCTAGAGGCCGACCAGAACAAGTATCGGCAGAGCCTGCAGCTTGATCACAAGCAAACCTGTGTAGCTGTTTTGCCCGGTAGCCGGCGCGGGGAGGTGGGTCGTATGCTGCCACTGTTCCTACGGACGGTTCAGTGGCTTGAGCACAAACGCAATGACATTCACTATCTGATCCCGGCGGCGAACCCCGCCATTCGCGAGCTGATTGAGAAGCAGCTGGAAAAACACGCGGTCGCCGCAACAGTGACCGTGCTGGATGGCTGTTCGCAGGCGGTGATGGGTGCATCCGATGCGGTGCTGCTCGCTTCGGGCACCAGCACCCTGGAAGCATTGCTGCTAAAACGTCCGATGGTCATGGCGTACAAGCTGAGCTGGCTGACGCATGCCATTGTCCGTCACATGGTAAAGCTGCCTTATTTTGCCTTGCCAAATCTACTGGCTGGCGAAAAAATCGTCCCGGAATTCATTCAGCAAGATGCGCAACCCGCGGCCCTCGGGAGCGCGTTGCTGCTGGAGTTGGATGACTCGGTGCACCGTACCGAACAGCAGCAGCGATTTCTTTCGATTCATCAACAGTTGCGCCAGGGCGCCAGCACATCGGCGGCCAGCGCTGTTATGGCATTACTGCGGGAAAAAACTGTACTTCCGGATGAGCATGCAGCAGGTTGAGCTGGACTACTTGAACGGGCACAGTGGCGTGGTTGCTGGTGTCGATGAAGTGGGGCGTGGCCCATTAGCAGGTGATGTTTATGCGGCTGCCGTTATACTGGACCCGAAACGGCCCATTTCCGGGCTGGCGGATTCCAAGAAACTCAGCCCCCAGCGCCGGGAAAACCTGTATGCCGCCGTTACCGAGAATGCCACTGCTTGGGCGATTGCCAGAGCCACTGTCGCCGAGATCGACCGCTTCAATATTTTACAGGCATCCTTGTTGGCGATGCAGCGAGCGATGGAAATGCTCAAGGTCCCGGTAGACCTGGTGCTCGTCGATGGTAATCGCCTGCCAGTCTGGCCTTATCGCTCTGAGGCGGTCGTCGGGGGTGATTCAAAAGTGGCGGGAATTGCTGCTGCATCAATACTGGCGAAGGTGGCACGTGACCGGGCCATGCTGGACTTACATGCTGAGTTTCCTCAATATGGTCTTGACAGGCATAAGGGCTACCCGACTAAATACCATCTGGAACAGCTGGCCAGGCATGGCCCTGCCTCAATTCACCGCAAGAGCTTCGGCCCAGTAAAAAAAGCGTTGTTGCAACGACAGTCAACAGCAGGATAATTCCAAAATGTTCGTTCACTTGCGGGTACATTCCGAATATTCACTGATCGACGGCTTGGTCCGTATCAAGGAGCTTGCCAAACGCACTGCCGAACTCGGTATGCCAGCGGTCGCGCTGAGCGACCGCTTTAATCTGTATGCTCTGGTCAAGTTTGTCAGGGCTTGTCAGCAGCTGGGTATCAAGCCGGTCTGTGCTTGTGACTTGTTGGTTGTTGACGACGATAAAGCAGAGCAGGATCCTGAGTCAGCGACTCTGCTTAGCCTGTTTGTGATGGATGCTCAGGGCTACAAGAACCTGACCGAACTTATATCCATGGCGCATCTCCAAGGCCAGCGGCGCAACACAATGGCCGTTCGTCGCAGCTGGGTTGTTGAGCGTTCTGCCGGGCTAATTGCACTTTCAGGTGGTCGGGAAGGGGACGTCGGAAAGGCCTTGCTCGGTGGTCGCAACGAGGAAGCGGAGCAGCGACTTCAGGACTGGATGCGCTGCTTTGAACAGCGGTTTTATATCGAATTGCAGCGCACCGGGCGTGCGAATGAAGACAGCTATCTGCACGCGGCGGTTGCGTTGGCTGACCGCTTCTCCTGTCCGCTGGTAGCGACAAACGACGTTCGTTTTCTCGATGCGGAACAATTTGAGGCGCATGAAGCCAGAGTTTGTATTCACGAAGGGCGCACTCTGGACGATCCCAGGCGACCGCGTCTGTACAGTGATGAACAGTTCTTACGCAGCCCGGAGCAAATGCAGGAGTTGTTCTCCGATTTGCCGGATGCAATTGCTAACAGTGTGGCAATTGCGCAGCGCTGCAATCTCGACCTTGAACTGGGCACTTATTATCTTCCAGACTACCCGATTCCTGAAGGCCTGACCCTTGAGGAATTTTTCCGAAAGGAGGCAAGACGTGGTCTGGATGAGCGGTTTGCTGATCTGTTGCTACAGAACCCCCGGCTGGAATCCCGTCGCCAGGAGTATATCGATCGCTTGCACTTTGAGCTCGACGTTATTATTCAAATGGGGTTCCCAGGGTATTTTCTCATTGTCATGGATTTTATCCGCTGGGCGAAACAACAGGGTGTGCCGGTGGGCCCTGGTCGAGGGTCAGGTGCCGGGTCCATTGTCGCCTATGCGCTGCAGATCACTGATCTGGACCCGCTGGCTTACGACCTGCTGTTTGAGCGCTTTCTCAACCCAGAGCGTGTCTCGATGCCGGATTTCGACGTGGACTTTTGCATGGACCGCCGGGATGAGGTGATTTCCTATGTGGCGGACCGCTACGGCCGTGACGCAGTTTCACAGATCATTACCTTTGGCACCATGGCGGCTAAAGCCGTTGTCCGAGACGTTGCCAGAGTGCAGGGCAAACCTTATGGGCTGGCTGACAAGCTCTCAAAAATGATTCCGTTTGAAGTGGGCATGACGCTTGATAAGGCGATGAGTCAGGAGCAGGCTCTTCAGGAGTTTGTCAGCGCCAATGATGAAGTCTCGGAAATTATGGACATGGCCTTCCAATTGGAAGGTGTTGCCAGGAATGTAGGCAAGCACGCTGGTGGAGTAGTCATAGCACCGACCAAGCTTACCGATTTTGCGCCCCTGTATTGTGATGAGTCGGGAGCTGGTTTGGTCACCCAGTTCGACAAAGACGACGTCGAATCGGTCGGCCTGGTGAAGTTTGACTTCCTTGGTTTGCGCACCTTGACGATTATTGACTGGGCATTGAAGCTGATTGCCAAGCGTAATGTACAGGTTGATATCAACGCGATACCGCTGGCCGATGAGGCCAGCTTCAGGCTGTTGCAATCTGCGGAAACAACAGCGGTGTTTCAGCTTGAATCGAGAGGCATGAAAGACCTGATTGCGCGGCTGCAGCCCAGCAATTTTGAGGACATTATCGCACTGGTGGCCTTGTTCAGGCCCGGCCCTCTGCAGTCCGGTATGGTTGATGATTTCATCAACCGCAAGCACGGCCGGGCCCAGGTGGTCTATGATCATCCGTCACTTGAGCCGATACTGAAAAACACTTATGGGGTTATTCTGTATCAGGAGCAGGTGATGCAGATTGCTCAGGTCATGGCGAAGTACTCATTGGGTCAGGCGGATGTATTACGCCGGGCTATGGGAAAGAAAAAGCCGGAAGAAATGGCCCGTCAGAAACAGATTTTTTGTGACGGCGCCCAGGCAAACGGTATCGACGTGGCCCTTGCGACTCATGTGTTTGACTTGATGGAGAAGTTTGCCGGCTACGGTTTCAACAAATCACACTCCGCCGCCTATGCGCTGGTGTCCTACCAGACGGCGTGGCTCAAATGTCATTATCCGGCCGAATTCATGGCCGCAGTGTTATCGGCTGATATGCAGAATACCGATAAGGTTGTATTGCTGATCGAAGAATGCCGGCGCATGCAACTCGAGCTGATCATGCCAGATATCAATTTGGGCCGGTTCGAGTTTACGGTCGATGAACAACTGCGAATCGTTTATGGCCTGGGTGCTGTAAAAGGCCTGGGCGAAGGGCCAATCAGTAACATATTGGCGGCGCGTGAACAGGGGGTATTCTGCGACCTGTTTGATTTTTGCAGGCGGACCGACGGGCGCAAGGTTAACCGCCGGGCGATAGAGGCATTAATTCGGTGTGGGGCTTTTGACAGTCTCGGAGAAAAGCGCTCTGTACTAATGGCGGCTGTCGATGACGCGATGAAAGCAGCTGATCAGGAGAGCCGTAACCTCGATGCTGGTATTAATGACATGTTCAGTGCGCTGGACTCGACTGCAGAAGACCCCTACAGCAAGTACCAGTCCGTGAAGCCCTGGCGTAAGCGCGATGTGCTGGACGGTGAGAAAGACACGCTTGGCCTGTACTTGAGTGGTCACCCCATTGATGAGTACGAAGCCGAGCTGGCGGCGTATAAGTCGGTGCGGATAGCCGATGTTGGAGCGGACAGCAAGCCCCAGAAAGTGGTGGGTTTGCTGGTGGCTCAGCGCACCATGCGCAGTAAAAAGGGCGATACCATTGCCTTTTTGACTCTGGATGACCGGACTGCCCGAATCGAAGTGTCGGTATTTGCCGACCTGTATCAGAATGTTCGTGATTTGCTGGTTAAAGACGCACTGCTGTGCATCGAGGGCGTGGTCAGCATCGATGACTACAACGACAGCTACAAGATGCGCGCCAAGTCTGTTTGCACGCTGGTGGATGCACGGCAATCCTACGCGCAGGCGGTGTGTATCAGTCTGTGCGCCGAACAAATGCAGGAAGACTGTGTTTTGCAGTTGCGCAGCGTGCTGGATCAGGCGGAAAAAGGCAGTGTGCCGGTCGCCATTGAGTATCAATCACCACAGGCTAGCGCGCGAGTAAAGTTAGATCGAGAGTGGGCGATTCGGCCCAGCGATGAAGTCATACAAAGCCTGCGCAGCCGTTACGGGTCAGACAACGTACAGTTGGAATTTGCCTGACTTTTCAACTCTTCCCCCAAAGACAGGCTGCAAATACGGTAAACTAAGGCCTTTGAGCCTGGCTTGAGTCTACTTATGAACCCAAATTATCTTGATTTTGAACAACCCATCGCAGAGCTTGAGGTCAAGATTGAAGAGCTGAGTAATGTCAGTAGTAACGGCGATGTTAACCTGGGTGAAGAAGTGCAGCGTCTGCAGGCAAAGAGCGCGAAACTGACCGAAAAAATCTATGCAAATCTTAAACCCTGGGACATTGTCCGAGTCGCAAGACACCCGCTACGGCCTTACAGCCGTGATTATATCGACCGCATGTTCACCGAATTTGATGAATTACACGGTGACCGCCAGTTTGGAGATGACCGCTCGATTATTGGTGGAATAGCACGTTTTCACGATCAGCCCGTTGTTGTTATCGGGCAGGAGAAGGGTAGAGGCGTCAATGAGAAAGTCGCGCGTAATTTTGGTATGCCCAAACCGGAGGGGTACCGAAAAGCGAAAAGACTGATGGAACTGGCCGAGCGCTTCAGTCTGCCTGTGATGACCTTCATCGATACACCGGGAGCCTATCCCGGCATTGACTCAGAAGAGCGTGGCATCAGTGAAGCCATCGCGCGCAATCTGGCGGTCATGTCGCACCTTGAGACCCCAATTCTGTGCAGCGTTATCGGCGAGGGTAGCTCGGGAGGAGCCCTGGGGATTGGTGTTGGTGACCACCTGTGTATGCTGCAGTACTCCACCTATTTTGTGATCTCTCCTGAGGGCTGTGCGAATATTATTTGGAAAACATCGGAAAAAGCGCCCGAAGCCGCCGAGGCCATGGGGCTGACTTCCAAGGTGCTGACAGATCTTGGTATTGTTGATGCCATGATCGAAGAACCGCTTGGCGGTGCGCACCGCGACGCCGATACAACCGCGGAGAAACTCAGCGAGCATTTGGCACAGCGGCTGGATGAACTGAAGGCACTGTCGACGGAAGAATTGCTGGCTCGCCGCTACCAACGCCTGATGGCTATTGGCAATTGAGCTTTGAGGCGTTTTATCAGCAACTGAATCTGCTCGAGGAAGCGCCAGTCTGGTGGCTGGGTTTCAGCGGCGGGCTCGACTCGCATGTTCTGCTGCATCTGCTATTGGCCGCTACAGAGCGTCCTACTGTAAAAGCTGTGCACATCAACCACCAGCTCAGCCCGAACGCGAATGCCTGGGAAGAGCATGTGCTCTCGGTCTGTGAAGCCCTGGGGGTGCAGTGCGTCAGTGAGCGGGTGAAGTTGCCTTCAATCGGACAGCGTGGGCTGGAAGATGCGGCGAGAGCGGCCCGTTATCAGGCCTTCGAGCAAATTGTTGGTGAGCAGGAAGTGCTTTTCCTGGCTCATCACCTGGACGATCAACTGGAAACAATGCTGCTGCGATTGATGCGTGGTGCCGGTTTGCGCGGGCTGTCCGGTATGCCCCGACAACGACCGCTGTCGCAAGGTCGTGTGTATCGACCGTTACTGGATTACTCTCGAGCGGAGCTGGCGTCTTACGCTGAAGAGCATGAGCTTCGCTATATCACCGACGAGAGCAACAGTGACCCGAGCCAGGATCGCAACTATCTTCGCCTTAAGGTTTTACCGTTGCTGGAAGAGCGCTGGCCAGGCTACCGCAAATCGATGAGCACCAGCGCGGAGCTGATTGCACAATGTGATCATGAGCTGGGGATGCTTGCTCAAGCCGATGCAAAGGCAGCATCGGTCCGTCCAGAGGCCTTCGGAATCAGCCTGGACCTGGCTTACTTTTCCGGGCTTTCCGCCGTGCGGCGGCACTACCTGTTGGTTTATTTGTGCAATGAACATGGCCTTCCTTTGCCACCGAGAAAGCAGCTGGAAGAGATTGACCGAGGCCTGCTGGATGCCAGGGCGGATGCCAGCCCGAAGATCGGCTGGCCCGGAGGTGAGCTACGGCGCTTTGGTTTCCGGTGTTATATGTTGCATACCCTGCCGAAAGTCGAATCCAGTATGCGTATTCAAATCGACAGTCTGCCGCCCCATGGCCAACTGAATTACTCTGTTCAAGGGGTAGGTCGCCTGCGATTGTCGTTTTCAGAAACGGCCGAACGCCACTTATCGGTAATGATCAGATTACGACAGGGTGGAGAGCGTTTGCCGCGCGCGACCGGCGGGCACAGTAAAAGCCTGAAACAATGGTTCCAGGAGAAACAGGTGCCCACTTGGCTGCGCGGGCGCATGCCGCTGATTTATCAGTGTGATGACCGCTTGTGCGCGATTGGGGATGTTTGGTTGGATCCATCCGGGCCGATTCAACAGCTTGATATTGAATGGGGAGAGCCGACTAGCCGCTTTCAACAGTAGCAAGGCTCACCGGTTTTCTGTTACTCTAAATCCCCATCTCGCGTGGGTCAGCCTGCAACGCTGTACTCCGAATTTTGTCCCTACTATCCGGAGGTTCTACAGCACTGTGACCCGTTTTATTTTCATTACCGGTGGCGTGGTATCTTCGCTGGGTAAAGGCATTGCGTCGGCCTCTCTCGCAGCCATTCTGGAAGCACGTGGTCTCAAGGTCACAATGTTGAAGCTGGACCCCTATATCAATGTTGATCCGGGGACGATGTCACCGTTCCAGCACGGCGAGGTGTATGTGACCCAGGACGGCGCCGAAACGGACCTGGATCTTGGCCACTATGAGCGCTTTATTCGCACCAAAATGGGTAAGCGCAACAATTTCACTACGGGCAAAGTCTACGAAAGCGTCATTCGTAAAGAGCGACGGGGTGATTACGAAGGCGGCACTGTGCAGGTTATTCCGCACGTTACCGATGAAATAAAACGCCGGGTTTATGCCGGTGCAGACGACTGCGATGTTGCTTTGGTGGAAATTGGGGGTACGGTCGGTGACATCGAGTCGCAGCCTTTTCTGGAAGCCATTCGCCAATTGGGCATTGAGCTGGGTCGACAGCGAGCGTTGTTCATTCATCTGACGCTGGTGCCTTATATTCATACCTCTGGAGAGGTAAAAACCAAACCTACACAGCACAGCGTCAAGGAAATGCGCTCTATCGGTTTACAGCCGGATATTCTGTTGTGTCGCTCAGCCCATGACATTGACCCCGACTCACGCCGCAAGATAGCGCTGTTTACCAACGTTGATGAGCGAGCGGTTATTCCGCTGCGCGATGCTGACAGCATCTACAGCATTCCCCAACTGCTGAATGCACATGGATTGGACGACATTGTCGTTGATAAGTTGGCAATCGAGTGCCCCCCGGCTGAGCTCGGCGAGTGGGAAGGAGTGATGCTGGGGCTACAACAGACCCGCCATGAAGTCACCATCTGCATGGTTGGCAAATATATGGAGCTCATCGATGCGTACTTGTCGGTTAATGAAGCGCTGATCCATGCCGGTATTAAGACCGGCACGCGCGTTAACATCAAACACATTGATTCCGAGCAAATTGAGGATGAGGGCACTGGGATTCTCAGTGGAGCGGATGGAATTCTGGTGCCAGGAGGCTTTGGTAATCGCGGGGTAGAGGGTAAAGTGGCCACCGTTCAGTACGCACGCGAGCACAATATTCCTTACTTAGGCATCTGTCTCGGCATGCAGGTAGCGGTCATTGAGTTTGCTCGAAACGTGGCAGGGCTGTTGAAAGCCAACAGTACCGAGTTTGATCGAACCACACCCGACCCGGTCATTGCGCTGATTTCTGAATGGCAGGATGAAGATGGCAGTATCCAGAAGCGTGATGAATCCGTGGACCTTGGTGGTACGATGAGGCTTGGCTCTCAGAGTTGTAGGCTCGCCGAAGGCAGCCTGGCTGCGACCACCTATCAAGCTGGACAGATCAGCGAACGGCATCGCCACCGCTATGAGATGAACAGCAATTATGTGGAAGCGCTGACTCAGGCCGGGTTAAAAGTGGGTGGCTGGAGCAATGTCAACGACTTGGTTGAAATGGTGGAGCTGGACGACCATCCGTGGTTTATAGGCTGCCAATTTCATCCGGAGTTTGAGTCCACACCGAGAGACGGGCACCCATTGTTTACCGGTTTTGTCACTGCAGCCATAGAGCATTCAGCTGGCTGATGACGCGCAGGATATCTAAGAGAGGGAGTTTATGGAAAGTATATCGATAGCCGAAATGACGGTCGCCAATGATCAGCCTCTGGTGCTGTTCGGTGGTATGAACGTACTGGAGTCTGCGGAGCTGGCTGCAGAAATTGCCGGGCATTACGTGGAAGTCTGTAAGAGCTTACAGATTCCTTACGTCTTCAAAGCCTCCTTCGACAAGGCCAACCGCTCTTCAATGCATTCTTTTCGGGGGCCGGGGCTAAGCCGAGGCTTGCAGATACTGGCGGATATCAAGGCCCGCTTCAATGTTCCGGTCATTACCGATGTGCACGAACCGGCGCAGGCGGCCGCGGTTGCCGAAGTGGCTGACGTCATTCAGCTGCCAGCGTTTCTGTCACGGCAAACCGACCTGGTGGTAGCCATGGCGAAAACCGGCCGGCCGATCAATGTGAAAAAGGCGCAATTTCTCGCGCCGCATGAAATGCGGCATATTATTAATAAGTGCCGGGAGGCTGGTAATTCCCGGATCCTGCTCTGCGAGCGTGGCACGATGTTCGGTTACAACAACCTCGTGGTGGATACTCTCGGTTTCGGTATCATGAAGCGGCTGGGTTGCCCGGTAATATTTGATGTGACCCACGCTTTACAAATGCCCGGTGGGCGTGCAGATTCCGCGGATGGGCGACGTGCCGCCGTGTTCGAGCTTGCCAAGGCAGGCATATCGCAGGGGCTGGCGGGCTTGTTCCTGGAAGCGCACCCGGATCCGGAACAGGCAAAATGCGACGGGCCCTGTGCATTGCCCCTGGCCAAATTGGAGCCCTTTTTGCGCCAGCTGAAAGCACTGGACGAATTGGTAAAGAATTTCGAAGAATTGGTAATCGATTAAGGGAAATCTATGGCGACAATCGCGGATGTATCCGGAATAGAGGTACTGGACTCGCGTGGCAATCCAACTGTTATGGCCACCGTTCGACTCGACAGCGGCCATACCGGTAGTGCTTGCGCACCGTCTGGCGCGTCAACTGGGTCAAGAGAAGCCCTAGAGCTGCGCGACGGTGACCAGCAGCGCTATCTTGGCAAGGGCGTGCAGCAGGCCGTAGGCAACGTGAATACTGAACTGCGTGAGCTGTTGCTGGGAGAGGATGTTACCGACCAGGCGAATATCGACCGGAAGATGATTGACGCAGACGGTACCGATAACAAGGCAAAATTGGGCGCCAACGCTATTCTTGCCGTGTCACTGGCAGGCGCGAAAGCCGCTGCGGCTGCACGCGGCGTTCCACTGTATGCTCATATTGCTGACATCAACGGGACCACTGGCCAATATTCCATGCCGGTGCCAATGATGAATATCATCAATGGGGGTGAGCATGCTGACAATAATGTTGATATTCAGGAATTCATGGTTCAGCCGGTTGGCGCAGACAGTTTTGCCGAAGCGCTGCGCTGTGGTGCTGAAATTTTCCATCATCTGAAAGCTGTTCTGAAAGCGCAGGGTCTGAGCACTGCGGTGGGCGATGAAGGTGGTTTTGCCCCGAGCCTGCCATCCAATGAAGCAGCGCTGCAGGCAATTGCCAGCGCCGTGGATGCCGCGGGCTACACCCTGGGTGATGATGTAACCCTGGCACTCGATTGCGCGTCCTCCGAGTTTTATTCCGCAGGCAACTATGTGCTGGCTGGTGAAAACAAGCAATACGACGCAAAAGGCTTTGCCGATTACCTTGCGGACCTGAGCTCGCGCTACCCAATTCTGTCCATCGAAGACGGCATGGATGAATCCGATTGGGACGGTTGGTCAATTCTCAGCAAAACCCTGGGCGACAGAGTCCAGTTGGTAGGGGATGATCTGTTTGTTACCAACACAGACATCCTTAAGCGCGGTATTGATGACAACGTTGCCAATTCGATTTTGATAAAATTCAACCAGATCGGCAGTCTTAGTGAAACTCTGGCGGCTATCAGAATGGCGCAGGCGGCTGGATACACGGCTGTCATATCACACCGCTCCGGCGAAACGGAAGACAGTACAATTGCTGACCTTGCTGTTGGAACGGCTGCTGGACAAATCAAAACAGGGTCCCTGTGCCGCTCGGACCGAGTAGCAAAATATAACCGTTTGTTATGCATTGAAGCTGAGCTGGGTAAGCAGGCAGCTTATCGCGGCCGAGCAGAATTTAGCCGCAATGGCTGACAACTTTTTTTCTCTGGCACTGCTAGCGGTGCTGTTGTTGCTGCAGCACCGCCTTTGGGTGGGCGAGGGCAGTGTGGCGCATGTCCACAATCTGCAAACTGAAATTGCCCAGCATGAACAACAACTTGCTGAACTCAGGGCTCGAAATCAGCGTTTGAAGCTCGAAGTTGCCAGTTTAAAAAGCGACCCGGCAGCGATTGAACTGCGCGCCCGTCAGGAGCTGGGCATGATCAAGCGCGGCGAGACATTTTATGTGTTTGTCGAGCAGGATTGAGCGATAGTGCGCTGGCAGTCCTGTCGTTGGGCGGTCGTTCCTGCGGCTGGCGCCGGCACTCGTTTTGGTGGCAGTATTGCTAAACAATACCAGGATCTTGGCGGCCGGTCGGTCATTGATCAGACGCTAAGCCGCTTATTCGAATTCGCTCCCGATTTGACTGTGGTGGTAGTGCTGGCTAAAGATGATCGGGACTGGTGCCGGCAGGAATACGCGGCTGACTCCAGAGTCAAACTGTGCTGTGGTGGCGCCGAGCGGGCCGATTCCGTGTTGGCCGGTTTGCGCTTGCTGGCTGAGGACGCAAAGGACGATGACTGGGTGCTGGTGCACGATGCAGCGCGTCCTTGTGTTAAACCCGTCGATATTGCTGCACTATTGCGTACCATTCAGGAAAGCCCGATTGGTGGCCTGCTGGCCTGTCCTGTGGTGGACACGATTAAACACTCTGATGACCAGGGAGCCGTTCAAAGTACTTTGGACAGGAGTCGACTGTATACCGCCCAGACTCCGCAGATGTTTCGTTTCCGTCTACTGCTGGACTCACTGCAGCTGGCACTGCAGGCCGGTGCATTGGTGACCGACGAATCCTCCGCCCTCGAGTACTGTGGCTACCAACCGCTACTGCAGCCCGGTAGCCGCAGCAATATCAAAATCACTTCGAAGGAAGATCTTATGCTCGCTGAAATGGTGGTTGCTGCGCAGTCGGGTGTGAACGCATGATCCGAATCGGCCACGGTTTTGATGTACACGCCTTCGGCCCAGGTGATTTTGTGGTGCTTGGCGGCGTCAAAATTCCCTATGAACGAGGAGTGGTCGCGCATTCTGATGGTGATGTGGTTTTGCATGCCCTGTGCGATGCTCTGTTGGGGGCTGCGGGCTTGGGCGATATTGGCGAGCACTTCCCCGACTCCGACGCTGCTTTACAGGGGGTGAACAGTGCGGAGTTGCTTGGCCAGTGCCTGGCCGAGGTGGCTCGGCATGGTTACCAATTCGGAAACGCCGATATTACCCTGGTGGCGCAACAGCCTAAGGTTCAGGCGCACAAGCCGGCTATGCGCGAAGCAATAGCGCGTTTGCTGAATTGCCCGGAATCGGCGGTTAATATTAAGGCGACCACTACTGAAAAGCTCGGATATCTCGGTCGGGCGGAAGGGCTGGCCGCGCACGCCGTTGTGCTTCTGACTTCCAAGTAGGCTGGTGGCGATCACAACTGACAGCTTGCCCTGGGC
Organism: Gammaproteobacteria bacterium; assembly: GCA_030431775.1. Taxonomy (GTDB): domain Bacteria; phylum Pseudomonadota; class Gammaproteobacteria; order Pseudomonadales; family JAUIET01; genus JAUIET01. The sequence continues at coordinate 24,825 of JAUIHW010000036.1, forward strand.
GCACGGTGGCGCCGTGGGAAACGCCTTGCTCAAGGCGCAGGACACTGACTTTGTCGTTGAGGAGTTGCTCGGCTTCGACCTGGCCGGACATGGCGAACATGTTTGCCTGTGGGTGGAGAAGTCGGCTGTCAATACCCAGCATATTGTTAAGCGTCTGCAGGACATCAGTGGCGCAAGTCCAGTGCAGATTGGATATTGTGGCCTCAAAGATCGCCGCGCCGTTTGCCGTCAATGGTTCAGTGTCCACAGTCTCCCTGGCCGGGAAGCGGACTGGTCAAGATTGGAAGAAGGTGGCGAGGTGAAGATTTTGCGAATTGCCCGGCACAATCGCAAACTGCGCATCGGCAGTCATCAAGGCAACCGTTTCGAACTTCGCTTGCAACAGGTAAGCGCTGATCAGAGCCTGTTGGAGCACCGTTTGCGCAGCGTACGCGAGCGAGGTTTTCCAAACTACTTTGGCGCGCAACGATTCGGGCACAACGATGACAACCTGGAAAATGCGCGGGCCATGTTTGATCGAATAGCCGCGTCGCCTTCCAGACGGCGCCTGAAGCCGCGAGGACGCGATAAACTGCTGCTGTCGGCGGTCCGCTCCCAATTGTTTAATCAGGTGCTGGCTGCTCGGGTGCAAATGGCTTCCTGGAACGATGCCATGGGTGGCGAGTTGTACCAGTTTGATGACGGCAACACGCTCTTTCAGGATACCTTGGATGAGACCCTAAAGCAGCGCATAGTCTGTGGGGAGGTTCACCCTACTGGGCCACTGGAGGGCGCTGGGGGGATGCAGCCGGACGGAGAGGTGCTGGAACTGGAGCGGAAAATTGTCGATGGCTTCCCCCAGTTTCGTGATGGCATTGCTCGCTTTGGTATGCGCTCGGGGCGCCGGGCGCTGCGCGCCTTGCCCCGGGATATGCAATGGGAGTTCAGTGACCAACAGCTGCTATTGAGCTTCAGTTTGCGAAGCGGCAGTTATGCCACCAGCCTGATACGTGAAATTGTGCAAACAACTGTGCCGCGCAATCTGGCCACCACGCAGTATAATTCTGCAGCGCCCGGGTTGCCGTGAATGACGGCTTCGGTTTCAGCGCGATTTAAACAGTGATAAGGAAACTGAGTGAACACGGCCAGTCTTCAGGGGGTTGGGATGACCTCGCCTCGTACCCGGGAACGCCTGATACAGCGGCTCCGTCAGCAGGGGATTCGTAACGAGCAGGTACTTGACGTCATGCGTCACACTCCGCGCCATATTTTTCTTGATGAAGCACTGGCCCATCGCGCTTACGAAGACTGTGCGCTGCCAATTGGCTACGAACAAACCTTGTCGCAGCCTTATATTGTGGCCCGCATGACTGAATTATTGTTAGAGGGTGGTGCGCTTGATAAGGTTTTGGAAATTGGTACCGGATCGGGTTACCAGACCGCGGTCCTCGCCCAGCTCGTTCCGCGAGTGTTTACGATAGAGCGAATTCGTCCTTTGCAGGAAAAAGCCCGCCGGCGTCTTGCCGCCATGTCATTGCGTAATGTGCAGTTTCGCTATGCCGACGGAAACCTCGGCTGGCCCGGCGAGGCGCCCTTTGATGCCATTATTTCAACAGCGGCGCCAGCCAGCATTCCGGCTGCATTCTACGAACAACTGAAAATGGGTGGCCGGGTGGTCACTCCGGTTGGGGAACGACAACAGGAGTTGCAGGTGGTTACGCGCACTGAGAATGGCCTGCAGGTCAACAGTGTAGAACCAGTGCGTTTCGTGCCGCTAAAATCCGGGGTGTGCTGATGCTGCGAATATTTTTCACTGGTGTGGCAATGGGGGCTGCGGACGTTGTACCCGGCGTATCCGGTGGAACGATCGCATTCATCAGTGGTATTTACCAGCGGCTGTTGGATGCCATTCGCGCTGCCCCAGCTGCGCTCATGATACTGTTTCAGGAGGGTATCACGGAGGCTTGGCGAAAAATGGATGCAAACTTTCTGCTGGTGCTGGCGGCGGGCATACTGCTGAGTGTGGCCTCACTGGCGCGACTAATTAGCTGGGTGCTGGTGCATTACCCCACCTGTCTTTGGGGGTTTTTCTTCGGCCTCATTCTCGCCTCATTCGTGTATCTTGCGCTGCAGGTTCGCTGGAATCCGTTGCCGCTGATCCTGCTGGTGCTTGGCGCGGCCGCAGCCATTCTGGTGGGCGAAATTCGCCCAGGGACGGTTGAACCCACCCCGCTGATCATTTTCGGCAGCGGTGCCCTTGCCATTTGCGCGATGATACTGCCGGGCATATCAGGCAGCTTTATATTGCTGGTGCTGGGAATGTATCCTGCGGTTTTGGCAGCGATCAAGAATTTCGACCTGATCTTTATAGCCTTGTTTGCCGCAGGCTGTGGTCTTGGCTTGCTGGGCTTCTCTCACATACTCGGTTATTTGCTTCACCGCTTTCGGGACCCTGTTCTCAGTTTGCTGACCGGCTTTCTTGCCGGCTCATTGCTGATGGTGTGGCCGTGGCAGCGAGCCCTGGACAGCTATGTTAAAGACGATGGTACGACGGTTGTTTTACAGGCAGAGAATGTGCTGCCGGCTACCTATGCTCTGGAAACTCAGCAGGACCCGTACACTCTGATGGTGATTGGGCTTGCGATACTGGGAGTTGTCTGCGTGTTTCTTCTTTCCCGTTTGGGCACGCCTCAACCAGACAATCACCATTAAAAACAGCTACCTAGAGTCAATTGTTGAGACAAATTCCCGTTTAATGTTGCATCGCGCGTAGAAAGCCTGCAGCATGCACTCCGGTGCCTTGGATTCGATAACAATGGGCTTTGACATGCGGATTGCCGGCGCTGTGTTGTTGGCGGGCTGGCTGTCTTTAACCGGCTGCAGCAGCAGTGCAATACCGGTAGTTAACAAGGACTCGGGTTACCGCAGTCAGCGGGCCATGCCCGTGTCGGGGGAGCACAGGGTTCGTTCGGGCGATACCTTGTACTCCATAGCCTGGGTTTATGGAACCGATTTTAAGGCCCTGGCACAGCTCAACGGTATTCGTTCCCCGTATGTCATTCGCCCGGGACAGCGAATCAAGCTGCGCGGCAAGCCCACGAGTGGAACCGTGCTCGCCAGCAGTTCCGCTGTCAAGATGGCCAGCAGGACGGCGGATGCCGTACAGCCACTGGCCGCGGATAAATCCTGGCGCTGGCCGGCAAGCGGTAAGTTGCTGTCCGGCTTTGGTCAATCGGGTGGGAATAAGGGCATCGATATCAGTGGGAACATTGGCGATTCGGTGGTTACGGCACGTGCAGGCAAGGTGGTTTATGCCGGCAATGGGATTCGCGGATACGGGAATTTGCTGATTGTGAAACATAGCGCAGAATTTCTGAGTGCTTACGCGTATAACAGTCGACTGTTGGTCAAAGAAGGCGATCTGGTTAAAGAAGGACAGAAAATTGCCGAAATAGGTAATAGCGGAGCGGCCAGGGAGGCCAAACTGCATTTTGAGATCAGAAGGCAGGGCAAACCGGTTGATCCGGTACGTTTGCTGCCGCGGCGCGGCTGAGCAGCCAGGCTGGTTGTTTTTTGTTCTGCAAAGGGATGCACATAACGCGCCAGACTATAGCAGATGGGAGCCAACAATTTGGCAATGAATTGTTGAATGGCGTCACAAATCAGCGACTATACTTTTGTATCCCTGGTCTGCGACAGAATCGAGTTGAACTATATAAGGTGTGGTTATGCGAGCTGAGTTGGACAAAGCGCACTGTGATGAAGAAGAACCTATGCAAGAAGAAACAACAGAAAAAGCAGTAGCCGATGAAGTTATTGACGTAGCGCAGAATGATGCCAGCATTGAGGCGGCACCACCCGCTGAAGAGAAACCCCGCCGCAAAAGGGCCGCTCGCAAGCCTAAGAAAGATGCGGACAGCGACGTGATTGCTGAAGCCAAAGAAGACGTCTCTGGAAACTTTGATGCCACCCAGTTGTATTTGAGCGAGATTGGTTTTTCGCCATTGCTCAGTGCTGAAGAAGAAGTGCATTTTGCGCGCATGGCCCAGCGCGGTGAAGAAGCCGGCCGCAAGCGCATGATCGAGAGTAATTTACGTCTGGTCGTTAAAATTGCTCGTCGTTATCTCAATCGTGGTTTGTCCCTGCTGGATTTGATTGAGGAAGGCAATCTCGGTCTGATCAGGGCGGTAGAGAAATTTGATCCAGAGCGTGGTTTTCGGTTTTCCACCTACGCTACCTGGTGGATACGTCAGACAATTGAACGCGCCATAATGAATCAGACGCGCACCATTCGCCTGCCGATTCATGTCGTCAAGGAATTGAATGTGTATCTGCGGGCAGCGCGAGAGCTGGCGCAAAAGCTGGACCATGAACCCAGTGCGGAAGAGATTGCAGAGCTGCTCGACAAGCCGGTTGAAGACGTCAAAAAGATGCTGAAGCTGAACGAACGGGTGACCTCGGTCGATACTCCGCTAAGCGTTGACTCTGACAAAACCGTGCTGGATACCATCGCCGACCAAAAAGTCTCCGACCCGCAATCTCTATTGCAGGACAGTGATATGCGCTCAAGTATCAACGCCTGGTTGCTCGAATTGTCTGAAAAACAACGTGAGGTGATATCGCGCCGCTTTGGCCTGTTGGGCCATGAGCCCAGCACTCTGGAGATGGTCGGTCACGAGATTGGCCTTACCCGTGAACGCGTGCGTCAAATACAGGTGGAAGCACTGAAACGGCTGCGTGGCATTCTGGAAAAACAGGGTTTGAACAGCGAGTCGGTATTCAGCGAAGCCTGACCGTTTCCACACGTTCTCGTCAATAGGGTACACTTCGCCCTGACTGAATACAAAAGCGAGAATAAAATGCCTGTTAAAGTTTTTCTGGCCGCAGTGGCGGCCACAGTCCTCATTGCCTGTGGTGACAAACAAGCGGTTGATGATGCCGCCGGCACTGCGGATTCGGATTCAACAGGGAGCTTGCCCGCTCTCAGCACCAGCAAAAGAATGGTTTCGTATACCCAGGAGCGCGAGCCCTGCGACCATTACACGGAGCATCGCTTGCCCTTGTTCGGTGATGTACACGTGCATACCAGCTTGTCCTTTGACGCAGCCGCCAATACCATTGGTGCAACGCCGACCGACGCCAACCGTTTTGCCCAAGGGGAGGCCATTGATTTCTGGCCGTTGAGCGAGCAGGGTGAGCCAGCCGGTCGCTTCCAAATTGACCGGCCTCTGGACTTTCTTGCGGTGACTGACCATGGGGAGTTTCTAGGCGAGCGCCGTCTTTGCCGCGAGGTCGGGTCGCCAAGCTACGACACCGCATTCTGTCAGTCTTATCGCAGCAGCGAGCGCCAGGGTATGCTGATGCTTGGCCAGGTAATAACGACGGAAACTCCGTCAAGAGTTGCTGACATATGTGGCGAGAATGGCGAGTTGTGCAGAGAGTATGCGGCTGGTCCATGGCAAACCCTGGCGGCGGCCGCCAAACAGGCCAACGACACCAGCTCGGCGTGTGAATTCAGCAGTTTTGTTGCCTACGAATACACCGGTACCCCTGGCACGTCCAATTATCATCGAAACGTTATTTTCCGCAATGACTCGATACCCGAACTGCCAGTCTCCTACATCGATGCACCTTATGATAGCGCCCTCTGGGAAAAACTGGATGCCGAGTGCACAACAGAGGCGGGCTGCGATTATCTAACGATTCCACACAATAGCAATCTTGCAAATGGCCGTATGGCGCCTTATATGCGCATTGATCAGAACCTTGCAAGCAAACAGGCCTATGCGCAAAAAAGACAGCGGCGTGAGCCGATCATGGAAATATTTCAGCACAAGGGGAATTCTGAGTGTATCAATGGCCTGAGCAGTGTGCTGGGTCAGCCTGATGAATTGTGCGAAGTGGAAGGCGTCAGGTTCATCGGTCGGGAGGAATCCTATATTGAGGTGAGCGCGGACGGTTTGAATACGGCACCCATCCAAGAAGTGACCAAAGAATGCGAGGGTGAAATTGGGGCCAATGGCATGCTTGGTGCTGGCTGTGTGGATGCGACGGACTACTACCGAAGTGGGCTGCTGGTCGGTATGGCAGAAGCCAATGAAACCGGTTTCAACCCGATCAAGTTGGGCGCGATTGCCGCAACTGACACTCATGCAGCCAGTCCAGGAGCGGTAAAGGAAGATGACTGGCGTGGACACGTTTCGCTTGAGTCTACGGCGCAGGAGCGCTTGCAACCGGGCTTGCTGACCAGCGGTATTGATGGCAATCCAGGTGGCCTGGCCGGTGTCTGGGCGGTTGAAAACTCCCGCGATGCCATATTTGAAGCCATGCAACGCCGCGAAGTGTTTGGTACCACCGGCCCAAGAATTCTGCCTCGTTTCTTTGCCGGCTGGGATTTTGATGCCTCGTTGTGCGACAGTGAAAACCTCGTCGCCAGCGGTTATCAGAATGGCGTGCCTATGGGCGGAGATTTAAGCAGCTCGACTGCCTCCAACGACAAACCTACTCTGCTTGCCAGCGTACAGCGTGACTCCGGAAGCGATTCAACTGCGCTGCAGAAGTTACAGTTGGTCAAGGGCTGGGTAGATGGAGAAGGCCGGTTACACAGCCAGGTAATTGATATCGCCGGTGCTGATGGTAAAGAACACAATAGCTTGTGCGCGGTTTATCGGGACGAGGCTTTCAACCCTGCGTTTGCCACTTATTATTATCTGCGAGCTGTGGAGCACCCGGTAGCACGTTGGAGTGTACACGATTGCGAATCGCTGCCAGAAGCAGAGCGACCAGCCGTATGCAGTGACGGTTCCTATCCGGATACCATCCAGGAAATGGCATGGACGTCACCGGTTTGGTATCAGCCAAAGTAGCTGCAGCTCGTGTCGCGTAGTTCCGGGTAGGGTAGGGGTAGTTCCGGGGACAGTATACCTAATTCGGAACTACCGAATTAGGTATACTGTCCCCGGAACTACCCCGGAACTCTCTCGGAACTCTAGTCCCCGGAGCTAACTAAGGAACTGAAGGGATTACCGCAATCCCATACAGTTTGCGTAGTAAGTGACTGTACCAGGCCAGTCGCTAAACACGCCTAACACGCCTACTTTACGGGCCAGAACATCCAGCATCACCATGGTGTCACCGTCGTTGTTGATGCTGTCGGTCGTGGTCTGGTAGTACCAGCCGCCACCACTTGCCAGTGGGCCTGAACGCTCCAGTGTCCAGGTGATGATATCGAGACCTGCGTAGCGCGCCGCCTTGGCGTACTCCGAAGGAACGATATTGCCTTCATCATCCAGTGTGACCAGAACCCACATCGGCGGTGCGATAATCTGCACGCCCCGGGCAATCAATTCTTCCATGCTCGGTGACCAGGACTCCGGTATGGACGGATCAAATGCTTCCGTGTCATAACGGCCATCCAAATACACTGCCTGATTGCCATAGCTGGGTTCATTCTCAATCCAGTACAGCACATCGTCCAGATTGAAGGACTGGGCGAATACCTGATAGGGCGGAATGCCCGCTTCCTTGTATTCGTTGATCAACTGCTGGGCGTAATCTTCCTGGGTATATTCGCCTTCAAATGGCATTTCCATGCTTGGACTTTTCAGTTCAGGAGTGAACTTGGCGCCCTGGCTTTTGAATAACTCAATGCTCTCTTTGTGCGTCAATACCGTGCCACAGCTTGAATACAAGTCTGTACGCCAATTGGCGGTGCCACCAAGATATTCTTCGACTGTGGTTGCAGTCGGGTCGCTGGCGTCCATTTTTCCGCACAGAGTTTTGTACTCGGCCAGAGTGATATCACTGGTGCAGCAGGTGGCCGATGCAGGCGTGCCAGCCTCCGCATTGGCCGGGCTGAACGGCTCGGTGCACTTTTCCGCCAATTCCGGACGCGCCAGTATGTCGGTGGTGGTGTGCAGATCGCATTGGGAGTGACGGCAAACCAGTTCACGGTCTTTCGTGAAGGTAACGTCGCATTCCTGAATACCAGCTCCCATGCGACCGGCTGCCTCATAAGACTCTTTGGTATGTTCCGGGTACTGCAATGGCGCACCCCGATGACCAATTGAGAAATCGGTCTTGTAGAACGGGCCGCTGGAACAACTCTGCAGCTTGCGCTTTAGCCGGCTACGTTCCATATCCGCGATCAGAAAGTACGGGCGGGTACCCACCTGTACCGACTGGTCGCGCTTGCGGTGCCACCAGCCGAAGTGGTAGCCGTGGCCCGGGCGATAGTCGTCGCCTGCCATCGCGGGCGCGGGCATAAATAAAAGTAGCAGCAAAGCTGCAGTGGCCGATCGAAATGCCAAATGCATAGGGGTCTCCTTAAGAAATCATACTGGGTTACAAGTCAGGGCGGTAGCCCGCAAGACAGCCGGCTTTGCGAGGTATCGGTGTTACGCTAATTGAGCAATGTGTCCGCTCGTTAACCGTTTGCGGACAATTCGGTGCAGTTTCCATGAATTATTGATGACCGGAAGACAGTTTGCTGATGTCATCAATTGGTCATAGTGCTTTCACTATGGCGTCATACTGAGCGCGTAGCGTACTTTTTAGTCACTGTGCTGAGTTTGTGCGCAGACCGACTTTTTTTAGACCAGTTTTAATCAATCAGGGGTAACGCAATGCGAAAAACACTATTGGCCGCATCCATCGCTGTAGGCTTGGGAGTAACGGCTCCTCTTGCAAGCGCCGAGGGCTATCTGAATTTTGAACCACTTTGGACCACCGCTACTACAGGTGCTGAGATTGGGGCCTACGACACCGTCAACCACAAAGTGTTTGTGACCAATCCCGAAGACGATACGCTGGATGTCATGGATGCCGCCAGTGGCGAACTCATTGCACAAATTGAATTGCATGGCTCGCCCAACAGCGTAAGCTTCTGTGGCAAGCAATGTGCTTTTCCAGTGGTTGCGGTTGCCGTGGAGGGGGAAAACAAGCAAGACCCCGGCTGTATCAACTTCTACCGCGCCGATACCCATGAATTCCTCGGAGCCGTGGAAACCGGTGCATTACCGGATATGGTCACCTTCACTCCTGACGGCACTAAGGTTGTGGTTGCCAACGAAGGGGAACCAAATGATGACTACACGGTAGACCCCGAGGGCTCAATTTCAATTATCGACATCAGTGGTTATGCTGAAGGTGGCGACGCAGCGGTGGTTGTTAATCATCTGAGCTTTGCAGAATTCAATTCACGGCATTTTGATCTCGCCCTAAGTGGTGTGCGGATCTATGGTCCGAACGCTACGGTCGGCCAGGACATTGAGCCTGAGTACATCACTGTTTCCGAAGACAGCAGCACCGCCTGGGTGTCGCTGCAGGAAAATAACGCTATCGCCGAAGTTGACCTGCTGGAGCAGAAAATAACGGCGATTCGTCCATTGGGCTTCAAACGCTACGCTCGGGCAAAGAACGTGATCGATGCCAGCAATGAAGATGGTATCAACGGCAACTTCCAAAGCTGGCCTGTTCTGGGCATGTACCAGCCGGATGCGATTGCCAGTTACTCTGTGCGTGGCCACAATTTCATCGTCACCACCAATGAGGGTGATGCGCGCGATTACGACGGCTTCAGCGAAGAAGCGCGAGTCAAAGACTTGGTGCTCGACCCAATGAAGTACCCGGATGCAGAAATTCTGCAGGCTGATGAAAACCTCGGTCGTCTGAAAACCACCACTGTTCAGGGTGACTATGACAGCGATGGCGATGTCGATCAGATTTTTGCCTACGGTGGCCGTTCTTTCAGTATTTGGGACGAGTACGGTGTGCAGGTATTCGACAGTGGTAATGACCTCGCCAAATTGATCCTGAACAAATTTCCAGACTCCTGGGATGACGGTCGCAGCGATGACAAAGGCAGCGAACCCGAAGCAGTAGTGCTTGGGAAAGTGCGTGGCCGTCAGATCGCATTCATCGGTCTGGAGCGCTACAGCGTGGTTCTGGCCTTTGATGTCAGCAACCCGTTCTGCGTGCGTTACGTGGGCGGTGTGCAGGCGGAAGGAGACGTTAGTCCGGAAGGTCTGATTTTCGTTAACGGCTCGGACAGCTTCAATGGGAACCACTTGTTGGGGGTGGTAAATGAAGTCAGCACGACCACGACCTTCTATGAGATTGGCAATGCTCTGTCTATGGCCAAAGCCCATAAACAGCATGCCTGTTACAAATAAAGAGTCTGGCTAAACAGTCAGCTAGCAGCAAAAAGAAAAGCCGCGGCCTGATAAGGGCCGCGGCTTTTTTTTGAGTCCTCTCTACTAAATCCGGTTCTCAAGCTATTAAAAAGTCCTCGAAGCGCTCTTCAAGTCGGGTTAATAGTTGGAGCTAAGTAGGGCAGGATGCCGATCAATCTCCCGGCTGATGCTCAGGCAAACAGATCATCGTTTCCGCCGGCGGGGAAAACGCCGATGTCATCGACAAGCGTACTCAATTTGCTGGAATAAGTGTTTGATTCAATGCGGTCTATCTTACCGCCTCTCGCAATAAAGGCTTCAATCTGTTCCTGGATCTGAGTGCGCTCAGATTCCTTTATTCTTGCAAGCCCAATATCGGGATAGTCCATATCGTTCTCCAATCAATCAGTGGTTACAAAAATCTAGGCGGCCATTCGTCCGGAGTCTCCGCTACCGGTGCCGGATGACATGGGTAAGGCTGGCATACCGCGGTCTTCGTGAGTGATTGCAAAGCTCGCTGCCATGCGTCGTGCAACGGCTTCCCAGCTGTTGTCTTGCGCAAAACGACGGCATTCGTGCCGGCTAACGTGCCGCGCTTTCTGAATCGCGTCGTACAGCGATTCCGAAAGATGGCCATTCGTTCCGTTGCTAACAATATCAATCGGGCCGGTAACCGGGTATGCGGCGACCGGAGTGCCACAAGCCATTGCTTCCAGCATGACCAGTCCAAAGGTGTCTGTCTTGGAAGGAAACACAAAGACGTCGGCATGTGCGTATTCGTCAACCAGGGCCTGGCCCTTGCGGTAGCCCAGCCAATGAGCGTGTGGGTACTTGGCTTGCAGCTCCTCGCGCTGGGGTCCGTCACCCACAATGCGAAGCTCCACATCCTGTTCGCCAAAATCCAGTGCCAGCAAGGCCTCGAGATTTTTCTCAATCGCTACCCTGCCCACATACAGCAGGGTCAGCTTGGGGTTGGGACGGCGCAGCGCAGCCGGTCGAAACAAACGAGTGTCCACCCCTCGCCCCCACACCACCAGATTACGCAGGCCCCATTGCTGCAGTTCCTCTTTGTGCGATTGAGTGGTGCACAAGGTTGCTGTGGCTGCCTTGTGAAACCAGCGGATGAGGCTATAACCCGCGCGCAACGGCATGCCGGTGCGCTCGTTTACGTACTCGGGAAACTTAGTGTGCAGCGAGGTAGTGAAGGGCAGCTTGTTGCGCACACAAAACCTGCGAGCCACCATGCCCAGAGGGCCCTCTGTCGCGATGTGAATCGAGTCGGGTTCGGCATCCAGTATCAATTGCTTGACCCGCCGCGGATTGCGCGCCAACTCAATTTCCGGATAGCCCGGCAGGGGGTAGGTGTCAAACAGGCCGGGATGGATCACCGTCACCTTGTAGCCGAAGTCGGGTAAGTATTTGATTACCGTCTGCAGGGTGGTTACCACCCCGTTGGTTTGTGGTAGCCAGGCGTCAGTGACGATCACGGCGTTGCGCATGGTGTAGACCCTATGGTGCCCTGTTGTGGCAAACATAGGAGTCCTCTGTGTCGATTCGGTTACACAGAAGTGAATCTTGTATTACACCGACAAAAACGAGCGCTTCGGAACATTCTCATCGATGCTTTTACCGCCATTGACATAAATCTTTCACAATTTGGAAAGCTCAGTGTCATAAATGATGCTTAAAGTACCTCACCTCGGCGCCACTGGCTGGTGGCAGCCTTTGTGCGGCTATTGAGCGTGTAACCTATGATTAGTGCTGTTCGCCAGTTTTTCACCAGTATCTGCTTTTCCTCCCTATGCATTGGCTTGTTGCTGCCGCTTAAGGCCAATGCCGGAGACGCCTTCGTACACGTATTCTACAAAGAAGCACCGGTGGAAGGTGTAGAGGTGATGTTCAACGGTGAGTCGCTCGGCTTCACCAATCAGCGCGGTGCGCTGGAAACCTTTATTGGCACCGGTGATCATACGCTGGAGATTATGCACAAGGGGGTCTTGATTACCCCGGTTAAGTTTTCATCCGAGGCCAGTGATGAGATCGAAATCACCGTGGAATACGATGATTCCGGCGATGGTGAGGCTGATGTAACGGTCAAGAAGTTTGCCCCCGGTGAAGGGTTGGACCAAACCGGGGTTTTGGCCGGTAAAGTGATGGCGGACGATGGCAGCGCGATCAGTGGTGCGACGGTTACTGTTCCGGATACTGAATTCAGTGTACAGACGGGTGCTGAGGGTACTTATGTTTTAACGCTGCCACGAGGTTTATACCGCATCCAGGTCACTCACCCCGATTTTGAAGACACCGATATAAGCGACATTCGCATTGTCTCGGACCTTGGGGTGCAAGCAGCCGTTACTCTGTACCCAGCGGTGTCGGCCAGCAGCAGTGGCGGCCCCGCAATGGGAGGCATATCCCTGCCCACGTTGCAATTGGAAGAGGTGGTGGTTATGGGGAGTTTTAATCCCCAGGACCTGGCAGTGGATATTGAGCGTTTTGCCAGTAGTGTTACCGACGCTCTGGATATCGGCCAGTTGGAGCGTTTCGGCGACAGCGATGTTGCTGCAGCACTGGGCCGCATCGTGGGTGTATCAGTAACCGACGACAAGTACGCAAATGTCCGTGGTCTGGATGGGCGCTATATTTCCAGTACGCTTAACGGATTGTTGATGCCAAGTACTGACCCGTTGCGGCGCGACGTTCAACTCGACCTGTTTCCATCCAACATTTTGCAGGGAATAGAAATTCAGAAAACCTACCGGGCAGACTTGCTGGGAAGTACTACCGGTGGCAGTGTCAAAATCAAAACTCGCGGCCTGCCGGATGAGCGAGTATTGAAGTTTTCTACCAGTGGTGGATATACCCAGGATGTAACCGGTGACGATGTTGCCAGCTATCGTGGTAGCGAAACGGATGGCTGGGGTGTTGATAGTGGGCTGCGTGATCTTACTGCTGGGCTTAGGCGAGCCGTTTTGGATAGTCTTGAGAGCAGTTTCTTCATTTGTTCCCCAGAGATCGATCCAAGGTGCACAGCGCCAATACAGGCAGCTGGTTTGGCCCTTGAAATGGAGGATGACTACAATCTTCGGTCGAAAAAAGCCAACCCTGACTTCAGTGCCTCGGCCTCTTACGGCGATCGGTTCGAACTGGAAAATATGGATGTCGGTTTTTATTCCGCCTTAAATTACAACCACTCTACAGGCAGCCGTGGCGTTGCGATACTGAATGACCCATTGACGGAGGTTGGCACCTATGTGAGGGCCAAGGAAGTCACCAGAATAGATGGATATTTCGTAGGTGGTGTGGAGTTCCGCGAAGCTGATGAAGTTCTCAGCAAAACCATATTGCTGCGCAGTACAGATGATGTGACCCGTAGGGATGACGTTATCGACCAGGAAGATATCACCATCCAGGAAACTATTCTGGAGTACATAGAACGGCAGTTTTTCTCGCAGCAGTTCACGGGCTCTCATGAAATCTATCTGGCGGACGATGCTTCCACTTTAGAGTGGTATGTAGGCTATGCGGAGACTAAGAGGAAAAACCCTGATCGGCGCACTTATCAATACCGCAACGGGAATTTCGCGCCATCAGAATTGGAGCGCCGTTGGTCTGAGTTGAATGAAGATAGCGTTGACTTCGGTCTGGACTACACCATGCCGTTCACCCTTTCTGATGAGATCTTTATGGACCTAAAGATCGGCGCGCTTTGGTCGGATCGATCAAGAGATTTTGAATTGTTCCGCATTGGTGTTCGCCAGCGCGACATTTCGGAAATCGACATTACCGCTGATCTTGAGCAGGTGCTGAGCTATGAGAACTTTGTTCGAGACCGCTTTCGCATTAACCCTGGTCGTACAGCAGATACCGATTTCTACACGTCTGAAGAGGAAGTACAGGCAGCGTACATCAATGCCACGTTGGAGATCGGTGAGGCGTGGACGGTGGATCTTGGAGCAAGACTTGAAGAGTTTACTCAGAACATTGAATACCCATTCGATGAAGATGCTAATAACGAGCTAACGTCCGACGAGGTGCTGCCCGGTCTAAATATCTCTTACCGTCCAAACGATGAGTGGCAGTTTCGCTTCGGCTACAGTCAAACGATCTCTTACCCCGGTCTGATCGAAAGAGCCGAGTCGCTGGTTTTTGACCCGGAAACCGACGACCCAATCCTGGGGAACCCAGATTTGGAAGTCGCTACAATTGATAATATAGATCTTCGGGCAGAGTATTACTTTTCCGATGACGAAAGCATCTCAATTGCCATATTCCAGAAAGATATTGATCAGCCGGTGGAGCGCCAAGTAGCAGATTCCTCTGGATCGGCAGCTTCAAGCTCAATCACTTTCAGAAACGCTGAAAAAGCCGAGCTGTTAGGTGTTGAAATAGATGCC
>JAUIHW010000004.1 GCA_030431775.1 Gammaproteobacteria bacterium
GTCGTCGAGGAACTGCTGCACAAAGCTGCTGAAATCCTCATCCATAACAACTTGCAGTTCCTGAATGGTTTCTTCGTCAAGCAGTTTCAGAATGGTCTCAGCACTGATAAGTTACGCGAATCTGGTTACGACGCCCGGAGTACTCCAGATTTTGCACCAGTGAGCGGACGATCTGCAAGCCCCGTCCACTCAGCGCATCCTCAGCGGTTCGCGGCTGAGCCGCGCTTTGCTTGGCGGAAAATCCGCTGCCCGAATCAGCCACCGTCAACACCAGCGAAGGGCGGTCGGCAATATCGAGCATACAGTCAATTTTTATCCATACGCGCGCTTCGTTTCTTGCCCTGGCGAGCTGTTGCAAACGATCGCGCCGAACTCTGTGAAAGTCGTAAAATTCATCGGTTTCATTTTTCTCGATATCGGCCAGACCCAGTACTCCATAGTCCAAAGCATTGACATACAGCTCGTTCAGTATGGTGTGGACATCCTGCTGAGCGGTGCGCGGCAGCCCGCTTTTTAATAACGCCTGCACCACTTCGGATACCGGGCAGTATTCCGCCAGCTCGGCATTGCGAAACTCAAAGTCCAGTAACCAGCAATGCGCCGAAGCGTATTGCCCTTTTGGGGTGTGCTCTGCATTCTCTTCGGCGGATTGATTTTGGCGCCGTGTTAATCGCCGATCGAGGAACATAATGACCGATTCCGTGACAGTTTAATTACAGTGTAGTTCAGATTTGCGGTCGCCTTCAGCACACTTTAACCCGCTGAGAACCCGGCCCTGATAAACCTTGCTCAAAAGCCAATCGCACTGCGGACTCCTCCTCACTCTCGCGCTGCAGGCTGAGCTCCACCTGGCGCTGGTATTGTTGTTTGGCTCGGTTCAGTTTCTCCGCCAGCATCTGCTCCCGCTGCCTCGCCACGGCCCAGTGTCTGCGATGGTGATCCAGGCTTTGTTCTGCATTGTGGCAGGCCGTGCGCTGTGTCTGGATAACACTGTCCAGTCTTTGGATAAACCTCAGTTGTCGACTGCGCGCTTGTATGTGCGCCACTCCGCGCTGTTCACGCATACTCTGCAGGTATTCCAATTGATAGTCATTCAGCTGATCCAGCTTGGCCTGAGCGGCCAGTGCCTGTTGAGTGGCCGCTGCGGTTTGCAGTGCAACCGCACGCTCTTCGCCGGCGATCAGCCGGTGAAAGCTCTGCAAGGCGCGTATTTTTCGTTTTTGTGCCGCTCGATTAGCCATTCTCAGCCACACTTAGTGCCTGGCTTTGTGGAACCGAGGGCGAGGCTTCCTGCGGTGCTGACGATGCACCGCTGATAAGCTGCTGCAGCGCGCTAACTGACTCCTCGATCGGGCAGCGCTCGGTAACATTCTGTTGAAGAAACTGCCTGATCTGCGGCCATTTTTTAACCGCTGTGTCACTAAGCTCGTCACTGCCTTCCCGATAGGCACCAATGCTCAGCAAATCGCGAACTTCTTCATAAGCCGCCAGCCATTGTTTGCAGCGTATGGCCAGCGCGCCATGTTGCTCGTTCACGACCGAGGTCATCACCCGGCTGATCGATGCACCCACATCAATGGCTGGAAAATGTCCGGCATCAGCCAGTGATCTGGACAATACAATGTGGCCATCCAAAATCGCTCTGGAGGCATCGGCGACTGGATCCTGTAACTCATCGCCATCGGTGAGTACAGTGTATATCGCAGTCAGGCTCCCTTCAGGATTGACGCCGTTGCCCGCCCGCTCAACCAATGCGGGGAGCTTGGCCAATACCGAGGCAGGATAGCCCCGGGTTGCTGGTGGTTCGCCGGCGGCCAGCGCTATCTCCCGATGCGCCTGGGCAAAACGGCTTAAAGAGTCCATCAATAGCAGAACATGTTTTCCTCGATCCCGAAAGTCCTCAGCAATTCGAGTGGCGAGGTTTGCGGCGCGCACCCGCTTGAGCGCTGTGTCATCGGCTGGCGATGCCACTACAATCGCTTTCTGGCGCATCTCTTCGCGCATATTCTGGTCAATAAACTCACGTACTTCCCGGCCGCGTTCACCAATCAGGCCAACAACCACAACATCGGCGCTCGTGTAGCGACTGATCATGCCCAGCAGCGTGCTTTTGCCCACACCGCTGCCCGCGAACAAGCCGATTCTCTGGCCTCGACCAAGTGTTAACAAGGCGTTGATTGATCGCACACCGACGTCCAGGGGTTCGCAAATCAGTTGGCGTTGCATTGGGTTAACCGGACTTGAGGCAAACTTAATGACCCGCTCAGTGGATAGCTCGCCCAAACCATCAAGCGGGTCGGCCAGGGCATCCACCACTCGACCCAGCAAGGCATCATCGCAGCGGAATTTTCCGCTGTGCTCCAGCGGGCGCACGCGTGAACCCGGGTAAAGGTGCTGCTGACCGCACAGGGCAACAAGATAGGCCTTGTCTTCACAAAAACCCACTACTTCCGCTTCCACAGGACTATGCTCCGGGTGCTCGATAAGACAGCGGCTACCCACCGCTACCCGCAGGCCGACTGCTTCGATGGTCAGACCCACGACACGAGTCAGCCGGCCGGTGGATTTTGGTTCAGGCCGGTAGTTGAATTGCTCGGCCGCCGTATGCAGCTGTTCCAGCACTGCGTTCCTCCATGTGTGAAATCACGTATCAACAACCTGGCTGATTTGCGAACGCAACGCTGACATCGCCTCATCCAGTCTCTGCTCAACGCTGTAGTCAAGCAACGCCCGGCGCGATTCAACGATGCAGTCGCCGGTTTGCAGCGTTGGGTCGGCAAGTAATTTCCAGTTGCGCCCGCTTTGTAAACTGCCCAGAGTAATGAAGTCCTGCTCGCTGACCCTGACTTCAAGAACCTGATCCTGCTCGGACAGACAGCTTAATGCCTGGTCGACCACAGCCTCCATGTCAGCACCCTGCATAGCCAATTCCTGCAGAGTTACCGTACGCACCAGTTTTTCCAGAATCTGCAACAGAAATTGTCGTTCCGCCTGATTATGCAGGTTTAGCGCCGCGGGCAATTGTTGCTCCAGTTGATCCACCACCTGCAAAGCGGCATCCAACCTGGTGTCGGCCTCCTGGCGCCCAAGCTCCATGGCCTGCTCGCGACCTTGCCGGCCACCATCCTCCAGACCTTTTTCAAACCCTTCCCGGTAACCCTGTTCTCTGGCTTCAACTAACAGGGCTTCCAGTTCAACCGCGGTTACCCGGCGACGATTGGGATAATTGGAATCAGTGTCGTGGGAATCTGCACATTTGCCCAATTCCGGGAATTGCGCTGTGTTCGTGCCCTCCTCTCGGGTAATGTAAACCACCGGATCACCACTGAGTTCGGGCAGCTGCCAATTGCTGATCTCCGCTATTTTATTGGCTGGTATGCGATCGCTTTCCATTGTTTAAACGACCACTACAGCATTTCGTCGCCAGAACCACCCAGCATAATCTCGCCATCCTCCGCAAGTTTATGCGCCAAAGTAAGAATTTCTCGCTGAGCTTCCTCCACTTCGCTGACTCTGACTGGACCTTTCGCATCCAGATCATCGGCCAGCAACTCCGCAGCACGCTTCGACATATTGCCGAATATTTTCGCTTTCAATTCTTCACTGGCGCCTTTTAATGCAGTGATCAGCTTGTCAGTGTCCACTTCACGCAGGATGACCTGGATACCGCGGTCATCCACATTGAGCAGATTTTCAAAGACAAACATCAGGTCTTTAATTTCGCCGGTCAGCTGTTCGTTTTCTTCATTAAGCTTTTCAAGCACATCAGCTTCCAGTTTCTTATCCAGGCTGTTGAGTATCTCCGCGGCAATTCGCCGTCCACCCATAGAGCGGGCCTGCGATTTGGCATGGCCTGCAAACTGCTGTTCCAGAATGTCATTCAATTCCTGTAATGCTGCAGGATGAACTGTGTCCAGCTCGGCCACGCGACGGATGATGTCCAAACGGCTGCCCTCATCCAGATACTCAAGCACCTCAGCCGATCTTTCCGCTTCCAGATAAGCAATAACAATGGCCTGTATCTGGGGATGTTCGTGGCGGATGATATCGGCGACTTTGCGAACTTCCATCCATTTCAGTGTGTCCAGACCGGAACTCGGCCCCCCCAGCAAAATGCGGTCTACCAGGCTATTGGCTTTGTCTTCACCAAGGGCTTTTACCATTACCTTACGAATGTATTCATCGGAGTCCGTGCCAATACTGGTCAGACCACCAACATCGGTTAACAAGCTCTTTACTGCGGCCTCAACCTGTTCCTGCTGAACGTTTTCCAGCCTGTTCATCGAGGTGCCGATTGCTTGCACCTCCTTTGGGCCCATATTCTTCAAAACGGCTGCAGCATCGGCCTCGCCGAGAGACATCAGCAGGATTGCCGCCTGATCCACCTTAGGCAGTTTGTTCACCTCCGGTGTGTCACTCACTGTCAGCCACCCATTGTTTAATTACCTGTGCCACGCGATTCGGGTCCTGTTCTATCAAGTCTTTAATCGAGTCCATTTGCTGATCGAAGCTACCCTGCAATGCGGGTATCAATGCCATCTCTCCCTGCGCTCCAAGTGCCATTGCCTGCTGTTCCTGCTCGGCCAGAGCGACGGCCTCGGCTTCTTTGGCCATCTCGGCCGCCTTAGCTTTAGCACTGCTGTTGCTCTCGTCAGTTTTTTCATTTTCCACCAGCCCATCGTCCACAGAGCTGAGAACCGCCGGTGGCGCCGGCGGTGCAGCTTTGGAGAGGTTTTTCAGGGTCGGGCGCAGCACACCGAACACCAGTAGCAGTACAAACAACCCTCCCAACACTTGCTTGATCAGCTGAGAAAACCAGGCCTGCTGCCAGAAAGCCGGTTCCGGCAATGGAATGGCTTCGTCTTCGCGAACGAATTCGGCGTTAATCACGCTCACCGAGTCGCCACGCGCTGCATTAAACCCAACAGTATCCCGAACAAGCTGGGTAAGCCGCCCCAGCTCCTCTTCCGTCCACGGCTCGGCCACATATTTTGGTGTTGCGGCTTCGGCCGCCTCGCCTTCTTCAGCTGGCGCCTGTTCGGCCTCCTCGCCTTCCGCCGGAACAGGCAGTTCCTCCAATACCGATTTGTGATCAACCACGACTGCCACTGCGATACGTTGTATCCGGCCGACCTGATGCTGGGTATGGCTGATGGTACGATCCAACTCGTAATTGCGCGTGCTCTGCCGGCGAGTGCTTGCATTCTGTGCCGCTTCAGCCGCCGCACCCCCACCGGGATTGTCAGCGGTCACAAATGCATCAGCCGGCGGCTGATTAGCCAGTGCGCCTGGTACCCCACCCGCTGCCTGCTCGGTTCCACGGCGCTGTTCTTCGATTGTCGCTTCACTGCGGACCGACGGTAAATCCGGATTGAAGACTTCATCGGTTTGTTCCATCCTGGTGAAATCAACATCGATATTCACTTCAGCCCGGTACTTGCCCGGCCCTACGATCGGGCTGAGAATACTGTTCACCCGCTCGTTAAATTCGCGCTCCAGCTTCTTTTTGTATTCAAGTTGCCGAGACGCCTGTTCAAGCTCGCGCCCCTCTTCTGATGTGGACAACAGATTGCCCTGCTGATCGACGATAGTGACATCATCAAGGTGCAGCTCAGGAATACTGAAAGCCACCATGTTACGTATTGCCTTCACCTGTGACGCAGACAAGCTGCGCCCAGCAAAAAGTTCTACGAACACGGAGGCACGTGGACGCTTCGCATCACGAATAAAAACTGACTCTTTGGGTATGGCGAGGTGAACCCGGGCGGTGCGCACGGCGTGGATATTGCTGATCGTACGGCCGAGTTCACCTTCCAGCCCACGTCGGTACCGAGCTGTTTCCATAAACTGGCTGGTGCCCAAGGACTGCTCCTGCTCCAATACTTCAAGACCCACTCCCTGGCTGGCATTAAAGCCGCTGGCAGCCAGTTTGAGCCTGGCCGAATGCAGTTGTCCTGACTCTACCAATAACGCGCCGCTGCGCGGATCAAGGCGGTACTTGATCTCGGCCGATTCCAGGATTTCAATGGCGTTGGTGGCATCGGCGTATTGCATGCCATCGTACAGAGGACGATAGTCGGGCTCCTGACTCCACAAAACCACCGCGAAGCCAACCGCAACGCTCGCGGCGAGGCCCACCATCAAACCAAGCTGCCGAAGAAAACTGAGCCGATTGAATCCGGCGAAACCCAATACCGCCGTAGAATCTGCTGTTGCCACCCTAAGATCCTTTTAAAACCAGCCGAATCAGACCGGCATGTTCATTACTTCCTGGTAAGCCTCTACCAGCCGGTTTCTGATCTGGGTCATCGCCTGGAAGGCTACCCCAGACTTTTGTGAAGCAACCATGACATCACTGAGCGATACCTTGTTGTCACCCAGCTGATATGCTTCGGCCAGTTGGCCTGAGGTTTTCTGCAGCTCGTTCACCTTATTAATTGCCGAGCTGAAAACCTGATGAAAATCGGTTTTGCCAACCGCATCAGGCCCCTGTTGAATGCCCTTAAGCTGTAACTCCCGGCTTGCGGAAAGATCCTGCTGCGGTCGGGCAAGCGCCGGGTTTTGTACCTGCTCTCTTAACAGGCGCATTTGCCCCAGTACATTATTTATATCAACTCGTCCGCTATCCATACTTCTCACTTCCTGGTTGTTTCAGGCGTCTGTCGGGGACCGGCAACAGACTGTCAATTTCTTGTCAGAAAGTCGTTGCCAACCATAATCCAGCGACCAGAATGACGGCTCTTTGACACCGGCATCACAGCGCGCTGCGCGATAATGTTGCATCCCGCGATGCTATCCAAGGAAAGTGCAGAAATCGGGCCAACTTGCTGCCGCTCATCCTTTTCAGGACGAATGGCTGTCTCTGGCCTAGAAAATACCCATCGAGATGCCGGCGGCCATACTCAGACCCAGCTCTTCACAGGCCTGATCGGTCTCGGTGCTGAATGAGCCCACCGAGCGCACCGGTTCGGCGACCTTGCGCAGCGGATAACCTAAAGCGATTCTTTCCACCGCTGTAATGGCGCCAGTTCCATCATTGCCAGCCCCCACAAACAGGGCATAAGGTAAATTGAGTTTATAGGGCTCTGCTGGATAAAACGTGCGATCGAAAAAGTCTTTCAGCGCGCCGGACATATAGCCAAAGTTCTCCGGTGTCCCAAAAATCAATGCATCCGCGTCCAACAGATCCTGCAAACCAGCGTCCCCGGCCATCAGCAGACGGCTCTCCACTTCGCTTTCCTGACGAGCGCCGCGCAATACGGCTTCCGCCATTTGCGACACATGGCGACCCTGGCTGTGGTAAATGATGCGCAGTTGTTTCATTAGCGTAATTTTGCCGGGCACACAGTGCTATTGATGCCCCGTATTATAAGAAGTGTACTGTAACTTTCGGGGGCTGCGGCCAGCAATGACGACGATCAACCGACAGTGGCTACTTGATAGCCGGCCTTTGGGCATGGTCAGTGAGGATAATTTCCGCTATTTCGAAGCGCCAATGCCTGCTGCAGACCTGAGTTCAGGTGAATTCCTGGTGCGGGTTTTGTATTTGAGTTTCGAACCGGCTATGCGCGGTTGGATGGAGGATGCACCCAGTTACCTGCCACCGGCCGATCTGAATCAACCGATGCGGTCAGCCGGGGTGGCCCAGGTGATCGCGTCAGAAAACCCCGATTTCCCGGTGGGCAGCCTGTGTCAGGGCATGTTTGGCTGGCAGGAGTATGCATTGGGTGGAAACGACAGCCTGTTCCCGGTCAATCCCCTGCCTGAGGGCACCCCACCAACCCTGCCATTGAGTGTTCTGGGCGGTACCGGGCTGACCGCCTACTTTGGCCTGTTGCACATTGGCGAACCCCAGCCGGGAGAAACGGTCGTGGTGTCTGGTGCTGCTGGTGCTACTGGCAGCGTTGCGGCACAGATTGCCAAGCTTAAAGGCTGCCAGGTGATCGGCATTGCCGGAGGCCAGAGCAAATGCAGCTGGCTGATAGACGAGGCCGGACTCGACCATGCAATTGACTATAAATCGGAGAATGTGGAGCAGCGCCTCAGAGAGTTGTGTCCGGATGGTATTAACGTTTTTTACGACAATGTCGGCGGCGAAACGCTGCAGGCAGCCATTGCAAATATCGCCAAATTTGGCCGCATTGTGTTATGCGGGGCAATTTCCGGTTACAACGATGCCGAGCCCGCAGCTGGCCCGAACAATCTCATGAACCTCGTTAAATTCAGTGTCCGAATGCAGGGCTTTATCATGTTCGACTTTCTCGAGCAGATCGATGAAGCGTACCGGGATCTTGGGCAATGGCTTGCGCAAGGCAAATTAATTTGGAAGGAGGACGTGCAGGAAGGCTTCGACAATATCCCCGCTACCTTCCTGCGTCTTTTCGATGGCCGCAACGACGGCAAGCAACTGCTCAAACTCGCCGACCCGGAGTGACTTTTTATGAATTCATTTACTGACAAGATTGCGGTCATCACCGGCGGTGCCAGTGGCATAGGGTACGCGCTCGCAGAGCAGGCCTTACAACACGGAATGCGAGTGGCCATTGCTGACGTCGAGCAGTCAGCACTTGAAAAGGCCAGCGAACAGCTCAGCCAGCTCGGCGAGGTTCTGCCTGTTGTGACCAATGTCGCGGACGCGGACTCCATGGAAGCCTTTGCGAAGCAGGTCAAATCCCGCTTCGGCCGTGTTCACTTGCTGTGCAACAATGCCGGAGTTGGCGGCGGTGGGCCGATGTGGGAGCTCAGTCAGGCGGACTGGGAATGGGTGCTCGGGGCAAACCTTTGGGGTGTAATACATGGAATTCGCCTGTTCACCCCAATGCTGGTTGAGCAGAACGAAGGGCATATACTCAACACGGCGTCCATTGCCGGGTTGGTTTCTGCTCCAGGCACCGGACCTTATACGGTCAGTAAACACGCTGTCGTTGCCCTGTCTGAATGCTTGTACGGTGAATTGCGCAACGCAGGCAAAAATGTTGGGGTTTCCGTTCTCTGCCCCAGTTTTGTCAACACCAATATTTTTCGGGACACGCGTAATCGTCAGGACCTTCAGCTGGATGCTGAAAAAGCTGAAGAGATCAAAGCCATCGAAGCAATGACCGCTGGCATTTTCGCGAATGCAATGCCGCCTGAGCTGGTCGCAAAGCAATGCTTCGATGCCATTGCTCAAAAGAGTTTTTACATTTTGCCTCATCGTGAGGGCTCTTTACCGCTCATCGAACAACGCATGAACGACATTTTGCACAATGGCCAGCCAAGCATGCAGGGGCCGGAGCAATACCCTGGAATGTAGCCCTTTGCGCCGAAATTACGTTGAATAATTCACGCGCTTCCTATTTACTGTAAATATGTTTAGCGAATGTTTACAGCCAGCGCGACGACGCTTGCGGGAACTGGTGATGGTCTCCGTTGTGCAGCTTTTTGTGGCGACGGTTATGGCGGCTGAACCCGCTGCTGATAATCCTGCCGCTTCTGAGCAAGTCTCGACCAGCCCGAATTCCGGACAAGCTGACTCTCGCGAAACCGGAAAAACCGCTAATAAAGTTCCGGAAGAAAGTTGGATGGACACAAGCCACCAATTTGTCAGCAAGCAGTCTGACAATCTGGTTAAGTGGCTGGATGGCTTTTTTGGAACTTCCCGCTCCGACCTTGAATCCGCGAAGTCGTTCATCCGCTTGCGACTTGAAAATGAATGGGACGAAGAAGAAGGTTATGATCTTGGCGTGCCAATTCGCGGCAAGGTACGCCTACCACGAATCAATGAACGGATCGGCCTGATTTTTTCAGATGAGCGTGGCGATGAAACCGGTGAGGGCGACTCGATTGAGCAGGCCTTGTCTGATGAAAATGCACGCAATGATGTAGCCCTGCAATATACAGGTATTGAGGACGAGCGCTCCCGTCTTGATCTAAGACTGGGCTTTCGCTCCGGCTTACGGGTCAAGCTCGCTGCTCGCTACCGCTACGAGCTGCCTCTTGCTTCAGACTCGCTGCTGCGATTCAGCGAAGAGCTGTATTTTCGCGATGGTGACGGCTTTGGCGTGTTCTCGCGCTTTGACTATGACAAGACCATGGCCAACGAAAAGCTCCTGCGCTGGTCCAACCGCTTTGACTGGGGTGAAGATACTCGTGGCGTTGAATGGGGCAGCACGCTATCGCTGGCCCGGCGCATCAACGACAAATCAGCGATTTCCTACTTTGCCAATGTTGAGGGCGATACCCGCCCCAATGAACTCAACCGTGGTTACGGTTTCGGTGTGACCTATCGGCGCAACTTTCTGCGCAAATGGTTGTTTTTCGAACTGGAGCCTGGCTATATCTGGCGCCGCAACCGGGTAACATCTCCAGATGGCGTTGAATATTATGCCGACCGTGATGGCGTGGCTTTATTCACGACCCGGCTCGAGATCATGTTTGGCGAAGACGACCTGTAATAGCTGTTTGCTTAGAACCCTTCTGTCTTATGGCTGTGCTCCCAGATGCGACCTGGCATCAGGCGGCTGATCCAGTAACCGACTTTGGTGCCCTTTCCTGGAAAGCATAGAAATTCACCCTTCTCCAGCGAGGCCTCTATGGCCTCAATGACTTCCTCCGGACTAAGCACATTTTCCACTTGAGTGATTTTCGGCACAACGGTGTCTTTGGCCTGCTTCCACAGCGGCGTGGCCACAGGCGGCGGGCAAACACAGACAAAGCGCACACCGCTGTTACGGTTTTCGTGATACAGAATGTCAGTGTACATGGACACCGCTGCCTTACTCGCGCAATACCCGCCCATCAGCAGGCCAGGAATCACCCCGGACATGGATGAAAAGCTGATGAAATCACCTTTGCCTCGCTCCACCATCCCGGGCAATGCGGCGGTGGCAACGTTAACCAGGCCGTTGTAATTGATTTGCATCAGCTTGATTTGCACATCCGCAGCCTGTTCAAGCAACTTACCAAACGGCATGATAGCCGCCGCATTAGCCACCCGGTCGATCGGGCCGAGATCGCTCTCCACAGCCGCAACCGCAGCTTGAACGGCTTCAGTATTGCTGATATCAACGGTGTAGGGCCTGATGTTGGCAGAGCTTGCTGCTGTTTCAGCCATTCCGGCTTCGTTCACATCAAACAACGCCACGTCAGCCCCTTTAGCCGCCAAAGCCTGCGCTGCACTGCGCCCCATTCCGCTGCCACCACCGGTAATAACTGCGACCTTGCCGTGAAATGCCATAATTGCTTCGCCTGTTTCTTTAGGGCTGCTTATAGTACTGTCATCTCTTAATGCTGCAAGTTACCTGCTTTTTATTACTCCATGGGTAGTATACATTCGGCTATGGGGAGCCCGGGCTCTCCGGATCCAATCAGATCACGTTTAGCGCGTCCGTTGCGCGAGGATAAAGCGCGAGGACTGCCTGAGTCCCGAGCGCCAGCGGCGCGAGGTCGAGTTCCGCAGCGCCCGAGAGAAACGGCCGCGCTGTGATCGGAGACGGATAGCCCGGACTCCCCATAGCCGAATGCAAACGGAGCCTTAAAAAATATACTGTATATATTTACAGTATTAACATTTTGGTATAGCCTGAAACAATGGCATCAAATCCCCCCGAACAAACACTCGCCACTCTGCTGCAGCATCCTGCGCTCTGGCAGGCCAGGCAATCAGGCACCGACCAACACGTGGCCAGTGTACCCAGCGGCTACCCGGCTCTGGACGATTGCTTGCATTGGGGGGGCTGGCCCTGCCGTGGCAGTACCGAGATACTTGCCGGACAGACCGGCATCGGTGAACTAAGCGTATTGCTACCGGCTTTAAGCGAACTGATGCAGGCCCGGCCATGCAGCCGGCTGGCGCTGATCTGTCCGCCCTGCTTTCCCTATGCACCGGCCCTGGCCGCCAGCGGGCTCGATTTGCAACGGGTACTGCTGGTACAACCCCGTCAACTGGCCGACATCTTATGGGTCAGCGAGCAATTGCTGCGCAGCCGTCATTTTGTGGCCGTGCTCAACTGGCTGGACGACAGCAAGCTGCGCTATGCGCAGCTGCGCAAGTTGCAGCTGGCCGCTCAGGAAGGCCAGGCCTGGTCAGTCAGCTACCGTCCAGCAGCATGCAGTGAGCAGGCCTCGCCAGCGCGCTTACGAATCAGCCTGCAAGCGCAGGACAGTACGCTGAACGTGCATATTCTGAAGCAGCAGGGAGGCTGGGCCGGGCAAACGCTTGCCCTGTCCCGCCCGGCCGAGCTGCTGCGCAATACCCTGGACATCAACAGCTGGACTCCGATTAACAATGTTGTGGTTAGCGATTCATTTACCTTACCTGCCGCTGGAGGTTTTCACTCGCAGCAGCGAACACGCCTGCGCTTGTGCCGTGATACAACGGCAACGAGTCAGCCACGCCAACGCTCCGGCGCAAGCGGCTGGCGTACAGATCAACAGCTCGCTCAGCACCGCACTGGCACTGGCCCCGGAACTGAAGACCTTTGAACGCGATCGGCGCTGCGAGCAGCAACAGTTGTGCAACTTGGCGCAGTGGGCCTACCGCTTCAGCCCCATGACCTGCCTGGAGAAAGACCAGAAAGAGTCACAAACATTACTCATCGAAATAGAAGGAATAATCAAATTATTTAAAGGTTTAAGGAATTTACTTAATACTATTTCTAAAGATCTTATTGGGCTGAATTACAGCTTTACAATGGGCCTGGCACACACCCCAAAAGCCGCCAGCCTGCTGGCAGCCAACAGCCGTTTGCTGTCGCAGCCACCGCCGTTTAAACAGGCACCGAGCCAACAAGACTGCCTCCTGGCACTGCGGCAACTCCCTCTGGACAGTTTGCAGACCGAAGCACAATATCTCGACAAGCTCAGCAACATGGGGCTAAGCCAATTGGGCCAGCTGCTTGACCTGCCCCGTGCAGCCTTGGGCAAGCGCTTTGGCAAGGACTTTCAGCATTACTTGCAGCGATTGACCGGCGAGCGCAATGATCCACAGCAGCCGGTTCAACCAGCTACGCGCTTTACCAGCCAGCTGTTTTTTTTGGAGCCCATAAACAACAGCCAGATGCTGGTGTTTCCAATGCAGCGCCTATTGGACGAATTCTGCCGCTTTCTGGAATTGCGCCAACTGCGTTGTAACCAGTTCAACTGGTACCTCTATGAAGGCCGCTCACAGGCCGGCCAGAATGGCAAACGCAGCCGGCTCACAATCCAGCTGAGCCAGGCCCAGGCTGACAAAGCCGCTTTCCTGAGCCTGAGCCGAATTCGGCTGGACAAATTGTGCCTACAGGAAGTACATACTCTGGAACTGCGGGCAAGCCGCTTTGTGCAGGCTCATGCCAGCAACCGCCGGTTATTCGACGAGTTGGACGGCACCCCCCCCGCTGAAGGTCTGGATGCACTGCTGGACAAGCTGCAGGCCCGGCTCGGGCCGCACACCCTGCACGGGCTGAGCTGCAAAGCGGAGCACTTGCCGGAATACGCCAGCAAAACCCGCCCCGTCAATGAACAGGCCACAACCCTCCAGCAAGACCACCCACCGGTTCGCCCGACCTGGTTATTGCACCAGCCGGTGCGGGCCCAGCAACGCACCGGACAGCTGTTCTGGCGCGGCCCACTGGAATTATTACAGGGCCCGGAGCGCATCGAGAATACCTGGTGGGAACAGACCCAGCAACGCGATTACTACATTGCCCGCCACCAGAACGGTGGCCTGTACTGGGTATATCAGGATCTTCGTAACAAAAGCTGGTACGTTCAGGGGGTTTTTGCGTGAGCGGATAAACGGGAATGTAAACGCCGCGGAAATTGCCAAGTACGTCAAACTCCCTGACATATTCTCGGCTAGGCTTGCTGATATAACACCGTTTTTTGATCAATATGAACACGGCAAGCAAGCTATCTGACCACGCACCAATGCATGCAACACTGGCACGCTATTTAACCCCAGGCAGCCTCTTCCTTGCCCTGGGCTCAATAGCTGGCATGCTGTTACTAGGCCTTAAGCTGCAGACCTATCCGGCCAGCAATCTATTAATGGCCAGCCTGGTTATCGTTATTACAAGTGCCGCTTTATGGTTGCAGGCGCGTTTATGGGAAATCAGCGACCTGCTGGACGATATCTGTGGAACCGCCGAGTTGGGCTCACCGCAGGAACATGAAATTCAGGCATTGCGCACCAGAGCCGAAGCCTACACTACCCTGCATCAGGCAAGCGTACTGCAACTCATTGAACACCTGGAACAGGCCCAAGCACTGCAGCTGAGCCCACAGCAAGGCAACTTGCTGACGGCTAATCTGAACCTGTACATCAACCGCTGGCGTATGCTGTTAGCCGGCTTCACGGCAAGCACAGCACTGCTCGGACTGTGCCTAAGCGCCTGGCACAGCGTGGCTAATCTTGCCGCCACAGCCAGCGTCCTGGAGCCGGCTCTGTTCGGCTTGAGCGGTGCCGCCTGTCTGAGTCTTGCACTGGCCTTGAACAAACAGGTCTGCCTGACGTTTCAAACACAACTGGCCATTTGGCTCGACCGCGTCACAGAGGTCGAGAGCGCGCCGAATTCCGAGCACAGCGGCATAGAAAGCAACACCGATGTATTACGCCATGAGCTGCAGCAATTGCATAAAGGCCAGCTCGCGGCTACCCGAATTCTGGAATCACACATCGACCGGGCTATTCAGCGCTTGCACACACAACTCAGTGCGCAGTCAAGCCAAAGCCGGCCTGCCGGTACTGAGGGTGCAGACAATCGCAAGCCTCCAGGGGAGCAAGAGCTGGTACTGCAGCCAGCGCAAATCGATGACTTGGCTCGGCAGCTGCGCGGCAGCCTCGTGGAAATGATGCTGCAGGACGATGATACCGCCACCGGCCTGCCCGATATCATGCTGCCTCTCGAGGCCAGCAACGACGAAGAGCTAATCGACGATCAACGCAGCGCCTGACAAGCAGCCGATTGACCTTAGCTGTAACTGCCTTCCAGCCAGCGGCACTGCACAATCCTGAAACGCTGGCTGACAAAGCCCAGGTCGGCCAGGCAGGCATTGCCCGCAGGATTCAGCCCGGTCACGTGCAAATCGCTGTACGCCGCACCGTAATTAAGCGCCATGGGGCCGCTGAGGTTACAGCTGAACGACGCACCGGCATCCACAAACTGTGCCTCGGCATTGCGCAGGAACTCCGGATGGCGACTGTATACATGGGTCGCGATCGCACCGCACTCTCCGGCATCAGCGGCAGCACGGCTTAAACTCAGCTCACTGTTCTCGTCTTCGATAACAAAAGCAACTGGTGCAAAATGTTCCTCGCGCAGAATGGGCGACTGGTTATTACTGGCGTGAATCACCAGCGGGGTTGCCGTACGTGCAGCCGGAAAATCCGGGTGCGCATAAGCCTGGTAAGGACGCACAAGCTCACCAAGCTCACTGGCCGATTCGGTCAAGCGCTCTAGCACATCGATACTGGCCTGCGCCTGCAGCGCACCGCAAAGATTGGCAGCGGCACGCCCATCGGCTACTTTGCTATCAATGGCAGCTCGCAGATCGTCACAGAACTGCGCTACCGACACCTTGCCATCAGCTGTCGCTATCCCTTCGCTGGCCACGCGCAGATTCTGCGGTGTGGTGCACATTTGTGCCGAGAACAGGCACAGGCTGTGCGCGATCGCACTGACCATGCCAGGATAATCGTCTGCTGATTCAATAACAATCGAGTTCACGCCGGAGGTTTCGGTGTACACCAGCTTGTCGTGCACATTCTGCTCCAACCAACTGCCGTAGCGCTGGCTGCCGGTGAAATCAACAATGGCCACATCACTGCGCTTGAGAAATTCACCGGCAATAGGCTGCTCACGGGTATCGGCCGCCAGCGTGATCATGTTAGGGTCCAGGCCGTTATCACTCAGTACCTGACGCAGGCTCTGTACCGTCATGGCCATGGGCAGAATACCATTGGGGTGAGGTTTGAGCACTACCGGGTTGCCGGTCATCAGGTTGGCCATAATGGCCGGGTAGGCATTCCAGGCAGGAAAGGTCGCGCAACAAATCACCAGGGCTATACCACGAGGAACATAGTGGTAGCGCTTGTCCAGCACCATTTCAGTCTTGCCAAAGCCTTTGCTCCAGCGGGCCCGGTCAGGGATGTCGGTCAGGGCTTTGTAAGCATAGGCCAAAGCCTCGAGACCACGGTCCAGAGCATTTGCGCCGCTGCCGACAAAACCCATCATAAAGGTCTGGCCCGCGGTGTGCATGGTGGCATGGGTGTTTTCAAACAGACGCCCTTCCAGTACGCGCAGCATTTCAATACACAATGCAGCGCGCGCGTCCGGGCTTAGCTGACGAAAATCCTGCATGGCCAGGGCGGCGGCCTGACACACTACGTCCACATCAATCTTCGGGTAATCAATACCCAGCGGTTCCAATGTATATGGCGAAACTTCCACGCCGATACGGCCGATCTCACCAGGCTGATCCAGCTGAAACGCTGTGCCAAGCTGCGAGTCAAACCACTCTTTGGCGGCCAATGGCAGCTCCTCGCCATGAATCTTGCTGCTCGGTGACTCAACAAAACCAGACCAGCACTCTCTGGTTGAGCACGCCTTCAAGGCCTGCTGCAGGGTGTTCTGGTGTCGATCGATCAACGTTTGATGCATAGGTAATTCCTCAGTTGCTTGCAGTTACTCGCCGCCAGTGCAGGCGATGCGTGCGACGAACCTTTCCAATGGTATCGTGCCCACTCAATACCAGGTCAGGCTCATTGAGTTCAATGGCCCGCTCCTGCTCGGTACCGACAAAGTCCGGGTTCAAACTGTGCGTGACCGTGTGAAACACTGACCGCCCTTCGATGCGGTAATGGCCAGCGTAATGGAAATACGAACGGTACACTTCCGCCAAGACCTCATCGGTCTGCTGGCGCAAGCCAACACCGGGCTCGAGAGCGGGGCGCTCCGCGCGCGCAATCGCCGCACTCATCCAACCGTCGTCAGAGTAGACGATCAGGCCGCTCGGATTCTCGCCGTAGGGCATACTGCCTGGGCGGCCATCACTGTAGTCTATGGTCCAGCTCAGCAAACGCCACGACCCGGCGAGTGCGGAGGGCTGTAAAGGCAAGTTGAAACTCATTTTGACCGTACCCATCAGTATTGTTGGCAGTTTTGCGCAGCGCCCACCTTGCTGTTCAGCGACGCTGCATAAGCATACCGCAGCCAGTTCGATTACGAAAGGAACCCATGAAAACGGCGCGCCCGTGCTATGCTTTGCCCTATAAAATGTTCCGGGAATCCCTCTATGCAGGCAAACGCCTTTCGTACCTATCTTCGGGTTCGCTACGCCGAGTGCGACGCTCAGGAGGTAGTGTTCAACGCTCGCTACGGCGACTATATGGACGTTGCTTTTACCGAATTCCAGCGTCATGCCATTGGTGGCTACGAACAATTGACTAATGCCGGGCTGGACAACCAGGTGGTGAAACTCACTATTGAATGGCGCTCATCAGCACGCTTTGATGACATTATTGCTTGCGACGTGCACGTCAGCCACGTAGGCAATACCTCGTACACCTTGCAGATCGTCATGACGGATTACCCCAGCGGGCGGGAGATCGCCAGCGGAGAGGCCATTTACGTCGTTGTTGACAGTACCGAGTTCGGCAAAACCCCAATTCCTGACTGGCTGCGCGAAAAACTGCTGCAGGGAGCCACCGGGGTTGTGGTCAATCAATCAGGCGTTGCCATCGATGCTTAAAGTGACCGTTGAGGATATCCGAGACGCCGCGCTGCGAATCAAAGCTCATGTTCATCAAACGCCGGTAATGCGCAGTGAGCGGCTGAACCAGCTCGCTGCCTGTCAATTGTTTTTCAAGTGCGAACATTTGCAAAAATGCGGAGCCTTCAAAGCACGCGGTGCACACAACGCCGTGCTGCAGCTGTCTGAACAGCAACTGGCTTGCGGGGTGGCCACGCACTCCTCGGGCAATCATGGCGCGGCCTTGGCCCTGGCCGCAAGTCGGGTCGGCGCTACAGCTTACATAGTCATCCCGGAAAATGCGCCCACGGTCAAAGCCGATGCCGTGGCAGCTTATGGCGGCCAGATAAGCTATTGCACGCCTACTCTGGAGGCGCGAGAACAGAGCGTCGCGAAGATCGTGGACAAAACCGGTGCGGTGCTCATCCCGCCCTACGATTCCGCTGAAATCATTGCCGGCCAAGGTACAACAGTACTGGAGTTTCTCGAGCAAATCGGCTCCCAGTTGGACGTGCTCATTACGCCCGTCGGCGGCGGAGGTTTACTGGCCGGCAGTGCTATCGCTGGGCGGGCCGAATGCCCCGGGCTGCAGGTGATTGGTGCTGAGCCCAGCGGTGCCGATGACGCATTTCGGAGTTTCCAGTCGGGTATCTGGCAGGCCCAGACCAATCCGGACACCCTCTGTGACGGCTTGCGGGCATCGACCGGGCAGTTGAATCACCAGGTCATTCAAGCCATGGTTGACGACATCATTCGGGTTGACGATGCCGATACCGTTGCCGCAATGCGCCTGATCTGGACCCGCATGAAGCAGCTTGTCGAGCCGTCCGCCGCTGTCGCACTGGCAGCGGTCCTGAAACACCCTGAACGCTTTAGCGGTTTACGAGTTGGAATCATCCTGAGCGGCGGCAACGTCGACCTGGATGCCCTGCCGTGGTGAGGCAGGGTGAATCAGCCTGTCACCGTTTCACTCCTTAAACAGCGCCCTGACCTGCGGTTCCGGTAACTCCTTGACACGAAAGCCTGCGACACCCACAACAGTCTCGGCCGCTACCATCGCATTAACAATCGCTTCTTCGGTGGCCTGCACAGTGGCTTCGAACACTATCGTCAGCTGATTATTCGGGTACATCACCAGCTTTGACAGTTCGTTTTCGCTCACCTCTCCGGCATTGGCGGTGGAAAAGGCGATGAAAATATCTCCAGAGCCATCACCACTGACCGCACCCAGCCGTCCCAGACCAAGCGACGGCCGCTTGGCCACTCGACGCAATTGATGCGGCAGTAGCGGCGCGTCGGTTGCGACAATGATAATAATTGAGCCATCACGACTGGGCACCGTGAGCGCCTCACTGCCGGTGCCGTCGCAATACGGATACCAGTTGTGATGACGGGGGATATTGCGGTCGGTAAAACAGTGTTCACCCACCGGCAGACGATCTGCGACCAGCTGCCCGCCCAGGCGCAGGCCGACGCCGTCCCAATTATAGTTGCACTGTACCAACACGCCCACTGTGTAGCGGGCATCGCTGACTTCAAACTCGCGTGACGCGGTGCCTATGCCGCCTTTGAAGCCATTGCACACCATGCCTGTGCCGCCCCCAACCGCGCCCTCTATCACCGGCCCGGCTTTGGCAGCCGCCATGGCCTGTAGGGCGTGCTCACGAGTGACATGAAATCCATTGATGTCGTTCAAACCGCCATCGTAAGTTTCTCCCACGACCGGCGCATGCCAGATCGCCGGCCACCCTTTGTCCACCATCCAGGCAACGGCCGCATCGCGAACCACACCCACACTGTGGGTGTTGGTAATACTGATTGGCCCTTCCAGCAGACCGCGCTCCTCCACCCAGGTGGTGCCGGTCATTTCACCGGAGGCATTCAAGGTAAACCAGCCGGCAAATACCGGGTCGTTTGTCTGCTGGCCGCGCGGGTGGACCACGGTCACCCCGGTGCGCACCGGGCCTGCGCCCACCCTGAGCGCACCCTCGCCACGCTTGACCGTTGCGTGGCCAACTTCCACACCGGCAACATCGGTAATCGCGTTCCGTGGCCCCGGCACCCCTTCGAAGGGTATGCCGAGATCACGAGCCCGTTCGCCGGCCAGCGCCGTCGCCTGGGCAATAAGGCCTGACAGTAGAACGAAGCCTGTCAGAATGTGTTTTATGTGATGCATAAGCAGTTCATCCACAACTTTCCCGTGCCAGTTTACCGCCAATCGGCAAACCGGTACTAGCAGCAAAACAAACCACCGAATACTGTATATATATCCAGTATTTTGCGCTATAGTCTGTAATATCCCGTTGTTATTCCGCTGTTCTCTGTATGCCTGCCAACTATGCCGAACTGCATTGCATCAGTAATTTCAGCTTCCTGCGCGGCGCCTCGCACCCCGGCGAGCTGGTGCAGCAGGCTGCGGCCCTTGGTTACCGGGCGATCGCCATTACTGATGAGTGTTCCTTAGCCGGCATCGTCAAGGCGCATGTTGCCGCTAAAGCCTGCGGCATCAAGCTGATTGTGGGTAGCGAGTTCGTTCTTGAGGAAGGCATCAAACTGGTACTTCTGGCCCCCAGCCGCGATGCCTATGCACAACTCTCAACACTGATTACCCTGGCACGCAGGCGTAGCCCGAAAGGCGAATACAGCCTGCAGCTTAACGACCTGCAACGCGCCGCTGGAGAGCAATTGGCCATCTGGCTGCCAGCTTACCGCAATTCTCAAAACAGGGAGGCATTAAGCTCTCTTAAAGCCATATTTAACAATAAGTTGTGGATAGGCTTTAGTAATTTACTTGAATGTGAAGCAGCTCAACGGTATGAATATTTTCATGAGCTTTCACGGCATTCAGGCTGCCCGCTGCTGGCCTGCGGCAATGTGCACATGCACTGCCGGACACGCAAACCGCTGCAGGATCTATTGACCGCTATCCGCCTAAATACACCGGTGCAGCAGCTGGGCACTGCGCTGCAAATCAATGCCGAACAGCACCTACGCGGCCTCGCTGAGCTGGAGCAGCGCTACCCGACTGGCCTGCTGCGCGAAACCCTGAATCTGGCCGGGCAGTGCCGCTTCTCCATGGATGAATTGCGCTATGACTACCCGGAAGAACTGGTGCCACCGGGCCTGACCCCAGCCGACTACCTGCGCCAGTTGGTGCAACAGGGTGCCGGACAGCGCTGGCCCAACGGGGTGCCGCCCAGGGTACAGGAGCAGATCGACACCGAGCTGAAGCTGATTCGCGAGCTGGAATACGAGTACTACTTCCTGACGGTATTCGACATCGTCTACTTTGCCCGCAGCCAGAACATTCTGTGCCAGGGCCGCGGTTCGGCCGCCAACTCGGTGGTGTGCTTTTGCCTGTTTATTACCGAGGTCGACCCGGACCGCATCTCGGTGCTGTTTGAGCGCTTTATTTCCAAAGAGCGCAACGAACCGCCAGACATCGACGTCGACTTTGAACACGAACGCCGTGAGGAGGTAATCCAGTACATTTACAAAAAATATTCCCGCGAGCATGCTGCGCTGGCCGCCACAGTCATCACCTACCGGCCGCGCAGTGCTATTCGCGACGTGGGCAAAGCCCTGGGTCTGGATGCCCTGTTTGTCGATCAACTGGCCAAATCTCTGGCCTGGTGGGATCGCAAAGGTGATCTGCAAAAGCGTTTTGAGGAAGCCAATATCGTCGGTGGCTCACGCATGGCCAGGCTGTTTATGCAGCGGGTGGACGACATCCTTGGCTTTCCACGCCACCTGTCGCAGCATGTGGGTGGTTTTATTATTACCCGTCACCCGGTCAGCACCCTGGTGCCAGTAGAAAACGCCGCCATGGAAGAACGCACCATCATCCAGTGGGACAAGGAGGATATTGAAGCCATGCACCTGTTGAAGGTGGATGTACTCGCACTTGGCATGCTGACCGCCATCCGCAAGACCTTCGAGCTGATCAACAGCTACCAACCCATTCCGCTGAGCATGGCCAAAGTGCCAGCGGAAGACCCGATCACCTACAACATGCTGAGCCGGGCTGACAGTATCGGTGTGTTTCAGGTGGAATCCCGCGCGCAGATCTCCATGCTACCGCGGCTTAAACCGCATAAGTTCTATGACCTGGTGATTGAAGTGGCGATCGTGCGCCCCGGCCCCATCCAGGGCGACATGGTGCACCCCTATCTACGCCGCCGTGAAGGCAGCGAACCAGTGACCTACCCCAACGATGAGGTCAAAGCCGTACTGGAGCGCACGCTGGGGGTGCCGATTTTTCAGGAGCAGGTCATCAAACTGGCCATGGTGGCGGCCGGCTTCAGTGGTGGCGAGGCAGACCAGCTGCGCCGCGCTATGGCCAGCTGGGGCAAGAACGGTAACCTGCTGCATTTTGAGCGCAAGGTAATCGACGGCATGCTGGCCCGTGGCCACGACCGGGCCTTTGCCGAGCGCCTGTTTAAGCAGATGCAGGGCTTCGGCGAATACGGCTTCCCAGAGTCGCATGCAGCCAGTTTCGCCTTGCTTGTGTATGTCTCAGCCTGGTTGAAGTGCCACTACCCCAGCGCCTTTTACTGCGCCTTGCTGAACAGTCAGCCAATGGGCTTTTACTCACCTTCCCAACTCATTCAGGATGCCCGGCGCCACCACATCACGGTGTTGGAAGTCGACGTGTTGCACAGCCAGTGGGACTGCACACTGGATCTCAACAACATGGCCGGAACACTGAACGCCCAGCCTGCCCTGCGGCTTGGCCTGCGTCTGATCAAGGGTTTCAATCAGGCTGCCGCTGAGCGCATTCGTCAGCTGCGTGAACAGCGGGGCTTTACCAGCGCCGAGGAGCTGGCGCGCCACGCAGCCTTAAACCGCCAGGAGGTGGCAGCTCTGGTCAGTGCTGATGCCTTGCGTTCACTGAGCGGTCACCGTCATCAGGCCCACTGGGAAACCGCCGCCATTGAAGCACACCGCCCCTTGCTTGATATGGGCGAGGACTTGAGTAGCGGTATTACTCTACCACCACCCAGCGAGGTTCAAGACGTACTCGCGGACTATCACGCCACCGGCCTCAGCATCAAGCAGCACCCTATGGCACTGCTGCGCTCTCGCAAGCCCTTTGTAAACTGCAAAACAGCACAGCAATTGCAGCATCTGAACCACGGCCGCTTTGTACGCGTTGCCGGTGTTGTTACCGGTAAGCAGCGCCCAGGGACCGCCTCAGGTGTGGTGTTTTTGACCCTGGAAGACGAAACAGGCAACATCAATATCGTGATCTGGAAAAGCCTGCAAGAGCGCTGCCGACAAGCCCTGATGCAGTCCACCATCATGCTGGTGAAAGGGGTAATGGAATGCAAGGACTCGGTCATTCATGTAATCGCCGGCGAGTTGATTGACCAGAGCCACCAGCTACAGGCACTGAACAGCAAGTCCAGAAATTTTCGTTAAAACTGCGTCAGGGGCTTAGTCGGACAAGTAATACACCACCGTTGAAACCACGCGTACTTTTTTGATGTGGGGGTTGTTTTTGTCGCGGGCGCTGATACTGAACTGCCCCTGACGTGCTGAACGAATCTTGCCCAAGCTGCTGTTGGAATCCTGCGCAAACTTCTCAGCCACTTCACGCGCCTTGCGGGTGGCTTCTTCGATCATCTCCGGCTTCACCTCATTCAGGCGGGTAAACAGGTATTCGGTTTGCGACTGATAACCACCGCTGGAAAAAACAATCCCGCTTTTCCCAAGCTTAGAGATGGACTGCATGGCTGCGCGAACCGTCGCCACCGATTCGGAATACACGGTTACCGTCTGATTGGCCACATAGCGGTACTCCGCAGGCGCCTGACCACCGTACTGTTGAGCAGATTTATCAACAATCATCGGCATGGAGGCGCTGATTTCAGCGCTTTCAATGCCACGATCTTCCAGAAAACTGCGTATCCTTGAAGTGGTATTGTCGATTGATTCGTACAACTGCTCAAGGTTGTTGCTGGCTTCAGTAAACTCGATCGGCCATAGCACAATATCCGCCTCAAACTCCCGCTCAGAGAGGCCCTTAACAGTAACACTGCGTTCAAACTGCTTAACTGCGATGGCCGCATCGGCCAGTAGATAGCCCAATACCGACAAGCCGCCGAGCAAACAAAGCCCCAGAATCACTGCATTGCTGGATTTGAAATTACTCACTTCTGCCCCACCGCCTAATAGTGTACGTGAGTGTAACCGACCCTGCGCCGGTGAGCTACCAGCAACAGTTTCCCTTATAAAAAAACAGACCCGACGCGAGCAGCTGTGGCCGCTATGGCGGGTAAGTCGCTTCCGGTGGACGAGTGCGCAAAGGGTAAAACCGCTCACGAGCGGTTTTCAGTTCGCGGCGAAATCGGTTCACAGTCTCCGGGTGACGATCCGCGTAACTGTAAACTTCACCATCGATGCCACGAGCATCCAACAGCAGCTCATACGGCGCGGTAAACCCGGGCAGCTGGTCAAACTTTTCAAACGCTCCGAGGCTGCCGGTGTAATAGGCGTGGGTGACAAACTTCCAGTGCTGGTCGCGCACAGCCACAATGTTCTCATTGTTGAAAAAAAGCAGTCGCTCATGAATGCGGTACGCCGGATTTTTGAACAATGGCAGTAGGCTTTTGCCGTCCAGCTCACGGGCGCTCGCTTGCACTCCGGTAATCGCCGCCAAGGTGGGCAATACATCGATATTCATCGTCAGCGAATCACTGACCTGCCCACTCACAATCACACCGGGCCACGAGGCAATAAACGGCACACGATAACCTCCCTCCCAACTACTGCCCTTGCCACCACGTAAACCAGCTGTACTGCCTTCAAAGAACGGGCCGTTATCACTGGTGAACAGCACCAAGGTCTTGTGCTGCAAGCCCTGACTTTTCAGAGCGCTGACGATGCGCCCGGTGCTCCAATCCAGTTCCTCCACAGTATCGCCATACAAACCGGCATTCGACTTACCCAAAAAGTCACTGGACGCGTACAAAGGGATATGCGGGAAGCTGTGTGACAGAACCAGCAAAAAAGGCTGTTTTGCGTTACTGACGATAAACTTGACCGCTTGTTGAGTGTACCGTCTGGTCAGGCTGGCCTGATCAATTTCCGCCTCAATCAGCTGGCGGCCATCGTACAGATGAAAGTTGGGCATATCGTTACTGTGCAGTACGCCAAAGAATTCATCAAAACCATGCTCTAACGGCCAATATTGTTCCCGATTGCCAAGATGCCATTTACCGATCAATGCCGTGCGATAATCGGCCTTTTTAAGCAGCTCAGCAATGGTTTCCTCAGCCGCTGGTAAGCCATGTTCGGCATCGGCGGTCACCACTTTCCAGGCCA
Organism: Gammaproteobacteria bacterium; assembly: GCA_030431775.1. Lineage (GTDB taxonomy): Bacteria > Pseudomonadota > Gammaproteobacteria > Pseudomonadales > JAUIET01 > JAUIET01. The sequence continues at coordinate 25,036 of JAUIHW010000004.1, forward strand.
AGCCGGAGCGAATCGCATAGCGACCGGTCATCAGCCCGGCGCGTGAAGGGCTGCAAACGTTGGCGCTGGCATAGGCCTGGGTAAATCGCAAACCGTCGGTAGCGAGCCGATCGATATTGGGCGTGCGGATTCGCCGGGAGCCATAGGCACCAACATCACCGTAGCCCAGATCATCAGCCAGGATAATCACTATATTGGGGGAATCATCAGGAAGTTTGGTCGATTGAACATCAGCAGCTGAGGCAGTACCCATTATCGTCAGCAACGGGAACAGGGCCAGCAGACCGCACGCATAAATGCGACGGCGACCCCGCATCGGATTAACCCAGCAGCTCGCTGACCGCCCGATGCGCCTGGTCGATCGCGGCGTCGACCGTTGCGGAGCCACCGGCGTCAGAATTTGCAACACTGACATTGCCAAACTGACGCCTGCCAATTTTGTAGGGCATTTGCGCATCGTCAAGCTCGCCGTCATCCATTGGACTGTACCAGTTCGCATATCCGTGCCCCCAGCGATTGAGCGTGATTCCAGCGATATCCCTTGCCGGATCGAAACCGCCTTCGGCCAGCGCACCGGCCAGTTGTTCGCGGGTTTTGCGTTCAATACTCTCGAAACTTTCATTGAACAGTTCATGGCGGCCAAGGCGGTGTTGTTGTTCGCGCGTCGCGCCTGGGGCAGGCCCTTTGTAAAAGCGCTCCAGGTGCAAAACGATCGGTTCATCCGGACCGCTGGAGAACGGCAGACCCGGCATGCTGACCGGGAAATCAAGAAAGGCGACGGAGTAATAACTGCCCGGCGATGAAAACTGACCAATTCCCAGCTTCTTGAACGCGCGCCAGTTGTTCAGCAGAACATTGGTATACAGAATGGGTGATTTTACCGCCCATGCCAGGCCCTGGCGTTGTTGCTGGTCAAGTTGCGGACACATAGACGGTATCATCGCATTGTAACCAGCCAGCACACAATGTCGGGCCTCCACCGTGTACGCTTTGCCATGCATCACGTATTGAATGCGGGCCAAATTCTGGCGACTGTGGTCTGCCTCCTGCACATTTATCACAGTGCTGTGCAGGCGCAGCTTGACGCTGGCCCCCGGCACATCCAGCTGCTGATAATCAAAGTTGGCTGACACAATCTCATCCATGCCGCTGGCCGGGCTGACGGCTGGAATCAGCTTCTGCACCAGAAGTCGGGCAATAGAGGCATTGCCGTCGGGAAAGTGGAAAATGTATTCCTGTTTGTCATCGTTGTAATCGTCGATGGCCGTGGCCTTCAGCCCGGGGAGACCAACATAAGTCAGAATACCCAGCGCATTGGCGCGGTCGATGCTGATGGTCGAGTCGTTGGTGAGACCATTCAATACAGAAAGCACTTCGGGATGGTCAACGCCCAGATGGCGGGCGAGAAATTCCCGGTAGCTGATACGCCAGAGATAGTCGGCCTGTTCCTCAGCCGGTATATCCACTAAGCGGTTGCCTTTGGTCGTCAGAAGCTTCAGCATCTGCTCCCGCGCCGGCTTGGAGAGCGGCATCAGCTTCACCGCGTGTTCGACGCTGAGATCAGGTTTGGTCAATGGTAAAAAGTTGTCGTATTCCTGCAGGGGATAGCGAACCAGTTGGTCTTTACCAAACGTTTGCTGGTCGAAGTACACAGCGCCTTGCAAACCATGGCGGCGAAAAAACTGCTGATCGTACAGGGCATAAAAACGCGTCACATCCACGCCAAGATCCCGCAGCAATTGCTTGGTGACCGAGCTGTACCATTGCGGGTCTTCCAAGGACTGGCTGCCGCCATAACTCAGATACGTTCGGTCCCGCAACTGGAACTCATTGCGCCTGGCGTGGCCACCAAAATCATCGTGGTTATCCAGCACCAGGATGCGCGCATCAGGATTATTCTGCTGGTAAAAATAAGCAGCTGCCAGACCGCTGATGCCGGCACCAACCACCACCAGATCAAACGGCTCCGTCTCTGCCGAATACTCAGGCCCCCAATCACGTCGCCCCTCTCTGGCAAGCTGGTGGGCGACCTCAAAGGAGCCGGGATGACTGCCTCTAAGCCCCGTTTTGGCCGGAGGATAGTCCATGGGGCGCAGCTTACGCTGCAATGCTTCATTCCCTGAAATACCTCCACCGGAAACACTCAAGCCAAGCGCCAGCGTCGCCACTCCGTTGACAAAGTCACGACGCGGTATATTGCGGCTCATACCCAACTTCTTATCGTCAGGCATGGGACGCTCCGGTTGCATCAATGACTAGCTCAAGGTGACACCGCCGCCGGAGTTTATTGAGCTCAATGATCCCAGCCGGGGTTTCCATCGTGAGTTTTCTCACCACGGCTACTAAGCGTAAGTGCGCCATCCTCTTCCTGCCCGGCCAACGGGTCAGCAGTTAGTAGTACGCAGCGGGTTATAGGGACACCATCACAAGTATCGGCCGAAATGTTGTAATAGCCTTCTTGAGACTCCACCGCGCCGCCCGAAGTATCATACCCCAAATCCGACAAATCTTCGGTGTAAGTCATATTATTGAGGAAGAATCGTTCTTGCTGTTGCATGATTCTAGACAGCTGAGCAGCACCGTCCGAGCGTCTTGATTTCTTAACATACTGGTCGTAACTGGGCAAGGCAACCGACGCTAGGATAGAGATGATTACCACGGCGATCATCAGCTCTATCAGGGTGACCCCTTGTTGTTGGCGTTGTAATCCGGCCCTGGTCATAGGGCGGGAATTCAGTTCTTGGACCATAAGCTTCACCTGTTGTTTAGTTTTCGCGCCACTCCGCACGGAATGCCCGCCCCTTCTCCATACCACAGGTGGTCGCGCTCACGGCAGCCGCCAGCGCGGAGCCATGTGACCCGGCATCGAAGCCGGACGGATCACAAGGGTCTGAATCAGTGTCATCACCTGATGGTGTTTCTTCAGCGGCAACGCATTCTGTGCCGATGCACACAGCAATTTTTGGCAAGTGCAGAATAGTTGCCTCTGGAGGGATCCCGGGATGCACCAATTCCACAAACTCGTCGGCAAACACGCTGCTGCCATCTGCCAGGTTTAGAAAATAAGTCCGCCCATTGCCAACTGCGCACTCTTCACTACCTTCTTCCGTGGGAATAAAGCTTGAGACAATGATGGTGTTATTAAAAGTGATGGAACGCTGCAAAATTTTCTCGCCATTGGCAGTCATATTCTTGTAAAAGCCGTGCTCTGGCAATATCGAAAGACTGCCGGCCTCGTCAAGATCGTCAAACTCTATCATCCGTGCAGATGAGGCTCCTGTACTAATGTACTTGTAGCGCAAACTCTCGTCCCCACCCGAAAGCCGACGACGTTTGGTGTAAGGGTCAAATACAACGTATAGGCGATTATCGGACTCCAGCCTGTCGTTCGGATGAGCACGAAAACCAGAACCTACAACCAGTACAAAGCTGTCTCGACCGGAACGTGGGTTGGTTCGGGAAATATCCGGCGTGTTATAAAAACGTCGCAAGTCGCCATTCTCGTTCAATCTGGCAATTTTGCCTCCACTCGCCCATTGAGAACTTCCTGCGGATTTGCTGGGATCAAAATCGATCCGCCAAATATTGCCCGCAATATCGATTCCAAAAATCAGATCTATGGCGCCGTCACCGTCTGTATCCACGGTCATCGGGCTCGCTGGCATTGAATGTTCAATGTCAAGATTCAAATTGTGGTTGTGCGATGCTCGCGCATCGCTGTTGTTGCCGGCTGACCAGAAGAACCGATCTCCTCCGGTCTCCAGATCAACAATGTAAATTGCATTGCCAAGCGTGTCACTGGGTATACGACTGGAGTCATCATTGGCCGGATCATAACCACCGCTGAAAACCACCACCTCGTGCTCAACACAGCCTTTGCCAAGTGCCGAACAATTGGTTTTGATTTTCCTGGGTAGCATGGCAGACCAGGTTTGGCCAAGGTCGGAAAATCGCGAGTCGTTGCTGCCGATAATTTTCCAGTTGACTGACGGTTGGCTAATGCTGGTATGTGCATCGCTGACATCGATGGAATAATAATTACGACCTCCGCGCCGTTCGCCAATGAAAAGAGTCACTTCATCCAGCGAGAAATTACTCGGAGTACTGCCAGCAGCTTCTCTTTGCAGAACCGAAATATACCCGTCCAGGCCGTATACTTTGGGCGCACCGGCTTTGTTGCCTGCGTAATCCCTGAGGTTATCCAGGTGCTCAGCGGGCAGGTAGGACCATTTTTCAGTGCCCTTGTTATCCGCGGGGTCAATAGCATGCAGCATACCGAGATTATCCACAGAAAAAAGTACATCCTTAGCATTGGAAGCGCTGGAACCCGAATAGGTAATGACAAAGGGCTGAGCATGCAGCGGATCGGCTGTGTAGTGCGTTGGGTCCGTGAACAACGTGTCGCCGTCGTCATTGTAGACATCCTGGCCGGTCAACCAGCTTAATAATTGGGTTCGCTTGCTTTCCAGGTCTGCACACACAGTGGGCACCGAACCTGAGGTCAAATTGTACTCCAGCATATATTCCACCGTGCTGCTTAAGCCCGAGCCACTGGCAGTCTCGAAATACAAGCTGATCGCGGTGGCGTTCGCTGGCAAGTTTTCTTCACATTGATGAGCCGCGTCCGGACTGGCGGAATAAGTTCCTTCACATACAAGTACTGGGCCACCACTGCTGCGGGTCACCCTGACTTCAGCCCTGATCTCATCGGTTGTGGTGAAACTCAATCTGACTGCACTCCCACCGTCAACAGGCAGGTCTGTTTCAGCCTCAACTCCAAAGGTATTAGCGGTTATAGTTTCGCCATTGCGATCAGCCGCTTCTACGCACAAGCCACCAGTGCTCGTCGTACCGAGGCCCAGAGCCTCAAAACTGATATCCGAGTCGGTTTGTATTTGATGCAGGCCGCTGCCACCCCCGGCTAGGGCATAGGCATCTGTGTACACCTCGCGCGAGGCCGTCAATTGCTCGCGGACTCCCCCGAGCTCTACCTCAGAGCCATCAACCACATCGCTCCAGAAACTTTGCGCATCGTCACTGATTGACCCGGAACTCGGATCAATTGCCGGATTTCCATTGGCATCCTGCAACTCACCCTCGCTGGTAATCTTAAATTTCTTAATGTTGCCCTGCCAACGGGCACTGAGTTTCGGCTGGAAAATCGCGTAATACAATTCATTACGGTGTTGTAGCTGGTTGAAAGCGTTCACCGAAATCGCAGGCGCTACATTGGTGTAGGTGATACCTTTAACTTCCTCTATAACCTGCCGGATCAGCTCGAGAATTTTACTCGCATCGGACACCGAAAAACTGCCCTGCACATAGCGTCGCGGCTTGGAACCTGGGCCTTCCGGATCCCCCGGGTTCCATTCCACATCACCGGTATAGTTACCTCCAGGAGAGGCAATAGCCGCTGCGGCTCTGGAAGCGGGCGCATACCATGAGCCCCCGGGTGGAACATGCAGTATGGTAAATTGTGCTTTCAGGCCGTTGGGCAGAACACTGCCGTTTTTTAGAACGTTGTATTCATCAAAGCCTGGCAAGGTCGAGCCAAGATTGTGATTGGGACTCCCAGTATTCACCAAAGATGAGCAACACCCGCCCCAAAAATCGCGCAGTGCATCAGTAAAAAATACGATCTGCACATTTGTGGCGTCACTCACGTCCAGCGCCCCACCAGCAGCCCAAACATTGTCCTCCCGCATTTCTTTCAAGGATGCGGGTTGATGGTCCTGCAAATCCCAGTACCGCGGAGAACCCGGGCCAAAGTGACGGGTCCAACTGGTGGCCGCTACAACGTCTGACGTAAACGGGACAGTTACGTCGTACTTGTGCTCGCGCGTAAAATGGTTGGTGCCGTATTGAACAACGGCGACCTGAATATCATCCAGGTCACTTTCGAGTACTTCCCTGATCGTTGAACGAATGGTATTTCGGCTCTGAGTGAATTCCCAACTACTCATTGAACCGGAATTATCCACGATAAAAACAAAGCGATATTTTTCTTGATTTACCGTCGCACAAGCCGAGACATCCGTGTATATCTCAGTGTCATCCGCCAGCACCAAGCCACTGATCAGCAGCGCTGCCAAAAGAATATTTGTTAATACTACTGCTAATCTCACTTTATTCGCCCCATTCCTGGCCCGGACTCAGATATAGAGCATCAATCTCACTGGAAGAAGCTTCTTTGAAACGCACCCCCAGGGCGCGGTAGGTATGATTCGATTTTAGTGAGCTGGCTTTCACCAACTCGCCCGTTACAGTGAGTAACTCAGTTGCCTGGGTGACCCGGCTCTGCAGGCGGCAATTGCTGCAATCCGCCGGCCACAGCGTGACTGCAATCGAGAAATCATTGCCACCTCGAGCCGCCTTTTCCAGGAGACGGAAATAGGTTTCAGGAATATGATTTGGATCTTTATCAGACAATTGCTGCGGAGATGGCAGCCTCTGTGACGCACCAGCATTCTGAGCAAACGCCACAACCGAAGTCTGCAGAAAAAGCACGCTGACAATTGCAATGAATATTCGGTTCATCAAAGCTTCCTTATAAACTGCAGGCTAACAGACAGTGTGTATTCACCAAGTCGTAATCCCTTGCGGCAGCAAATACCAAAACGACTGGGTTTGATCCGATCGTGCACCGCTGTCACCAAGGCTGGCGTTACTTTGAATGCGACCACGCAGTACACGTGTCGCGTCGTCCAAGGAATAACCAGGCGGTGGCAGACAGTCGTCAGGGTCGCAAGCAACTGATAAAGCCAGCCACTGATCGTAAGCCCCTGCACCGGCATGCGGCCCAAGCAGATCTTCGCTTTCAAGCTCCCAGAGTTGATCAACATCAAACTCCAGCAGGTCCATAATGAGGTCATCCAATTCATTGCTGGGATTGATGTTGATCACGTCAATCTGTGCATTGATCTCAGAGAGTGCGACACGATGCGCATTCAGGTACAGCTGGTCGTTTCGAACCATCGACAGCTGCAGATGGGTATCTGATACCGAGCTCATGGCCAGCAAGGACAGAGCCGTCATAACAATCAACACGACGATCATCACTGCGCCGGACTGCTGCATCCTCAGCTGCACTTTTTCAGCACATCGAATCATGCTTAATCTCGCGCGTTATTCACGGTGACGGTCGTTCCAAAGACCTGACGGCGTGCTTTGTCTGCCATGGCAAGCGGTGGCGCATCTAACAGATTGAAGGTTCGTGTCTCTTCCAGGTCACTCCGATCATTCAACCCGCTGTTTGCGAGAACCGCCAGGCGAACAGCGGCAATGTCCACCCAGGGCGTGGCCGCGCCCAATGGCACGGGCAAGCCGTCAACTGTCTCAGCGTTGACATAGCGCTGAATTCGAGTATCCACGTCTTCCATGCTGGATATGTCGGTAACGCCATACAGCACTTGTAGATTGTCAACTCCAGAGACCAACACTTGGGGAGTTGCATTGACTGTGTTCGCCACGCCATCGGCATCGATCAGAAACGTCTGACACATCAGGCTGCTGACCCCGTTATCATCCCCCACCATATAAAGATACGCTGCAACTGATGTCGCAGCCATCGCGGCGTCCGCATCCAGCGGGTTACCAACGCAATCTTCGTCAGTGCCATCATCCGGCGGCGGGTTCATAAGGACCGCAATGCGGTCGGAGGCATTACCCCCACCGTCAGCTGTACAGGGATCAAAACCCGCGCAAGGCCCGGTATAAAACTGCCCAACCGGAATCTGTGCGTCCGCAGCCAGCACGTCAACGTAGCCAGCCATACGAATACTGGAGGACAACTCATCCAGAGCGAACCGCCCGTTTTCCTGAAGCCTGGAGTTTATGTCCTGAGTGCTATGTGCCACTCTTGAGCTAAGCAGAAAAGTGGTTGCCACTGCCAGGAAAAATAAGCCCAACGCCATGGATATCATAAGTTCAAGGAGCGAAAAACCGCTGTGTCGAATCCGACTAACAGAACTCATAATCGGAACTCCAGAATAATCTGTTCGGTCGCCGCTGTCATCGCTTCATCATCCAGTTCAATTTGGCTTTCTCGCAGCTGCACATCGCTGTCAACCGCTTTCGATAACCAATTCATGGTCAACGTCAGGTCACTGCCAGCGACACAACCGCCGGCACAGTCCAAAGCAACTTCAAACTCTATCAACTGCTCATCCAGCGGGTCGGCACCGCACAGTTCACTCCAGACATCAAATTCAGCCATGTCATCAGCGCTGCAATCATTCCCCTCTCCCATAGCGCTCGCTGAGCAACTTGCCGGCGCGTCAGTTGGGCAGTCAGCCAGGCCATTAATGGCATCGGAATAGGCTTGTATGGCCGCAGTGGAATTATTTGCAGCCATACGATCGATTAAGCCATTGGCACGCCAAAGAGCGATTGACCGTTGCCGGGTATCCAAGCTGTCCTGCATGGTCCGCGTTTGCAGGGCAGTCATACCCACTACACTGATCGCAAACAATAATACTGCGACCAACAGTTCGATCATGGTCAGACCTTGTTGTGAACTTGCAGGACTGCTCATGGCAAACAGGAATCCCCACGGTCACTATCCAGTTTTCGAAGCTGCGCCCGGCCCACCTGGTTAACGGCTACGAATCGCCCTTCCCCGGCGCCACGGTCGTCACAAATACCAAAGCCAACAGCGGCACCACCTTCGTCCAGTCGCCCTCTGGGACTGAATGCGAGGCCATCATTCGCTGGTGCACCGCTGGTGACCGTTAAGGAGTCACTGGCCAGCACCAGGGCTTTCAGAAATCCATCAGCGGCCTGATCGCAGGCGTCACCTGACACATCCGCTACGCACACCCAGAATTCATTGTCGCCCTGAGGGTCGATTGTGATGAATCGGTTACGGGCAATGGCCTCCGTACGAGCCATCTGAACCAAGCCCATCAGCTGCTGGCCAGCTGATTGCAGGCGGTTGTCGCGAATCCAGTCACTCAGCGGCGGAACAGCCACCGAAGTCAATATCGCGACGATTGCCAGCGCGACCATGAGTTCGATGAGAGAAAAACCTGATTGCTGCTGCATATTGGTGCAAAGTTGCATATTGGTGCAAAGTGATGGGATTCTTATAAAACTAGTTCACATCGGGCTGGTGTCAAAAATCACACAGCAATCACTGGCGAACGACCAGCATTTACCGATAAATGGCAATGAACAACTTAAAAAGCGCTTTAAATTAGAGCCTTATGGAGCATCCGCCAATGAGAACTAACGTGCCAAAAAAATGACACCAAGCCTGAAAAAGCTAGGGCAGCTCTGAAAAATACCCAATGCCTCTGCGCTACAGCCCAGCCTTCTGGGCTAACAGGCGAACCCATCCTTTTCGTTGCAAGTTCTCGACTTACCACCAGTAAGCCTTCCAACTCGCGCCTCAACTCTGGATTCGCCTGGAAGCCAGAGGTATCGGGTATTTTTCAGAGCTGCCCTAGAGCCTGGCAAGGACTTGACGGTGGTACAACTCAACACAGTGCCAAGCCCTAGGCACCGGAATACCCCCACAGAGTGGGTGCAAGGTCGCCTGATAGTCCGGGTCTGCCCGATGCCGCCGCAGGCACTCCTCCGGGGTGACGATTTCATAGAAACCACTGGCGCGCAGCGCTTCCAGATTGGTCGCCGGCATCTCCATAGGCCTGAACAGGCCCTGTTCTGCCCAGCTTGAATACTCGGCCGCCTCGTTCAGAAAGTACGGGCCCAGCTCCTGCCAGGCCTGCTCCGGATGTTCGTCGATGAACAGGCAGGAAAAATCCGCTCTGGGTGTGTACACGAAACCCTGCTTACCGTGGCGCTCAAGCTCTTGATAATACAGAGCTTCCAACTCGGGCATGGCCGACGGTGGCGCGAACGGCAAGCCAAAACGGGCAGCGCGCCGGGCGGCCGGCTTGCTCATGCCACCTACGAGGAACATTGGGTGCGGGCGAGTGTAGGGTTTCGGGGTGACATTCATGCGCATACCCTGGTAATCGAAGGGCTCATCACTCCAGGCTTTCAGCAGAGTTTCCAGCACATGGTCCATCCACTCGCCCCGGGTATCCCAGGGTTTATTAGTGGCTCTGAACTCGACTTCCCGATACCCCATGCCAGCAACAAAATTTAACCGGCCCCGGCTCAGCAAGTCCACGACGGCGATGTCTTCCGCAAGCCGAACCGGGTCATACAAGGCGACCAGCAGCGCCATCACCCCAATCTGAACCCGCTCGGTGCGCGCCGCGGTAGCGGCCGCCATGGTCAGCGGCGAGGGTAACCAGCCGTTCTCCGCGCAATGATGTTCTTCAAAATTTACCGCGGTAAAACCGTGCTGGTCAGCGTAGGCCGCAATGTCTATCGCCGCCTGATAGCGCTGCGCACGCCGAGCTGGGTCGCTTTCGCTACCGGTCATGTTGAAACGGATAGATGCTATTGCGGCCATTTAAAATCTCCTTAAGCAATTGCAGAGCGCAGCGCATGGCAGGATGCCAAAGATTGCAATTCCTGCAGCTTTCCATGGGCTGGCTGATAAGCGGTGTACACTGCCGGCCGACAGTTTGACAGCAAGTCTTAAAGGAGGAAACGAGCGTGCCATTAACAATCACCAAGCTCGGCGGCCAGTTGGGGGCTCGTATCGACGGGGTGGATTTTTCCGGCCCACTCAGCAACAACGTCATCCAACAGATTGCCGGTGCCCTGTACGAACACCAGGTGGTATCAATGCCTGCGGGCGACATGAGCCCGGAGCAGCATGCGCAATTAGCCCACCACTTTGGGCAACCAGAGCACAACGCTACCGACCAGTTTGGCATTGATGAACAGTACCCATTCATTACCGTGATTGATTCCGACAAGGGCGATCGAGCAGACGCCTGGCATGCGGATGAAACCTTTTTACAGCACCCGCCAGTGGTCAACCTGCTGCATGGCAAGGTCATCCCGGAATTTGGTGGGGCAACAGCCTTCCGCAGCACCGCGGCGGCGTACGAGGCCTTGTCTGACAAAATGAAGCAGCTGTTAGAAGGTTTAACCGCGATTCACGATTACGGCCACCTGTATGAGCAGGGCTGGCGGGCCGGCTTCCCTCTGGCAGAGCTGGTCGGCGATGCTCTGCAAAAGGGCTTATTGCATTCACATCCCGTGGTAAAAACCCACCCGTTTACCGGCAGGCGCTGGTTAACGATCAACTCGGTGTATACAAGGTTTATCGAGGGCCTCAATCCTTTAGAAGCAGAGGCCGTATTGCAATTACTGTTGCGCCATATGGAGAAGCCGGAGTTTGAGTTTCGCCATTATTGGCAGGAGGGTGATCTGCTGATCTGGGATCAGCAGGCGGTGCAGCATTATGCGATGACCGATTATGAGGGGCGGCGGGTGGTGCACCGGATTGCGGTGTTGACGTCGGCGGAAACTTATACTGGCGTGAAGCTAGCATAGCTTTTACGCACGATAGAAATCGGCCTCAAATAAAACTCGGGCTTACGCGACACGACGTGAATACATCCCTGTAGTCTCGTCTTCGAGATCCCTCTCTCAGACCAGACGGTCGCGAAAGCCCGGGTTTTATTCGAGGCCTTCGTGCAAATGGCCAAGCGCTATTGCGTTAGCCGTTCAAACTGCCGGCCGCGGTAGCCTTCTATCGACAAGAAAGAGCGACAGCGGGAACTCGCTGCGCTGGTTTTGCATGGCGAAGAATACGACTTCGGCACGGGTATGGCAGAGTACGGCTCTGGGGAGCTCGGGCTGGGTGGAGTGCAGCGCCGCCGGGCTGAAGATCGCCACATTACGGCCGCCGTTTGGGCAGCGGGCGGATGGGTACACCAGCACATCGGCCCCGCTTTCGCGGATACGGCTGCCCAGCGCCTGGGTGTCGCGGTAAAAGGCCGGGTCTGCCAGCGCCTGCCGGTATCTCTCATGCGCGTAGCCGCTGAGGTCGATACCCTGGTCAGATCGATAACTGAGCTCAAACAGGGTGTGTGCGCTCTGGATTGCATTGGGTGGCGGCTCGGCCATGTCGTGCCACCAGAGCAGGCGGTAATAGGCAACCTCAGCCATACAGGTTTGGACCTGGCGAGAAGCGTACAGAATGCTGCGCTGGTCGCGGCGACCGAAACGGGAGCCGTGACGCAGTGGCGGGTAACGAAACGGCGTGGCCAGCAAGTAATGCAGGTGGGCGGTGTCAGCCACCGCTGTTGGCTTTGCTTGCTCAATAAGCTGTTCCAACAAATCCTGCTCGGCCAGTGAGTCGCATAATTGCAGGGTGGCGGTTACCTCCTGACTTTCCACCAGGCGTTGCGCCCTGCCCAACAAGGGCTCTGGCTGCAGGAGTATCTGCCTAAGCGCGGCCACGCATCGCGTCGCAGTATTGCGCCACAAAAACCAGGCCATCCACCGACTGCATGGCCTGCAATGGAGATTGTCCAGCAAAGGCCGCGTTGGCGGTATGAAACCAATGGCGGACATTCTCCCCGTCTCCTCCCATCAAGGTGTGGACTGATCGATAAATGCGTAAAACGATCGCCGCCAGGCGGCCGGGGTTTTGCTGTGGATCCAGAGAGGCTGCCTGATAACTACGGCTGAGCGTGCTTCGGTTTACTCCGAGAATGGCGGCCATCAACTGGCTGTCCACACCCATTTGTTCCTGGGCGCGTTGCAGGGCTTTGGATAACACATTTTTAGGGTCTGGTTGAGCTTGCTCCATCCGGTTGCCGATATGAAAAATATGCACAATAATAGCACTTAACGCTGCTTTTGCACAGGTTTATGCAACTTTTAATCGGATATTGATCATTACGCACCGCATTATTCAGCCAGGAGTTCCGCGATCTCCTGTTCCGTATAGCCAATCTCAGCCAGAATCGCCCCACTCTGCTCGCCCGGTTTTACTGCCTGCTTTGGTGGCCCGGCTGCGGTACGGCTGAAGCGGGGCGCCGGTGCCGGCTGCCATGTGTCACCGTCGTCCAGAAATGTTCCGCGCGCCTGATGATGCGGATGCTGGCGCACTTCCTCCATCGACAATACCGGCGCATAGCAGACATCACTGCCAGCCAATACGCTATCCCACTCGTCCCGGGTTTTCCGGCTGATCACAGCGGCCAGTTGTTGCTTCATAGCTGGCCAGTTCGCAAAGTCGTACTGCTCGGCAAGCTGCGCTGCTGCCTCATCGCCCAGCCTGCTCAGCAACTCGGCATAAAACTGCGGCTCTATGGCGCCCAGCGAGATGTATTTGCCGTCCTTGGTTTGGTAGTAGTCATAGAACGGAGCGCCCCCATCGAGCATATTGGTGCCTCGCAGGTCACTCCAGAATTGCGCTTGAAAGGCGGCGAACACACTGCTCATCAAGGTAGCTGTGCCATCAATCATAGCGGCATCCACCACCTGGCCTTCCCCGGACGATTTGACTTCAAGCAGCGCACAAACCATGCCGAAAGCGAGCATCAGCCCACCACCCCCGAAATCCCCAACCAAGTTGAGCGGAATGCTGGGCTTCTGTCCTGCCTGCCCGATGGCATGCCCGGCACCGGCGAGCGCAATGTAATTGATATCGTGCCCGGCGGTGTGTGCCAACGGACCGTCCTGGCCCCAGCCGGTCATGCGGCCGTAAACTAGGCGTGGGTTTCTCTGCAGGCAGTCGTCCGGGCTCAGGCCCAGCTTTTCCATCACTCCAGGTCGGAAGCCTTCAATCAAGCCGTCGGCACGGCTGATCAGGCGCTTCGCCGCAGCCAGGCCTCGTTCATTTTTCAAATCCAGGCAGATTGACTGCTTGCCGCGGTTCAGAAAATCCAGTTTAGGGTTGTCGGCCGCGCCAAAGGTGCCGCCGCCCGGGCGGTCAACGCGGATGACTCGCGCTCCCATATCCGCCAGCAGCATGCCGCAGAAAGGCGCCGGCCCCAAGCCGACAATTTCAATGATGGTGGTGCCGTGCAATGGCCCCATAGCCTTATCCTCTTATAAAAGAGCGATTACAACAAACAGTGGCCTGATAAATTATGACGCGATCGCAATTTAAGCCGGTTCACTTGAACACCACAACGTGGCACATTGCCGGTCGCTGCAAATACTTAGGAACACCGATATGCCTGCCGTACGGATTGAGAAAAGCAATGCGGTCATGACCGTCACTTTGAATCGCCCCGAAAAGCGCAATGCCATTAATTGCGAAGCCATGTGCATTCTGTACGACGCCTGGCAGGAGCTCGATAAAGACGACAATCTGCGCTGCGCTATATTGACCGGTAAAGGGCCTATATTTTGCGCCGGTATGGATTTGTCGGAAATCCCGATTATGAGCTCCGGCAAGGCGAATTCGGAATACATGCAGCGCGCGCTGGACGAACCTGAGCTGATCATGGGCGCCTGGTTGCGCACTTACCGGCCGACCAAGCCAGTGATACTTGCAGCAGAAGGGGTAGCCCGCGCCGGCGGCACGGAAATTCTACAGGGTACGGATATCCGGGTTGCCGGTGAAAGCACAGTGTTCGGCATCACCGAAGTACAGCGCGGTCTGTTCCCAATGGCTGGCTCAGCAGTCCGTTTACGGCGACAGATTTCTTACGCGGTCGCTGCCGAAATGCTGTTGTGCGGTGACGATCTGAGCGCCCAACGTGCCTACGAACTTGGTCTGATTAACCATGTGGTGGCAGACGGCACTGCCTTAGAGAAAGCGCACAGTATTGCTGATCGCCTCTGTCGCAATGGGCCGGTTGCTGTTAGGGCGATACTGGCGACCCTGCGGGAAACGGAAGTGCTCAGCGAACAGGATGCTTACCCAGTCGAACAAGCGCACGGCATGCAGGTAATGGCATCAAAAGACGCCATGGAGGGGCCGCGCGCTTTTCTGGAGAAGCGCGAACCGGTATTTACCGGAGAGTAATTGGCGACGGCTTTCATGCCTGGGCTAAAAGCAGTATCGTTACACGCTTAAACAACAAGAGAGGGTCATTATGGCGCGTGGCAAGAAAGGTTGGGATACGCTTATTCAGAATGCTCTGGTGTTTGACGGTACTGGTAATGCGCCCGAGCCGTTGGATATTGCCATCAAAGACGGCAAAGTAGCCGCCAAAGGCAGCGCACTGCCCGGCTATGCCGCCAGCGAGGTGATTGATGCCGACGGCCTCTGGCTGATGCCGGGGCTACTGGACATTCATACGCACCTTGACCTGGAGGTTGATCTCGACCCACGGCTGCCCGAGGTCGTACGCCACGGCACAACAACCGTGCTGATGGGAAACTGCAGCCTGGGCACCAGCTTCGGCCAACAGATCGAAGGCGAACAGAACCCGATTGTTGACTGTTTTACCCGGGTGGAGAACATCCCCAAACCGGTGCTCAACAAATGCGTTGAAGCCGTCTCCTGGAACAGCCCTGGCGAATACCTGGACCATTTTGACAATGTTCCGCTGGGCCCAAACGTGGCGGCTTTGCTGCCGCATTCCATGCTTCGTGTCGAAGTCATGGGCTTGCAGGACAGTATCAGCCGCGACCCGACCGAAGCGGAATTACAGCGAATGTGCGATATTCTCGACGAGGCGATGGAACAGGGCTATGTGGGCATGAGCACCGACGGCTTACCGTTTCATTTTCTGGCCAATGAACCGCATACTGACAAACGCATACCCACTCAATTTGCAAGCTTCGGAGAGCTGAAACGCCTGCTCAACGTGGTTCGCGAACGTGATCGGGTCTGGCAGACGACACCAATTATCGAAAATCGCGCCAAAGCTTTCGTTTATTTTGCACTGACCAGCGGCCGTCTGTTCGGCAAGACCCTGAAAACCTCCGCTCTGTCGGTCATGGAGTTCGTCCTGATGCCCAAGGCCAGTGGCGGCTTCCTGAACTTTGCCAAACTGATGAACAGTAAGCTGTTCAAGGGGAATTTGCATTTTCAGTCTTTAGCCACCAATTTCCGCATCTGGTCTGATGGAATTGTCAGCCCTCTGTTTGAAGAGATGGATTCCACTTGCCGGTTGATTGCCAAGGAATACGACGACGTGGAAGGCCGGCGCAAGTTGTTGAACGACCCGGAGTTTATTGAGCAATTCCGACGCGATTGGCACCATGGACGACGCGGCAATAACCTCGCCCACTTCAAAACCAAAATGGGCCTGCCCGACACCATGGTGATTCGCGATCTGTTTCGCATGGTGTTTGATCGTGCTCCAGTCGAGATCTGGAACGGCAACACCTTGCAGGAAGTCATGGACCGCCTGGAGCGTTACCAACACGGCGACAAAGAGGCCGCCAGAGACAGTAAAGAACAGGCTGAATTCGATAAGTTCCCGAACCCAATCGAAGACGATGCCAATTTTATGCTGCATCTGCTACGCGAGTATGACCGTAACTTCCGCTACTGGGTTGACGTAGGCAATACCACGCGCTCAGTGGTCAAGGAACTTATGCTGCACGAACAAGCCCTGCCCGGCTTTTCCGATTCCGGCGCACACATCACGAACATGGCATTCTTTGACGTTAACCTGATGGCACTGCAGCTGGCCCAGGAGGATGGTCAGGACACTGTCGCCCGGGTCGTGCGCCGTCTAACCCGCGAGCCAGCAGAGTTCTTCGGACTGGACACGGGCCGCCTGGACATCGGCTCACAGGCCGACATCGCCATCATCAACCCTGACGCCCTGGCCAGCTACGATACCAATGCCAATCGCCAGCTGATCTACCGCGAGCTGTTTGAGCATGAGCAAATGGTGAACCGCTCTGATGGCGTGGTCTCCAGGGTGCTGATCAACGGCGAGACGGTCTGGCAGGACAACGATTTCACAGCGATTCTCGGTGAGAAAAAGCTTGGGCGGGCGTTACGCGCGCATTAATCGTAAAAAACCGCCATATCGAACAATAAACATACGCCAACCGTGGCGAGCGTCAATTCTTTGACTACGCTTATAAGATAAGCAAAAGCATTGCTAAGCCATTGAAAAGCAATAACTATTGTGTGTTTTTTGCACAATAGCAAAGTCTAGTGGTTACCGGTCAGGGAGAGATCAACACGTACAGTAAACCTTAAGATTATTGCCTGCTTGGCCGCTTACGGCCTGCGCAGTATCAGCAAGCCGGGCCGTTGTTTGATGGATGCCAATCTGCAATATGAACCCCACCAGCGGGTTCTATATCTTAGCATCGGAAAACAATCCGACCGTCCGGCGTGGTCGCCAACCGTAATGACCTTGCAGTGTGATCGCTTTGAGCTGCAGACCGTACTGGAGCACCTGGACCCAAGCCTGGACGCAATCCTTGTCAATGCAGACGACCAAAGCATGGACACTGCGCTGTGGCAGCTTAGAAGTGCCGAGCCAAGCTGGTCATTGCCAATCTTTGTTGCCAAGCCACCGACTGCCCTCGCCGCCTGCCTGGCGGATGGAATCACTGCTGACATTAACGAAGCCTGCACCAAGGCCGAGACAATTCGGCGACGCTTGGCACTGTTACCCGCAGCAGCAATGACCTACCCCTCTGCCGAGTACAAACTGCTGGCCTTTTTATTCAGTCGCGAGGGCTTAAAGCTTTCTCCAACCCTGCAAACTGACCAGGCAAAGCTCTGGGTGTACCCTTTACCGGAAGCTCTAGCTGCAAACTCCAAACAACAACCGGACATCACACAACTTGAGCTGGACGGTTTGCTCACTCCAGTTGGATTGCTTGACCGCCTGCGTGTCTGCAAGCACTGCGAGTCCGCCGCACTGAGCTTCATCGATACCTGCGCGAACTGCGACAGTATTGATATCGAACAAGCGCGTTTCTTTCATTGCTTTACCTGTGGCCATGTCGCCCCTGAGTCGAACTTCGCCCGCCGCGAGGGACTGATCTGCCCGCAATGCCAAACGCATTTTCGGCACATTGGAGTCGATTACGATAGGCCACTTGAGCAGTACATCTGCAACAGTTGCAGCGCTACGTTTGTCGAGGGTAATACTGTGGCCCGCTGCCTCAGCTGCAAGAAAAATTCTGCACCTGAAGAGCTGCGGGATCATCGGGTCCAACACTACGCCATCACCGCCCACGCTGAGGCTGCGCTTCAACAGGGGCGGTTACGATCCCCGGAACCGTTGGCCACGACCGGACAGTTCGCCGCACCCGCGTACTTTCATCAAATGCTGGACTGGCTGCTGAACCTTGTTCAACGCTACGACTCAGAAGCTTTCTGCCTGCTGTCAATCGCTGTGGTACAACCACCTGGGCAAAACGACGCTGTACCCAGGGAACACAACGATGCGTTTTTCAAACGGGTTGCCGAGCTTATCCGGGACACCGATCTTATTCACAGAGTCAGTCAGGACTCGGTCTGGATACTGCTGCCAAAAACGCCAGCCGGGTCGCTGAAAGCCTTTGTCGACCAGGTACGCAAACTGGCCATTCAACTTCGTCACTTCAAAGATCAAGACCTGTATTTTAGCAGCCTGTGCATTCCAGAAGACATTCCTCCCACTCACTCTGCAGACACCGTACTGCAGTTCCTGCAACAGGGCTGAGGAGCACAGAATGTACGAGCTGCTTCTTGAAACACTGACCACTCTGGAAATCTATTTCAGCCGCCTGGCGACCGATGATGTGCTCACTTATGTTGCCGAGCTGGCACCTTTTGTTGTGGCATTCGAAGTACCACTGTATCTGCTGATTCTCATCGGTGTTTTCAAGCACTACCATCGGCGTTGCCATACACCTCCCGGCCCACTCACTTACTCTCCATCAGTGAGTTGCATCGTGACTTGTTACTCGGAAGGCAAAGACGTTCAGACCACCATAAGCTCTATGGCCAACCAGTTGTATGCCGGCAAAATCGAGATACTGGCCATGATCGATGGTGCTGTGAGCAATAAAGATACCTATGATGCAGCGATGGACATGCTGCCGCAAATTAGCTGCATGCCGCAACGCTCTCTGCGTGTGATACCCAAGTGGCTAAGAGGTGGCAGAGTGTCGTCCGAAAATACTGGCCTGGCTATCGCTCAGGGCGAAATCGTCATGGTGCTGGATGGCGATACCTCGTTCGATAACGACATGGTCGCCAACGCCGTACAACATTTTGCTGACCCTTGTGTTGCGGCGGTCTCCGGCAACCTTCGCTTACGAAATACCAAAGACGGTCTGGCTGCGAAGTTGCAGGCCATCGAATACATGATGTCTATCGGTACCAGCAAGGTTGGTTTGAGTGAATTCAATGTGGTCAACAACATATCTGGGGCCTTCGGCATCTTTCGCACCCGAATCATGCGCCATATCGGCGGGTGGGATTCCGGGACGGCCGAAGATCTGGACCTCACATTGCGCCTCAAAAAGTACTTTGCTCGCCATCCTCATATGCGCATTGTGTTTGAATACTATGCGCTAGGCCACACCGACGGGCCGGGAACTTTTAAGGACTTCTTCAAGCAGCGCCATCGATGGGATGGAGACCTCTACTATCTGTACATCCTGAAACACGCGTTTGGCCTGAAACCAGCTTTAATGGGCTGGCGTAATTTTCTTGCGCTTGTCTGGATGGGCCTGTTTTTCCAGCTGATCATGCCATTCATCATTGTTGCCTATACATTATATTTAGGCATGACCGCTCCGTTGCCGGCGATGTTGGCGGTACTTGGACTGGTCTACCTGTTTTACTTCTTTTGTAGTCTGGCACTCTACTTGACCGGTGTCTTTTTGCTGTCTGATCGTAAAACAGAAGACCTTAAACTCATCTGGTGCCTGCCCTTTGTACCTTTATTCACTTTTGCCACACGCTGCTGGTCAGCCTTTGCCTGCGTGGATGAAATAGTTCGCCACATTCACCTGGATTCCAGCATGGCGCCCTGGTGGGTATTGAGGAAAACCAAGTTTTGAACAGACGCACTTACAGCAAGCTTTTTGCACTGCTGCTGGTAGTCGGTAGCTTCAACAGCTTCGCGAGGGGGCCTTCCCTCACTTTACCCGAATTGGAGGCAATGCTGGACACCTCGCGGCATGTTGAACTGGCTACTGCGGAAATCGAGGAAAGATTGTATCTTCTCAAAAGAGAGCGACAGCGTCGTGGCTTGAAACTGTTCGCCAATGGAGGCTATGCCGATGTTTCTGAAGTGGTTACGGATGACCTCAAACGCAACTATCAGCGGCAGTACCTGACACTTGGTTTAAGCTACCCCTTGTTCGGCACCAATGCCGCAGAAAGAGCTGCCATTGTTGAAGCTGAATACGGTGTAACTGCCAGCGAAATGCAACGTCGTTCGCTGCGTAGTAAGGCACTCGCAACGCTGCGACGAAGTTATATCGACTACTGGATATCACATAGGCGTCTCAGTACCTCTCGTGAGTTTTTGCAAAGCGAGCCAGAAACCCATCATTGGCTGACTGAGAGAACCGCAAGCGGATATCTGCTGGAGGCCGATCGGCTGGAATTCATGAGTGGATTTGATCTGGCGCGACGAGCCGTTGCCAGTGACGAGGAGCTAATGGATCGAACCCACGGAACTATGGCACTGCTAACAAAGGATTCATTACCAAAGTTCTTGCCAGAAAGCCCGGCGCTCTCCGAAATCTGCCTGGACAAAGAGGAATTACTGCACAAGGCTATTGAGCTGGATCCGCAATTGCAGCGGCTTAAATACCGTAAGGCGACCTTAAGGCAGCTCAAGAATTCCGCCAGCGAAATCGAAGGAAACCTGAACCTGAGCACAACGGTCGGCCGAGACGAACCTTCTTCACTCAACGATAGCGGGCTGGCGCTGAGCTTCAACGTTCGTATGCCGTTGGAGTTCCTCGGCGCCCGCCACAATATGAAAGCCGCACGCAACGCCAGATTGCATCAGGTAAACCTGGAGATTGACCGCCGACGCTACGAGCTTGCCAACGAAATCGACAGCGCTGTTAATCGCTATCGAACTGCCGTGGAAAATCTCAGTTTTGCAGAAACCCGATTCGCTGCGGCCTTGGAATCGGTTCGTGAGCGTCAGCTAAAAGCGGCCAGGCTACCAGGTGATCGGCTGGAACAGCTTCAACAAGCGCGTTTCAGCAGCTATCGCACTGCGATTGATCTGATCGATTCAGAAAGCTTACTGCTTAAATCTAAAGTAGACATACTGCATTATTCCGCGCACCGCTGCGGCTCAGCAGAAAAGCCAAGCACACCGACTAGAGACGCGGCGCCACTAATCACAGCGGCACTGCCTTCCAATGGGGTTGAAAACACTAAGTCTTGGGCCAGCACCTTAAACTTGCGGCCGCTAAAATCACGGCCAGTCCTGAGAGCGAATGCCGCTGCTGCACCCCATTTGGACCATCCTATTGACACGAAGCGAAGTGCTCGGGTCAGCTATGGTGTTCTGCCATCCAGAGCCGTAAAACACACCCGCGTTCGGTTCGCGACGCCTACACCGGACAATTCCGACTCGACCGTATTGGGTCCACAGGCCGCAGCTCCCGAGCGCACGAGCAATATCGGCATCCACAATAATTCATTCCGACGCGGCGTCTATTTATGGAGAAGTCGAAAACTGCTCTCATCAAAAGACAAACGCGAAGAATTCTTGCACTTGGCCGGGAACTATGGCATCAACCGGGTGCTGCTGTCACTGGATGGCTACCAGCTAAAGCAAATCGGTGTTGAACGTCAGCATCAGCAGATACTGAGTTTTGTGAAAGCAGCTGATGCGCTGGGGATCAGCGTGGAACTGCTACTCGGAGAGCACAGCTGGTTATTACCACGCCATCGGTCGAAACTTCTGGAGATAGTGCGGCAAGTACAGGCCTTGCCATTTAAAGGTTTGCATCTGGATATCGAGCCCAGTGCATTTGATGAAGAGTTTTTTGATCGCGCGAAAATACTGGAGAACCTCGCTGATACCGTGGACGAAGTACAGCAAGTAAACGCCCTGCCTTTGAGTCTAAGCCTGCATTTTCGTGACCTTTCAGAAAACGCTCCATACTGCCTGGGTTGTAGACTTAGCAAAGACAAGCTCGCCGAAGTCATACTCATGATTTATGTTAGCAACCCTGAACGAACACAAGAAATAGCCAAGCAGGTTGCCGCTAACTATCCGGACTTACGCTTTAGCGTCGCACAAAGTGTGGAGCCTATCCTGGATGCGACTGAAAGCCACGCTACTGTTGATCTGGCGACCATAAATCGGCGATTGGAGCACCTGCAACAGTCCCTGGAACCCAGACAATTCAACTCGATCGTTCTGCAATCCTGGTCTGACCTTAGGGAAGTGCGACGATGAAGGTTACATTCAGCTCTGTGCGCAAGCTGGAACCCGATGCAGAGCACGGCCTTAAAATACCCTACGCGCCCGCAAAACGGGTCGCATCCAAGATGCGCTGGTATCTGGTCCTGCTGATTGTCTGCTCTCCCCTGCTGTTTGTTGTCTACAACATGCTCATGCCTGCGATATTCACCAGCGAACCAGGTTATATCAGCCTGGAGAAGCTGGAGCTGAACAGCGACACATCAGGAAGGGTCGCGCGCATCGATGTGGCCGTTGGCGAGGATGTTCATAAAGGTATGGTGATCGGCAAAATCGTCGATGCCGATCTCGAGTCTCGTATTCGTCAGGTTCAGGCGGAACTCAACGCACATCAGGCACTGATGGTGACCGGTCGCGATGCTAACCACCGTAAGACTCTGCAAGAGCAGTTGGATCTTGCGAGGTCTAACAGTGAGTTTTATCGGCAACAATATGCGGCCATGAGAACTTTGTTTGCCCGACGCTCGGCCACACGGGCTGATTTAAACAACGCACAGACAGCCCATCAACGTGCCCAGCTTACCGTGCTTGAATTGGAAGAGAGCCTGACGGAAAGCGTTAAAAGGCCAACGGGCAATAGCGTAGAAATCGAGCGCCTGAAAGCAGAATTGAGCTCTCTACACGATCGGAGAACGCGAATGCTGGTCCGCAGCCCCGCGCAGGGTCGCATACTCGATGTCTTTGTTCGCGAAGACCAGATTGTTCGCCAGGGAGACCAACTGGCACTCTTAGGCAAACCAAGCAAAGCAAAAGTCATCGCATATCTGGACCCGAAGTACGCCAAGTTCGCGCAAATTGGCCAACCCGCCCGGATCGAATTACCCGACGGACAGAACTTGTCAGCCCACATCATCCAGTTACCGGAGGTAACCCACCGCCTGCCATCAGAATTTGCCCGCCCACTTGGCCTTCGAACCATGAAAATTCTTGCGCACCTCGAGTTTGATGAGCCATTGCCGGTTGCTCGCCAGGTGGAGGGCTTACCAGTTACTGTCCGTTTCCCTTTCCGTGTGCGAAGGGCTCAAGCGGAGCTTGCGTCGAATAACTGAAACAATAGGAAAGCGATACCATGAGCAATTCACTGAATTTTCTTGCATTTGCATGGCTGTTGGCCACGGCTATCACCGCAGCCGCCCATCCCGAGGCAGACTATCTGGCGGATGCTTTTCATCCGCAAAAATCAACCCCGGTGCACGAACTTCCTGGAGAGCTGTTTGCCTTGCAACTGATCGCAGTTTCCAGTCGGGAGCAAATTGAAAACTATGCCGAGCAGCACGATTTGTACGACCTCGTTGCGGTGCCCATTCAACAACATGGGAAACGACTTTATGTGCTGATCGCCGGTTTCTATCAGCACGAACAAGACGCCAGGCGTGCATTGGAACTGCTACCACAAGAGGTGCGCACGCAATCACCCTGGGTTCGACAGTTGGCCGGCTTACAGGCACTGATGTCCAGCAACGATGCGGACATTTATGCGGCCTCCGACTGACGCCTTCTGGAAACAAACTCCGGCCATCATTCGTCCAGAAACGACATAAAGTCTGGTACATTAAACTTCCAGCTGCGCTGCTCGACGCGCTCGGCAATACGCCAGCCATCCGCGGTGCGCACATATTTGTCGTTGTACCACAAGCCTAACATCCAGGTAGTACTACCGTCGGGCGTTTTCATCTCCTGTGGGTTGAAGCACATGATGTGTCCGTACGCCACATCACCGTCCAGCTTAACCTGCATGTTCGCGTTCAGGTGCTGAGTATAGGGAAAAGCGCCCATTGCTCCGTGCAGAAATTCGATGGTCTCGGCGCGGTTTCCCACCGAACCACCGAACACACTGTAATCTATGTGGGCATCCTCGGTGAACACCGTGTCGAGTTCATCGAAGGCCTTACGGTCGATAATATCGGAGTAATGCCAGATAAGGTCTTCGATCTCAATTCGGTCGGAAATTTCCTGTAGGGACAATGGCATAGCGCTTTCCTCTGAGTGACTTATCGTTAACTTGGAATGTTCAGATACCCTTGGGTAGCATGAGTAACATCCTATGATGCCGATCGCCATGGTCAAGCAATTAGGCTTGAGCTCGGGTTACGCTTCGTTCACCGAAGGCCTGGCGCGGATTGATAATTTAACAAATAGCTTCATTGCAGCGAGGTACAAATATGTCATCACCCCAGGGCAACACCGGCGATATTGTCAACTGGCCAATGCTCAAAGTGGTGTATCGCACGGATAAGAGCAATATTTCCAAGTTGCTCCCGCCGGGCATAGAAGCCAGCGCCGAGCCGAACGTAAACGTCACCATTTATAACTTCCCCGTTCCTGACGAACCTGAGTACGGCATAGTTATGTCAGTTGACGCAGACTACAACGGCATCCAGGGCGAGTATGTGCTGGGCTACGGTATAGACCAGGAGTCGGCCATTTTCGTCAGCCAAAACACCAACGGCCAGCCCAAATTTCCGTGCGATACCACCTATTATCGAATGGGTGAGCGCGTCGTCGCCCGCTGCAGCCACCAGGGCTATACCTTCGTCAGCTTTGAAGGCGTCTCCAGCGGAGTAAACGAGCCGAAGGACGAGTTTGAACAGCACGAATGGTGGATCAAGGTGTCACGAAAAGCTAACGTCGTGCCCATCCCGGAATACGATTTCCCTCCACACGTCGTGCACGTGCGCAGCAAATACGGCACAGCCCACCGTGAAACGGTGGATGGACAGCTGGTACTGCATGAAAGTCCATGGGACCCTATCGCAACGCTGTTGCCGATCCGCGAGCAGGTTTCCGCGCATCTCTGGTGGCCGATATTCCTCGATCGCGAAATCAAGCTGGCCGGTAAGCTGGACCCTGAGGCATTCCTGCCGCACCTGGACGTAATATCCGGGTCACGCTGGCCCGGTCAGAATGGCGGGCCAATTCGATCAGCCGGATAAACCGCTCTTTTCCTGCCTGGTCATGGCGCATGGCCGGCCGCATTGACTTTTGATAGGAGAACGCTTTGAGTTCAGCCAATCTATTACAAGAGGACTTTCAGGTCCACTACACCTATACCCGATCAACCGGCCCGGTTATTGGCGATTTTCTGACAGCATTGCGCGACAGGAAACAGATTCTCGGTTCGAAAACCAGCGATGGCCGGGTGCTCGTGCCACCGATGGAATTTGACCCAGCAACAAAAGCAGCCTTGACTGAGCTTGTGGAAGTGGCCGATGAAGGAACGGTTTCCAGCTTTTGCTGGGTCAAACAACCAACTCCGCACCACCACATTCAACAGCCATTTGCCTTCGCGATGATCCGCCTGGATGGCGCCGACAGCGATTTTATTCACATGGTGGATTGCGGTTCTGAAGACAAACTTCAAAACGGCGCCCGAGTTAAAGCCCAGTGGGCTGACGACCGCCAGGGCGCGATGACCGATATACGCTGTTTCAAACTGGTGGAGTGAGCAGGATGGCCGAGAAACAAGACCCTAATGCTGAGCGCGTCAACATTATGTATTCGCCGGTGAATCTGGATTACAGATTCACCGCGTCGGACCACACCACCCGCTTTCTGAACTCCATCAAGAACGGGCAGTTTATTGGAAGCCAGGTGAAGCCAGGTTCACCGGTCTACGTGCCGCCACGTCCTATTTGCCCGGAAACCGGTCTGCAAGCCAATGAATTTGTCGATCTGCCAGATACCGGAATCGTGCACTGGTTCACTATTGTCCACATTCCCATTCCGGACAATCCGATTAAGCCGCCTTTTGTGGTGGCCAATATCCTGCTGGATGGTGCCGATATTACTTTCCTGCATCTGATTAGCGGCTGTGCAAATGAAAACATAGAGATTGGTATGCGGGTCAAGGCCGTGTGGAAGCCAGAAGATAAGCGCTCGCTTTCCCCTGCCAATGTTCGTTTCTTTGCGCCGGAAGACAAAGCCGATGCGCTCACCATTGAACTGGCCGACCAGGAGTAATGCCATGCGTGATGTCGCTATCGTAAATTATCGTCAGACAGTACCTGTTAGAGATTCTGGCCCTGTCAATGAACTGCAGATGCTCGAGCAAGTGATTCAGGGTGTCATCAACGATACCGGAGTTGCCCTTGAGGATTTTGATTTTGTCTGCTCCGGAAGTTGTGACTATCTCGCAGGCGCAGCGTTCGCTTTCGTTGAAGGTGTGGAAGCTGTTGGTCCCTTCCCTCCCATTAAGGAATCCCATGTCGAAATGGATGGAGCGTGGGCATTGTATGAAGCCATTTTGAAAATTCGCACCGGAGAAGCAGACTCGGCCCTGGTCTATGGCTTCGGAAAATCGTCCCCCGGCTATTTGCGCTCCGTCATGAGCTTGCAGCTTGACCCGTATTACCTGACTCCTCTGTGGCTTGACAGCATTAGTGCCGCCGCCCTGCAGGCTGCCCAATGCCTTAACAGCGGCACGCTGACCGAAGCGGATATGGCGGCTGTGGTAGCCCGCAGCCGGGCGAACGCTAAAAGCATCGCTGCCAGCCAACTGAAAGGCGACTACAGCGTTGCGGAGCTGCTGGCCGAACCGACCATGGTGTCTCCGCTGCGCAAGCACGATTGCGCCCCGATTTCAGATGGCGCCTCAGCAATGATTGTAGCGTCACCAGAGAAAGCAAAAGAATGGTGTAGTCAACCTGTCATGGTCCGCGGAATAGACCATCGTATTGAAAGCTCCATGCCGACTCTGCGCGATTTAACCCGTTCAGAATCAACCAGCATTGCCGGCAAAGCCGCCGGAATTGCGGGTGTTGATGTACAGTTTGCCGAATTGCACGCACCGTTCAGCCATCAGGAAATCCTGTTACAACGGGCGCTTGAACTTGACGACAAGGTGGATCTTAATCCCTCCGGTGGCGCGCTTGCCGCCAACGTAATGATGGCCGCAGGGCTTGACCGGATTGGTCACGCCGCGAGCATGATCCAGGCAGGACGGTACACATGCGGCGTTGCCCACGCCACCTCAGGAGCCTGCCTGCAACAGAATCTAGTCGCAGTATTGGAGGCTGCCCAATGAGTCGTTTAGCTGCAGTTACCGGAATAGGTCAAACCCAGTATAAGTCGGCGCGTAAAGACGTTTCCATGGCCGGCCTGGTTCATGAAGCCGCCGAGCGCGCCATTCAGGATGCCGGTATCGGCTGGGACGATATTGATGCCGTCATCATTGGCAAAGCACCGGATATGTTCGAAGGCGTACTGATGCCGGAGCTCTACCTGGCCGATGCCCTCGGGGCGTGTGGTAAGCCGATGATGCGCGTGCACACAGCTGGCAGCGTTGGTGGGTCCACAGCTGTGGTCGCCGCAAGTCATGTCACCAGCGGCAGCTTTGACCGGATACTGACAGTGACCTTCGAGAAGCAGTCGGAATCGAATGCCATGTGGGCACTGTCAATTCCGCGACCGTTTTCCATGCATTTGAACGCCGGTGCGGGCGGGCACTTTGCCCCGCATATTCGTGAATATATCCGTCGCAGTGGCGCGCCCGCACATGCGGGGCCCATGGTGGCCGTCAAGGACCGCAAGAACGCCTTGAAAAACCCTCTCGCACACTTGCAGATTCCGGACATCAGCCTGGAAATGGTGATGGAATCGCCGATGTTGTGGGACCCGGTTCGTTTTCTGGAAAGCTGCCCGTCATCAGATGGTGCGTGCGCGCTGGTCATCAGTAATGAAAAGTTGGCGAGCGAAGGGCCGAACAAACCGGCCTGGATTAGAGGCATGGCCATGCGCAGTGAAACCATGACCTGTAAGGGACGCGATGAAGTCAACCCACTGGCCGGCAGTGACTGCGCCAAAGATGTGTACGCGCAAGCGGGAATTAAAGACCCGCGACGCGAGGTTGATATGGCTGAAGTGTATGTCCCATTCAGCTGGTATGAGCCAATGTGGTTGGAGAATCTGGGCTTCGCTGATGAAGGCCAAGGCTGGAAACTGACCGAAAGCGGAGAAACCGAAATTGGCGGCTCCATCCCCTTCAACTGCTCGGGTGGCGTATTGTCATCCAATCCGATCGGGGCCTCCGGTATGATCCGTTTTGCCGAAGCCGCCCGCCAGGTTCGTGGTACAGCAGGTGAGCACCAGGTGGATGGCGCCAAGATGGCCATCGGGCACGCTTATGGCGCGAGTGCTCAGTTTTTTGCCATGTGGGCGGTGTCTTCAGAAAAGCCGTAAACCATTTGCTGACCGAGGGGTTGCTAGTGCTCTACTTTTGCATGGAAGACGGCACAGTTGAGAGGTCGTCATGTCTTATGTAAAAGTTACCTCTCCGCAGCCAGGCATCAAGCTGGTCACACTCAACCGCCCGGAACGCATGAACGCCATGGCCTTCGACGTGATGGTTCCGTTTCGTGAGGTACTTGAGGAGATCTCATTTGACAACACCGTTCGGGTTGTGGTGATCACCGGAGCGGGCGGTGCTTTCTGTTCCGGCGCCGATCTGGAAGACCCTGGCTGGCTGGAGATTTTTGACGGCCTGACCATGGCGGGCATTTCGCGTCGGGCCATGCGGGTTCTGGAAGATGTGGTCAAAACCATCCACGACCTGCATCAACCGGTGATCGCCGCCGTCAACGGTCCGGCCATCGGCGGCGGATTCTGCCTGGCCATGGCCTGTGATATTCGATTATGCAGTCAGCAGGCTGTTTTTAGAGCAGCCGGAATTAATAATGGCCTAACCTCGGCAGAGCTCGGTTTAAGTTATCTATTACCCAGGGCCATCGGTGCCGCGGCCTCTAATGAAATCATGCTGACCGGACGCGATGTGAGCGGCCAGGAAGCTGAGCACAAAGGCATCGTGTCACGCTGTGTCGCAAGCGAAAAAGATCTGCTGACGGCCAGTTACGAAGTCGCCGCACAGATCAGCAAGCACAGCCGCCTGGGCGTGGAGCTCAGCAAACAAATGCTCCATGCCGGACTGGAAGCAGGCAGCCTTTATTCACACATGAATCACGAAGGACATGGCCAACTGTTTGTCAGGATGACGACGCAGAATTTTGAAGAGGCGATTCGCGCCCGTAAGGAAGGCCGCCCACCGAAGTTTGAAGACCAATAGTCGGATCGCTTCCATTCCGCTAGAATTGCCCAATTGCTTCGCTCACTGACCGCCGATTGTGATATTCGGTGCATGCGGCGAAAATTGTATTGTTGAGAGTATCCGAGCAATGATCGAAAAGTACACGCAGCGCAGTGGCGCAGGCTGGCGCCGCTGGTTGTGGTTATTGCTGCTGTGCCTGGTCATAAGTCTGCTGCTGGCAGGCTTGAAGTATCGCCAGATCAGCGAAGCCATCGCGTTTGCCGAATCGTTTCCTGAGCGTTCTGAAACGGTAAACGCGGTCACGGTCTCCGCGCAAAACTGGCGGGACACTTACCGCACAATCGCCGAAGTCCGCAGCCCCCAGCTGGTTGAAACGCGCAACGAAGTTGAAGGCATGATCAAAGGTATCGGTTTTGCCGGAGGAGACAATGTCCTTAGCGGGCAGCTATTGCTAGAACTCGACAGCAGCGAGGAGAAAGCCCAACTTCGAGCGCTGGGCGCTCAGCTGGAGCTGGCCAATCTTCAACTGAAGCGTACCCAGGAGCTGCGGCGTAAAAGTCTGGCCAGTAAAGATGACCTGGATCGCGCTCAGGCCGATAAGAACGTGCTAGCAGCCAACGCTGCGGCCCTGCAGGCTCGCATCAGCAAGAAAATCCTGAGGGCGCCATTTGATGCACGAACCGACCTGCATAATTTTCAGGTTGGGCAGTATCTTGCGCCCAACACGCTCATTACAACGTTAAGCGGTCTACAAGCTGATTACTGGGTTGATTTTCAGTTGCCACAGGATATAACCACTCTTGAAATCGGCGACCAGGTCACCCTATCCAGCCGCAGCCTTTTAGCCGAGCCAATTGAGGCTCAGGTAATATCGGCTGATTCACGGATTGATCCGCTCTCGCGCAGCCGAAGCTATCGGGCACTGTTACAGAACGCCCCGCCTGCGCTACGACCGGGCGCTGTGTTGGATGTAAGCGTAGGTCTGCAACAAAAGGAGAACATATTTCGCTTACCGGCCAGTGCTGTGCGAGCCGACCTGCAGGGTGACTATGTATACGTTTTAAAGAGCGCCGAAAATGGGGCCGATGCCGCATACCGAGCGGAACGTCGGCCTGTGATCAAGGGCCCCGCGATTGCCAGTGAAATCATCATACTGGGAGGCATTGAATCCGGCGAACTGATCGCCACACTCGGCGCATTCAAACTGACCGACGGCATGCTGGCAAATATTGCAAAGACTGAAGCCGGCGAAGTGAATGAGCAAGCGCTGTGAGCGGCGAGTACGGCAGACCCAATCTGTTTGACAACTTTATTGAGCGACCGTTGCTGGCGGTTGTCATTTCGCTCACTCTGGTTCTCCTGGGCGTCCGGGCCGCAATCGATATGCCGGTACTCGAGTTCCCGGAAATTGAAAGCTCTTCACTGATTATTACCACACCCTATGTCGGCGCGTCAGCCAAGACCGTACAGGGGTTTGTGACTGACCCGATTGAGCGAGCTGCAGCAACCATTCCCGGAGTGGATTATGTCGAATCGACCACGACTGCCGGTTTGAGTTCAGTCAAGGTCTGGCTTGAGCTCAACCAGCCCAGCACTCTGGCACTGGCAGAACTGACGGCACGCTTGAGCCAAATTCGCTTTGAGTTGCCGGCCGGTGCGGAAGATCCGGCAATCACCGTGGAACGCACAGACGCTGCCAATTCAATTTTCTATCTGGACGTTATTCTTGGTGATCGCAGCCGCGCTGATGTCACCGACTACATGAGCCGACATGTTGTACCGGTTTTGTCGTCGATTCCCGGTGTCCAGAGCGTGCCCATTTATGGTGGGCGTGCTCCAGCGATGCGCATTTGGCTGGATACGGCTCGCTTAAACTATTTTTCGGTCAGCCCCAGCGATGTGCACCGGGCCTTGAATGAAAACAACGTCATCGCGCCCATCGGGCGTGCTGAAAATGCCCAACAGCGGATTGACCTGCAAAGCAGTGCTACGCTAGGGACGGCGGCGGAGTTTAATGAGTTGGTTATCGGTAAGCAGGCGAACCGAATTATCCGGCTGAAAGACGTTGCGCGCGTGGAGTTGGGCGAAGTGGAAGGCGATGATTATGCCCGCAACAACCAGCGCGATAACATCTGGTTAGCAGTAAACGGGCTCCCGGGAGCCAACGAAATTGAAATTGGCGACCAACTTTATAAAACCCTCGAGTTGGTCAATAAATCTCTGCCTGATGGTATGCGGGTTGACATCGGGTACGATGGCACCGTTTACATGCGCAACGCGCTGCGTGAGATTTTTATAACGCTCGCAGAAACTGTCTTGTTGGTTGGGCTTGTTGTACTGTTATTCATGGGTTCCATACGAACCGCCTTGGTACCGCTGATTACCATCCCAATCTCACTATTGGGCGCCATGGCCGTCATGATGGCCATGGGTTTCAGCTTTAATTTACTGACCGTACTGGCTATTGTTTTGTCCGTTGGACTGGTGGTCGACGATGCCATTGTGGTCGTCGAAAACGTTGCGCGTTTCATGCGCGAGGGAATGACTCGAACTCAGGCTGCCCTGGCAAGCTCCCGCCAATTGCTGACCCCAATCATCGGCATGACCGTAACCCTCGCCGCGGTCTATGTACCCATTGGCTTTTTGTCAGGCCTGACTGGCGTATTAATCAAGGAGTTCGCGTTCACCCTGGCGACGGCCGTTTTAATATCCGGCCTGGTTGCTCTTACTCTCTCTCCAATCATGAGTGCGTATGCTGCACCACCGAAAGGCGCCGAAGGTCGCATGACCCTGTGGGTCAATCAACGTTTCGATTGGCTACGTTCTCATTACGAGGCGGCACTGTCTCAGTTGCTACCCCTGACACCGCAGCTTATTGGCCTGGCTATTTTCGTGGCACTGCTGGCCATACCTTTTCTAATGATGTCTCAAAAAGAGCTGGCTCCTATCGAGGATGAGAGTTCAATATTCGTTATTACTGAAGCCCCGCCCGAAGCCTCCCCGGAATACACCTGGAAACACATGCACGACGTCGTCGATGTGATGAACAGTATTCCAACAGCAAGCTCTATGTGGCAGGTCATTAATCCGAATGGAGCCTTTGGCGGCCAGGATTTTGGACCGCCCTCCAAGCGGGATTTTACTCCCGAGGACATTTTACAGCCGACTTATCAACAACTGGCGCAAATTCCCGGGGTGAGAGCGTTACCCAATCTGTTTCCTTCACTACCCAGTGCCGGCCAGTTTGCAGTTGAATTTGTCGTAAAGTCACCCTATCCGGTTGAGGAAATGCAAGCTTATGCACAAAAATTGCTTGCTAAGGCTTATCAAAGCAACCTGTTCCTGTTTGCCGACACCGATCTTAAACTGGACTTTCCGCGGGTACATTTCGAATTAAACAGGCAGCGCATTGCAGACCTTGGATTAACCGTGGGAAGTGTCAGTCAGCAGTTAGCGACCTACCTGTCGGGCAATTATGTCAATCGCTTCAATCTGGATGGAAAGGCGTACCGTGTCATACCGATGCTGGAAGATCAGCAGCGACAGGATATTCGCTCAATCGAGCAGCTACAGATCACCACGCCCGCTGGATATCGTGTACCGCTGTCTTCCCTGGCGAGTGTGGAGCAGGAAGTCGGCCCGCGCGCCCTGACCCGTTTTCAGCAGCAAAACTCTTTCAAAATTTACGCAGGCCTTATTCCGGCCTATACCAAGGATCAGGGCCTGAAAGCGGTTGAAAAAGCAGCGGCGGAAATCCTGCCTGCCGACTACACAATCGATTATGCCGGCGAATCAAGACAGATTCGTCAAGAAGGTAACACCCTGTTTGGTGCGCTGGCGTTTGCACTGTCTTTCGTTTTTTTAGTGCTTGTGGTGCTATTCAACAGCTTGCGAGACCCATTGGTTGTTTTGTTAGGATGTGTACCCCTGGCTTTATCAGGCGCGATGGTATTCACCTTTCTTGATTTGACCACTATCAACATATACTCGCAAATCGGCTTTATCACACTGGTTGGCCTGGTGGCCAAAAACGGGATTCTCATAGTTGAATTTGCCAATCATCTACAGCAGACCGGTTTAAGCAAGCTACAGGCCATCATAGAGGCCGCCAGCGTCAGACTGCGCCCCGTTCTGATGACGACCGGCGCAACAGTGGTCGGGCATTTTCCCTTGGTATTGGTTACCGGAGCCGGTGCTGAGGCACGCAACAGCATCGGCATCATCCTGGTTGCCGGCATGCTGATCGGCACCTTGTTTACACTGTTTATTCTGCCTAGCGTATATTTGCTGCTGGCGTCTGATCGCGGCCACAAAGAAACAAACAGCGACGACCGAGCAGCGTTGCTTACTCCAGTGTAGTGTAAATACTCGCGAAGTCTCTCTGGCCCTGCCCTGCTGAGGCATGCTGCTCGTAGAGTTCCCTGGCCATTTTGCCCAATGGGGTTCTGGCAGACACCTGCTCGGCGTTCTCCATTGCCAGCCCAAGGTCTTTGCACATTAAGTCCACCATGAATCCGGGCCGGTAATCATTACTGGCAGGTGCTGAATCCATTACACCCGGGCACGGGTTATAACACTCGAGGGTCCAGTTACGCCCGGTGCTGGCCTGCATGATGTCCGACAGAACTTTTGGATCCATGCCACTTTTTGTACCGAGCTGCAGCGCTTCAGAAGTTCCAATCATAATGATTGATAGCAGCATATTGTTGCACATCTTGGCAATTTGCCCTGCGCCACTGTCACCAGCGTGGAAGACATTTTTGCCCATTGCCCGTAACACCGGCTGCGCCTGGTCGAACGCCTCCTCGCTACCGCCACACATAAAGGATAACGTTCCAGCGGCGGCTCCCGCCACACCACCGGATACCGGAGCGTCCAACATCAGAACGCCTCGGGCTTCGGCAGCCTGCGCAACTTCTCGAGCAGTGGCCACATCAATGGTACTGCAATCAATAATCAAGGCACCGCCTGGGAGATCGTTCAGCAGGCCATCTTGCCCCAGGTAAACTGCGGCCACATGCTTGCCCGCTGGCAGCATGCTGACCACACAATCGCTCCCTGCTACCGCCTCCGCCGCACTATCAGCTACTACAGCCCCTTCAGCCGCCACGCTCTGAGCGGCGGCAGTATTCAAGTCAAAGACCGTCACCTTAAAACCCGCCGCTAACAGATTTTTGGCCATTGGCCCGCCCATATTGCCCAATCCAATGAAGGCAATCTTGTGTATATCCGCCATAACTCACTCCAATCAGTTGCGGCCGCATTACACTGCAAAACCAGACGCAGAGCAACCGTACAAAGTCTTCAGCATGATAAGATTGCGCCCGCTTATTGACTGTGGAGTTTCCTATGCGCGTGTTTACCGACGAACAAATCATGTTTCGTGATGCCTACCGAAAATTTCTGGCCGCCGAAATCGTACCTCACATGGAAGAATGGCGGTCAGCGGGCATTGTTGACCGCTCCGCGTTTCAAAAAGCCGGAGAGCAGGGATTTCTAATGGTCTGGCCAGACGAGAAGTACGGTGGCCTTGGCGACAATGACTTTCGCTTTGAGCAGATCATTATCGAAGAGACCAATTACGCCCGCGCTGGTGACTGGTTCAATACCCTGCACAGCCGCCTGGTCGGTCCCTATTTCTCGCGCTTTGGCAGCGACGAACAGTGCACACGCTTTCTGCCAAAATGTGTTTCCGGTGAACATATCCTCGCTATTGCCATGACCGAACCCGATGCTGGCTCCGATCTGGCAGGGATGCGCGCCAATGCAGTCGAGCAAGGCGATCATTGGGTGCTGAACGGCTCAAAAACCTATATTTCCAATGGTATTAACGCCGACCTGGTGATTGTTGCTGCCAAGACCAATCCTGATGAAAACCCCCATGAGATGACTTTGTTTGTTGTAGAGCGCGATATGGAAGGCTTTGAACGTGGCCGCAACTTGAAAAAAATGGGATTGAAGGCGCAAGACACGGCTGAGTTGTTTTTTAACAATGTCAAAGTCCCCAAGGAAAACGTACTGGGCGAGCCGGGTAAAGGCTTCTACTATTTGATGGATGGACTTGCCGAGGAACGTCTGCTGGGCGCCGTGGGTTACCTATCCTCCGCGCATTTAAGCTTCGACCTGACCCGTGACTTCGTCATGGAGCGTAAAGCGTTCGGCAAGCCGGTAGCAAACTTCCAGAACACCCAGTTCAAGCTCGCCGAATTACGCACTGAATTGGACGTCGCCCAAGCCTTCGTTGATCAGTGTGTGGCCATTCATAATGCAGGCAAGCTGACCGCGGTCGAAGCAGCCAAGGCCAAACTCCATTGCGCAGAATTACAGGTTAAGGCGGCAGACATCGGTGTCCAATTGCATGGCGGTGCCGGCTATATGGATGAATATCCCATCTCCCGCCAATACACAGACGCCAGGATCTCACCCATCTACGCTGGCACCTCTGAGATTATGAAAGTCATTATCAGCAGAGACATACTCAGCGACGACTACCAGGCCTTCAACACCCGAAATTTCTGAGTTCGGCCACCCAATACCCGTCCCACACGGCCCGCAGTCACCTGACTGCGGGGGCTTGCGTTTCTTTATTGTTCATGTAATATAAAGATATCTTTATATAAAGATATTTATATATGAATACCCAGATCCAGGAATTTGCAACGCCTGAGGCCCATCCCCTCGACGAGCTTTTGCAGCTTTTCAAGTCATTAGGGGACCCAACCCGACTGCGTCTGGTGCGCCTGCTGTTTGAAGGGGAATTGAGCGTCAACGAAATAACCCGGGTCCTGAAGCAAAGCCAACCACGGATATCTCGCCATTTGAAGCTACTGTGCGAAGCGGGCGTTCTGGAGAAGTTCCGCGAGCAGCACCACAGCTACTACCGCGTACCAAAAGATGGAATAGGCCAGGATATCGCCCGCATGGTCTGCGACCGTATTTTGTTAGATGACCCGGAAATCCACAATGATCGCAGACGTTTGACCAAGGTAATTGCCGATCGCGAAAAATTAAGCGCTGACTTTATCTCGGAAGATGCCCCGGAATGGGCTCATTTGCACACATTGCACGGGGATGAAGAGGCCTTTGAAGCCGCCATTATCGATCTGCTGGCCAATGAACCCCTTGGCGAATTGCTCGATGTCGCCACTGGCACCGGGCGCATGCTGTGTATCCTCGGACAACTCTGCGAACACGGCGTCGGTGTCGACAGCTCAAGAAAAATGACCTCGGTGGCGCGCACCAACCTGCAACGCCGCGGGCTGGGTCACTGCACCATTCGGCAAGCCGACATGTATAGCCTGCAGTTTGACGATGGCGTGTTTAACACCGTCTGTCTGGACCAGGTTTTGTACTTTGCAGAGCGCCCTGAAGAGGTTATCCAAGAAGCAGTACGCGTTTTGCAGCCCGGAGGTCGGCTGCTGATCGTCGCGTTCACGGCCGCTCGCAGCAGTGACGATATCGAACTTGGCATTCGTCCTGACACCATCAATGAATGGTGCTCAGCCGCCGGTGTCGAAATTTGTCGACAGCGGGCATTACCTGGGGATCTGGCAGATATTGTCCTCATCCTGGCAAACAAACCAATATCCTGATTAATAAGGAACTGACTATGACTGTTGGCGCCCATGAATTGCGCGAACGCTTGCTCAAAGCGCAAAACCATCACTCGGCTCCAAGCGTGAGCTTTGAGTTTTTTCCGCCAAAGAATGACCAGGCTGAGGAGACTTTCTGGCGCAGTGCAAACAGGCTCTGCTCACTCAATCCGCGCTTTATGTCGCTTACCTACGGTGCAGATGGCTCTGAGAAAAATCGCACTCAGCAGTTCGTGAGTACCATGCAAAGACGCGGACTTGGCCCTGTTGCACCGCATTTAACCTGCGCCGGCGCGAGCCAGCAGCAGATCAATGAACTCGCTGCGGAATATTGGGAAAGCGGAATACGTCACCTGGTTGCGTTGCGTGGGGATCCTGCCGGTGGTGCCGGTACCCGTTATCAACCGCATCCCGATGGCTACGCCTATGCCAGTGATCTGGTGCAGGCGCTGACTGACCAGTTTGATTTTTCCCTGTTCGTTGCCGCATACCCGGAGACCCATCCGGAAGCACCAAGCGCCGGCTTCGACCTTGAAAATCTGCAGCGCAAACTGGATGCGGGTGCCGAGGCAGCGATCACCCAGTACTTTTTCAGCACCGAGTCGTTCCTGAGGTTTCGGGATGCGGCCAGTCGCCTGGGTATCAACAAGCCAATCATTCCTGGCATCCTGCCAATCTCCAATTTTGCGACTATACAAAGGTTTTCCAAGGCATGCGGAACCCATCTGCCACGTTGGCTGGAAGATGCGTTCAACGGTTTAGACGGGAACTCCAAGACCCATGAGCTGATCGCCGCGAACATCGCCATTGAACAGGTGTTGGCCCTGCAGGCCGAAGGCGTTGAGCAATTTCATTTCTACACTCTTAACCAATTTGAGTTGTGCTACGCCGTTTGCCATGCGCTTGGCGTGCGGGAAAACAATGATGAGGTGGCAGCATGAGTATGCGCCAGACATTGAATGACCTTCTAAGCTCTCGTATTGCCTTGCTTGATGGTGCAATGGGCACCGCCATCCAACAATATCAACTGCAGGAAAGCGATTATCGTGGCCAACGTTTTGCTGATTACCACCAAGACCTCAAGGGCAATAACGACCTGCTGAGCCTGACCAAAGCCGATATTGTCCGGGATATTCATACAAGGTATCTGCAAGCCGGTGCTGACATCATTGAAACCAACACCTTTAATAGCAATGCACCATCTCAGGCCGACTATGGGCTGGAAAACCTGGTCTATGAACTGAATCTCGAAGCCGCAAAACTGGCGCGCCAATGTGCGGACGAGGTCGCAGCAACGACTGGTCGGCAACGGTTCGTGGCGGGTGTGCTTGGTCCGACCAACCGCACCTGCTCACTGAGCCCCGATGTTGAAGACCCGGCTTTCCGAAATATCACTTTTGACCAGCTCGTCGTCACCTATTCCGAGGCCACCCGTGCCCTGCTGGAAGGCGGCGCCGACCTGATCATGGTCGAAACGATTTTTGACACCTTGAACGCGAAGGCGGCACTGTTTGCTATCAGCGGCGTTGCCTTGGAACGCAACCTTGATATACCAATTATGATTTCGGGCACGATCACTGATGCCTCCGGACGAACTCTGTCCGGCCAAACCACGGAAGCTTTCTGGCACTCGGTTCGCCATGCCAAGCCATTGAGTATTGGCCTAAACTGTGCACTGGGTGCCGCCGAGCTACGGCCCTATTTGCAGACTCTGGCCAGAGAGGCAGACTGCTTTGTCAGCGTCCACCCCAATGCTGGTTTACCTAACCAGTTTGGTGAGTACGACCAGACTGCGGAAGAGATGTCCGATATTATTGCCCAGTTCGCTAACGACGGCTTGATTAATCTGGTTGGAGGCTGCTGCGGGACAAGCGATGAGCATATCAGGGCAATCGCCGGGAAGATGAAAGGCTGTCAGCCACGCTTACTGCCAGCCCCTCAGGAGGCGCTGCTTCTGTCAGGTTTGGAGGCCTTGAAAATCAACGAGGAAAGCTTGTTTGTCAACATAGGCGAACGAACCAACGTGACCGGATCAGCCGTTTTTCGCAGGCTGATCGAAGCCGAAGATTATAGCGGAGCCCTGCAGGTAGCACGCCAGCAGGTCGACAATGGGGCACAGATAATCGACATTAACATGGATGAAGGAATGCTGGATTCCGAAGCGGTGATGATTCGATTCCTGAATCTGATCGCAGGAGAACCGGATATTGCGCGCGTTCCAGTCATGATCGACTCCAGCAAATGGTCCATCATGGAAGCCGGGCTTAAGTGCATTCAGGGGAAAGGCATTGTTAATTCAATTTCGCTGAAAGAAGGGGTTGCGCCGTTTGTTGAGCAGGCCCGCTTGATCAAGCGTTACGGGGCCGCCGTGGTGATCATGGCGTTTGATGAGCAGGGTCAGGCCGAAACATTGCAGCAGAAGGTGGACATCTGCAAGCGGGCCTACCGAATTCTGCTTGATGACGTGGGTATGGACCCGCACGACATCATCTTTGACCCCAATATTTTTGCAGTGGCCACCGGGATTGAAGAGCACAACGACTATGCCCGTGCATTCATCGACAGCTGTGCTGAAATAAAGGCTTCGTGCCCAGGTGTGTCGGTATCCGGTGGTCTTTCCAATGTTTCGTTCAGCTTTCGCGGCAACAACCCGGTTCGCGAAACCATGCATTCTGTATTTCTCTACCACGCGATTCGTAACGGCCTGACCATGGCAATCGTCAACGCCGGGCAGCTGGCGATCTATGATGATCTGCCGACTGAGCTTCGTGAGCGGGTAGAGGATGTGATCCTGAATCGCGGAAGCGGCGCAACCGAAGCCTTGTTGGACATTGCCCAGAAATATGCGGAACGCACTGACGAGCAGGCTACGCCGCAACAGCAGGAATGGCGAAGCCTGCCGGTTGCCGAACGCCTTACTCATGCCCTGGTAAAAGGCATCGATGACTATGTTGTGGATGATGTGGAAGAAGCACGCGCGTTATACGCCCGACCGCTGCAGGTAATAGAAGGCCCATTAATGGATGGGATGAACCGGGTTGGAGATTTGTTTGGTGCCGGCAAGATGTTTCTGCCGCAAGTCGTTAAATCAGCACGCGTGATGAAAAAAGCCGTCGCCTACCTGGTGCCGTTTATTGAAGCGGAAAAAGATGGCGAAGCGCACCAGACTAACGGCCGCATCGTAATGGCCACCGTGAAGGGCGACGTTCATGACATCGGCAAGAATATCGTTGGCGTGGTATTGCAATGCAATAACTTCGAGGTAATCGATCTTGGTGTAATGGTTCCAACTGAGAAAATTCTTGAGGTGGCAGACCAGCAGGACTGCGATTTGATCGGATTGTCGGGCCTAATTACTCCTTCACTGGATGAAATGGTTAACGTTGCGCGGGAATTACAACGCCGTGGTGACAGTCGCCCTCTTATGATTGGTGGCGCAACGACCAGCCCAGCGCATACCGCCGTAAAAATTGATCCGGCTTATGAAGGCCCGGTTATTTACGTCAAAGACGCGTCCCGAGCGGTAGGCGTCGCTCAGCGACTGATGCAGGATCGGACAAGCTTCGGTGCTGAAGTTGCTGCTGCTCATGAAAATAAGCGCAGCGCCCATGCCGCCCGAAAGAAGGAACCCTTGCGACCGTTTGCCGAGTCCAGGCAAAAGGCGCCTGACATTGACATGAACCTCAAACCCCCTGCCCCAGCAATTCCAGGCATCACGCTACTCGAGCCGTCCTTGGCCGAGCTTGTCGATACCATTGACTGGATGCCCTATTTCAACGCCTGGGAATTCAGCGGCCGCTTTCCGGATATTCTGAACGACCCACACAAGGGCACTGAGGCAAGGCGACTGTGGGACGATACCCAGGCCATGCTAGAACGCCTTGTCGACGATGGATGGCTGCAACCCAAAGGGGTTGTCGGCCTGTTTCCGGCGCGCTCTATGGGAGATGCGATCGCGATTGCCGGAGATTCCGGGCCAGAATACGACACCTTGTTACACTGCCTGCGCCAGCAGAAATCTCGTGCCGACCTTGCATCGCACTCACTTGCCGACTTTGTGGATACCAGCAATGATTTCATAGGTGCCTTTGTGGTGACCACCGGACATGGGATCGATGCCCATCTACAGCGTTTTGAAGCCGAACACGATGACTACAGCGCCATTATTCTAAAAGCGCTAGCCGATCGCTTTGCGGAATCATTTGCTGAATGGGCTCACCGTGAAGTACGCACCCGCCTATGGGGTTATGCAAGCGACGAGGCACTCAGTAATGCGCAACTGATCAGTGAACAGTACCAGGGCATCCGACCCGCGCCGGGCTATCCGTCCTGCCCGGACCACCGCTTGAAACAAATCATCTGGCAGTTGCTGGATGCCGAGCAAAGGACCGGAGTCAGCCTGACCGAGTCATTGGCAATGTGGCCGACGGCCAGCGTGAGCGGCTTTTACTTTGCCCACCCGCAGGCCCAATATTTTACCCTTGGGCGCGTGGACAAAGACCAGGTCGAGCACTATGCGAATGCCCGCGACGAGAGTCTGGATGAAAACGAGCGGTGGCTGGCACCCATACTGGCCTATTGACCGCCGACCGCCAGCAGCTCGCTCGCAGAAACCTCAAGCGACCGTCGACATTGAGGTACAATCGGGCCTATGGGGACAACAAAATTCGACATTGGAACGCTTTTGGCCGGCACGCTGCTGCTGGCCGGCCTGGCAGGCTGCTCAGGCCAGCCCCTTTCCTCTACACCAAGCACCTGGCTGATTGAAAATGCGCGAATCATAGACGGGTCGGGAGCACCTCCTTCTCATGGTGCAGTTAGAGTTTCAGGCCAGCGGATTGAGGCAGTCGGTAACCTGGAACCCAGGGACAACGAGCGGCGCATAGATGCCAAAGGCCTGGCACTTGCGCCGGGCTTCATCGATACTCACTCGCACGCAGACGCAGAATTGCGCGACTATCCGGATGCGGTCAATCTGACCAGCCAAGGCATAACCACCATTGTTGTTGGCCAGGATGGCGAGTCACCGTTCCCACTGAAGAAATTCTTTACCACCTGGGAGCGCCAGCCTGCCGCGATTAACCTGGCCGCTTTTTCCGGGCATAACACCCTGCGACACCTGGTGATGGGTGATGATTTTCAGCGCCCCGCCAGGCCAGTGGAAATCACTGAGATGCAACAACTCCTGCAACAGGATCTAGCGGCCGGAGCGCTTGGGCTTTCCACCGGTCTGGAATACGACCCGGGAATATATTCGCGCTCTGACGAAGTGTTAGAGCTTGCCAGAACGGTTGCTGCCGCTGGAGGGCACTATATTTCCCATATGCGCAGTGAAGACCGCCAATTCGAAAGCGCGCTGAATGAGTTATTGAATATTGGCAGGCTGACCGGAATACCGGTTCAGATATCGCACTTCAAGCTGGCTATGAAGCCACTGTGGGGTACGGCTGAGCAGGTACTCGCCAAATTGGACGCGGCGCGTGCGGAAGGTATCGATGTTACTGCTGACGTGTATCCGTATGAGTATTGGCAGTCGACTCTTGAAGTGTTATTTCCAGAACGCAATTTTGCCGACCTTGAAGCCGCCCGCGAAGTTCTGGAGAACATTGCCCCAGCCGACGGACTCCTGATGTCACAGTACCTGCCCAATCCACAGCTCGTTGGGCAGACCATTGCGGATATCGCCGCCGCTCGCGGCACGTCGGAAGCGCAAACCTTAATTGATAGATTGCCGATGCCCAAG
The DNA here is from genome assembly GCA_030431775.1 of Gammaproteobacteria bacterium. Lineage (GTDB taxonomy): Bacteria > Pseudomonadota > Gammaproteobacteria > Pseudomonadales > JAUIET01 > JAUIET01. The sequence goes on from JAUIHW010000004.1 coordinate 67,615, forward strand.
CCTACTCAAGCACACATTCCCCGAACCATGGCGGCATTATCGGTGCGGAAATGGTGATCGGCACCAGCATGCATACCGACGACGTCGCCAAGCTGTTGAGCTGGCCGTTCAGCAATGTCTGCAGCGATGGCAGCCTGATGGACCGTCACCCGCGAGGAATTGGCAGCTTTCCCAAAGTGCTGCGCTGGCTGGTACGCGAAACAGGCCGACTGTCTCTGCAGGATGCAGTCCACAGGATGAGCTTGCAAGCGGCGCAAAATGTCGGCCTTCAGGATCGCGGCCAGATTCTCCCCGGGGCTTTTGCCGACCTTGTACTGTTCGACCCGGCGACCATCAGCGATCGCGCCACGCCCGCCGAACCAATGACGCGGTCGTTAGGAGTGCACCGGGTTTGGGTAAATGGCCAGCTGGTGTATTCACAGGGCAACAGCACAGCGGCAAGGCCCGGGCAAATTCTTCGTCGCCCGCCCCGGAACTGATGCTGGAGCTACCCGCGCCTTTCGTGATATTCCTGGGCGATGTCAAAAGCCCGCTGGACGCCAAAACGGGCTTTGGGCTGGCCCACTGGCGACCCGAACTTTGTGTTGGGCAGCATCGCCTGGAGAGTTGCCAGGTTGACCTGGGGCTGCCGGATCTGAGCATCGAAGAAGCCCATCGCCTGGGCGCAAAAACCCTGGTTATTGGGGTTGCGCCCAGCGGCGGGCAATTGCCACCCAGCTGGTTACAGGTACTGCTGCGAGCTGTCCATAGTGGCCTGCATATTGCGAGCGGGCTGCACCAGCGCCTTAATGCCTTGCAAGAGTTGAGCGACGCGGCCAGCAAGCAGCGGTTACGCCTGATTGATGTGCGCGAGGTCCAACAAGCGTTTCCGATAGCCAATGGCATAAAACGCAGCGGCCGGCGCCTGCTGACGGTGGGCACGGATTGCTGTGTTGGAAAAAAATACAGCGCATTGGCAATTCACCGGGCATTGCTCAACGAGGGTAGCAATGCGACCTTTCGAGCCAGCGGGCAAACCGGCATCATGATCAGCGGGGCAGGTATACCGATAGATGCCGTGGTCAGCGATTTTCTAAGCGGTGCGGCCGAAGCTCTGTCTCCCGCTAATGAGCCACAGCATTGGGATATTATTGAAGGCCAGGGTTCACTGTTCCACCCCGCCTATTCCGCGGTAACGCTGGGCCTGTTGCATGGGTCGCAGCCCGACGCGTTAATTCTGTGCCATGACTACGCAAGAACACACATCGATGAATATGAAGACTACCCGATACCGCCATTGGCGGTATGCCTGGAGCACTACCTGCAACTCGCCAGACTCAGCAATCCTGCTGTTCGCTTCGCGGGGGTTTGCCTGAATACGTCGTCGCTAGTCGAAGAACAACGCCAGGTCGCGCTGCGCTCAGTCTCCAAAGAGTGTGGTCTGCCCTGTGTAGACCCGATGTTGGATGATCTCGAACCCATACTGGCCTTGCTTAGAGAGAAGTCGCCATGAGCTTTACGCTGCAGGTTTATCAACGTAGCTGGCCACTGCGCACAGCATTCGTCACGGCGCAGGACAACCTGATGGAGATCGACACGATTGCAGTATCGATCAGTGACGGCCACCATACAGGCCACGCAGAGGCACTGGGGGTTGATTACCACGGTGAAAACTGCGCGTCGATCAGACAGGACATCGAGCAAATCCGCACAGCAGTAACAAACGCCTCCTGTGCAGAAAGCCTTCGTTATCAGCTTCTGCAATGGCTGCCCGCCGGTGGTGCCAGAAATGCGCTTGACTGCGCGTTATGGGATTTACAAGCGAAACAAGCCGGTCAACGGGTCTGGGAGCTTCTGCAGACAGACGTTCACAGCATCAATACGGTGCTGACACTCAGTATTGACACCCCGACACGGATGGCAGAAGAGGCTCTGAAGCTAAGCGCCTTTCCCTGCCTGAAACTGAAGCTGGATGCCGTGCAACCGGTGGAGCAGATTGCCGCAGTACGCGCGGCGAGGCCGGATGCAAAGCTAATAGCTGACTGCAATAATGCTTGGCAACTAGCTGATTTGGAAAAATTTTGCTCCCAGCTTCTTCCATATGAGCTTGACATGATCGAGCAACCGCTGGCGCCGGGAGACGATGCTGAGCTGGCTGACTTCGACTCACCCATACTGTTGTGCGCGGATGAGTCACTTCAGGACCTGCAGCAGTTGGAATACGTTGCCCAGCGTTATCAAGCGATAAATATCAAGCTGGATAAATGTGGCGGACTGACCGCCGCCCTTGAATTGGTGGAGGCCGCCAAAAACTGCGGCCTGGAGCTAATGGTGGGCAATATGCTGGGCTCTTCGCTGGCCATGGCTCCGGCCTTCCTGGTGGCCCAGCATTGTCGCTGGGTGGATTTGGATGGCCCTTTGCTGCAGAGCGAAGACATGCAGCCTGCCATTCGCTATGATGCAGCGCTGATGCACCCGCCCAGTAGTGAGCTTTGGGGTTAGCTTTGCATGAACTTTGATTTTTTCACCGTTCCCGACATCAGTTTTGGCGCAGGCTCCAGCGCTCGCCTGGGAGAACTGGCCGACAAGTACGGCATGCGCCATGCCTTTCTGGTGACCGATCCCGGTATCGTCAAGCTCGGGCTTGCTGAATCGGGCCTGGGCAGCCTACAAACTCATGGCATTGACACAACACTGTACACCGAAGTTCAGGCCGACCCTCCTGAGGATCAGGTTCTGGAAGCAGCGCGGCGGGCCAGAGCAGCTGGCTGTGATGGCGTGATCGGCTTCGGTGGAGGCAGCTCCCTGGATACTGCCAAGCTGGTCGCCGTGCTACTCGGCGGCGATCAACCACTGTCGGCCATGTATGGGGTTGATCAAGTACACAATCAACGCCTGCCCTTGCTGCAGGTGCCCACTACGGCGGGCACTGGGTCTGAAGTGACCGCTGTGGCCGTAGTGACCACTGACGAAACCACGAAAGCCGGCGTGGTCAGCCCCCGCCTACTGGCTGATGCCGTGCTGCTGGATCCGGAATTGACCGTGGGCCTTCCTCCGTCTATCACAGCCGCCACCGGAATTGATGCCATGGTGCACGCAATCGAGGCCTATACCAGCGCGCAGCGAAAGAACCCTTTGTCCGATATGCTGGCAATTCAGGCACTGCGCTTGCTGGCACCGAACATCAGCACAGCCGTGCACCACGGCGAAAATCTTGAGGTCCGCGGTCACATGCTGCTGGGCGCCATGCTTGCCGGACAGGCATTCGCCAATGCACCGGTCGCTGCTGTGCATGCCCTGGCTTACCCATTGGGTGGCATTTATCATGTATCACACGGCTTATCGAATTCACTGGTTTTGCCGCACGTATTGCGTTTCAATGCGCCCGCCGCCGGGCATTATTATCAGGAGATTGCCCCGCTGATTCTCGGAGATGAACCCATTCCGGCCAATCCTGTTGATTGCAGCCAGCGGCTGGCCGAGTATTTTCTGGTGCTTGCCGATGACCTGGGGCTACCAACACGCCTCAGTGAACTGCAGATAAAAGAGGAGAACCTGGCGGACCTGGCCGACGCGGCCATGCTGCAGCAAAGGCTGCTGGTCAACAACCCCCGGCCAGTGGAATATTCCGACGCCCTGGCTATTTACCGACAGGCCTTATGATGAGTGAATTCAATACCAACCGCGAACACTACCGTTACTTCAGCCGCATCAGCACCCGCTGGATGGATAATGACATTTACGGGCACATCAATAATGTGCACTACTACAGTTTTTTCGATACGGTGGCCAACGAGTTTTTGATTCGCGAGGGTGGCCTGGACATACAGTCGGCGGATGTCGTGGCCTACATCGTAGCCTCCAGCTGTCAATATCTGCAGCCGTTATCGCACCCAGCGGAGCTTGACGCGGCATTTCGGGTGAATCGCCTCGGTAATTCGTCGGTGGAATATGGGATCGCGATATTTTCCGCTCAATCCCAACATGCGGCTGCCTGGGGGACTTACACCCACGTTTTTGTGGAGCGAGCCACAGATAAGCCCTGCCCTATTCCGGGCAGCATTCGCCAGGCGCTCAGTGGGGCGATGGTGGTCCAAGCTGGCGACCCTGAATTGCCATAATGACATTTGAATGAAACTTAATCGTCATTTAACAGTCATCAAATCGTAGCTCCATTGTCACTCGCCGAGAATAAGGTTGAGTCTCTTCACCCACTTTTAGTCATTGTGACTGAGAAGACCTGACCATATGAGGAGCGAAATGAAATTAATCAAACCTTACTCGCGGCATATCAAACGCGCCGGCGCATTGGGGGCAATACTGCTCGCGTCTGCGTGTACCCAGAATTTCGAGATTGTTGGCCTAGGCACCGTTTCGGAAGACGGCGGCAGCTTTTCCTGCGACGCCAGCCAGTCTCCGTGTGAGCGCGTGATTCGAGAAGCCTACCAAACAACCTACACCGCGACTCCTGCGTCAGGTTGGGAATTCGACAGCTGGACTGGCTGCGGCCCTATCGGTAGCGTTATCACTAATTCTGGCAACAGCTGCAGCTATGACCTGAGCGAAGGCGCGGTGCGCTCTAACTTCGGCCGCACCTTTACAACCACAGCAACTTTCGTTGAATCAGCGCCAGTAGCACCCGACGACAGCCCGTCTTTCGTTACCTGTGCTGATGCGACCACCTGTACTCTTTCCGGCACTATCGACCAGGACTACACCATGAATCGTGGTGTCGAATGGCGGCTTCTCGGTGAAGTCATTGTCGGCACGGGCAATAACGTGGTGAACGATGCAGCCGACGTGCAGGCCACGCGTGATGCAGGCGTCACTCTGACCATCGAATCCGGTGTGGATGTCCGCGCGTTCAGCGACGGCTCATTGCTGGTTACTCGAGGCTCACAGTTAATTGCTCAAGGCACGGCGCAAAGCCCGATCACTTTCAGCAGCCTGGCTGACGAAGACTTCGACGGCGAAGGCGAATGGGGCGGCGTAATTCTGCAAGGCTTCGCGCCGCAGTACGGCCAGGGCGGCACAGGTGCCTGTTTTGGTGCTGGCGAAGTCTGTAACGTTGAAGGCGAAGGCGGAACCGTCATCGGTAACTTCGGCGGTAACGACCCAGCGGATAACAGCGGCATCATCCGCTACGTGCGCATCGCTGAAGGCGGCCTGGTGGCTGGCCCGAACAATGAAATCAACGGTTTAACTCTGCAGGGTGTTGGCTACAACACGGTGGTGGAGTACGTGCAGGTTCACGGCAACCTGGATGACGGCGTTGAGTGGTTCGGCGGTACCGTTAATGCGCGTTACCTTGTACTGACCAATAATGATGATGACGACATCGACTATGATGAAGGCTATAAAGGCAATATCCAGTTTGCGATTGTTCGCAAGAACCCGAACAAAGCGGATCCAACCGGTAGTAACGACCCGCGCGGTATTGAAGCCAACTCCAGCGACGACGAATACGTGCCGGAAACTGAAGCGACCCTGGCTAACATCATTCTTGTAGGAAGCGATGTTAACAATGACCCAGGTGGCAGCGAACCCGGGATGCGTTTGCGCGGCGCTTTGACCACTCGCATCTACAACACTGGTGTGGCATTCTTCGACACCTTTGGCTGTGTGCGCATCGACGACGCCGACACCGATGGCGACGGCACAGATGATCAGTTCTCAACGGTGACTCTCGTGAACGTTGGCGGCGACTGTGATGCAGGTTTCTACAGCCACCGTGCGGCTGATACTGAAATCAACTCTGGCGGCCTGTTCACAGCGCAGATCAATGCTGCCTGGGGACTGGACAACCCAGAAGCGATTCTGCCGGAAGCGCCGAACATCATCCCTACGGAGAACGGTTCCAACTTCGAATTTGTTGAAACCTCCTACGTGGGCGCGGTTGAGCCTGGCGTAGCAGCAGAGGACGCTTGGTGGGCTGGCTGGATTATTCCCGGCACACTGTAAAGGCAAGCTTTTCAGGAAGATCCTTGGGCAGGATGCCCACAAAAAAACCCCGCTTCATGCGGGGTTTTTTTTATCTAGGGCAGCTCTGAAAAATACCCAATGCCTCTGCGCAACCTGTAGCGTGGCGTGGCTAGGCGCGCGCCGCAGGCCAAGGCTGGTTGTCCTTGGCAAGGCGCGCAACGAAGTCACGGCACGCTACAGGCCGCGCCCTTCGGGGCTTCCAGGCGAACCCAGCCTTTTCGTTGCAAGTTCTCGACTTACCACCAGTAAGCCTTCCAACTCGCGCCTCAACTCTGGATTCGCCTGGAAGCCAGAGGTATCGGGTATTTGTCAGAGCTGCCCTAGCATTCTCTGCAAAGCTGCGAGAAAAAGCCGTCTATTCAATCAAAACGGGCGGCCGGCCGAGGCCATTTTCCAGGCACATCGCCAGATAAAAATCCAGCGTGACCTGGCCATCCACTACTGAGCTTATTTCGCCATTCTCATCCAGGTTTATGTTAGAACCGTACATCTGAAACCAGACCCGGGTATTGTCCTCTATACACTGTAAAGTATGTTCGGAGCCTGCCGGTTCGTACAGAAAAGAGCCGGCGCGGTTGACATAGTCATACTCCTTGTATTTCCAGGCGCCCGACGTGGTGTAGCCAAACACCGGCCCGGTGTGGCGATGCTTTTCAACCTCATAACCGGCCTGGAACACGTTCTCAATGATCCACAGGCCCTCTCCCCGTTTCACCTGCAGCACTTTAAGCAAACTGCCGTCGCCAATATCCACAAAGGGTAAGTCATCCGCGCCAAAGTGTATGGCTTGCAGCTGGTCTTGCGTCACGTTGCGGCCTCCTACTGTTACTCTCTGTTTACTTTGCCCAGAATACGTCGCCGGGCTGTAAAATGCACCTGGATGAGGATCTGTAGGCATTAAGAGAAGGCAATGAATCGAGCGACTGAAATCACCGCAGACGACATTGATGTATACAGCCCAGACCGATACCTGGCGGGAATCCCGCACCGTGAATTCTCTTGGTTGCGAGACAATCAACCCGTATTCTGGCATGCACACCCCGACGGTGGCGGCTATTGGGTGGTCAGTCGACACGCCGATGTGCTTGCTGTCTCCAGAGATCACTCGACATACAGTGCCAATAAAGGCTTTGTGATGGTCGATGATCTTCCACCGGATATTCTCGGCCGCGCCCAAAGCCAGCTGCTGGGCATGGACCCGCCAGACCATGGACCAATTCGGCGCGCCGTAATCACGCATTTTACCCGCGATCGTCTGTCCGCTATGCAACCCAAGGTGCACGCGATTGCCAGGCGGGTCGTTGAGGCTGCCCGGGAAAAGAGTGAAGCGGACTTTATAGAAGACCTGGCCTGCAAGATTCCTACCGCAGTGATCTGTTCCATGCTGGAAATCCCGGAAGACATGTGGGACCAGATCCGACACTGGTCTGACATGCAAACGGCTGGGTCGGACCCCGACTTGGGCGGTACCGCGCAGGACATTGAGAAAGCGTCGATGGATATGGGCCTGTACGGCTTTGAACTGGCCACGGAGCGAAAAGCACGGGGTGGCGACGACCTCATTACCCAATTACTGGACAGCGAGGTGGATGGCCGCACGGTGTCAGAAATGGACTTTGCGTCCCTGTTTGTACAGCTGACCGTGGCAGGTAATGAAACCACGCGTGGTTTGATCAGCAGTGGCATGCTCGAGCTGATTCATCGCCCGGATGACTACAACGCTTTGGAAACCGAGCCTGGTCGGCTGCCTACAGCCATCGAGGAGATGCTGCGCTGGACCTGTCCTTTGCATTATTTTCGCCGCACGGCCACCAGAAACGCGGAACTAGCCGGCACCAGCATTAGTGAAGGCGACCGTGTAGTCATGCTGTACAGCTCGGCCAATTTTGATGAGCGCGAATTTGATAATCCAATGGAGTTTGATATCCAGCGTGCGCATAATCCGCACATGGCTTTTGGTTATGGTATTCACTTGTGCCTGGGCGCCAATCTGGCTCGCCTGGAAGCACGCCTATTCTTTGAGGAGTTTTTCAAGAACTTCGCCACCATCGAATTGAACGGGACACCAGCACGCATCCGTTCCAACCAGATAAACGGCTACAAGACCATGCCAGTCACACTGCGACCAAGATAACCAAGAGGAGACCACCCGTGGCAAACACCCAAGACATTCACAAGCAGGAATACGACGCCGCCATTGCCGAGCTGACCAAAGAAGGCGCGATGTTTGAACTCGACCAAATTGTCCGCGAGGGTCGCGAGTACACCATCTACAAGAATGCCCCGCCCACTATGCTGCCGCATCTTGATGGTGCCCGCCAGCATGGCGACAAAGAGTGCCTGGTCTACGAAGGTGAGCGTTACACCTATGCCCAGGTGTTTGAAGCTGCGGATGCGCTCGCCAATGCGCTGCAAAAGGACTATGACATCGCTATTGGTGACCGGGTTGCCATTGCCATGCGAAACTACCCGGAATGGATTATTGGTTTCATCGCCATCGCCTACACTGGCGCTACAGCGGTCCCTATTAACAGCTGGGGACAGCGAGCCGAGCTGGAATACGGCTTCACAGACAGCGAAGCCAAGGTGGTGTTGATTGATGAGCAACGATTGCGCTATGTGGTCGATGACCTGCAGCAACTTGAACTGCAAGCAATCGCTGCCAGAACGCCGGATGAGCTGTTACAACGCGCCAACGTGGCCGACTATTGGCAGCTTCTGGAGCCCTATCGCGGCCAGGCTGCACCAACTCCGGACGTTAAACCGGATGACCTTTTTATGATGCTGTACACATCCGGCACCACTGGCAAACCCAAAGGTGCGATGACCTCGCATTATGCGCTGAGTCAGGCAATGTACAGCTTTGATGTCAATGCCTATGCCTGCTCCATGTGTAACCCGGAAGCGGTCGGGAAAATGCTGGAAAAAGGATACGATCAGGCCAGCTTGCTCGCAGTACCCCTGTTTCACATGAGCGGTATTCATGCGCAGCTGTTGCTGGGTTTACGCGGTGGCCGCAAAATGGTCATGATGTACAAATGGGATGCTGAGCGGGCGATCGAGCTGATCGAAGAAGAGCGTCTAACCATTTTCAGTGTGGCGCCTGCTATGTTGCAGGAAGTGCTTAGCTCGCCGACATTCGAACAGACCGATACCAGCAGCCTGTTTAACATTGGCGCCGGGGGCTCTGCAGTTCCGCCAAAGGTCACTGAATTGGTCAACCAGAAGGTGGACTCCCCCTACCAGGGCGGAGGCTGGGGCCTGACCGAAACCAATATTTCGGTGTCTTCCTTCACGGGTAAAGCCTGGGCAGCCCACCCAACCAGCTCCGGCTTTATTCACCCCATCGCAGAACTTCAGGCACGCGATGAAGAAGGCAATATTCTACCGCCGGGCCAGGCTGGCGTGTTCTGGGTAAAGAGCATTTCGCTGATCGACGGCTACTGGAACCGGCCTGACGCCAATGCAGAAGACTTCAAAGACGGCTGGTTTTGCACCGGTGATATTGGTTACGTCGATGAGAATGGCTATGTATACCTCTCCGATCGAGCGAAAGACATGGTGATACGCGGCGGAGAGAATATTTACCCTGCCGAAGTTGAAGCCGCATTCTTCCATCATCCGGCTGTTTCGGAGGCGGGCGTGTTCGCCGTGCCGGATGATCGACTGGGCGAGGAAGTTGGTGCAGCCGTGGTATTCAAAGAAGGCCAGTCGGCCAGCGAAGCGGAACTTCGAGAAGTGCTTGCTGGTCAATTGGCCCACTTCAAGGTGCCGCGCTATATCTGGCTTCGTGATGAGCCGCTGCCGCGTAATCCGTCCGGGAAAATACTCAAAAAACAATTGCGCGAAGAGTATGCTCCAACATGAATAAGCGGCGACCGGAACGCGCGGTTTGCATAGGGCTGAGCCGAGCATTTACAGCATTGGCAGTGCTCAGCGCGCTGCTCGGTTGTTCGCCATACAAGCCCGAGAATAATCCGCAAAGAGCGCTACCACCCGAGGTGTCCGCGGCCGGTGAACTCTTGGTCGGCATGACTGCCAGCGCTTACGCGGGCGTTGCCGAGTTCCGCGGTATTCCGTTTGCCCGGCCACCTTTGAATGAACTGCGTTGGCGCGCACCGCAAGCGCACAGTCCGCGTTTTGGAAAACAAACTGCGCAAAATTTTGCGCCCGCCTGCTACCAGGATGATGGTGGATGGCAATGGTATGTCGATGTCGCCACGGCCTTCGACCAAAGTCCAGATGTTGTTGAACGGCCTAACGGGGTCAGCGAAGATTGCTTGTATTTAAACGTTTGGGCACCAAAGGCTGCTCTAGGCAAACCGGAGACAGCCCTGCCCGTTCTGGTCTGGATTCATGGTGGCGGCAACACCACTGGCTGGGCCTACGAGCCCAACTACCGTGGTGCCAGCCTGGCAAGCCGCGGCATAGTTGTCGTATCGATTGCCTACCGGCTCAACATTTTCGGTTTCTTCTCTCACCCTGGTTTGGCTGTAAACAATCAGGACTACCAAGCCAATTATGGTTTACTTGACCAGATAGCGGCGCTGCGCTGGGTGCGCGACCATATCGCACAGTTTGGCGGTGACCCAAACCGAGTAACCGTGGCGGGAGAGTCTGCGGGGTCGGCAAACATTGGCTATTTGCTGGCAGCACCGGATGCCAGGGATTTGTTCCAGCGCTCGATACATCAGAGTGGCTCCTTCGAAATGAACGACCACTACACGCTGGCTGATTTGCAAGAAGCCGGCGCCCAATTGCCAATACCCGGCAGCAACCCTGCCGAGCAGCTGGAAAACCTGCGCGCTATGACCGCGGCTGAACTGCTGGCACTGGCCAGGACGCATTCAGATCACCGTATTAATTATCCGGTAAGCGATGGCACGCTGTTGCCCACTACCGTGCCCAGCCTGTATGCACAATCGCTCAACAGCCCCCGTGACATTATGGTCGGCAGCAACGAAGATGAATGGTTTATGTACTTCGATGAACCCATCGATTCGACGGATATCACCGCCTGGCTACAAGAGCATGCTGCTCAAGCCGATCCTGCCACAATACAGAAGCTGATCAACCGCTATGAGCCCACCCGCAGCCAACTCGACCATCTGGAAACCGCCCTGCGCATGCGTTGCACCGGCTACCGACTGGCCGCAGGCAATGCCAGGGTTGGCGGCCGTTCCTGGGTATACCATTTTGACCGGCGGCGCGACGGCATAGGCGGTGAACGCCTGCGGGCCTACCATGGTGCAGAAATCCCTTACATGTTTGACACCCACGACAGCTGGCTGCCAACTACCGAGACAGACAAGCAACTAACAGATGTGATGCTGGGCTATTGGCTGAACTTTATACGCAGCGGCAACCCTAATGGCCAGGAGTTGCCGACATGGTTAAGATATGAACCGCGACAGCATCAGGTTCAGCGTTTGGGGAATGAGATTGGCTCGCAGTTGGCGCCGGATTTGCAACTCTGCCGTAGCCTGAACTTTATCCAGCATTGAGCGGCATTTGCCAGCCTCCACCCAGGGCTGTTCAGCGACCCAATAAGCCGGCATTAGTCACATCCAAGGTGCGAAACTAGGACGCACGATACCGCTCCTTGAGTTCTTGGGCGGAACCGAGCAGCTCCCCCAGGTCTACATCCAATAGAAGCATTTGCTCAAAGATTTGCTCTACTTCAGCAATGTGCGTGGCAAGCGTCTCGGCGTACAACGCCGACCAATTGTCATCAATGTGGAAATGACGCTTCATTCCGTAATTCATATTGTCCAGACAATTCCCGGAGCTCACAGGCAAAATAAGGTCCGCCAGTTCGTTGGCAACCGCAATTAAAGGACCATAGACCGACGAGCCGTAGTTCTCTTCGTAGACGTTTTGGCCGCTGTATCGGACAGCGTCAACATAGAGTTCGGGTAGCTGCCAATGGTTTAATAACCAGGCACCGACTTCACAATGGTCGCTCCCAAGACGGGTCCGTTCGTAGTTCATTAGCTTTTGGTGCTCACGCTGCTCTACCGGACCCAGAGCCTGATAGAAATCCTGGTCGACCTTATCCAGAACAATAATCCCGATATCCTGAAGCAAGCCGACCAAAAATGCGGGCTCAGCGGGCACAGTGTCCGCAACCAGTGCCAACACTTTGGCGCTACTTGCCACCAACAACGAGCGGCGCCAAAAAAGCTCATAATCCAAACCGCTTTTGTCTTCCTGCTGAATGGAACTGCGCAAGGAAAAACCAAGTGCCAATGAAACACAGCGGTCCATACCCAGGCTGGTTACGGCCTGGAGCACCGTTTCGACAGTGGATACGCCACGAAATAAAGTGGAATTGGCTACGCTGAGAATTCTTGCCGAGAGCGCTACATCCAGCCGAATGATTTCAGCGAGCTCGTTAGGGCTCGCATCGCCCTGTTCGAGTAGTTTGATCAGTTTGACAGCAACCACTGGCATGCTTGGCAGCCGGACCGAAGTCGATAACTTTTTGCGCAGCGCATCATCCATGATCACTAAGCTTGCTCAAAACGTAATCTTTAAACTATAGAATTTGCTGATATGAAAGGCAAATGCCCGCTTTGCTTCCAAGAAAATTTCGGCGGGCAAGCATTGCCGTCCGATAGCAGAGCGCTATCCAGAGTTCTTAGCGAGTCGCTGCTGACGGGTAGCTGTCAGCGTCTCCGCTTCTGACGCCTGCTAAAGCCTATCGAGCATTGAATAGTACAGCATACCCGCCACCAAACCTGGCCAGCGCAGCAACACGCCACCCGGGAATTTCTGGTGTGGCAGTCTGGCGTATAAATCAAAACCCTCGGCCTGCTTCATGATCGCGTCGGCTACCAGCTTGCCGCCCATATTGGCCATGGCGATACCGTGCCCAGAGTAGCCCTGTGCCCAATAGATACTGTCCGCTTTGCGCCCGAAATGCGGCATCCGCTTCATAGTGACCGCCAGCGTTCCGCCCCAGGCGAAATCAATCTTTACGTCTGCTAGCTGCGGGTATACTTCCAGCATGTGGCGGCGCACAAAGCGCTTCAAATCGCTGGGAAAGCGCGACGAGTAGTTTTCTCCACCGCCAAAAATTAGGCGATGATCCGGAGAGTTGTGAAAATAATTGACGACAAAGCGGGTGTCCACGACAGCCAGGTCGCGGCGGTTTATTTCTCGGGCACGCGCTTCTCCCAACGGCTCAGTCGCAAGAATAAAGTTGTTGATCGGCATCTGGTACACCGCCGCATCTCTTTGCAGATTACCCAGGTAACCATTGCAGGCGATGATGACTTTGTCAGCGCTCAGTGTGGCTTTATCGGTCTTTAGCAAGATCCGGCTGCCCTGCTGGACAATCGATTGCACTGTAGAGTGTTCATGGATTACCGCACCCTCCTGGCCAGCCGCCCGGGCCAGACCAAGGCTGAGCTTCAAAGGCTGGATGTGCGCAACATTAGAGTCAATATAACCGCCAAAAAATGAATCAACGCCCAGAATTTCGGCGACTTCCTCGCGGTTTACCTTTTCCTTAGCGGTGTACCCATAGTGCTGCTCCAGATAATCCGCGTAGTCCCAAAGACCTGTCTCGTGGCGTTCTCGATGCGCAACCGTTAAGCCACCATCGCGAAGATCGCAATCAATTTCATAGTGGTCTACGCGCTGACGCACCAGCTGGTTGGCTTCCACAGCAATCTGCCACATCTTCTTGGCAGCGTCTTGGCCCAGCCACTGTTCAAGCTCGAGTTGGTCCTTACGCTGCCCTGTCCCCAGCACACCACCGTTACGTCCGGAGGCACCTGCGCCCACTTTGTGCGCTTCGAGCACTGCTACATTAACTTTATTTTTTGCCAGTTCGATGGCCGCGGAAAGACCCGTGTACCCCGCACCGATGATGGCAACGTCGACCTTACAGTCCTGGTCCAAAGCAGCATAACTCGGAATTTCGCCGGCCGAATGATAGTACCAGGAGTCTTCGTAACCGACACTGGAGTCTCCGCCATAACGTCTGCTGCCTGGCATTACAATGCGCTACCCAGAAAACGCACTTCCCATGGCGAGAGCTGCTTGCTGAATGCGCTGTATTCATTGTGTTTAACCGACAAAAACACCTCAATGAAATCATCGCCGAACAGTTCTCGAAGTTTGCTGCTCTGACCCAGTGCATGCAAAGCGACCACGAGATTATCCGGTAGATCAGCCACTTCATCGTACGCATCGCCGCCATGCGCAGCGCTCGGCTCAATCCCCTCCTCCATTCCTGCAAGGCCACATGCCAGTGTGCTGGCAATCATCAGGTAAGGGTTGGCGTCTGCGCCAGCTACCCGGTTTTCCACGCGGCCAGCAGCGGCATCTCCAGCAGGAACGCGCAGCCCAGCGGTGCGGTTATCATAGCCCCACTCCAGGTTGATCGGTGCGGACACGCCCGGCACAAACCGCTTATAACTGTTGACATGTGGGGCCAGCAAGGCGAAGGCCTCCGGAAGATACTGTTGCAGGCCGCCGATAAAGTGCTTTAGCGCTTGTGGCGCCTCGCCATTTTGCAGTGCAAAGACATTATTGCCCGCCTCGTCAATCAGGCTGCAATGCAGGTGCAGGCCGTTGCCGGGTAACTCGACAATAGGTTTTGCCATGAAGCTCGCGAGTTTGCCATGGCGAACCGCGCAGGCCTTGACCAAGCGCTTCAACAGAAACAACTCGTCTGCCCTATCAAGAGCCGGCCCGTGGTCGACATTCAGTTCTATTTGCGCCGGGCCCATTTCATGCACCAGAGCACTGGTATGCAGCCCAGCTTGCTGGGTCATAGATGAAAGATCATCGATAAACACCTGGAACTTACCGAGGGCATCCGGATTAAAGGCTTCGCCGCCAAACTCTGCCCGGCCGTCCTGGCCGCAGGCTGTCTCCAGCTGTAGGGCGTCTCTCGACGGCGGCTCCAGCAGATACAGTTCAAGCTCTGGCGCGACAATTGGCTGCAGGCCCTGGTCGGCAAAGCGCTGCACTATGCGGCGCAGCACGTTGCGTGAGTCATAAGCTAATGGCAAGCGGGTGTCAGCATCCAGTGTTTCACAAATCACCTGGCCGACGCCGTCCAGCCACGGCGAAGCCCTGTAGCTGGACCAGTCGGGCTGCAACAGCATGTCGGAATCTTTCGGATTGAAGGTGTCCATCGCCTGGGCGTAATCACCGGTCACCGTTTGCATCAACACTGCTTTGGCAAAATTCGTCAACGCTCGTTCCTCAACCGCCGCACCGGTAAGGCTTTTGCCTCTGGGCACACCATTGATATCGCTGATCAACAGCTCCAGTGTTTGCGGGAGCATTTGCGGCTTGCTCATGGGGCGCTCCTTAAGTGGAGATGCCAAACTCTGCGGCTGTCTTGTCCAATGCCTGGCGTAAGCGGTCAACCAGCAGGTCGATTTCCTGTTCGCTGCAGACGTAGGGTGGTGCGCTGGCAATGGCATCGCCAATTGCGCGAATCATCACCCCGCTTTCAATGGCGGCATCCCGGCAAACCAGGGCTCCCTTATTTTCGGGCGCCAGCCGTTCCATGCTGTGCTTGTCTTTCACCAACTCCACCGCGGCCAGCATGCCCTGCGTGCGCACTGCGCCCACAATCGGGTGGTCGGCAAGCTGGTGCCACTGGCTGGCAAAATACGGGGCCAAAGAATTGCCTATGTGTTCCATGGTTCCCTGGTTACGATAGATTTCCAGCGTCGCCAGGCCCGCCGCACAGGCAGCCGGGTGCCCGGTGTAGGTGTAGCCGTGAGCAAATTCCCCACCGCCCTCGGTCAGCACCTTAGCGACCTTGTCTCCCACTGCAACACCACCCAGCGGTTGAAAACCATTGCTGACTGCTTTGGCAAACGTTAACAGATCCGGCTCAAAACCGTAGGTTTCACAACCAAACCAGGCACCGGTTCGGCCAAAGCCGCAGATCACCTCGTCGCTGATCAGCAGAATATTGCGGCGCTCGCAGATTTCCTTGACCGCCGGCCAATAGCTGTCCGGCGGAATCACCACCCCACCGGCGCCTTGAATCGGCTCGGCAATAAAGGCAGCAACGTTTTCCTCGCCGAGTTCGTCGATCTTGGCTTCAATTGCCTGAGCCGCCTTGATGCCAAACTCATCGGGACTCAGATCACGGCCTTCTTTGAACCAGTAAGGTTGCTGCACATGGTGTACATACGGAAGCGCCGTGAACTGGGCGTGCATGCTTTTCATACCACCCAGACTGGCACCTGCAATAGTACTGCCATGATAGGCGTTTTCACGGCTGATGATAATTTTCTTGCTCGGCTGATCCAGCAGGTCGAAATAGCGGTGTACGAGGCGGATATTCGTATCATTCGCCTCTGAGCCAGAAGAGGTGAAGAATATCTTCGAGAAATGGTCCGGCATCACTTCCAGCAATGCTGCAGCCAGTTCAATAGCGCGGTCATTGGAGCATTGAAAAAAACTGTTGTAGTACGGCAGGCGTTGCAACTGCTCGTAAACCGCCTCAACTATACTGGGCTGGGTATAACCCAGTGGACAGCACCACAAACCAGACATGCCGTCCAATAATTGCCGGCCTTCAGAGTCGCGGATGTAAATGTGCTCGGCTTCAACCATTACCCGCCCGCCTTTGCGAGCGTACTCGGTCGGGTCGGTAAACGGGTGCAGGTGATGCGCTCGATCCATGGATTGCAGTTGGTCTGTGCTGGCTGCTTGAGTCATTGTTCACTCCATTTCAGTATTAGGGCGATGCTATCACAAGCCAGCAAAATCGGCCGGCTTTTATCGGTTTTGCAAACCCAACTCGGCGGTTCGTTCCTGTTCCCATTCGGTCAGGTTGAGTTCGATGGCCCAGAACCCGGCGATCCAGACGATGGCGTCCAATCCGTACAGCGTATAACCAAAATACAGCCAGGCAAATGCGCATGTCCACAGCACCAGATAAGAGCCTGTTTTAGCCGTTTGCACTACGCGTAATGAGCGGCCGAACCGGTCTCTCCACTGCAGCCAGATTTCTATCTCAATCAGCGCAACGACAAGCAACCAAACCCAGGCGTTGACGACATTGATCCATTCCATGGACTGGACTTTCTGCAGAGTGGGCGCATCGATCAGAGAAACGTTTTGATCAACTTTGTAGTAGGGCGGGCCTGATGAAATTTCAGTGCAATTCTCCAAGCTTATCTCGCGGTAATCCGCCGAATCAGTCTGCAACCATATACCCTGTGAGGCCAGGTCACAGAGATTCTCCACCTGAGGTTGAGGGGTGATCTTGTAGTAGTCAAATGCAATGATCGTATAGCCAATAGCCGCATAAGCAATCGACACCGCGCACAGCAGGCGAAAGCCGCGCAGCAACTTACCGAGCCAGCTTTCCAGGACATTGTCAGACAACAGATAGGTTTCAAGCTCGAGAAGAAAAATCAGCCCAAGCCAGGCTACAGTATCAATAGTTGTAGCGAAGGTTTCGAGCAGCTCGCTGATGGGCGCATCCTTTGCAACCGAGCTGCGGTAGGCAAGCAAGTCATCCTGGAGATAGAGCACGAAATTGAACGTAAGAATACCGTAAACTGACCACTTGATCACTGCGGCGACCTTGGGGTGCGCAAGCAAGGGGATCAAGGCGGTATTCAACGAAAAGGTACTTGTCATGCCGTTACCTCCTTTCAAGCAGCGACAGCAAGTGCACGATTATGCACCGCCAGGTAACGATGAATGGCGCCATACACCAACATGGCGAGCAATGAGCAGCCAGCACACAGCAGCATGACACCGCTGTAGCCTAGCTGGGCGCCGAGAATCGACGCGGCAATATTCGGCCCCAGAATCTGCCCCAAGCCCTGGGCCATGGGCGTCATCGATGCAAAACGGCCTGATTTGTCCATATTGGAAATCGTCCCCAACTGGTACACATCGATCAAAAACCAAAGCAACATATACCCGTACACCGCCACCATGAAGGTGACTGTGCTGATTCCAAGCAGCAACAAGCTCACCGTACCCACCATGAGCACCAGCGCCGATAACAGTGAGCGTGATTGACCAAACCGTTTCGCCAGGACAGTGGCGATTGCCGCACCAATAAAACTGAAGGCAGTGCCATACACCAGGCTGTCGGCAATAAACTCATCATTGAGGCCGCTGGCAGTGGCCGCCAGCTCAATATAGGTCCAGAAGGCACCAATATTGGAATACGTTGCAACAATCGCTACCAAGCAGACCCAGCCCAGCCAGGACGGTACATGCTCATAGTCCATGCCCACCACGCTTGCTGCAGCACCATCACCGGCGTTTGCAATCTGTCCTTGTTGGACTGCCAATAAAACCGGATCAGCTGGCCCTCTGGGCAACAACGGCACCAGCAGAATCAAGGGTGCGCAGCACCAAGCGAACACGGTGAAAATCTCACTGGCACTCAATGCCGGCATATAGGCCAGCTCGAGAACCTGAATTAACACCAATATGAACAGGTAGATAGTAAATGTTCGGGCCGTATTGGAATTCCCAGCCAAACCGGCCATGCCAACAGCTGCCAACATTCCTGCGCCAGCGCCAGCGGCAACACGGAGGAAATACAGAGATTCATAGTCAGTGTACTTGAGGCACAAGAGGTTTGCGCCCGTCAACAGAGCGATTCCCGCGACCGCTAACCAGCGCCGATTGACCCGATTTACCAGCAGCGATATCAAAAAGGAGCCAACCGCCATACTGCCCATATCGGCCCCGGCAATTCGGCCGACCTGTTCCTCAGTGTATCCGTAATACTCCACCAGGGCCGCAGCAATGACGGGCATACCCATTAACACCATCCACCCTACAGAGCCTATCAGCAAAGAGGCCGCGACGGTTTTTGGTTCATCAAATACGCTCGGATGTGGAGCGATGGCAGCAGAAGCGCCCAATAAGAAGGCCTATATTCATATTATGCGCTTACGTTACCGCTTTTAGAGGCCGGTTAAAAGTGTCACAATCAAAAAAATTATGGAGCGCTTCACTATGTCTGAGAATACCCTGAATGACAGTGCCTCAATGTTTGCCAACACCTTCGGCTTTCTGGCCTGTCCTTTGAGTCGCGACATCAGCAATGCCGATGTCGTTGCCATGGGCATTCCCTACGATCTGGGAACGACCGGGCGCTCAGGCACACGCTTTGGCCCACAGGGAATCCGGCGGGCTTCCGCCAATTTGCGCTGGGAAGAACGCCGCTGGCCATGGGACTTCAATGTCAGCGAACGCCTTAAACTGATTGACTACGGTGACCTGGAGTTTCCACCCGGACAAAGCGAGTCCATGCTGGCAACAGTCAGCGCAACTGCAACCGAAATTCTCCAACAGGGAAAAAAACTGCTGTCCTTTGGTGGCGACCATTTCGTAACATTACCCTTATTACGCGCCGTTCATGCGGTGCACGGCACAGTGGCGTTGGTACATTTTGATGCTCACACAGATACGTACGAAGAAAGTGACAAGTACGACCACGGCAGCATGTTTTACTTCGCACCACGCGAAGGCCTGATTGCGCCACAACACAGTATTCAATTGGGTATTCGTACCGAATACGACGTACCCACTCACCAGTTCACCGTACTGGATGCGGCTACAGTGAATGACAACAGCGCGCAATCAGCGGCAGAACATATTCGCTCAGTGGTGGGGGACCGGCCGGTCTACTTGACCTTTGATATCGATGGTCTTGACCCGGCATTTGCGCCTGGGACCGGCACCCCGGTTTGCGGCGGCCTCAGCACCGATAAAGCGCTGAAAATTTTACGTGGTATGCGTGGGCTTAATATTGTTGCCATGGATGTCGTAGAGGTTGCACCCAGCTATGACCATGCTGATATCACGTCATTGGCAGCAGCAACCCTGGCACTGGAGATGCTATATGTCATTGCCTCCTGATTATCTGCTTGCGGGGTAATGCTTGGGTGAACCGCGGAGCGCTGCGGCACCGCCCGCCACTGCAGTCGGGCCAAGAACGAAGAATCAATCAGTTGCAATCTGCCGCAAAACCCACTGCTGAAACCGGTGCACCTCATATTCTTCGGCCATCAATACCCCGCGTTCATAAGCCTGGTTTACTAAACCGCGCTGGTTCAACTCTGCGACGTAACCGTCTTCATCGATCACCTGGCGGGCAAATGCGGCTGCTTGCTCGGCGTTGAAGTTTGGGTCGTTAATGGTTTCTTCGGAAAAGAACCAGTCCGCCCGCAACAAGGTCTGTTGCGCATTCAGCGGCAGCAAGCGCACGCTGCGAACATAATCACTGTGGCCGACAATAAACATCGATGGCAGCAGCATGGCGTAATTGTGACCGACCTGCTTTTCCTGTTCGGTCAAGCCCTGGAATGGCTTCCCTACCGGCTTACCTTCGGTAGCCCAGGTACTTGCCCCTTCCGCTAATCCACCCGCATAGGCCGGGTCGGAACTCACAACGTCGGGCGACCAGTTGATGTCGTCCTGCGCTTCCATAATACCGCGTTTGTACAGCGGCACAATTTTGCACAAGTCAGGATGAATGTGCGGACAATGCAGGCATTCATTGAAGTTTTCCCAAAACAACTTCCAGTTACAGTTCAGCGTTTTCTCGTATTGATAGGCGCTGCGCAAGCCAGCGAGGTGCCAGTTATTCAGGGAAACCGAATATTCATCAAAAGCGGCCTGTAAATCGGTTTTCGGCTTGCGCGCTAGATTAATGAAGACAAATCCCTCCCAGCTTTCCAACGCCACCGGCAATAAGGGGTAATCACTCAGTGCCAAACCTGCCGGGCAGGAACCGTAACCTGTGCGCCTGAGCTCTCCGTCCAGTGAATACGCCCAGCGATGGTAGGGGCACACAACATGCGCTGACGGTAAGCGTCCGCTGGATTCTGTCAGCAGTAAGGAACCGCGATGCCGGCAGGTGTTGTAGTAAGCCCGCAACTCCCTACTGTCATTGCGAAGCAATATGATGCTCTGAGTTCCAACCGTCACGGTAAGATAATCGCGCGGCTCCGCAAGATCTTCCTCTCGACAGACCAATAACCAATTCTGGTACCAGATTTTTTGCAGTTCGGTTTCAAAGAAGGTTGCATCCTGATAACAACTGCGCGGCAGCGTTTCGGTCACTGCAGTCAGGCCCGGGTATGTGCTGTTGTCAGGCGGCTTGTCCAGCATAATATTCTTTACGCCTCTCTACGTAATCCACTAATGCTTCATCAATGGCAGGATCCAATGGTGGCTGCTGGTAATCTTTAAGTAACTGCTTCCAGATGGCATTGGCCCGTTGGGCAGTATCCCGACTGCCGTTTTCCTGCCAGTTTTCAAAGTTCTGCCGGTCCGACACCATCGGGGTGTAAAACGCCGTTTCATAGCGCTCCAGTGTGTGCGCCGTACCAAAATGATGCCCGCCCGGCTCTACTTGCATAATGGCCTCCAGCGCGAACTCGTCATCGTTGAATTCGATGGGCTTGAAGGTCGCCGCCATCATTTGCAGCATTTCCGCATCCACAATCAGTTTCTCAAATGAAGCGGTCAAACCACCTTCCAGCCAGCCGGCCGCATGGTTAACCAGATGGGCATGCCCCATGACACTGGCCCACAAAGACATTTGGCTTTCATAGCTTGCTTGCGCGTCCACACTCAAGGCCGTAGTCGTGTTACTGGCACGGAACGGCAAACCAAGGTGACGGGCAATCTGCCCGCTTGCCAGAGTGGCCTTGCAGTATTCGGGCGTGCCCAGTGCTGGCGCACCGGTCTTCATATCCACGTTTGAGGCAAACGCACCGTACATGACAGGAGCCCCGGGATTCACCAGCTGGGTCAAAGTGACCACGGCCAGTACTTCAGCTGTTTGTTGAGTCAGCGTTCCAGCCAATGTCGCCGGGCTCATGGAACCCGCCAGGGTGAATGGCGTAATGCAACTTACCTGCCCGGCCTGTGCCAACGTCATGCTGGCCTCGCCCATCGCCACATCAAGCTGCAGGGGCGAATTGGTATTAATGATACCAAGTAAGGCCGGAGTTTCTTTCAGCTGCTGTTCATCAAGCTGTAAGGCAATTCCAGCCATGGCGATACCATCGATGGTTCGGTCCCGGCCCAACGGATAGGCCTGAGCATTTTTGTCCAGGAAGCGGTATTGCGCCAAGTGGGTGTCCAGGTGGCGTGTCTGTGGCGGCAAGTCCATGGGTTCAAAAGCCATGCCGCCTTCCTGGTGCAGTATGTTCAGGCTCTGTATCAGCTTGAAGTAATCACACAGGTCGGCGAAGCTACCAGGCCTGCGGCCGCGGTCCAGGTCGCTGCAGAATGCCGGTCCGCCGACGGCGGCAAACACCTGTGAACGGCCACCCATTGTCAAATTGTGTTGTGGGTTTCTCGCCCGCAATTGAAAGCCAGCGGGCACGTGCACCAGTTGTTCGCGAACCAGTTCCGGCGGGTAAAAAACCTGTTCAGTCGACGGGTCAACCTTCGCTCCGGCTGCCGCCAGCAGCTGCCGCGCCGTTGGGTCCAAAATCCTTATGCCTTTGCGTTGCAATACCTGCTGCGCCTTGTCAATGATTGCCTCAACGTGATCAAGGCTGATCACTTCAATGGGGGCAAAGGGGTTGCTCAACTGCTGCCAAGGCAACTGCGGTATTGTTACAGCACTACGCGCCGGCCGGCGCTTACGTCGTGTCATTGGAGGGCTTGCCTATGTACCGAACCACCAACACCAATGCGAGCGCGCAAAGCCCCATGGAAAGCCACCACGGTACCCCCATTGCGCTAGGGATAACTCCAATCAACAAGGTAACCACGCCAACGGTCATTGCGTAGGGTATTTGCGTTCTAACATGCTCAATATGGTCACAATCTGCGGCCATAGATGATAGCACTGTGGTATCGGATATTGGTGAACAGTGATCACCCCAGACTGACCCGGCAAGGACACAGGCCACGGTCGAATAGACAATGTGCATTTCATCGCCGGTCACGGCACCATCGCCACTGAGCACAGTCCAGGCAACGGGTAATATCAATGGCAGGACGATGGCCATCACTCCCCAACTCGACCCGGTGGCAAAAGCGGCCGCGGCAGACAGTACAAATGTCCAGGCAGGAATGCTGGCAGGGGTGAGAAAATCGCCACCGAGACGAACCAGAAAATCAGCGGTATGCAAAATTTTGGTGACATCCGACAAAGCCCACGCAAGCACGAGAATGATGATCGGCGCGATCATTATCAGCACACCTTGGGTCCAGGCATCAACCAGCTCACTCAAGCTCAGAATTCGCTGCCCCAAAGTCAGTACAAGCGCCGTCGCCACTCCGGCAAAAGAACTCCACATCAGCGCCTTATAGGCATCAGCCGTGCTCATAATATCTCGCAGGCTGTCGCCCTCACCGGTTACATACAAGCCCACACCGCAACTCACCACGAGCACCAGGATGGGCAGCACAGCGTTGACCGCTCGACAGGGTATGGAGTCATCCACCATCGGATTCATAGTCTGATGTCCTGAACTGCCCTGCGCGCTGCTTGGCTTCGCTTCTCCTCGATAACTGGCACGCTCAACATCCAGCATCGGGCCAAAATCCCGGCCGGTGAACGCGATCAGGTAGACGAACAGTATCGCCATGAATGGGTAGAAACTGTAAGCCAGCGAATTCAGGAATACTGTGTAGGCCGACTCGGTGAAACCGGGCAGACTTTGCCCAGCTGTATCGATCAAACTGACCTGGTAGCCAATCCAGGTCGTCATCACGGCCACACATGCTACCGGGGCTGCAGTGGAATCCACCAGATAGGCCAGCTTTTGCCTGGAAATGCGTAACTTATCAGTAACTGAGCGTACTGAGTTCCCCACCACCATGGTATTGGTGTAGTCATCGAAAAAAATGCACAAGCCTAGAAACCAGACGGACAGTTGGCCTCGGCGCGCGCTATTGGCCCAACGTATCACAATATCAATCACGCCCTGCATGCCACCGTTGCGGGAAACAATGCTGACCAAACCACCTATCATGCAACTGAATAAAATAATGGAGACATGATCGGGGTCGACCAGAACCTGGTGCACACGAACGGTAAAGGCCTCCAGTGCTGAATTGAAAAACGACGCCACTGTGAGGCCATTTTGAATCATCACACCAGCCCACAGCCCCAGAAACAGTGCTGGAATCACGGTTTTCAGCCACAGTGCCAGCCCAATTGCGATCACCGGCGGAATGATCGAGAGCCAACCGGGAATGGCATTGACCGGAGCGGATTCCGCAGCAAGCTCAGCCAAGCTCGCTGTAACAACATTCTGGCCAGGACGGTCAATAACAAAGGCTGCGCGAGTTTCAGCCGTGTCGCCAAGCTGTACTTCGCGAGCCGAACTTTCTTTCGCTTGTGTACTCAGCTGCACTTTGGCACCAAGCAGTGCCTCTGGAGTCACCTGCGAGGGCTTTAACAGCAGTTCAAATTCCTGGCCGAGGTGAACCACCTTCGGCGCCTCTATTTGTAATTCCAGAGTAGCATCTGGTACTTCAGCATTTATCGACTCCGACGCGATTGCGACACCGCTGATGATCAGACCCATTAGGAGTAAGCAGGGAATTAAGCGAAGCTGTTGCATGGAGCTAATTATTCATTCTTTTGCCAAAGTATATCAGCTTTACTTTCTGCGCTTCTCTGTACACAGGCACGCTCTGCGGCACATTGGCTTAGCTGGCGGCTGTTTCTTCGGTTGTGATCGGAACGTCGCGTAAAACCACGGACTCACCCACTCCCAACGTTTGCGCAAATTCATGGCCGCTGTGAACTGCGTGGGCAATGGCTCCAGGTGCACGCGCATCGCCAATTCGGCAGACCTCTGTAATACCCGCCTGCTCAAGCCTATCCGCCTGGTTCACCAGCTCATGGTACAGCGCGTCCTTCGGCAGGCGAGTGCCCACCAACACCAGCGCTGCAGCCGGGAACTCCTGTTGTTCACCAGTAAACAGGCTACTGAGCCGTGCCGTATTACCGTCAAAGCTATCCAGCAGGCTCAATGTGGTCAGACCCACGCCCAGCTTATATAGAGCCTGATGCACAAAGGGTTGCTCGTTGGTCATGATGGTCCAGGCCGACGCATGCCCGGCTGGTGTCGCGTAGTGAACCGATAAGCCGCGCTTGGCTAAAGCCTCTGCAACCAGGCCTCCCAGATAATAGTTGTCGTAATCGTAAACCAGTACCGGCCCTTGCCCAGGCCAGTTGCCAACCGCCAGGTCATCCGGCGTGTACAGCCCTGGTGCGACCAGCTCATCACCTGGCACCTCGAGCGCAGAATACAGTAGCTTCGTCCAGGCAGCGCCTGTCGCAATAGCGACTTTCTGCGGAGCCAGTTCGATAATGTCGTCAGCCGTGAGTCGACTCGCCGGGTACAGATTAACATTGCTCATCGGTCGCAGTGCCTGCAGGCGATAATCACGCACCCGCCCCCAGGCCGTCAGTCCAGGCAAGGCCGCCTCAAAGCGCAGTCGCCCTCCGAATTCCTCCTGCTCTTCAGCGATCGAAACGTCGTGGCCGCGCCGTGCAGCGATCAGGCCAGCCTCAAGCCCAGCCGGGCCGCCACCGACTATCAGTACGGATTCAGGCTTGCTGGTCAGCTGAAACTGCTCCGGGTGCCACCCTCGACGCCATTCCTCACCCACCGTAGCATTTTGGGTACAGCGAATCGGCACTCCATCGTGCCAACTTGCAATACATATATTGCAGCCTATGCACTCGCGAATTTCATCTTCTCGGCCTTCTCTAATTTTATTCGGCAGGAATGGGTCGGCAATCGACGGGCGGGCAGCACCGATCAGGTCCAGCACACCACGGCGAATCTGTGACACCATGCTGTCTGGCGAGGTAAAGCGACCGACGCCAACGACCGGCACGGAGGTCACTCGCTTAACAAAATCGATCACCGGCTCATGCGCGCCTTCCTCACGAAAACGCGAGGCGCCACAATCGGTCGGACTGGAGTCCATCTTAACGTCCCAAAGATCCGGAACATCTGCCATCAGGCTGACCACTTCATGCGCCTGAGATTCATAGTGTTCACTAGGCCTTGCCCGAAGCTCTTCCAGGCTGATTCTCAGGGCAACACCACAGCTGTCTCCCACCGCGTCCTTGGTCGCTTCCACAAGCTCACGCACAAAACGCGTACGGTTCGCCATGGAGCCACCGTATTCGTCGCTGCGACGATTGGTTTCCGGCAAAAGAAACTGGTAGCCCAGGTAGCCCATGCCGGCATAGACGTAGACAATATCAAAGCCTGCCCGACGCGCGCGCTTAGCGGCTTCTACCTGCCATCGAATGACATCGCGAATATCCTTGCGGTCCATGACTCTGGGTTTCAGCTGCCCCATAAAACCGACATGAGTGGCAGCCCAGGGCATGCCCGACGGCGAGTATGGACTGATTCGAGAGCTGCGGTTCATAGCCGCACCACCACCGTGCCACAACTCCACGCCGGCTAGCGCACCGTGTTCGTGCACCGCATCACACATCATCGCATGCGCTCGCACATCATTGTCGTCCCACAAGCGGGCAAACGGCAAGGGACTGTCATCCGACGACGGGTGCGTGGAAACTGCTCCGGTACACACTACGCCCCAGCCACCCTCAGCCTTTACGCCGCGAAATGCAGCCCGTACCCGCGGGTTGGCCTCGGTCATGCCGCTGGCATGTGGAACCTGGTAAAAACGATTAGGCGCTGTAACCGGTCCGATCCTGACTGGCTCAAATAATGCCTGGTATTGCGGCCTCATCAGTCATCGCCTCCGGTCAATAGCTTCAACAACTGATACCAAAAATCCTGGGACTCGTAAAAAGACATCACAGGAATTCGCTCGTCCAGCCCATGGGCCCGATGGTCATCTGGGCCCAGGAATACCCCGCCCACACCGTAAGTGGGAATACCCGCACCACGGGTGTACTTTCCATCGGTAAAGTAAGGCGCCATATACGGAATAATCGGGGTGGCGGGGTGCTGCTGAGCAAGAACCTGCTCAATAGCCGCCAGCAAATCGTCACGCAGCGGTGACGGCGGCGACGAGGAGTAACCATCAACCAGTTGCACGCGAATGTCAGAATTATCGACCGCGTTTTCCAGCGCTTTCTGCACGCTGGCGGAACTCTCATCGGGCCAAACCCGACAGTTGACCGTGGCCGTGGCTGATTGTGGTAACGCATTTTCGGCATGGCCGGCATCCAATAAAGTCGCAACACAGGTTGTACGCGTTAAACCATTAAAGGAGGGCTGCGATGCCAGGTAGTCGCTGGCTGCCTGATCATCCGGGTTATCGGCAAAAGCCCTCATGGCTGCCGCCAATTCCCCGGAATGCAATTCAGCCGAACGCCTGAAATACAGGCGCGTCGTATCATTGCTGCGCACTGGAAACCGCAGATCAGCAATTTTCCCCAGTGCAGCTGCCAGTTCATAAATGGCGTTGTCCGCCCTTGGGCGGCTGCTGTGACCACCTGGGTTGGTTGCAGTCAGCGTAAAGGTCATATAGGTCTTTTCCGCGGTTTGCATATTGAAACTGATCGGTTTCCCGTCAACGTCCCGCACACCGCCACCACCGTCAGAATTCAAGGCATACTCGGCGTCCACCAGATCCCGGTGGTCGCTGAGCAGAGTGTTCATGGTGTAACCCGTTGTTTCCTCGTCTCCGCTAAACACGATGATTAAGTCTCGATCCGGTGTGTAATCTTCTTCCTTTAAGCGAAGGAAAACGGTCGTCAGGTTTACTACGCCGGCTTTATTGTCGATGGTCCCACGGCCGTAGTAATAACCCTCTTCCTCAATCAGCGTAAACGGGTCACGCACCCAATCTTTGGGCAGTGCATCAACAACATCCATATGCGCCATTAACATGATGGGCCGTTTGCCACTATCAGCAATTCCAGGATAGCGCACAACCAGCGCGGCGGTGTCTTTCATTGGCAGCACCTGCACCTGTTCGGCGGCAAACCCACCCGCCAAAAAACGCTGCTCAAGTAAACGCGCCATTGGCAAAACCTGCTCGTGCCCGGCGGCGGTGCGAAACCCAATAAGCTCACGAAACAGCTCTAGACTGCGTGCTCGGTGGTCTGTATTTTGCGTCGCGTAAGCTGTGTTAAAGCTCACCAACAGCAGCGTTAGCAGGACGATATTTTTCATCTCGGCACTCCAGACTATAATGGTGACATTGTACGCTTTTACGTATGCTTGGGGAGTCCAAGTTAAATAAGGAATCAGTAATGGCTGAATTAAGTGATGACGCACTGGAAATCATTGCAGCGGCCAAAGTCGCGACCCTGAGCAGCCTGAGCAAAGACCAAAGCATTATGTCCTGCCTGGTTTGGTTTGAGTATCAGGACGACAGATTTTTGATTAATACCACCCGCGGTTCGGCCAAGCAGTTAACCATTAGCCGGTCTGGGAAGGCCACCGTGCTTGTCAGCGACCCACAAAACCACGACCGATATGTCTGCCTACGCTGTGAGCTGGAGCGCATTACCGTAGACACCGACTGTCAGCAGCTTGACCGGCTAACCTTCAAAAACATGGGTTTGCAGCGTTGGTATGGCGATGTTGAGGAGGCTGACCACCCTGAACAGCATGCGCGGATTACCATGGCCCTGAAGCCGGTCAGAGTGTTTGAAGCCTTATTGTAAAACTGACCTGCATTAGCTTCCATTCGGCGCCAGACGCCTGGCAATGTAGCGACCAAACTGAAACACATTGCGTTCCAAGTAAGAATAGCTGCCTGGCTTGGCCATCGGGCTGGCGGCAGCTGGAAAACACTGGCTCAATACGGTCTTATCCTCCGAATTGACAGCCTTCAGAAATTCCAGGGTCCGCTCAGCAAAACCTTGACCATGATCTGGGTCCTGCATAATCTCCGGTGCAACAGCGACCGACCAGCGCATGGTGAACTGCCCTACTGCATCAGCTTGAACGCCGACACTCCATAACAGGTCAGGTTGCACCTGCATGGTATGATTCGGGAAAACCGCGGCCAATACGGTTTGTGCCCTTTGCTTGTGCTGCAGCGACCCATTATCAGGGTGAGCAACAGCGTCAGCAGGATTTCCGCGGAATTCAAACTCGGTATCACCACTAATCAAATGGTAAGTGTACTGGTCTCCACCATCGCACAATTGGGTGTCTTCCTCAAAATTGCCGTACTGGCCGAAGGTATTTTTATGGACCTTGAAGATATGATAGGCATCCAGATAATTCTCAACAAACCACTTCCAGTTGACTGGCCAGCATTCAGTGTAAGTGCCTATATGAACGTAGTTCTCCAGCTGGTAGTCGCTAAGCACAGGGTCAAGCGCACTTAAGGCTTGCGCCAATGACGGAGCATCCGGGTTAACGCTTAAGTAGATAAAACCCTGCCAAACCTCGCAGCGAACCTCGGGC
The DNA here is from genome assembly GCA_030431775.1 of Gammaproteobacteria bacterium. Lineage (GTDB taxonomy): Bacteria > Pseudomonadota > Gammaproteobacteria > Pseudomonadales > JAUIET01 > JAUIET01. The sequence continues at coordinate 96,939 of JAUIHW010000004.1, forward strand.
AAAGCGAGTGTGGTCTGCTCGAAACCTACGCTCTTTTGCATATGCCTGGTGTGCACTAAGCCGCCGTCCAACTCATAGGTCCACGAATGATATGGACATACAATGCGTTTGAGCGACCCTACCCCATTAACCAAGCGTGCACAACGATGCAGGCAGACGTTACTCAAGGCTTTGATACCGACTCCATCGGCCTGGCGCAGCACAATAACTGGTGTGCCGGCTAAATCCACACTTATGTAGTCACCCGGTTTTGTGATTTCGGCAGCCAGGCCCACACATTGCCATTCACGCGCAAATATTTCAGTTTTTTCCAGCTCGAACAGCTCGTCTGAGAAATACATTTCTGGCGGTGCACAGCTTGCAGAGCCAAAATCCTGTTGCGCGAAGTTGTGTAGTTTCTTAAGCAGCGATTGCATGTGACCCTGGCACGCATTGCTCAACAAATCCGGTCCGCACCGGCGACAGCTCGAAATCAGCTTGCGGTGACATTAGCGGGCACCCGGACGATGGTAAACGACCCTACCGTTCAGCAAGGTCATGTCGACTTGTGCTTCACTGATCAGTTGCGGTTCCAGGTTGAAAATATTACGGCTTAGGACGATCAAGTCGGCTCGCTTGCCGACCTCGACAGTGCCACTGATTGTATCCTGATGCATAGACCAGGCAGCGGCAGCAGTGTAAGCCCTGACCATGTCTTCAACGCTCACTCTTTCCGCCGCATTCAGGACCGGCAGCTGGCCTGAGCCCTGGCGATTAGTGCCGTTTTTGTTCGCGTCTGAGCGCAAAACACCGGTTTCTATAGCTTCCAGTGGATTCATGGACGAGACACTCCAGTCACTCCCGCCAACCACAACCGCGCCGCTATCCAACACGCTTTTTATTGGGTACATGCGGTCTACTCGCTGCTGACCGACTACCGGTAAATTAAGTTTGGTAATGTATTCATCCGGGTAAGCCCACAAGGCCTGGAAATTGGCTACCAGGTCCAGTTCCCTGAAGCGATGAATATCGTCCGGGTGAATGAGCTGCAGATGCGATAAATGATGACGCAGATCGTTTCGACCGTTGCGGGCTCGCGCCACCTCGAAAGCGTCCATCGACGCCCGCACTGCACCATCGCCCAGCGAGTGAATGAATATCTGCATGCCACTGCCGTCGAGGTCGGTAACGATACGATTCAGCTCACCCTGGCTGAAGGTCAGATTTCCTCGGTGATCGCCCTTACCGAGATACGGATCAACCAGCGCTGCCGTTTCCCCTTCCAAAACGCCGTCGGCAAACAGCTTGACACTGCCGATACGAAAGTGCTCCGTCTGATAGTCAGCGCGATTGTTGAGGATCGCTTCATATACCCCACTGCTGTGGGCTATAAACATGTCGCCGTAACCATAGGCAAGTGCGCCATTCACTCGCACGGTCAATTCACCAGCCCGATCAACCGCCATCAATGCGGCAATGTCGCGCCCACTGACCCAGGCATCCAACACCGAGGTAATACCAACTTCATTCATCGCCGACACCGCCGATTTCACCGCTGCCTGCAACTCAGCAGCACTGGGCTCTGGCTGGACTGCGCGGACCAGTGCCATGGCGGATTCCCGCAGGGTGCCGCTGGGCTCACCATTAGTCTGCCGCTCTATCACACCTTTGGGCGGGTCTGGTGTCGCCGCCGTGATACCTGCGGCGGCCAGCGCCAGGGAATTCACCCACAGGTTATGTCCATCGGATGCGCCAACCACGGCCGGCCGATCGGGTACAATACGGTCCAGCAAGGCTTTGTCCGGGCCGTTCTCGCCAAACAGACTGATGTCAAAACCTTCGGCGAGCAACCATTCGCCTGGCATTTCCCGTTGACAGTCGGCCAGTTCGGACAGCAGGCTATCCATGGTGTCAGCGTGCAGTAGACCGCAGCCATTCAGCATCTGCCCGCCCATTGTGGTGTGAATGTGCGCATCGTGAAATCCGGGCATTAGCAGCCGACCCTTCAGATCAACCAACTCCGTCGCGGAGTCAATATAAGGCTGCACCCCGGCGTTATTGCCAACGTATTGAATGACGCCATCGCGCACGGCTACGGCTTCGGCCCAGGCCTGTTCGAAATTTACGGTGTAAACGGCACCACCGCTGATTACAAGGTCGGCTGGCGTGACAGGCTTTGGAAGCGTCTCGCAAGCAGCCACCAACAGTATTGCAAAAAACGCTATTAGTCTTTGATATTTCATTATTTTTTCTGCCCGGCTTGGTTATAGTCCATTGCAACTTGTGTCTGTTCGAACACAAGCGTATCGTAAACCATGGCGAGCCACAAACAACAATACGAGGGTCAGCTTATGGAGCAATTGTCAGGTCAAGACGCGATGTTCCTCCACGCCGAGTTGGAGGGCCTGCCCATGCATATCGGCGGGGTCAGTATTTATGACCAGTCCACCGCACCGGATGGCGTAGTGCGATTCAAGGAAATTCTGGCGATGCTGGAAAACCGCCTGCATCTGTCACCGATTTTTCGGCGCAAGCTTGTCAATGTACCAATGGGCTTGAGCCGCCCGTATTGGATAGAGGACCCTGATTTCGACCTGGAATACCACGTGCGGCATATCTCGCTGCCAAAACCTGGCGACTGGCGGCAATTGTGCATTCTCGCGGCCCGCATCCATGCACGCCCCCTGGACCGCGACCGCCCTTTGTGGGAAATATATGTGATAGAGGGCTTGAACAATGTTGAGGGCCTGCCACCCAATTGTTTTGCACTGCTGCTCAAGGTGCACCACTGCGCTATGGACGGCGCAACCGGCGCACAATTCATGAACATCATGCACGACCTCAGTCCGGAGGTTGCTGATCATGGGCCGCCACCGGATCGCATAATTGAACGCCCATCAAAACCGTACATGTTGGGCCGTGCCTATATTGATGCCTGGAAGGCGCCAAAACAGACCTTTGAGTTTATCAAACAGTCTATCCCTGCCTTTCAACGCGTCCAGAGGGGTAAAAAACAGGGTGACTTTCACGCACTGGATGAAAAGCAGAAAACCCGCTTCCAGGGCAGGATCTCACACCACCGAGCAGTCGAGGCGGCACGCTTCGACTTTGCTGAAATTCGAAAAATAAAAAGTGCCGTCGATGGTGCGACAATCAACGATGTGATGTTAACTATTGTTGCCGGGGGCCTCCGCAAGTATCTGCAGAGCAAAGGTGAGCTTCCTGAAACAACATTGGTGACCGGCTGCCCAATCGATGTGCGTTCGTCGGAAGAAAAGGCCGCCGGTGGAAACATGGTTGGCTTTATGAGTGTACCGTTGGGCACGGATATCGAAGACCCGCTGGAACGACTGCAACTGGTCCACGATGAAGCGGTGTCAGCGAAAGCCTATGCCGAAGCGTTAGGCCCGCGCATCATGCTCGACATTACCGACTTGCTGCCTGGCAATGTCTTGTCATTGGCGATTCGCGCAGCAAGTGCTACCGGACTGGACCAGGCCAGCGTGATTCAGAACACTATTGTGACCAATGTTCCCGGGGCGCCCTTCCAACTGTATATGTGTGGCGCGGAGATGGTGGATTCATTCAGCCTCGGCCCACTGTTGCCCAACGTCGGCTTATTTCACATCGTTTACAGCGCGGTCCAGAATAAACAGGGCAGAATCACCCTGTCCTTTACCGCCTGTAGAGACATGTTACCGGATCCTGCATTTTATGCCGATTGCCTGCGCGAGGCATACCAGGAGCTGCATACTGCAACTGTGGGGGAAAAACAAAAACCGCGGACTAACAAGAAAGCGACCCAGTCTGCCGATCGGAAAGCAGGCACCAAAAAAGCCAGCAAAAAAAACCAGCCGCAAAGCAAGACCGAAAAAAGCTGCGGGCAGCAAACGTCGAAAACAAACAGCGCCGGAGGAAGCTTGAGCGGTTCCTACTCGGGCTTTTGCGCACGAAAATGATGCGGGCAATGTTCACCAGTTCGCAGCACCTTCAGCATTTTTGTCCAGGTGCCAATCTGGTGCTCCATCTCTTCTGCACCGAGAATGGCATCAAACTCGGAGCGTTGCGCGCCCTTTAAGCGAGCCAACTCCTGCTCGGCAATGGGCGTATACCATGGATTCCGATTACGCAACGAGATATTGCGAAACCCCGCCCGCTGCAATGCGCTCTGGTAGCGCTGCGGGGACGCCATGCCGAAACCCAGATCTTCGCTCTTGATGTACTCAGCCATTTCCGATGACGGTTCCCCATCGTGACTGATCAACCAATCAGATGCGACAAACCAGCCGCCGGGCACCAACACACGAAAAACTTCAGTCGCCAGGGTTTCCTTATCCGCAATGTGTACAATGGAATCTTTACTGAAGACAATGTCGATGCTGGCATCTTCTAGCGGTAATGGGAAACCCGGTTCAATTTGGCGAATTTCCACTTTGTCTGCCACGCCTGCTGCAGCGGCACGCGCGCTGGCCCGTGCGCACACAGGAGCCTCAACATCCAGACCAATGACTTTGGATGCTCCAAAATCAGCGACCAGACCCGCGGTAATACCGCCGGAACCGCAGCCAATGTCCACAACGGTGCGACCGGAAAAATCAATGCCGTCCAGCAGCCGCCCAACTTCTTCCACCCCGCCGGGCGACAGGTAACCATCGCCCCACAGTTTTTCGAGAAAGGCAATTAGCGGGTCGGGATAATGTTCGTCGTTCGCGTCACTCATTCAGGCATTCTCCATAGGCGGGCAATTGGCCTCGCAAAAAGTTCAGGGCGCGCTGTTCCGCCACCTGACGCGGCACCTGCCGCGGGGTTAACAGCATATCCAACCACAGCCCATCCACCAAGGCTGCATACGTTGAAGCGATCGCTTGAGCGTCCGTCTCAGGGCCATTACCCTGGACCACTCCCATCTCAGTGATCAGCTTCGCCAGTGCTGACGCACACAAATCATCGTTGCTGGCACATATTTTCTGATACAGCGGCCGAGATTTCGCCTCGCCCCAGAACGCAAACCAGACAGCCAGCTTGTCGCGACGGGTGATCTTCGCTGAAAAATCGAAAGCCACGAGCCGACGCACGCGCTCTGCTGGCGACAGCTGTAGGTTTTCGGCAATCGCCATCCAACCAGCCGCATACTCTTCGGTGACGTATTTCAAGGTGGCCAGTAGCAATGTATCCTTGCTACCAAAATGCAGGTTGACAATTCCCGTGCTCAAGCCGGCTTCGTTGGTAATATGCGCCATGGTAGTCGCCGATAAGCCATGCCTGGATATGCAACGCATAGTCGCTTCCATCAGCTGCTCCCGACGGTCTTCTGCTGGCAGTGCCCGGCCCTTTCTGATGCTGCTTGTTTTGCTCACATTTGTCCTTGCGCCCAGCGGCGCCTCTGTGTCCTGCTACCAAATGAATGAGTATTCATTCACTGGACATGATAACGAGAAACTGGCATGCTGGCCACCTGCCTTGTGATGGAGCCTGCAACGCTGTGAAAAAATACGACGCCATCGTAATCGGCGCCGGGCACAATGGCCTGACCAATGCGGCCTATCTGGCCAAGGCCGGGCTTGATGTGCTGGTGGTGGAAAAGAACCCATACATTGGCGGTGCCACGGTCAGCCGAGAGCTGCATGAAGGCTGGAAATATTCCAACTGCTCCTACGTCTGTAGCCTGCTGCGCCCGGAAATTGCCCGCGACCTGGAGCTGCCCCGCCACGGCCTGCAGGTGCAACCCTACGGTGGCGGAGTCACCTTTTGCCGGAATGGCGATCATTTCCTGTACTACGAGGATCACGAACGCCTCTATCGAGAAATTGCCCGGCATTCCAAGCGCGACGCAAACGCTTATGACCGCTACGGCGCCGACGTCATCAAGCAAACTCGTTTGATTCGTCCGTTTCTGCTGCGCACCCCACCAGACCCAAGCTCCTTCAAACCACGCGATCTCATGGAGCTTCGCCATCTGGCCAAGGCATTTATGGAGCTCGGGGAGGAAGGCCTGGCTGACACTCTGCGTTTCTGGACGATGAGCATCGGCGACTACCTGGACGGCTACTTTGAAACAGATGTGGTCAAAGCGCACCTGGCCGGAAGCGGCATCATCGGCACTGCGCTTGGAGTCTACTCTCCCGGCACAGCCTACGTGTTACTGCATCATTATATGGGGGACGTGGATGGCAATGTCGGTGCCTGGGGGTTTGCGCGGGGTGGCATGGGCGCCATTGCTAACGCTCTGGCCGCATCCTTGCAATCCTATGGAGGCGAAATACGCTGCGCTGCTGAAGTGACGCAAATAATGGTTCGCAACGGGAAAACCACGGGCGTTGCCCTGGCCAATGGTGATGAAGTGCAAGCTGATATTGTGGTCTCCAATCTCGACCCAAAGCGAACGTTTCTGAACATCATGGCAGAAAGCGACTTGCCTGCGGATGTGGTGCGCAAAGCCCGAAATTTCAAGATTCGGGGTTCCTCGGGCAAGCTCAACATCGCGCTCGACGGCCTGCCAACCTTTAATGGCCTGGAGAATGTAGACACCAGCATGATCGGTGAGATGCATTTCAGCGACTCACTGGCTCATATGGAGCGGGCCTACGACGACTGGAAAGACGAGACCTGGTCGAAAGAGCCCTACCTGGACATGCTGATCCCCACTCAGTACGACCCGACCATGGCACCGCCGGGTAAGCACATGATGACCGTGTTCGTGCAGTACGCGCCACCCACGATAGATGGCCGCGACTGGACTGACGAAGACCGGGATAACTTTGGTAAAACCGTGATCGACACCATTGCCAACTACAGCCCGAATTTCAAAGAGCTCATCCTGCACGCCGAGGTTCGCTCGCCACGCGAGCTGGAAAACGAAGTGGGCTTAACCGAAGGTAATATCTTCATGGGCGAACTGACGTTCGACCAATTGCTGTTCAACCGCCCCTTCCCCGGATACGCCCAATATCGGGGGCCGGTCAAAGGCATGTACATGTGCAGCTCCGGGACGCACCCCGGTGGTGGCGTCATGGCCGCGCCAGGCGCGAATGCCGCCCGCGAGATATTGCGCGACCTGAAACACCCCAATATTGTGCCAGGAGCCTACGCTGATGACTGATTCCAGCTCCCGCTATGATGTGATTGTTATTGGCGCCGGTCACAATGGTCTGATCTGCGCCAGTTATCTGGCCAAAGCCGGCCGCAAAGTACTGATTCTGGAAAGCCTTGATCAAGCCGGAGGATGTGCCGCGACCCGCGAATTCAGCGCCGGTTTTTCAGTCTCGGCCTGCGCCCAGTGGCTGTATCAGCTCAGTCCGGACATCAGCAGTGACTTGCACCTGGAACGCCATGGTTTGGCCTATGCCGCACGTGAGCTGAACACCATCGCACTCGCCGCAGACGGCCGCTCGCACCTGAAGCGCAACGGTACACAACTCAGCGGACCGGGCCTCACCGACGACGATGCAAGAAATTTTTCTAATTTAAACAGCCAATTACTACGGTTTGTTAAAGTGCTAGATAATGCGTTTAAGCAGCGCCCACCCAAGCTGGTTGACAGTGACTGGCAAGACAAACTGAGCCTTACCAAGCTGGGTCTGGACATGAAGCGACTTGGTAAGGAGGACATGAACGAGCTGCTCAGGGTGGGTCTGATCAATATTTACGACCTGTTAAATGAACATCTGGACAATGAACTGTTGAAAGGCGCGCTCAGCCTGGACGCGGTGCTCGGCACCCACATGGGCCCCCGCTCACCCAATACGGTATTTACTTATTTGTACCGGCTACTGGGGGAGCATTACGGATACAGTGGCCCGGCACTGCTGAGCGGTGGCATGGGCACCTTGGGTAGCGCGCTCGGTAAGGCGGCTCAGAGCCTTGGCGTTGATATACGAACCAATAGTGCTGTTACTCAAATCGACACCGAAGGTGAGCGGTGTTGTGGCGTGACGCTGGACTCAGGAGAAACATTAACCGCCCCGGTGGTCGCCTCCAATGCCGACCCGAAATCCACGTTCCGCAAACTGCTGGGCTACCGCAAACTGGAAGCCGGTTTTGCCCGCCGCATTGAGCTGAACCGGGCCAAAGGCAATGTCGCCAAACTGCATCTGGCCCTGGACGATGTCCCGGCATTTACCGGCCTGCCGGACAATGAACATGGCGCACGCTTACTCATTTCTCCCACAATGAAGTACGTTGAACGCGCGTTCAACCATTGCAAGTACGGCGAAATGTCGACTGAGCCAGTGATGGACATCAGCATACCCAGCCTCCACGACCCAAGCCTGGCACCCGACGGCAAGCATGTGCTGTCGGCGCTGGTCAGCTATATGCCTTCCCACTTGCAAGGGGGCTGGAATGATCGAGCCAGAGCCAAGGCAGAACAGTTGGCGCTGAACACCCTGGCGAAATACGCTCCAGACATCCACGATAAAGTGCTTGCCAGCGAATTCTTAAGCCCAGCGGACATTGAAGCGCATTTCGGGAACTATGGCGGCCACTGGCACCACGGGGAGATCAGCCTGGACCAGATTATGATGATGCGCCCGGTGCCCGGTTGTACGCAGTACGCCACCCCTGTTTCCGGGCTGTATTTATGTGGCGCGGGAACCCATCCAGGGGGCGGCTTGCTGGGCCTGCCCGGACGCAATGCCGCCCAAGAAATTCTGCGACAGTCGAAGTGAGGCACAGCATGACAGACACAGCTCCTGCCAACCCAGGCACCGCACCCAGAGTACTGCACACACCGTTTCACAGTCGCACGAAAGTGGCGAATAAAATGGAACGCTGGGAAGTCTGGCAAGGATACAACACGGCTGCCTGTTACACCGATGTTGAGCTGGAATATTTCGCGATTCGCAGCAATACCGGAGTGTTTGACCTTTCTCCTATGGTCAAATATCGCATTCAGGGAGCCGATGCGGCCGACTATGTGGACCGTTTACTGACTCGAAATATTCGAAAACTCGGTACCGATAGGGTGGCCTATGTAGCCATTTGCAATGATGCCGGCAATGTAATTGATGACGGCACCCTGTTTCGCTTTGCTGACAATGAGTTTCGCCTTTGCACCCAAGAGCATGTTCTGGACTGGCTCTTGTGGTCGGCCGAAGGATTTGACGTCACTGTGTACGACGAAACAGCCGATGTTGCAGCGCTGGCTGTGCAGGGTCCAACCTCCTGCCAGACTTTGCGTCGCATGGGCCTTGACGGCTTGCAGGAGCTCAAGCCCTTCGGCATGGCGCACTACGAGTTGGAAGGCATACCACTGATGGTATCGCGCACCGGGTTCACAGGTGACCTGGGCTATGAATTGTGGCTGGCGCCAGAGCACGCCGAAACAGTATGGGACCGGGTGTTTGCCAACACCCGGCAACGCACGGTTCGCCCTATCGGTTCTCATGCCCTGGACCTGGCGCGTATTGAAGCGGGCTTTATCGCCGCCGGAGTTGATTTTGTTCCGGCCGAACAGATTGTTCGTAACGGACGAGGCAGATCACCACTGGAGCTTGGCCTGGAATGGCTGGTTGATTTCAGCAAGCCAGTGTTCAATGGCCGCCAGGCCCTGCTGCAACAGCGCGACAAGGGCCCTCGCTATCGGCTGGCGAAACTGAGCGTGGAAGGCAATAAGCCCGCGGAACACGCCTTCATCTATTGTCGCGGTCGCGAGGTGGGAACCGTAACGTCGGCCGCCTGGTGCCCTAGTGCCAAAAGCAACTTCGCCCTGGCTTCCATAAAAACACCTTACGGCAGAGAACGCGACCCCCTGAAGGCCGAGATCTACTACATGCGGGAACTGCACTGGACCCGAACCATGGCGAAGTGTGAGATCGTCAATGAGCCGGTGTTTAACCCGCCGCGCCGCCTGCAAACTCCGGCTCCGGATGCCTGACGGTGGCCTGCCATGCAAAGCATTTCCCTTTCTAGCGACGACTCTCGGCAACAACTCAGCGATATGCTGAGCTGGCAGGCCAGGCACACCGGGCTTGGCCTGGCGGCGTATTTTTATCAGTCAAATCGGGTCTACCAACACGAACTCGAACGGCTGATTTTCAATAGCTGGATCTGCGCAGGCCACGTCAGCCAGATTCCAAAAGCAGGCGATTACTTCCTGTTTGACATCGATAGCGAATCCATCATCATTGCGCGCGACGCGCAGCAGCAGGTGCACGCGCTGCTAAATAATTGCCGGCACCGTGGCTCACGGGTCTGTACCGAGCCGAGCGGACACCGCAAAAGTTTGGTGTGTCCTTACCACGGCTGGGTGTATGAGCTTGACGGGCGACTCAAATCAGCACGGCAAATGGATATGCTCTCGCAGTTCGACCAACAGAGCTTTGGTTTGAAAAAGGCGCAACTGGAAATCCATCATGGATTGATTTTCATCAATTGCGACCCGTCAGCGCCCTCTTTGGCCAGCGACGTTGCTGCCATCCAGACGCCGCTGGCCGCACACGAACTGGACAATTGCAAGGTGGCCGCCGTTCGAAACTACTCAGTCGATGCCAACTGGAAGCTAGCGGTTGAAAACTACCTGGAGTGTTATCACTGCGCAACAGCCCACCGCTCCTACGCCAAAATGCACACGATCAAAGACCTGGAAGTCAACGTCGCTGAGGAACAGGCCAAGCTTGAGGCGCGCTGCGAAGCGCGTACCGGCGTGCCCGGCATTGCGCAGCTGCATTACAAAGTGTATTGCCACAGTAATCACCCAGGTGGCGGCACGGAGTGCAGCCGCTACGCGCTGTATCCTGGTTTTGTAACCGGTAGCAAAGACGGGCAGGCGCTCGCGCCCCTGCTGGGCAAGCTCAAAGACTACGACGGCGGCCTGGCCGATTTTCAGTTTGGGCCACTGAGCTTTCTTATTGTCTATCCCGACCATGGCGTACTGTACCGCTTTGTACCGCGAGGCCAGAACCTTACCGATATGACACTATGGTGGCTGGTACGGGGGGAGGCAGAGGAAGGTAAAGACTATGAGCTGGGGAAACTCACCTGGCTGTGGGAAAAAACAACACAGGAAGATAAAACCATCATCACACACAACAGTGAAGGCGTGAATTCCCGATTCTACCAACCCGGCCCTTACCACCCCGAGTTTGAGTACGCCTGCCTGGACTTTGTCGCCTGGTATCTGAACCAAATGCAAACCACCGCCGGAGAGCCCCATGTCCAATGACACGAAAAATGCCCTGAATACCGAACAGCTTCAAACATTGGACAACCGCTTCGTGCACCCATGGGAAAGCGTTGAGGAACTTGGTGAACTGCAGCGCACGGTCATTGATCGTTCTGATGGCTTATACCTGTATGATTCCGATGGCAACAAGCTGTTGGATGCCCCGGCCGGCATGTGGTGCGTTAACATCGGTCACCGCCGGAAGGAAATGGCCGATGCCATTGCCGAACAAATCATGCGTCTGGATTACGCCTCTCCCTGGGACTTGACCAATACTGTTGCCCCCAAATTGGCTGCTGAGCTGGCCAAGCGCTCTCCTGGCGACTTAAACCATGTGTTCTTCACAACCGGGGGTTCTACCGCGGTTGATTCCGCGCTGCGCTTGGTACAGTTCTACAACAACTACCGAGGTAAGCCGAACAAGAAGATGATCCTGGCTCAGGAGATGGGCTACCACGGCTCAACCTTTTTGGGCGGTTCAGTATCAGGCAAACCGAAAGACAAGCACTTTCTGGACTTTGCCCGCGGACTGGTGCATCACCTGCCCTGCCCACAACCCTATTTCCGTCGCCCCGGCCAGAGTGTGGAAGACTTCTGCGACGAGCTGATTCAGAACCTTGAAGATACCATCATGAAGCTGGGTGCGGACAACATCGGTGTCATGATCGGCGAGCCGGTGCTGGCGTCCGGTGGTGTGATTGTACCGCCAGACGGTTATTACCGGCGCTGCCGGGAAATCTGCCGTAAACATGACATCCTGTTTATCGCCGACGAGGTAGTCACCGCCTTTGGTCGACTGGGGCACTGGTTTGCCTGCGAAGACGAGTTCGGCTTTGTGCCTGACATGATCACTTCTGCAAAGGGTTTAACCTCAGGTTATATTCCCATGGGCGCTCTGCTGATCTCCGACCGCCTGATGAGGGAATTCACAAAGCATGACCCAAAAGGCACTTTTTTCGCTAACGGTTTTACCTATTCAGGGCACCCGGTTGCAGCCACAGCCGCGCTCAAGAATATAGAGATCATGGAACGTGAAGGACTGCTCGAAAAAGTTCGTACCGACACCGGTCCCTATTTTCAGCAGCGTTTACGTGAACTTGAGGATATAGCCATGGTGTCTGAAGTTCGTGGCCGTGGGCTGATGGCTGCGGTCGACTGCATCAATGCCGAAGGCCAGGATCGGGAGGGCCGCGAAACAGCCTATGAAATTGGTTCACGTATCGACAAGCACTGCCAGGCTCTCGGTCTGATCGTGCGGCCTTTGATTTCGATGTGTGTGCTGTCTCCCCCACTGATTATCGAACGGAAACAAATTGATGAGTTAATCGATCTGTTGCGTACTGGTATCGAGCGCGCCCAGGATGAAATAATTGCCGAAGGGCTGTGGACTCCGCAGGAAGGTTTCTAATGAACACCACTGCAGCGCTGCCACCAGATGCGTATATCAACCCAGACTATCTGCCTCTGGAGATCGACGAGTTGATTCTGAAACGCTGGCAGTTTGCCTGCCATGTTTCCGACCTGGACAAGCCTGGCAGTTTTTTTACCGTTGACCTGGGGCCCAACAGCGCCATTATCGTGCGTGATGAACACGACCAACTGCGCGCCTTCAAGAATGTCTGCCGTCACCGCGCTTCCCGGCTTCTGGACGGACAAGGCCAGTGTGAGCGTTTTCTGCGCTGTCCCTATCATGGCTGGGCGTATAACCTGGATGGCAGTATTCGAGGCATTCCTGACCAGACTCAGTTTCCAGACGTAGCGAAAGAAGAACTGAGTCTGTTCCCGGTTGGCCTGGAAAACGTGCACGGATTGTTGTTTGTCCGATTAATCGATGCACCGGGGCCAAGTGTCGCCGAGCAGTTTGGGGACAGGCTTGAGCTGTTGGGCGCATACAATCTTGAAAAATACCGCAAAGTGAGCGCACCGCTTGAGGAAATCTGGCCGGTGAACTGGAAAGTCGCCTGGGATAATTACATGGAGAACTACCATATACCGGTTGGTCACCCTGGCTTAAACCGCTTGCTGGATACCCCGGAAGTGGAGGGGGAATTGCCAAGCGGGGTGAGTTACAGCCTGTTTCCGGTTAGCAAACAGATTTCCAGCGACCCGGAGGAGGCACGCTACCAACAGTTATTGCCCTGCACCGACCATCGGCTGCCACCAAAACTGCAACGTGGCTGGTTACAGTTCAGCTTGCCCCACAACCTTGGCCTGGACCTGTACCCCGAACTGCTGGACACCTTCCAGGTCATTCCGCTGGATGTCGACCAGACCCTGATCCGGGCCAGCTTTTATGCCCCGACCGATTGCACGGCCGATGAAGTCGAGCTACAGCAGTTGAACCTGTCCATTAACAGCAAGGTTAATGCCGAGGACCGTGAGTTATGCGACCGTGTGCAACAGGGGCTGCAGCAGCCAGGGTACCGGCCGGGCCCATTATCCGAGCTGGAAAGCGGGATCGCGTTTTTTCATGCCGAAGTGCGTAAAACGATAAGGCTCTGACAGCGCTGTTATAATCGCCGCTCAGCAACTTGCGGCGCACCATGAACAGTCCGAATCTACCCAAACTTATCGCCACTTCTGTGGTTCGCGGCAGCGAACAGGGCCAGAGCCACGGCGGCGTGTATACCATCGACTTCAGCCGCCAGGAAGTGCTCCAGCACATCGACTGGAACAGCAGCAATATCGACTTTAGTGGCCGCGGCTGGGACCGAGGCTTGCGTGGAATAGAGTTTGGCGCAGAGACTATTTATATTGCAGCCAGTGACGAATTGTTCTGTTATAACCGCAATTTTGAACTGATTACATCATTTCGCTGCCGCTATCTGAAGCATTGCCACGAAATCAGCCGGCTTGATGACACGATCCTATTGACATCTACGGGCTTTGACAGTTTGTTGGCTTTTGACATCAAGCAGCGACGATTCAGCTGGGGATTGCAGGTCAGTTTTGACGGCCTGGACTGGCACGGTCAGGTGTTTGACCCAGCCAGTGACACAGGCCCGGCACCCTCTAACGAACAGCACCTGAACATGGTCAAGGCGAGTTCAAGAGGTATATTTTTCAGCGGCCTGAAGACTCGCGCCTTACTGGCACTGGAAAAAGACATGAGTGTCACCGAGATCTGCAGTCTGCCGCTCGGAACTCACAATGCGCAACCCTTCCAGGACGGCATATTGTTCAACGATACTGAAAGTAACGCCGTGCGGTATGTCAGTCGAAACGGCGAGGAACGGGCTTGGCCAGTGCCCGAATACCCGGAAGAGGCATTGGAAAACCGAAACCTCGGTGACGCCCGGATAGCACGGCAACGATTCGGCCGCGGATTGTGCGTGGTGGACGATTTTCTTGTGGCCGCGGGTTCGTCGCCATCCACAATCACACTGTACAATCTTGCCACTGGGCAACAGGAAGCCAGTGTGAACCTGAGTATGGACATTCGCAATGCCATACATGGCCTTGAATTATGGCCATTTAAGGAGCACTGACTCAGATGCAACCCAATCAGCCCATTTATGAAAACCTGAAAGCTGCACTGTTGGAAGTTGGCTATTCCCAGGCTGGCTTGACTGAACAGTTAGGCTCTGCCGCTCCGGTCACACGTGCAGACCTGAACACTACGCTACTGCGCACCTCCGAGGCGACTCCTCTGAATTGCCTGATACGATTGTTTCATTTGGGCGTTGAGGTACCAGAAGACCTGGGCACCGCAGCCCTACCCGCCAAGTTGCTGTCGGACATGACAGACCAGGGCTGGCTGCGCTTAGAGCAGGAGTCAATCCAGGCGTCAGTTGCGATCAGTGTCATCGATGAGTATCACTTTTTCAGTGACAGCTTTAACAAGCTCGCCGGAGGCGACGCTTCCTCCTTCGTTTTACCCGGCAACACACAGGCCGGTCGTCGTTTGAAACAGATCATGCTGGCACAGCAGGGCAGTCGGGCTTTGGATATGTGTTGTGGCTGCGGGGTACACGCTGTTTTGCTCAGCGACTACTACGAGCAGGTAGTCGCGGCCGACATCAGCCCAGTCGCTCTGGATTACGCCAGGCTGAATGCTGCTTTCAATGGAAAGAGTAATATCACATTCATCCAGAGTGACTTTTTTGCCGATTTGGCGGAGCAGCGATTCGATCACATTGTCTGCAATCCGCCGTTTGTGCTCGGCCCGGAGCAAGTGTTTGACTACCGAGATAACCCCTTGCCCTTGGACGAGTTGTGCGCCCAGCTCATTCAGCGAGCAAGCGCACACCTGGCCGAAGGCGGCTATCTGCAAATGCCCTGCGAATGGACGGAAGTGTCCGGGGAAACATGGCGCGAACGGGTGGACGGCTGGTTCAACAACTCCGACTGCGATGCTTTTGTTCTTCGTGGCTCACCATTGACCCCCGGTGATTACGTGGCCCTGCGCAGCAGCGATCTAACTGGCCCAGGGCTGCACAGTACTGCAGGTTTACAACGCTGGCTGGATTACTTTGCCGAACATTCGGTGCTTGCGGTACACCCTGCTCTGCTAACGCTTCGTAAAAGAACCGGCGCCAACTGGGTGCACTATCAGAGTGTCGGGCCGTTCCCAGATGGAGACCTTGGCGCTGCTGTCCAGCAGGGTATTGAAGCCTGCGATACGGCAGCTGCCCTGCAATCCGATCAGGCCCTGTTACAGGCGACATTGCGGGTAAACCCACAGGCTGAGCTGGAGCAAAACTTTGTCCGCGAGGAACAACAATGGGCGCCTGCGAGAGCACTGCTCAAACTGCCAGGCCCGCTGCAGCGCCCGGTAGAAGCGGATATGGCCGTACTGGCCTTTTTGAACAATCTGGATGGCACGCTAAGCTGTGAGCAGGCCATTCGCACTTTTGCCGAGGCCAGTCGGGCTGACACCGCGCGGTTACAGGTTCAACTGTTGCCGGTGATGCGCCTGCTCATCAGTAATCGCTTGCTGTTAATAAAATCCATAACCAGCTAGCTATCCCGTGCTGCGTACGTAACTTAGAGCACGCCCAGCAACCGCTAGTTTATGTTGTAAACGAAACGTAATCCAATTTCGCGTGGCCTATTCACATTGACTCGCTCGATTCCGAAGAAATTACCAAGAAATCCAGGGTCATCAAAAAGGATTGCACGCTCATCGGTAACATTGTTTAAGAATGCTTGCACCTCCCACGTTTCGTTTGCCACACCCACTTTGATATCTGTCAGGGAATAAGAAGGTTGGATGCGAAACGGCGAGCCTGGGTTCTCACCTTCGGCGAATTCTTCTAACTGGTTTTTAGAGTCGCTCTGGTAGCTGTACTGCAAGCGCGCATAAAACTCAGAATCACCCAGCCAATTCAATGGCATGGTGTACTGCGCATAGGCATTGAATTTTAATTCAGGCACGTTGGGCAGTCGCGAGCCTTTAGTCACTAGGGTTGTCAATTCGAAGTCTTCAGAAGTTTCAGCTTCCAAAATTAGTGCGTTGCCCCCTATTTCCCAGCGTTCGTTGAGTACCGCCTGCACGTCAATTTCCAAACCGGTTTGTTCTGCATCACCTACATTCGCAACCACAACCTGAAATGGCTGATCACAAAAGTCCTCTTCCGGGTCTTCGCCAGGGTCACAAGGACTGAAACTCGGGTCCACTACTTCAATCTGGTAATCCTCCCAGGTCATGAAGAACGCCGTTGCATTGACCTGTAAACGCCCGTCCAACCAGCGCGTTTTGGCCCCAATTTCATAGTTGCTCAACTCATCGGGTTCAAATGCCGCCGGGAAGGAGGTAAAAGGTGTACGGTTACGGTTAATGCCTCCAGCACGAAAGCCCTTGGAATACAGTGCGTACATCATGCGATCATCGTCGAACCGGTAGGTGACCGACGCTTTGGGCACTACATCATCATTGCCGCCGGTGCGCTGAATTCGGTCCGGCCACCCCGCCGCGTCGATGAAGGGCTTGTCGACCAGATATATCCGGTCCTGCTCGATTTCAAAGAAGCGCAGGCCAACTTCGGCTGACCACTGTTCGTTAAAGTTGTAGCTGAAGTTGCCGAAAACCGCCCACTGGTCCCACTCGGAGTTATCCGCCGACAACCACCAGGAAGGATCAAGATCGGCAGCCGCTGCGTAGGCAGTAGTCCAGGTTTGGAAAGAGAGCGAGTCGAGGAATTCCGGAGTTTGCGCTCGATATACCCAGTTCTCAAACTTTTCTTCGTAGAACGCACCGATGACCCAGCGGTAATCGTCAGTAGTTTGCGACAGGCGAAACTCTTGTGTAAGTCGGCGGTTACTCTGGTCAAGAGTGTTAAAGCCGATCGTGTCCTGGTTTTCGACGGTGGTACCTGACCAGCAGTAATAATTGTAGTCAGCGGTACAAAAATTATAGTTGAAATAGGCTGAATAGCCGGTTCGATCAAACTGATAGTCTATTTCACGATCAAAGTAACTCGTGACCGACACAAATTCGAATTCACCAAAAGTGCCCTCCAACGTCAGTGCGCCCTGAGTCCATTTATCATCCCGGAAATCGCTGAAGAACTTAACGGTTTGCAGATCACCAACAGCCGGGTTGTAGTTATTGCGGTTGTCCGCTTCCGATTCCTGCTGAATTCCAGACAGCGTTGCGGTCCAGTTGTCATTAATGTGCCAGCGCGCTGACACCCGGAAGCCGGTGTGTGTGACTTCATTGATGTCATCGTCAACCATCGCGGCGTTATTACGTGTGCCACGCATCGGAGACACACCAAACACATTGTCGATGTAGCCACCGTCCAGCGCAGAAAAACCTACCAGGCGAACCGCCAGTTTGTCTTCGATCAACGGAATGTTGACCACCGCGTTGAATTCATTGCTGACAGACGAATCATCTCCGTCCATCACCATCCCCTCGAACCGAGCGGAAAACTCTTCGGAATTTGGCTTATTTGTGATGATTCTCAATGTCCCGGATTGAGAACTATCCCCATATAGCGTTCCTTGTGGGCCAGAAAGTGCCTCGACCCGCTCAATATCAATCATCCTGGGTTCTGGATTGATAGAGAATTGAGTCAGCGGTTGCTCGTCGATGTACAGTGCTGCCGATGACGCCGCGATAAACGCACCGGGGTTGTCGGACACACCGCGGAAAATGATTTTGTTCGCACCTGCGGTACCGCCAATATGCGAAACGCTGGGAATGAAGCGCACCACATCTTCAATGTTTTGCAGCCCCTGACGCTCGAGCTGGTCACCGGTGAAGGCCTGAATACTCGCCGAAATATCCTGCAGGCTTTCCGCACGCTTGCGGGCGGTCACTACCACCTCCTCGAGACCAATGCGTTCCTCGTCTTGCGCATACACCAACTGGCCCGGGCCGACCAAAGCAGCGGCTGAGACTGCAAGTGCCAGCGGGTTGCGCGCTGCTGGAGTTTTGCTTGGTTCTACCGAGTAGCTCAGTGTGCTCAATTCTTCGAAGCGTTTTTCTGAGGTGGAAGGCATAGCGATCAAATTCCCGTAGGCTTATACTTGAATACGCGCCTTTATACGTGAATACGTGGTGGAAAACAATACTTTTCAAGCACATAGAGACCAATAACATTGACATTTATTAAGCCATTGGCGGACTATTTCGGTGCTATGCGCACCATCGGAGTGCCACGCCAGCGTAAATAGCCTATCGCCGCCCGTTCTGCCGGGCAGCGCCCCTTTTTGGAACAATCACTATGAATATTTCCGCCCCGTACCGGGACCTGGGCAACATCGACATCAACGAATTGAAGTCTGCTCTTCTGGCCGAAGATGAGGCGGCCTGGCTGGAAAACACCGCCCGTCAGAACAGCTATGAAGTCCACAAACAAACGCAATCTCTGGTTCTCGTATTCTGCGATGGCGATCGTCAGGAATTGTCGGTGAGCAAAGAAGCTGCCTGGGAACGCCTGGCCCCCGTGGCTGTGCCAGTGATGCATGAACTAATCGAGCGCTGCTATTCCCCCGGAGGCACGATTATCCGCGCCATGGCCGCCAAGCTGCTAGCCGGCGGCCGCATAAACCCGCATTTTGATGCCCATCATAGCTTTCGTGTCAGCCATCGTATACACGTTCCGATCACGACCAATCCAAGAGTGCGCTTCATGATCGACGGCAAACCGTTCAAGCCCGAAATTGGCAAAGCCTATGAAATCAATAACCAGAAAACGCACAGCGTGATCAACACCGGCACTGAGGACCGAATCACCTTCATATTCGATTATCTTCCCGCCGAGCAAGTGGCTGGACAGGGCAATATTGACTGAGAGCTGATTACACTTCAGCTCTGTAAGGCCGCTGGGCGGGCCTGCTTCGGCAAGGTCATCAACAGCGGCTCAAGTACTTCAATCAAAGGGCCAAGATGCGCCTCAAAGCGGCGCCAGCTGTGCAATGATGACGCATAAATGGGCTGGCGGACCTGCTCGGAGCTGGCGGTCTTGACCGCTCGTTCGGTACGGTGAAAATCGATACACGCCTGCTCAAACGGTAATTCACAGAAGTCCAGAATCCGCCGCACCTGGCTGTCCAGATCGCCAACAACGTCTTCATACTGCACATCAAGCACTTTACCCGGCAGCACGCTGTGCCAATGCTCCATCAGCCGTCGGTATTCCAGATAAAACTCACCCAGCTCGTAGAGGTCGTAACTAAAGGGCTGCCCGCGTGCAAACAGCTGCTTGTAGGTGCCCATACAACTGTCCAGCGGATGGCGACGAGCATCGATTACTTTGGCATTGGGCAAAATCAGTTGCAACAGCCCGATATGCGCAAAGTTATTGGGCAATTTGTCCGTGAAATATGGCGCCTGGTCTCGGCGGTGCCGGGCGCTGCGCTGCAGGTACTCTTCCCCCACTTGCGCGGCATCGTCTGCAGTCATATCCAATACCGCCTTCGGGTAGGAGCGGCGCTCCATGCCGAATCGACGCGTGGACTTGGCTGCCCGGCTGAGCTCAGGCAACTCATGAGTACCTTCCACCAACGAGTGACTGGCAAGAATCTGTTCTAACAGAGTGGAACCGGAACGCGGCATACCGACTATGAATATCGGCGCGGGGCTTTGATTCCCCCACGCCTCGCGCTCGGCAAAAAACTCGGCGCTGAACACATCCATTAATTTGTCGTGCGTATCAATGGTGTTGACCGGGTCGTAGTTTTCCGCGGAGCGGCGTAATTCATTTCCTTGTCGGTAATAATCGAAGGCGGAATCGTACTCACCAGCGTCCTCGTGAGATTTGCCAAGCGCAAACAGGAAATTGACCCGCGGCTCGTTCGGCAGATCCTCACGCGCCAACTGAGCATTCATGGCAGCAACTTCCTGCTGCTCGAACCGAAAGGTCTCCAAGTTTGCCAGGCTCCAGTACGCCTCGCCATGCCCGGGGTTAAGCTCCGCACAACGCCGATAGGCGGCAACAGCTTCTTCCTGCTGACCGATGGTCTTCAATACATGACCCAAACCTGCCAGAGCTCCGGCATTGTCCTGTTGCTTGGTGAGGGCCCGCTGGAAATAATCGATCGCATCGGTATGTTGCCCGGACATGGCAGCGACTGTGCCAGCACCGGTGAGCGGCGCCGCTTCCGTGGGCTTTAAGCGAGCGGCCCTTTGGTAGGCTTCAAGCGCTGCCTCCATCTGATCTTGTTCCTGCAACGCCTGGCCCAGATCCTGCCAGCCCTGATAAAAATCCGGCGCCAGGTCCAGTGCTTTTTTCAGCAGTGTTTCGGCGTCGCTCCATTGTTTGGCCCGCATGGCCAGGCCAGCAAGCAGGCGCAGGGCATCCACATCATCCGGGTCCTGCCTGAGCACCTTGCGATACTGTTGCTCGGCGCCTTTCAAGTCGCCCATGCGTTGGCGCTGCAGGCCTTCTACCAGCGTTTGCCGGTGGGGTGTGCGCTTGAAAGATTCTTCAAAAGCATTGTTCGCTTCATCGGTTCGCCCTAGTCCGGCAAGTACTTTTCCCAGCTTTAGTTGCACCGAGGCATTGTCCGGCTCCAACTCGCCGGCGCGTTGAAGATATTCCAGCGCCGCAGGCAGTTTACCCTGTAGCATAAACACTTCACCCAGCCCCTCGTGCGCCGGCGCAAAGTCCGGAAACATTTTGACGGCTCGTGAAAGAGGCTTTTCTGCCAGATCGACTTTCTGCTGCTTTATAAGGCTGGCGCCGAGTAAACAGAGCAAATTCGGGTCTATATGCACTTCGCGCAGTGCCTGGCGGCAAATCTGCTCAGCGGTTTCGGCATCACCACTTTGCATAAAGGTCACGGCCCGGTCAAAGGACGCTTTGGCGAGTTCTAGGTCTGTATTTCCAGTCACTTCCACAACACTTGTTAGTAAGTCCCGGAATTCTATAGCATTTGCCCAACATTAGCATTTACACTATTGCCAGTGTTATCCGCTGAGAATGACCTAAGGTAAAGCCATGGTGACGAATTGCTTAAAAGCGACAGGCGCACTGCCCTATAGCAGCGGAACGCCGGTGCCCGCTGTAAACGCCCCTGTGTTTGGCTCGAGCACTTTTTGATGAGTAAACGCTATCGCGATACGGCTTCGCTCATCGCTGAGCTGCAGCCTGACGCACCGCTCAACTGTCTGTGTATCGAACGCTTGCGTGAGCATGTCGAAGGGTTCGTCAAAGGTTTCCCTGGAACGGTCGCCTACGCCGTGAAGGCCAACCCGGCCGAAGAAATGCTTGCAGCCGTCTGTGAAGCTGGCATATCCGCGTTTGATGTTGCATCACTGTATGAAATCTCGTTGTTGAGAAAAATTAAACCGGATGCGCTATTACTGTATGACAACCCGGTAAAAGCGCGCCACGAAATCGATGCAGCCTACCGGGAATATGCGGTGCGCAATTTTGCGCTGGATGATGCGCGCGAACTGCAGAAAATCCACGAGGTGATAGGCTCGGATTCCACCGTTGAGCTGGCGGTGCGTTTTAATGTGGGCAATTCTTCGGCCATTTACGATCTTGGTAAGAAGTTCGGCACAAACAGCAAGACCGCCGCTGAACTGCTTGGACAAGTGGCTCGTCTGGGTTACCGCCCGGCGCTTACCTTTCACCCCGGTTCGCAGTGCACCCGGGCTGACGCGTACAATGAGCACATTGCCGCGGCTGCCCGAATTGCCGCCGAAGCGGGGGCTACTATAGACTCACTGAATGTCGGTGGCGGCTTTCCCACTGTTTATCCCAATAGTGGTGCGCCTACAATCCAGCAGTTCTTTAGCGAAATCGAACAACAGTTTTTGCAGAGTTTTCCTGCAGGAAATGTTGAGCTTCGCTGCGAGCCCGGCCGCGCTCTGGTGGACCCGTCGGTTAGTGTTTTAACCCGAGTGAAACACCGCCGCGAGTTAGCAGTGGTGTTTTTGAACGACGGCATATACGGTAGTTTCATGGAGCAGCTGCTGTCTCGCGTTGAACTGCCGACGCGGGTTTTTCGTGGCGGCGAACCACTACAAGGGCCTGAAGAGTTATTCACGGTGTTCGGTCCTACCTGTGACTCCCTGGATGTGTTCAGTTACGAAGTCCCATTACCCACAGCAATAGCAGAGGGAGACTGGATAGAATTTGGGGAAATGGGTGGCTACGGCTCATGCAGTAGCACACGCTTCAACGGTTTCGAGACCGGAGACTATGTGTTTGTAGAAAATGGCTTCGTTTACTAGTGCCATCCATCGAGGCGAATTTGCTCTCAGTGCTGAGCTGCCCTTAACCCCTGATACAGCACGGCGTGAATTGCTGAGCATGAGCGATGGCCTGGCACCTTACACACACGCCGTGCAAGTCGCTGATAACCGATTTGGCCGGGTACATATGTCCCCGGTGGCCGCAGCAGCCATATTGCTGCAGGCCGGGCACGATCCCATCATGGAACTGTGCTGTAGAAACCGAAACCGTGTAGCCCTGCTCAGTGATCTGCTGGGTGCTCGAGAATTGGGCGTGAACAACCTGGTGTTACTGCGAGGGAAAAAAGCGCCCAACGAATTCAGGGGGAAGAAGCAAATTGTCATTGATACGCAAGTGCATGAGCTGATCGGTATGGCAAACAAAGTGTACCGTGATGAACATCGAGCTTCCGCTGATGACTTCATCCTGGCCACCAACGCAACCGTTCATGAACCGGATCAGCAGGCTAATCCGGAAACCCTGAACACCAAAATCACCGCTGGTGCACAGCTCCTGCAAACGCAAATCTGCCTGGATATCGAACTGCTTAAGCGCTATGTCGCGCACTTGCGTGCCAAACAGATCACCCGCAAGGTGTTTATCGTGGTGCAGACCACACCGTTGTTATCCTACCAGGCCGCGGCCGAGTTGCGTGCTCAGCTCAGCCACAGCATCATTCCCGATTCGGTGATGCGTCGCCTTGAATCCGCGTCAGACCAACGTCGCGCGGGGGTTGAAATCTGCGCTGAATTTATCAATGAACTGCAAACTGTCCCCGGTGTGCACGGTGCACATTTGAGTAATGCCGCCAGTCCCGAGGATATTGTAGAGGTGCTCCGTGAAGCGGCCATTAAACCAATGTGATGTAAATCATTCGCACAGCCAGCACGGTCAGTAGAAAACTGGTGATTCGGGCAAACAGGCGCTCATCCAATCGAGCTCTTGAGTGCGTGCCCAACCAGGACCCGATAACCACCCCGACCGACATCGCCACAATCAACAGCCAATAGCCCGCGATACTGACCCCGACAGCACTAAACGCGATTATCTTGGTGAGATGAGTCAGGCTCATCTGTACGGCGGTGGTCGTAACCACCTGATCCCTGCCGCAACCACGCCGAATCAGGCTGGCGGTTGCCAGCGGGCCGGTTACGCCACCGACCGTTCCGAGCCCGGTTTGCACCACGCCAATCCCAAACATTTCACTGTGTCGGCCCAGCAACCAGTTAGCCCATTGCGGCAACCAGACACTGAGCAGCATAAACAGTGCTACCAACAGCGTGATGTAATCCAGGTTGATAAAGCGGATCAACTGCCAGCCCAGAACCCCACCGAGAATGGACCCGGTCAGAAACAGCCCAACATATGGCCAGTGAATACTGCGATACGCAAACGCCGCACGGCTGACATTGCTGGTTAACTGAACGACGGCATGCACCGGTATCAGGGCGGCGGCCGACACAAAACCGGGCATCAGCGCAATCAGGATGAGTCCTCCGCCCACACCGGTCACCGCCGTCAAAAACGACGTTCCAACAGCGAATAGAAAAAACACCAGTTCAGTCAGGGTGCTACTCCCTTTTTTTGCCTGGGCAATTGACTATCTGTCAGATTTACAGCGAATTGTGCAGGTATCATATTGTTTGCGTTGAACCTGTGAACTGAACCATGTCTTCGAACCAGCTGCTGCCTTATGTATTGACCTTGGTACTGTCGCTACTGGCGTGCACTGAGACCGGCACCAAAACCGACTTGCCGTTGAACAACCATGACTGGCCGGTTTATTCCGGAGACCTTATGGCTCGGCAATACTCATCACTGGACCAGATTAATCACACCACAGTCAGTGAATTGAAGCTGCAATGGCGCTACGACAGTGCAAAGGGACAAGCGATCGCCGCAGCGTCCGAGTTGCAGGTAAACCCGCTGATTGTCGACGGCGTATTATACGGCAGAAATCCCAATTACAACGTGTTCGCGCTGGACGCTGCCAGCGGCCGGGAAATCTGGAGCTACCAGCCAAACGCCACTTACAGCGGCCTATCGTATATGCGAGGCCTAACATTATGGGAAAGCGGCGAGCGGCGACACTTGTTTTTCACAACCGGGCATTGGCTGTTTGCTTTGGACGCACATAGCGGCAAGCTAGTGAAAGAATTCGGGGACAACGGTGTGGTCGACTTGCGCGCTGGCCTGGGGCGCAAAGTGGATACCGTCAGCATCAACGCTCCTTCCCCAGGAGTTGTGTTCGAAAACCTGCTGATCATGGGCAGCGCCGTACTGGAGACGGAAGGCGCGGCGCCGGGTGATATTCGCGCCTACGACGTTGAAACCGGCGATATTGTCTGGACATTTCACACCATACCAAGGCCTGGGGAATTCGGCGCGGACACCTGGCCTGAGGACTATCTGGCAAAAGCCGGCGGCGCAAACGCCTGGGCTGGCATGAGCCTGGACCCTAAAAGGGCAACCGTATATGTGCCCACCGGCTCACCCACTCCTGACTTTGATGGCAGCCAAAGAGCGGGGAAAAACCTTTTTGCCAACTGCGTCATCGCTTTGGATGCACGCACTGGAGAACGCCGCTGGCATTTCCAAACCGTGCACCATGACCTGTGGGACCGCGACCTTAGCTCGGCACCGACCCTGGCTACCATTGACAAAGAAGGGCAAGCTGTTGACGTGGTCATCCAGGCGTCCAAGCAGGGTGTGTTGTATGTACTGGACCGTGACTCCGGTGAGCCAGTCTTTCCCATCAGCGAGCAGGCCGTGTCGCAGCAGGGTATTCCCGGCCAACACCCCTGGCCCAGCCAACCCAAGGTCAGCCTGCCCGAGCCGTTTTCGCGGCAAAGCTTCACCGAGAAGGATCTCAGCGATATCAATCCGGAAACCCATGCCTACGTAAGCAGCCTGTTTGCTCAAACCAAACCGCACAGCTATTTTGCCCCCATTGGCGAGCAGCCGACCATTATCAACCCGGGGTTTTACGGTGGAGCAAACTGGGGTGGCGGTGCGTTTGATCCGGAGACCGGTTGGTATTACATCAACGCAACGGAAGCACCCGCACTGGTGCACTATGAAAAGATAGAGCTGCCAACCGGAACCGCCAGTGGCAGCGGCATGGTCGGCTTTCGTAAACAATGCAGTGGCTGCCACGGGCGGGAACTAAAAGGCTTCTACCCCTATGCTCCCAACCTGCAAGGAGTATCCTCACGGCTGTCACGTGAGCAGGCGCTGCGCACCGTGCGTGAAGGCAAAGGCCGCATGATGTCGTTTGCCCACCTACCGAAGCATCAACAGGAAGCGCTGGTTGATTATCTGTTTGCACTTGACCGGCAACTCGGTCAGCAGGACGCTCAGGCCGACACCGTCACTGGCGAAGAGCCCACCGAAGAGCACTTTGTTTTTGCCGGCTACAATGACTTTCTCGACCAGCGTTATTACCCCGCCATCAAACCACCCTGGGGAACGCTGAGCGCTTTTAATATGGCAACCGGTAAACGGCTGTGGCAGCGGGTTCTGGGTGAACACCCGGAGCTAAGCGCAGAAGGAGTGCCGCCGACCGGAACCCGCAACTATGGCGGCCCGTTGGTTACTGCTGGCGGCCTGTTGATCATTGCGGCAACCATGGACGAGCAACTTCGAATTTTTGACAAGCGCAGTGGCGAATTGCTGTGGAGCTATCAGCTGCCTGCGGCCGGTTACGCAACGCCGAGCACTTACAGCGTGAACGGCCGCCAATTCATTGTGATCGCTGCCAGCGGAGGCAAGTTGGGAACCAAATCAGGCGATGCCTACCTGGCGTTCAGCTTACCCTAAGCCGCATCGGCCGTTTCCCGATTACCCGGGGTAAGATCAAGCATCAGCCGTTCCAGAATGCCCAGTTGTTTTTCCACGGCACCGCGATGCCCATCAATCACCGCTTTGTTGGCTTCCCCGCAAATCTGTCGCCGTTTGACGTTTTGCAACAGCAGGGTCAGTTGCGCAACCAGTTGGTCAGTATCTTGTACTGAGAGCTGCCCACCCGCACCACTGAAAGCCGCCGATATCTCCGCAAAATTAAACGTGTTGGTGCCGCTGACAATGGGTATTCCCCATGCCGCCGGTTCAATTGGATTATGCCCACCGCGCGGGACAAGGCTGCCCCCGACAAACGCAACATCGCTGGCACCATACAACAGGTTAAGCTCCCCCATGGTATCACCGAGTAGTACCTGGCAGTCTCTGTCGACAACATCAACGGTCGATCTTCGCGCGACATTGAAGCCTTCGGCTTTGCAGAGTTTATAAACCGCTTCAAAGCGGCGACAATGTCGCGGCACTAAAATCAGTAGCGCGCGTGAGTCCAGCAAAAGTACCCGCCGATGGGCTTCCAGAATGATGTTCTCTTCACCTTTGTGAGTACTTGCCGCAATCCAGATACGGCGAGGCCCGTTCACCTGCCAGCTGGTCTTCAGCTTGACCGCTCGCTGTTTCAAAACATCGTCCAACACACAGTCAAACTTGATGCTGCCTCCAATTCGCAGCTTGTCCGGTTCCAGACCGAGCTCCAGGAAGCGCTTGCCGGCTTCCTCACTCTGCGCCGCAACAACGCTGAGCTTAGCCAGCATTGGTTCGATCAGGTCGGGAATTTTCGCATAGCCCTTCGCAGACTTCGCAGATAATCGAGCATTCACGAGAGCACAGGGAATATTCTGAATTGCGCATTGGCGAATCATGTTCGGCCAAAGCTCGGTTTCAACGATCACACACATGCGCGGCTGTAGCCGGCTCACAAAACGCCGCATGGCGCCTGGCAGGTCATAGGGCAAATAGACATGATGGACGCTGTCACCGAAGCTACGTCTTACCTGCTCTGAACCGCCGGGCGTCATCGTGGTAATCAGAATCTCCTCACCGGGGTAACGCTTTCTCAAGCCGGAAACCAGCGGCACTGTGGCAACGGTTTCACCCACTGACACCGCATGAATCCAGATACAGTTGCGGGGAATCGTGTAGTCGCAGATGGCCAGTCGTTCTGCCCAGCGACGCCGATAGGCGGGTTCGAGCCGGCTTTTGACAAGCTGCCTAAGCAGCACCAGAGGGGTAAGCAATAAGATTAGGATATTATAGAAAGTGCGGCTCAATGCGGCTCGATTGACAGCTTTCACTAGTTCAGGGCCCATGCAGCGTCAGAGGCGGTACCGGACAGCTCAACCGTTCCAATCCCGCCGGATTCCGGGTTCATTCCCAACCTGGCATAGGCTTTAACCGTCTCGTGATCGACCTGGCCTAGCGGGTGTTCCGTGCCGGAGAAGTTTTCAAGGATGGCGACCGACACAATGTCCGCATAGTCGGCGTTTTCGACATCGCGATCGAAAGTCAGATATTGCTCACAGACATCAATCAATGTCTGCTCAAACCCCCAGGCGCGAAGCACGCGACCGCCAATCTGTGGGTGCAGCTGCTCAATCGCCCGGTCGACCAATTCGAGGTCATTGGCGAGCCAGGGGTGTTCTTCTGCAAAGGCGAGAACCGGTAAAACACCAATTCGATGAATCAGTCCTGCCAGCAGACCAACCGATGCATCCAGATGGCCGTTAAACTTGCAAAAGGCCTGACACAAACCAGCTATCTCAGCGCTGAGCGCCCAGGTATCCTTCAAACGGCTGTTAATTTCCTGATGATCGGAGCTGAACATCTGTGCCATCGCGACACCCACCGCCAGATTGCTGGTGTATTTGACCCCCATATTGGTCACGGCGGTGCGCAAATCCGACACTCCGCTTTCATTGTTGCGCATGGCAGGGCTGTTAGCCACCTTGAGGATTCGGGCGCTCACCGACGCGTCGCTGGAAATACAGCGCACCAGGTCATCAATTGTACAATCGGGGTTGGCCGCGACCTGCTTTACCTGCAGGGCAACCTCGGGCAATGTTGGCAGAGAAATCAATTCAGCCGCTATTGCTTCGTTAATTGATTGCTCTACGCGAGAGAGACTCAAATCCATTGAATGCAGCGCCATCTCGTAGTCCTTTATTGCTACAAGTAAAGCCAATTTTTGATCGCTGCGCAAGCTGAAGCAGCTTATTGTAAAAATAATGCGCCCGGTACTGGCAGCGCTTGCGCAAAAATCACACCCCTCGAGCCTTCATTTGACCGCGGGCTTGGAGTATCGTCGAAGCAAACCGACGCGGTATCACCATCAATCCACCAGGAGACCAACTTGCACCACAGACGCACCAAAATTGTCGCCACACTAGGCCCTGCCACTGATCAGGCTGGCGTGCTGGAAGAGTTGCTTTTGGGTGGCGTCAATGTGTTTCGCCTGAACTTTTCCCATGGCCGTTCACAGGACCAGGTTGACCGGGCTCGCCGAATCCGTGAGCTGAGCGCCGAGCACAATAAATGTGTTGCTATTCTGGCTGACCTACAGGGCCCTAAAATTCGTATTCTCGGCTTCACGGACAACAGTATCGAATTGGCGGCGGGTGATACGTTCACCTTAAATCCGCAGCTTGAGGACAATCTCGGCAACCAGCAGCAGGTCGGCATCGACTACAAGGAATTACCCGATTATTGTGGGCCCGGCGACCTGCTGTTGCTGGATGATGGCCGGATCCGATTGAGGATTACTGAGGTTAGCCAGCAGGGACTGGTGCACTGTGAAGTAGTGCTGGGAGGCGTGCTGTCCAGCAAAAAAGGCATTAACCGCCTGGGTGGAGGCCTTGCCGCACCCGCGTTAACCAGCAAAGATTTTGAGGACATAAAAACCGCAGCCGCCATTGGTGCCGATTACCTGGCCGTTTCTTTCCCTTCCTCGCCGGACGAAATTAACCAGGCACGTGAAGCGATGCTCGCAGAAGGCAGCCAGGCAGGCATCGTGGCAAAAATCGAGCGCGCCGAAGCCGTGGCCGATGAAGAGCTGCTGGACCAGATCATTATCGCGGCCGATGCTGTGATGGTTGCTCGCGGTGATCTCGGAGTGGAAATTGGTGATCCTCAGCTTATCGGCATCCAGAAATATCTGATCGCCCGGGCCCGAAAACTCAATCGTTGCGTTATTACTGCGACCCAGATGATGGAGTCGATGATTGATAGCCCTTTGCCCACCCGTGCTGAGGTATTTGACGTGGCAAATGCCGTTCTGGACGGTACTGACGCGGTCATGTTGTCAGCAGAAACGGCCGTTGGCCGCTATCCGCTAGCCGCGGTGAGAACGATGGGGGAAACCTGTCTGGGTGCTGAGAAGCACCCATCCATCCGTCGCTCAAACTATCGACTGGAGCGAGACTTCCAGCGCGTTGACGAAGTGATCGCGATGAGTACCATGTACGCAGCGAATCACCTGCAAGGGGTGTCCGCTGTTATTTGTCTGACCGAGTCCGGCTCAACCCCCTTGTGGATGTCGCGCCTGAGCTCCGGCTTACCCATTTATGCCTTCAGTCGACACGCCGCTACGCGCCAGCGAGTGTGTCTTTACCGCGGGGTCACCGCCATTCCATTTGACCCGAGCCAGTACCCGGCTGACGACCTGAACGATGCGGCCTTGGATGAATTGCGCGTCCGCGAGCTTGTCAAACCGGGTGACTACGTGCTGCTTACCAAAGGCAGTGTCGCCGGTGTGCTGGGCGGCACTGACTCTCTGAAGATATTGCGTGCCTGACTGTTTTATTGTCGAACTTGCGCCTTGAATTGCGCAGCAATGTCGCTACCCAGTTGCTGTGTGTATGGCGCGCCACTGCCATATTGCAGCTCTAACTGCTTGGCCCACAAACAGTAGCGCCAGAGCGGATAGTCCCGATCAACCCCCATGCCGCCATGCAGGTGCTGTGCCGCATGACTCACACGATGGCCGACATCGGCGGCCCAGATTTTGGCGATCTTGCAGGCCTCTTCGGCCTCGGCCGGGTCACAAGACTGCACTGCAAACACCGCACGCTGAGCAATTAAACGCAGACATTCGACATCAATAAAACAGTCTGCTGCGCGTTGGCCGACAGCCTGAAAAGTAGCAATCTTTACCCCGAACTGCTCACGCTCCGAGGTGTAGCTTGCGGTCATACGCAACATGACTTCGCACACCCCCAGCATCTGAGCCACAGTAGCCGCCAGCGCGCGATTTTGCAGAGTTTGTAGCGCCTGTTCGGCGCCAAGCCCGTGTGCCAGACAATAGTGTTTTGCTACACGCAGCCCGGTGCAGGTCAGTAAACTCTGATTTTCGCCGGTAGTTGCGGTTTGCGCCTGAGCTTGCAGGCCGGAATGTGCGCTACCAGGCGACGGCAACATCAGCAATGCCGGTCCGTCCGATGTCTGAGCGACAACAAGAATCGAACTGGCCTGCTCCGCAAAGGGTACAAAGGACTGCTGGCCATCAACCACCCAGTCGTTCTCTTCAAGGCGCGCTGTCAGAGTAGGCGTATTTCGCAGCGAATAGGCGTTACTCTGCGCCAGTCCTGCGCTTAACAGTATTTCGCCACTCGCTACGCCGGGCAACAATTCGGCTTTTAGTTCAGCCGAGCCAAACGCATGCACAGCGCCAGCGGCCAATACCAGGGCCGGAATCACCGGTAGTGGGGCGACCGTGCGCCCAACCTCTTCAATGAGCAGGCACAGAGACTCGAAATCGAAGGCCATACCACCGTACTCTTCATCGATTTCTATACCCAGCAAACCAGCCGCTGCGAGCTCTTTCCACAAGCCTTCGTGGAAGCGAACGCCCTGATCAAACTCGCGCAGCTGCTCATTACTGCAATAGTCTTCAAGAATCTTGCGTGCCAATTGACGCAACTGCTCCTGATCTTCTGAATAGGCAAAATTCATCGCACCACTCCCATATTTGCAGCGCCCATCACAAGCGCCCTCTTGGCATCCATAAACCGGCCCCGGCAATGATTTCGCGTTGTACCTCGTTGGTACCGCCACCAAAGGTCAGTATTGAACCGGTTCTGTATCGATGTTCGAGCTTGCCCAATAAGGCTTCACCAGCCGAACCGCTGCGAAGCAGCGCCGTCTGCCCAACGATTTCCATCAACAGCCGGTAGTTTTCAAGAAAGAATTCCGTACCGTAGACTTTGGCAACCGACGCATCCGCCATGTCCAGCGTTCCCATATCCATCGCCCAGGCCTGCTTCCAACAGAGAAGTTTTAAAGCATCCAGGCCAACTTTCACCTTAGCGAGATTATGCTGCACCCAGGGGAGGTCGATCACCATACCACCCTCGTTAGCCGCTGTTTCCGCAGCCCAACGCGCCGTTTGCAAATACAGCTCTTCGGCATGCCCATGGGTGACCAGAGATAAACGCTCTCTATTAAGCTGGCCGGTGATCAGCTTCCACCCCTTATTAACCTCTCCTACTCGCCATTCATCCGGCAATCGAATGTCCTCATAGTAGGTTGCATTGGTCCGGACGCTGCCGAGGGTCCAGATCGGTGACATAGAAAAGCCGTCAATATCCGTTGGCACTACAAACATCGTAATACCTTTGTGCTTGGGTGCGTCAGGGTCGGTCCGCGCGGCCAGCCAGATATAATCTGAGTAGTCAGCGAGACTGGTCCAGATTTTTTGGCCATTGATAATCCAGTCATCACCATCTCGTTCTGCCCGGGTTTTCAACGCACCCAGGTCAGTACCTGCGCTGGGTTCGGAATAGCCAATGGCAACCACTACCTCGCCCGCCAGAATTCCCTTCACGACCTTCTCTCTAACCGTGTCTGATGCATACTCGGCCATGACCGGGCCACAAGCTTCCGTGGTCAGAAAGGGATAAGGAAAACCGGTTCGAACAATTTCTTCGGTGAAGATATATTGATCAACTGCAGAGGCCTCCTGACCACCCAGCTCCTTCGGCCAGCTCATTGAGATGAAACCGTCTTCCCCCAACTTGCGCAATGCCTTGCGAAATTCCGGACCACCGCCCTCCTCGGCTCCGGCAGCTGCCAATTCAGCGGTTAATTCTGGCGTGAATAACTCCGCGAGATAATCACGAACTTTCTGTTGTAAGGCCTGTTGGGCCGGACTGAGTGCGATATCCAAAATAGTCCCCGCTATGCTCCGACAAGCGAAGCAACAAAAACGACTGGTCAATAAATGATAATTGTGCCAAAACCAGTATAGAGAATCGGCAATTTATCCAATAATTACACATCGCTAAGTATTTAAATCACCAGAGCATGGTTGCATAATAGCTAGAGCTCAATGACTTGATCGCTGGGCCAAGCTTAAGACAAAGACCTAGGAGTTTCCTAATGACTAAATTTGGTTCGACTAAAACAGGGCTGGCTGCGGCAAGCCTGAGCCTTCTACTACTCGGTGGCTGTGCGACTCAGGATACTGAGCGCCTGGATGCAATAGAAGCGTCAATTAGCCGTGCGCAGTCTGCGGCTGATGCTGCAATGTCTGCAGCACGCTCTGCTCAATCTGACGCATCGGCCGCGCAAACCGCTGCTAATGCTGCGCAGGATGCTGCCAACAATGCAGTAACCACTGCCCAGCGTATGACTGAGAGCTGCTGCCGTAAGTAAAAACGGCAGGATTGCCCTGTAGCGTTTTTGCAGGGCTCTGACCCTCGCCTTGTGCCCTGCTTATCGCTTGGGCACACACAGCGCCAGAGAAACCCACACTGACAGTTAGCGTGGGTTTTTTTGGTGCACTATTTTTCCTAAATTTGACCGTCGCGACTGCTGAGCTCAGTGGTCTCGGTTTGTTCTGGCGGACTGGTCAGTTCAATAGGAGGCGTAATAGGAATTGGCAATCCGTGGTGGCGACGAGCACTGGTTTCTGCAAGGTCCCAGTTTATCGCTATGTTATGGCCTTCGTGGGCTCGAATAATTTCTCCGACCATAGAAGTCAGGTTTAATCCCGTTTCCTGGAATTCCTCGTTAAGAGGACGGTGGGCCTCCAGAAACAGCCGGCCTTTCGACCAACCGGCTTTATAGGGCATCTTGATGATGCGCACCTTGATACCCACCGGTCCAAGCTCATACAGTTCTTTGATATCCTGTGGATAAAGCCGAATGCAACCGTGACTGACCCGCATACCCACACCAAGAGGCTTGTTGGTTCCGTGCAGCAAATAACCCGGCATATCCAACTTCAGCTTGTAATTGCCCAGGGGATTGTCCGGGCCAGGCTTTACGACTGTCCCCAGCTCGATACCCTCCTGTGCATACTCATCGCGAATCGACTGCGGCGGATACCAGTTGGGGTTTTCAATCGCCGATACAATGCGTGCCTGCCCTACCGGCGTATCCCAACCCTCTCGGCCAATTCCAATCGCATAGGTAATCACCTGATTACTGTTCGGCGGATAATAGTAGAGGCGCATCTCTGCGAGATTAAGAACCATGCCGGTCCGTTCGCCCGGCGGCAAAATAAACCGGGTTGGTACATGCACTATCGCGCCCTCCCCGGGTAACCAGGGATTCAGATCCGGATTCGCGGCAGTAATTTCCCGATAACCAATGCCGTGCGCCATTGCAATAGCGGGCAAGGTGTCTTCATGTTTGGCCACCACCTGAACCATTTCACCAACAACCGAATCACCGTTTTCCGGCAGTTCAAAGGTCAGCGCAAATAAATGCAGCGGGCAAAACAGCGCCAGACTACTTAGCAACCTTGAAAGGAATATGCTCAACAGAATATCCGTTCATTCATGTAAGCACGCATCATAGCGATGCTCCCGAGCGCAGCCAATCAGGAAATTTGTGTATAAATATCAGGCAAGCGGAGCGCTCAACGAGTCTGCGGGGTCAAAGCCCGCATCAAGTTCGTCACGATCAAGCGCACCGTCCTGGTCCCTGTCCACTCCCATTCGCTGCCCTTGCCCGGGTGGCACACAGGTGAATGTCAGTGCGTTGCCGTCGCGACGCGCCACTGACATCAGCTGCGCCAGGCTTCGGGGCGTTTCTTCGGCTCGATCAGTCTGAAAGCTTCCGTCTTCCAGCCGAACGGCGCCGCGCCTCTCTCCATCGATACGTCCCTTGACGATCAAATCGCATTCTTGTCGGGGGCTGGTGACACCGGCCCTGTCGACCAATAGCTGCACGCGTTGTTCCAGCGCAGCATCTTCGCCTAACTCAGCCGACACGGTGACTTGCTGACCCACGACCGGGGCCATTTCCGAATCCATTGCGAATACAAAATCGATCACTTTTTGGCGTGCTTCATCGCTGCTGAATACGAAACCAGCGCCACTGCCGGAGGTATCCCCTTGCATGGCATTACCGGCAAAAAAAGTGGTCAATGTGTCAATCGAGCCATCATGGAGAAAACCAAAGCCACGAATCTGCGGCCCCATAAACGGTCGACCATCGGCAGCAAAGTTAGTACTGCCAAACATCCCTACCTTTTGATAAACGTTGCGCAAGTGCGGCACTTTGAAGTCCTCGGCGACATTGCTGCCTTCCACACTCATCAATCCACCGGTGCCAAATTTGCCTGCTGCCGGATCAACCTCGTGGCAGCGATTGCAGACCAGTACTCCACCACCGGTAGTGCCAACATTGAAGAAAATATCTTCGCCTTCGGCCAACGCACCTGTGAGCCTGTTATCCAGCGGGCGAATCGGGCTGGGCGGGTAAAGTATTTGCAGGGCAAACTGAGCAAACGCGTCCATGTCTTGTTCACTAAGTTCTTGATCACGGCCCAGCAAACCAACAAACGCGGCGTTAAATTCTTCAAAGGCCTGCTCTTCCAAGGTTTCATCACTATCTCGGTTCTGGCCGGTGCGATCACCGCGCCAATGCATGGGGCCATTACCGGCCAAACCACGAAGAGATTGCGTGATCATTGGCCCCTTCATGGGGTGAAAAAAGCGAATCGAATTGCCGTTATCAACCACGTATTCTCGAGGGTTGCTGTGAATTTCGCCTTCAGGCTCTCCAAGGTCCCAGGCAATATGGTCCATGTCACCGAAAATATGGCAGCTCGCGCAGGAAGAATCACCGCGACTGGAGCTTAATTCTGCGTCGTATAAAAACGGTCGCCCACGAAGCACGCTATCCGGCTCCGGGTTAAACAAGCCAATATGCGCTGTCTCCTCGAGTGAATCCAGGTCAATGACTGACAGACTGTTGTCAAAACGGGTAAGCACGTACGCGCGGTTGCGCAACTCATCCAGAACCACTCCAGAAGGTCCTCCGCCACTCAAGCGAACCTGTTGTTCTGCGGCGGGAGTGAAACTGTCGTTTCGTAACTCGGCCGTGTCGTACACCAGTAGTTTTGCAGAACCAAAAGCTGTAGCGAATAAACGCTCGCCTTCGCTATCAAGCACCATGTCGGTCACTTGCGCGACGCTCAATTGCCGTTCGGTTTCGTTACCCAGGGCCTGACCATAACTTTGAATGTGTTTGTTTAGATGCCTCGGCAATACACTCTCACCGTCTATCACAGTGATGCGCGTCCGGGCAAAATTGCCGCGAACCGTAGTGCCCATTTCCCCAGCACCTTCAAAGCGCACAATATTGCGCGCTTCGCTGTTGCTGACGAACAGCTGCCCGTTCTGGGGGTGGCTGACCATGTTAAACAGCGTTGTGCCCACACCAGACAATGCGTTCAGCTCAACAGGAACCTCTGCCATGGCATCAATTACAAAAACATCGTTGTCCGGAAGCTCAAAACGAATACGCTCATCCCAAACTTTCCCAGGTGCTCCGCTGCCTGGATCACCGCTGTCGAGCCAGTTGGTACCGTCATACTGCACAATGAGCCCTGTGCTTGGTGCCGGGTCCCCTGCGGCACTGGCAAGCGGCGGTGCTTTTTCAAGCCCACCGCTTGCGCGGTCTGCGAACAGCGTTGTGGTTCTATTTCCCGAATTGAATACCGCTGCATAAACCAAGGCGCCATCCGGACTGACTGCCAGACCTCGGGTGGTATCACCAAACATATTCACTATGTGCTCCGGAGTACCTCCCAAGGCTGCACCAAGATTCTGCGCATCAAAAACCCAGACGTCAGCACGACCGACACCGGCTGTCTTGAGCTGAGGATCAAACGGTGCGTTTTGCCCGCGGTGTGCTGCGGAGATGAATGCACGATTAAGCCCCGGGCCGGCGAAGACCACATCCCGTGGCTCGTCACCTACCAGCAAGGTTCTCCGGGTAATCGCAGGGGTCGCCGAAACATCGACAATGCTTACACTGTCTGACAGGTGATTGACTACCCACACGTCGCCGCTGGCCGGATGCACAGCAACCGCCACCGGCTCCATGCCCACGGCTACCGATTGTTCCAGCGTGACCCCCTCCGCATTCAAAGAATATATTTCTAAGCGGCCATCGGGCGTATTCACAACGTACAGTTCAGCACGATCAGTTGACAGGGCAAGTGGGCGAACCTGACCGGATTCAAACACCGGAAAGCCTGAGTTCGCCGGTTCGGGTTCCGGCTCGGGTTCTGGCTCGGGTTCTGGCTCGGGTTCAGGCTGTTGTGCGCCGGGGACAACCGGGCTTACAGGGCTGGTTTCAGAGCCCGCGCCCCCTCCTGAGCTGCAGCTCATGACCGCAAGCATGCAGCCCAACAGCGCTATTTTATGAGACCCAGACATCGCTTTCCCACCACTTCTCAATCAGATAGCAATATCGTATACCGCGGTTGATGCCTTTTTGTAAAGTGATCAACGGGTGAACCAATCAGATTAAAAACCGTGGCGGTTAGTTGCAAAATGTCAATAAAGAGCTTGCTCTAGGGCAGCTCTGAAAAATACCCAATGCCTCTGCGCAACCTGTAGCGTGGCGTGGCTAGGCGCGTGCCGCAGGCCAAGGCTGGTTGTCCTTGGCAAGGCGCGCAACGAAGTCACGGCACGCTACAGGCCGCGCCCTTCGGGGCTTCCAGGCGAACCCAGCCTTTTCGTTGCAAGTTCTCGACTTACCACCAGTAAGCCTTCCAACTCGCGCCTCAACTCTGGATTCGCCTGCAAGCCAGAGGTATCGGGTATTTGTCAGAGCTGCCCTAGACAAATCGTCACCAAAAACAAGTAATTCGCTGGTGTAGAATATGCGCCCTTTTGCAGTAAAGCGAAACTTCGGCTTTAGCCGATAGTCCCAGTATGTCCTTGAACAGCAAACTAGAGCAGCTTGGCGTCCGGCCGCAGCTGGCGCTTCCCGGCATTGTATTGGCCGGCACAATATTGCTTGTCTGGATTATGATGAATACTGGTAAACAGGTGGATATCCACCCTCCAGAGAAAATTGCAACACCGATCGATGCCTACCTGGCATTCCGCCAGAAAATAAGCTTCAAAGTCCACTCCCAGGGGACTATCAAACCGCGCACGGAAAGCGTCCTGGTTAGCCAGGTTGATGGTGTGGTCAGCTGGGTCGCACCAGATCTGGTTGCGGGCGGCCATTTCAAACAAGGCGACTCTTTGCTCACGCTGGATGACGCCGATTACCAAACCAGCCGAATACGCAGCGAAGCCGCAGTCACGCGGCTCGAGGCGGAGTTAGCTAATCGCGAATCGGAACTGCAGAGAATACGCAATCTGCATACACGGAAACTGGCCAGTCAGGCACAACTCGAAAACGCCGAGCGCGATTATGCCGTGGCGAAAGCAAACCTTGCCGAAGCCCGTGCCAATCTGGAACAGGCGATCAGAAACATCGCCAGAACCCAAATCAGCGCCCCCTACACCGGCAGGGTTCAGGAAAAGTATGTTGATCATGGCCAATTTGTCACGCGCGGAAGTCAGATCGCCGCCATTTACGCTACTGACTTTCTGGAAGTCCGCCTCCCTCTGGCGGATACCGAGCTTGAATTCATGGAAATATCCAAGCTGGTCGCCGGCAGCACAAGCCGCCCTGAAGTTATCCTCAGCGGTCGGTATGCGGGCAAGAAAACTCACTGGAAGGGGGTCATCGACCGTCTCGAAGCCAGTATCGATACCCGCAGCAGAATGGTCTATGCGGTGGCCCGAATTTTGTCGACCGACCAGGATCCACCCATTGGCTTATTCGTTACGGCTGAGGTCAGCGGGCGTGAGCAGGAGGGAGTGTTCATCGTGCCCAGAATTGCGCTGCGTGATGAGCAACATGTATTAGTGGTGAATGCAGAGAAGGTGCTCGAATCCCGCGAGGTGGAGGTGCTGAGAATCCAGGAAGAAAGCATCGTCATTAGCGACGGGCTGCAAGACGGCGATGTAGTCAGCCTTTCCCGCAGTCCGACGCTTTCACCGGGCTCACCCGTAACAGCCCATGTTCTCAATGCCCAACCGGGCTTGCAACTGGAAGCCCAGGCCACGGATCAAAAACAGGGCGCTCTGTAGTGAAAGCGGTCATCAGCTGGTTTGTCGACAACCCAGTAGCCGCCAATCTATTGATGTGGATTCTGGTTGTCGGCGGGCTGGTATCGCTACCTTCCATTCTGGTCGAAGAGTTCCCGCCATTTGAGACAGACACCATACAGATACAAGTGCCCTACCCCGGAGCCGCGCCGGACGAGGTAGAAAGCGGGGTTTGCAAGCGTCTCGAAGAAGCTGTGGATGGCCTTGAAGGTATTGAGAAAATTGACACAAACGCCTACGAAGGTCAGTGCGTTGTTCATCTGGAGGTCGCGCAGGGTGCCTCCATGGCCACCGTCACCCGCGATGTGGAGGCGCAAATCAATGCGATAACCACCTTACCTGTTGACGCCGAGCGACCGATAGTCACTGAGCTGCAGATGCGCTCAACGGTCATCAATGTAGCGTTATCCGGTGACATAGACGCCAAAACGATGAAAGAGCTGGGCGAACAAATTCGCGATGAAATGGCGAGCCTGCCGGAAGTATCGCAAGTTGATCTGATGTTCACCAAGGACTATGAGATTTCAGTGGAAGTGTCGGAGGCCGACCTGGAACGCTACGGCTTGACCCTCGCTCAGGTAGGGCGCGCTATCGAGCAGGACTCCCGCGATATTGCAGGCGGCAGCCTGCGCACCCAAAGTGGTGAAATTCTGGTTCGAAGCCTCGGCCAGGCATACACTGGCAAGGATCTGGAGGACGTTGCTGTCAAATCATTAGGCCCAGACGGTGTGGTCCGGCTGAAGGATATCGCGACGATACGCGATGGCTTTGTCGTATCGGACCAGAGCTTTGAAGTGGATGACGTTCCTGCGGTCATGCTCAAGGTATCGCGCACTGGTGATGGCAACTTACTGCGGATCGCGCGCCATGTGCGGAATTATATCCAGCACAAACAAGTCGAATTACCGCACGGTGTCGATTTCAAGGTCTGGAAAGACGAGTCCGAGGATTTAATCGATCGACTCCGGGTATTGGGTCGCAATGCAGGCGGTGGCCTGCTGCTGGTTTTGCTGATATTAGCGCTGTTCCTGCAGCCGCGAGTCGCGTTCTGGGTGGCTATCGGGCTGCCAGTTGCCATGATCGGCACGCTGCTGTTATTCCCAAACTTTGATATTTCCATCAGCACAGTATCGATCATGGCTTTTATTCTGGTGCTCGGCATTCTGGTGGATGACGCCATCGTGGTGGGTGAACGGGTGCACGCCTACGAGGAACGCGGCTATTCCTTGCGCGACTCTGCCGTGCTGGGCACACAGGAAGTATCCACCCCGGTCATTTTTGGCGTTCTGACAACTATGGCCGCGTTCATGCCACTGGTGCTTTCCGGTTCTGGAATGAGCACCTTTACCAAGGCACTCGGCGGTACCGCTATGGTGGCGTTGGTGATGAGTATTGTGGAAAGCCAGATGATACTGCCTGCCCACCTGTCCCACCGTCGGCATGAAGCATCAGGGGACCGCCCCGCGGGGAGCTGGACCCGTTTTCAGTCGCGCATGGAAAAAGGCATGCACCGACTCTCTAAAGCGCATTACCAACCAGCGCTAAAAATCGCTTTGCAATGGCGCTACCTGACCGTGTCGATCGCGATCGCCTTGATCAGTATTACCTTTACCCTGTTTGCCAGCGGGCGCATGGTATTCCAGTTTTTCCCGGCGATTGAAGCCGACCAGGTTTATGCGACTCTGGTATTGCCACCAGGC
Source organism: Gammaproteobacteria bacterium (assembly GCA_030431775.1). GTDB lineage: Bacteria > Pseudomonadota > Gammaproteobacteria > Pseudomonadales > JAUIET01 > JAUIET01. The sequence goes on from JAUIHW010000004.1 coordinate 137,674, forward strand.
ACGCCTGCTGAAATACTGCAACGCGAAGCCAGCAAACTGGAGCGGGCCGCGCACCAGTTACGCGCAGAGCTGGATGCAAACAACTCGCCGAATGAAGCGTCCAATATCAGCCGGATTCTGACTGCTATCGGGGGGCGTGTGCAGCGCGGCTCGATCGATATGCCCAATAACGCAGGTTCTGCGAATTATGTTGAGCTGGTACTGGAGCTACTGCCCTACGACCAACGAGATTCGATACTGCCGTCAGAGATTGCCAGGCGTTGGCGAGAGCTGACCGAGCCCATTCCCGATATTATTGCTCTGACCTACACAGCGAACTTCATGAGCCTGGGCGACCCAATTGACATTCGCTTGCGTGGCAGAGACATCTCTGATCTGCAACAGGCTGCCGAACTGGTTAAGCAGGACCTGCGTGCATTCGACGGTGTATCGGATATTGTCGACAGCTTTCGCTCAGGAAAACAGGAGGTAAAACTGCGGCTCAGAGATGAAGCCAGACATCTTGGGCTGAGCATGCAAGACCTTGGCAGCCAGGTCCGCCATGCTTTTTATGGCGCGGAAGCGCAACGGGTGCAACGCGGACGGGAAGACATACGAATAATGGTTCGCCACCCGCTGGAAGAAAGACGCTCGCTGGACAATCTGCAGAACATGCATATTCGTACCGAAGACGGCCAGCAGGTTGCCCTTGGCAATGTCGCTGAGCTCGAACTGGGACGCGGATTTTCGTCGATCAAACGCCTGGACCGCCAGCGAATCATTTCTGTCACTGCGGATGTGGACCGGAATATCGTGGAGCCTGAACGCATTTTGCAGGCCATGCTTGAGAAGACCAAGCCGGCTATTGAGGCGCGCTTTCCGTCCGTCGAGTATTCACTGGGCGGTGAGGCGGAGGAAAGCGCCGCCTCTGTCCAGGAGCTCACCCAATTAACATTAATCGCATTGCTGCTCATTTACGCCTTGCTCGCCATTCCATTGCAATCCTACATCCAACCCCTGATCATCATGAGTGTTATACCGTTTGGCGCTGTGGGAGCAATCGTCGGGCATTTCCTGTTAGGCCGGCCGTTAGTGTTCTTTTCGATGCTCGGCATTGTCGCCTTGGCCGGTGTAGTGATTAATGGCAGCCTGGTTCTGGTTGATACCATTAACCGCTTGCGACGGCAGGGCGTGGAAATACAACAAGCCGTTGTACAAGCAAGCCTGGAACGATTTCGCCCCATCGTGCTGACATCATTGACAACTTTTGTCGGGCTGGCACCATTGATCGCTAATGAGAACCCAACCACCAGTATGATCACCCCAATGGCAGTGTCGTTGTCATTCGGCGTTATTTTTGCTGTATTCATCACCTTGTTTCTGGTACCCAGTCTCTATTTAATACTGGCCGAAGCCAAGGATGATGAACCGGGCAGTGCCTGAGTACCGCGAAGACACCGTAGGCAATTAGCCAACAAAGAGGAAACACCTTGCGAACCCTACTTATATTGCTGGCAGTTTTGCTCGTCTCCAGCGCCTGCGCTGCGCGACCGGCTAGTGAGAGCTCTCCGCGGGAACTCAGGCAATACCCGCTTCAATACACCTTCACGCCGCGGCCGGATCAAGGGGTTATCGCAGTACGTGTGCGAATTGAAAACAGCGAATTACTCAAATCCATATCTTTCCGCTACCACAAGGATCGACACCAGAACTTCAGCGCCGATGGCCTGGTCAAGCGCTACAAAAGCACGGTGCGCTGGGAGCCGGCGCAACCTTCCGATACCCTGACATTTACCGCGAAGGTTAACCATAAGCGCAGCGATGACAGCTTCGATGCATTGATGACTGACGACTGGGCTATTTTCAGAGGCGACGATATTGTGCCCAGCGCCCGAGTGCGGAGTCTCGCGGGCGCTGAAGCCGTGGCCCAACTCGAGTTCAAACTACCCGGAGACTGGAGCAGCGCCTACACGGGCTGGAAAAGCGATACAAACGGCGTTTTTCAGATTGATAATCCGCAACGGCGCTTCGACCGGCCCACCGGCTGGATGATTGCGGGCCGGCTGGGCGCCCGGCGCGACTTTTTGGAAGATGGCACCGAGTTGGTGATTGCCGCCCCCCGCGGCAGCGAACTTGAGCGCATGAACGCTTTGGCGCTGATCAACGCGATCTGGTCAGAGGCAAAATCGGCTTTTCAACAGCTGCCAGCCAAAATTCTGATCGTTGGCGCCGGTGATCCAATGTGGCGCGGTGGCCTGTCGTCACCCAATTCCTTTTATCTGCATGAAGATCGCCCGTTAATCAGCGAAAATGGTACCAGCACACTGCTGCATGAGCTGACCCATGTCATGACCCGGGTACGCGACTATCGGGAATCAGACTGGATCAGTGAAGGTTTTGCCGAATTTTATTCCTTTGAACTGCTGCGGCGAGCCGGCGCCATGAACAGCAGCCGATTCGACCGGGTACTGCAGAGTCTTGAGCGCTGGAGCGATGACGTAATTACCCTGCGCGGCAATAACTCCAGCGGGGCACGAACAGCCAGGGCTGTTTTACTCGTTCACGCGCTAGACCAGGAATTGCGCCAGGAGTCGGCCGGGAAGCTGAGCATCGACGATGTCACCCGGGCGATGATGCAACGCAAAAAAGTATCAACCGAAGACCTGGAAAACATTGTCGAGGAATTGCTGGGTAAGCCTGCCAAGACGCTGGATACGCCCCTGCTTTGAGCGCGGTTGCCGCCTTATCACAGACTCATTCGATTCAAAAAGTAACACAATCTACCACGCTGATTCGGCCAGCTCTCCTACCCTATATTTTTTATTAGTTATCCAAGCTAATTCTCTGTAAATAATATAAATTCATAAAAATTATCCGACAAGCGGTCAAGCACCGCTTGTGCTGCCGGCATTTTGTGTTACTCTTTCGATTGTTACTTTATGTAACATTATTGGCCTTACTTTTTTATTGGAGCACATCATGAAAACGCGCGTTACCGCCGCTTTTCTTTTCGCTGTGACAGCCAGCCTTGCTGGCGCCGAGGAAGCACCTCCTGTAACAGACCCGGCAATGCCGACAGATCAGGTGTTACACAAGCCCACCAGCCTTGACCACCAGACTGACAAATTGGCCCAGCACCGCTTGGAACTCATCAATCGAGAATTGGCAGAAAAAATGCTTAAGAAGACCGGCAAGCAAAAACTGCTAACCGTTTCATCGACTGAATAGCATGCACTATTACCGACTGTTCTTTTCGTGAGGAGACAGGGGCGAGTAGTATAGTGGCGACTAGTGGCGACCAGCCGAAGAAAACTGCCTCTATGACTGCCAACCACTCTGACAATCTCGCCTCGCAGATCGACAGTCGCAGAATCGAGCTGCTGTTTCGGCACGCCAAGGTCAGTTGCGCCGGGAACAACGTTGCGGCGTTGCTGGCCCTGCTGATTCTGCTTCCGCAAATCAGTGCTGCGCTGTTGGTGCCCTGGGTTTTGGCGATAGCCGCTTGCATGGCTCAACGTTGCCGCTTGGCGGCATTATTTGGAAAACGCAATCGGTACAGCAGCCCAATTGCCTGGCACCAATGCTTTGATCGCAACGTCGCGATCAACGGCGGTTTATGGGGCGCTCTGGGGGCGCTGGCTGGAAGCACAACATCACTCGAGCTCAGCGCCTGGTTCAGCATGCTGGTTGGTGCCATGCTCGCCGGCAGCGCTATCGCCTACAGTGCAAGTCGCTGGACTTTCTGGTATTACGCAATACCCGCCGTCAGCCCTCTGGTGGCCTCGCTGGCCTTGGCTGGCACTGCTGACCACTGGCTACTCGCCACCTCACTGAGTTGCTGGTCACTGCTGATTTGGTCGTTTACCCGCCAATTCGGTCAGCACTATCGCAAAAGCTGGCGTTATGAGTTTGAGAACATTGCACTCCTTCAGGAGTTGCATTGGCAACAAGAGCGCGCCCGCCAGCTGAAAGACGAGCTGCAGCTGAAGTCTTCGCTCATTGAGCAGCTCAGACAGCGCAACTCATTCGAACACTGCTAACGCTGTTTGAACAATCCGGATATCAGCGTTCCACCCAGCTTATAATCGCCCGCATGCGCCAATTCCGTGGGCTTCTCGTCAGCCTCTCAATACTCGGTGCCGGGCTTATTGCGACCTACGCGACATTACCGGTCTGGTTACCCGGTCTAGTAAATCGCATCGCGGCGCCGGACTTGCAGATTGACCGGGTCAGCATGCAGCACCCATCCTGGCAACGCTGGGTGGTCAGCGAGCTTGAGCTCCGTTATGCACCTTCGCAAGCCTCAGCCGCCAATGACACGCAAGCGACCTTAAGCCGCTTCCTGCCAAGCCGTTTGCTGAGCAAGCTGGGCACCTATCAGGTCACTATTGAAAGACTTCGCCTGCATGGCCCGGACTGGTACCTTGAGGGGCAAGCTGCCCTGCAAGACCAGTCACTCGAACTCAACGGTCAGGCAACATTGGGCGGACGACCCGTCACGATGAGCGCGCGCGTGCGCAGTGACGATCTCGCCCACCTGCGACTACGACATGACCAGCCCGCTATGGAGGTCACCCTGAGCGCACAGCTCAGCGCCACAAGCAAGCCGCAAGAGCAACTGCGCGCCAGATTCAGGGTGCACGGCAAGCTGCCAACCTGGCAAGCCGCCGGTCGACAGCTCAATAACGCCCACGCACAGATGACTGGCGTCGCCCGCCTGATTGGTCAGCAGGTAGTACTCACGATCGATCAGAGCAGCCACCTGACAGCCGAGCAGCTGACCGTCGACCAGCTATCAGTAGCCAATGCGCGCTTAAGCCTGCGCGCACCGATTGAAGCAGTGTATTCCGGCGGCACCTTGCGGTCTGGGCCGCTGCGACTTACCAGCAATAATTTCACTGTCGAACACCCGCAGATCGAACTCCCCAGGATGCGGCTGACCGGAACGCTGAACAGAGACAATGGTGTGGTGAAAGGAAGCATACACCTGGCCACACGATCCCCCGAGCTGTCCGAACAAATCACGCTTTCTGCGCCGTTCACCTACCAGATTGCGCAAAATACAGCTTGGGGCCAACTCTTTTCGTCAACCGTCGCGCTGTCAGAAAAACACCGTTTTCTACCAGCGCTGCTGCCCGGCTGGCCACTCCCCGCTGATCTTAGCGGTGGCAAATTGCAGCTCAATGGGCCGTTTTCATGGAACGCCGGCGACTACCAGGCGGACCTGTTGCTGAAGCTGGACGACGTCGCAGGTTTTTATCAGGACATGCTGTTCGAACAATGCACTGCGGAAATTGGTATTCATCTCAGTCCCGGCCGCTATGCAGCGGCGAGCCGACAGGTCTCGGTCGGTCAGCTTGATATTGGTTTTCCGCTGGAGTCATTGCAAGCCGGCGTCGAGATCGACGCACAACAATTGCGTGTTTACAATGCCAGGGCTCAGACCCTTGGCGGCGTGCTAATGGCTCGAGAATTCCACAGCACCTTGCCAGACCTCGCGTTGCAAACATCAATCAGGGTCGAAGGCGTTCAACTGGGGCAGCTGCTGGAACTGGAGAATGCCATAGAGGGCAGTGGCACATTGGATGGAGAGCTGCCGATCCATCTGGGCGACAATGGCCTCAGCGTGCAGGCCGGAAAGCTCCGCGCCCGGCCACCAGGAGGTACTATCCGCTACCTTGGGCAGCTCCCACAAAACGAGCTGACCGACAATCCGCAATTGCAGTTGGCACTTGATGCGCTGCGAAATTTCCACTACAAAATACTCGACATCACCGCTGACTATGAGGAAAATGGCTCGCTTACCTTGGCGGCCAGACTGGAAGGAAGAAACCCGGATATGGCAGAAAGCCGCCCGGTGCACTTCAACCTGAAGGTCAGGGAAAACGTACTGGCCCTGCTTAAGAGCCTTAAATTAAGCCGCCAGCTCAGTGAACAACTGGAGCGCAGAATTCTGGAACGGTATCAGTCAAAATGAAAGGGAAACCTCCAATTATCACGCCCGGACATGCTGCGGCTATGCTGCTTGCGGTCAGTTGTCTGGCTGGGTGCGGATCGCCGACGGTGAAAGTCGCTGCGGACGAGCCTATTACCATCAACTTAAACGTTAACATCCAGCACGAGGTCCGCGTTCGGGTGGAAGACGACCTCGAGAGCGTGCTGGCGGATGACGGGGGCCTTTTCTGATGATTTGTCGAGCCGTTTTTCTTAGCCTAGGCCTGTTGCTCAGTATGGCGTCCTCTGCGCTGGATCTGCAAAGCGCCAAACAGCAGGGCCTGGTTGGTGAGCAGCGCAATGGTTTGCTGGGCGCGGTGAAGCCCGCCAGTAAGGAGGTCAGCCGTCTTTTGGATACCATCAATAGTCAGCGCATGCAGGCTTATCGCCGTATCGCCAGCAAGAATGGTACTGACCTGGAAGTCGTGCAAATCTTGGCCGGTAAAAAAGCGATCGAAAAAACTGCGAGCGGCCTCTATATCAAGCCTGACAACCGCTGGCTCAAAGCGCCCTGATACTCCACTGACCCCAAGTCGCCGCATTGCTCATCAACTGTACAGCTAGAAATTTTATAAAGTAATCCTTGTTAGCTACTGTTAAATATGAAATTATTTAAGACATAACAGTAAACGAATCGGGACTGGCGAAAACACCATGGCAAGACTGCGGTTTCAAGTCTGGCTGGACATCCGGGATATGCGGGCGGAAGATCTGGCTCACCGGGTGGGCGTTTCCAACCAGGCGGTACACCGCTGGCTGCGCCACGGCATTCCCCGTACCCGGATCAAGGATGTTGCCACGGCGCTGAGCATCGAACCCAGTGAGTTATACCGCTTCGTTGACACCGATATCGCCTCTGAACTGATCGACTATGCCCAAGACATAGACCTCAAGAGTGGCGGTAAAAAGGCACAGCGCCCACGCGTGGATACCACTGCGGCGAATGGCCCTGAGGCGACGACCGACGAACCCCCTGCCGAACCGGCGGCGCATACTGTCGAAACACACACCAGCGACAACGTATTTGCGGACCGGCGAAAAACTGTTGATCGACGACGGCGGCAGTCGCTGGCGCCGGGCACGCCCAGTCGGCGCCAGGTTCTGGACCGTCGTGATACCAGCTACCGCAACCGCACGCTGGAATGGTGGCTAAAGGTCGATTACCTGGATGGTCAGTTTGACGAACAGTCGGTTGCCCAACACGAGTCCTTTGACCCGATTGCCGATGATTATGAGTCACTCACCCTGGTCGAGGCCACCAAAGACCTGGATGCCCAGCTCACGGGCACTGACTCGGATTAGGACTGGACAAGCGGGCAGGTATTTAGCACACTCCGCGCACAATAAGTTAACGGTCACACGGTGATCTGTCGTGTGTTGTATTTACCATGTCAGTGGACAACATTTTAACCGGGGTAAGAGTTCTTGATGTCGGCAGCTGGGTCGCAGCTCCTGCGGCCGCAACGGCCATGGCCGATTTCGGCGCCGATGTCATCAAGGTGGAGCCTCCTGGCGGCGATCCGTTTCGAAGTTTTATGGGCTTACCGGGCTTTCCGGTAACCGAGGACAACTACCCCTGGCTTTTGGTATCGCGGAACAAGCGCAGCATAGTTCTGGACCTGAAAAGCGATGAAGGCTATGAGGCACTTTGTCGACTGGTGGAAACAGCCGATGTATTCCTGTCCAATTATCCGCCCAAGGTATTGGCCAAACTTAAAATACGATACGCTGATTTAGCGCCATTGAATGACCAGCTGGTCTACGCTCAAATCAGTGGCTATGGCGAGGAAGGGCCGGATGCGAATCTGCCGGCCTTCGATCGAAGCGCCTGGTGGGCGCGCTCTGGAATGATGGATATCGTTCGCTCTGGCGGCGCACCACCCTCAGCAGGCGCACCCGCCTGGGGCGATTACTCTACCTCAACGTCGGTATTCGGCGGCATCATGATGGCACTGTATCGGCGTGAGAAGACGGGTCGAGGCAGCCGGGTATCAACGTCTCTCCTGGCCAACGGCGTGTGGGCTAATGCCATGATGCTGCAAGCCGTACTGTGCGGCGCAAAGACCGAGTACGAGCCGGCCCGAGATCAGCACCCACTGCCATTGGGCGTCCCTTACGAATGTCAGGACGGTCGTTGGTTTTACCCTTGGATATTTGATGTGCAAGGTCAGTGGGTTTATTTTCTAACCGCCATAGGGTGTTCTGACATGCTCGATGACGAGCGCTTCGCCAGCGCTGAAGCTTGCCACCGCCATCCTCAGGACACGATTCGTGCACTTGATGAAATTTTCGCAAGCAAGCCTTGGGCGCAATGGCAGAATATTTTTGACACTTATGACATACAATATATGGCTGTGGCGTCACCGGAAGATACGCTCGCCGATCCGCAGCTGACGGAAAACCGCATGCTGCTTGAGTTCAGCAGTGACCGCTTTCGCTCGAACACCACGATCAACAGCCCGCTACAGGTCGAAGGGGTGAGTAAGACGGCCCCTCGCCCGGCGCCAGAAATAGGCCAGGATACCCGTGATGTACTGGCTGAGGCGGGCTTCAGCAACGAGGAGATCCAGACCTTGACCAAGGACCTCTGAGTAAAACCAACCGGAGCACCCGCAGCTGATGACCGATTACAGTTTTGATTCAACCGCCAACACGCTGAAAACCGCGAACGGCACAATTCACTACAATGAAGCCGGCAATGGCCCAGCACTGCTCTTGCTGCATGGCTCTGGGCCGGGAGTAACCGGATGGGAGAACTTTTCCGCCACACTGGCGAACTTTGCTGAAAACTTTCGCTGCATTGTTCCGGACTTTCCGGGCTACGGACGAAGCGACACAGTCGACGGCAACCCGGTACAGGTCTGCGTGGAAGCGGCCATTGCGCTGCTTGACGGGCTGGAAATTGAGCAGGCACACATCATTGGCAATTCGCTGGGTGGCATGGTGGGGGCAGCAGTTGCCGCCTACCACCCAACGAGAGTAAATCGTCTGGTGTCTATTGGCGGTCTTGGCTTAAACCTGTTCTCCAGTTTCCCGCCTGAGGGCCTGGTCAGACTGAGTCAGTTTGCCGAGGAGCCCAATCGGGAAAATATCGTGAGCTGGCTGCAATCCATGGTGTTTGACCGCAGTCTGATTACCGAAGAGTTGATTGAACGGCGACTGCGCCAGGCCACTGAAGCAAAAACGCTGGAAACCACCCGACAGTTATACTCTCGAGCGGCGCTGGACGGAATGCAGGCGATGTTTTCGGGCCCCGACGCCAGCCAACGAATCGCCCACCTCAGCTCCATACAGGCCCCCACCCTATTAACCTGGGGTCGAGAAGACCGAGTGACCCCATTGGACATGGCGCTTGTACCGATGAAACTGATTCCAAATTGTGAACTGCATGTGTTTCCCAACTGCGGCCATTGGGCAATGATTGAACGCAAAACCGAGTTTGAAAGTGCTGTCCAGGCTTTTTTGACCCGCTGAGCCAAACGATTAAACCGGAGATCACCATGAGATATCATCTGCAAATCGGTATGTGCGAAGCCGCCCATTACCTGCCTATGGTTCAGGCCGCTGAGGCGGCAGGCTACGACGGAATCACCATTCCAGACAGCATTTGCTACCCCCAAGAGGCCAGCTCAAAATACCCCTACAATGCCGACGGAAGTCGCGAGTTTCTTGAAACCGTGCCCTTTATTGAGTCATTGATTGCCGTCACAGCCATGGCTGCGGTGACCGAAAAAGTGCGCTTTGCCACCTTCGTCTACAAGCTGGCAGTTCGCCAGGTTGCGGGGGTTGCCAAACAGGTTCAAAGCATTCAGGCGCTGAGTAATAACCGCTTTGACTTTGGCATTGGGATCAGCCCCTGGGAAGAAGATTTTGCGGTGATGCAAACGCCCTGGGAGAAACGCGGAAAACGCTTTGATGAGCAAATAGACATTCTGCGTGGCTTGGAAAGCGGAGAGTACTTCGGCTATCAGGGTGAGATCATTCAGATGCCGGCCAACAAAATGCGCCCTGTCCCGAGCAAGCCGACCCCGCTTCTGATCGGCGGACATACCGGGCCTGCACTGAAACGCGCGGCCCGCGTTGGCGATGGCTGGATGTGTGCTGGTCTGCCAACGCCCGAATTGCAGCAACACATTGAACAACTGCAAGGCTACCGCAAGGAATACGGTACCGATGACCGCGAATTTCGCATTTATACAGGTAGCGAGGAAGGCTTCAGCAAGGAAGGTATCGAACGCCTGGAAGGGCTGGGCGTGACTGATCTGATTGTGGGCTTTCGCAACATCTACAATATGGAACCGGATCAACCGCTGGAAGATAAAATCCAGATGCTGGAAGGCTATGCCAAGCAGTTTATTACTCGCTGAGCGTTTTTTCCTGCAACACCGTGGAGAACTGACTGGCCAGCTCTCCGGTAAAGTCGGCTAACAACTGATTCATCGCGTCGACGTAGGCCATATAGCTACGACCATTGGCCGACCGGACAAAGCGGCTGCGATTCATCAGCAGTTTATCGCGGCCACGATCCTCCGTTAAGGTCCACATCACCTCGAGCACCACTTCCCCTCCCAGCTCGCCGCTGAAGCGCTCTACTTCAAAGCGGAATTGATATTGCGGTCGCTGGCGTGTATCCCAGGGCTCAGGGTAAACCGCGTCCACCCCCAGCCGGCGCGCCAGCAAACTGGCACTGGTGCGGGTAAACATTTCATCAAAGTCACCCGCCCACAAATCGAAATCCGCTATGACCAAGCCACTGTCACCACGCTCGCTGACCAGACCCGGCCGATCCAGCTCCGAGGGCAAATGAACCGGCCCTATGCCAATGCTGATGCCCGCGGGCAATGCCGAATCTGTGGTCTTGACAGAAATGGCCGTCAGACGATAAAACTCACTGGGCTGCTGGCTGGCACAGGCCAGCAGGCTGCCCAGTAAGACGATCAGTACCAGTCTGGGTATGGCAAGGTTCATTTTGGCTTCTTCCCTCGTATCAGCGAATCCGGATAACGTTGCAAATCATCGGTTAAGGCCTCCAGCGATTTGGCCGCATCACCCACGTCATCCAGCATCTCGGTCAGCCGATGCTGCAAGGTGGAATCCGGCGCGACGACACTGTCAATGGATTCGATTGTTGACTGCAATCCATCAATCGCCTGGTCCAATGACTTCGCTGAGCCGTTCAGCCCGTTGAGAAGCTCATCCACATCATCGACAATTTTCGCCCGATTGATTTCGCTCACCATATCAGCCACACCCTTCAGACTGTTATTGAGGTTGTCACCGATGGATTCGAAGGGCAGCTCAGCAATTTTCTGTGCGATATCGGTTATCCGGCGGGCTATCTGCGAGTACTGACTATCCGAGGTCGGCAGAAGCAGGTATTCTCCATGATGGTCCAGTGACTCAGGCCCACCAGCAGCCGCTTCTGCCAGTGAAGGGACCAGATCAACGTAGAGCGCCCCGGTCAGATAGCTGCGCGTTTTTAACTGGGCCCGCATACCCTCGGCGACCAGTGACGCGAACAAATCGTTCAGCTCGGCCAGCGTGGGTGCATCATCCGGATCGATACGTTCCGGCTGGATGGACACAACCACGTCTATTTCCCGGTTATTGGATATTCCCGCTTCCAGACCAACATGTTCAACCTTGCCAACCTGTATTCCACGAAACTCTACCGGCGCTCCGACACTTAACCCCCTAACAGAGGAATTAAATTTCATCAGATAGGGGTAGGAATACGTGAGTGCACCTTCGGCTACTGCTTCGCGGTCATCAAATAGGTGAAATTCCGCTCCCGGCTTCGCTATGTCGTGTTGCCTATCAATATCCGGTGGTGTGCTGAACGCCAGGCCACCGGCAATCACAGAGGACAGCGAATCGACCTGAGCGACAAGCCCATCCGACCCGAACTCAAAACCAAAACCACTGACATTCCAAAAGGTAGTGTTGGTTCGAATCAGTTGATCGTAGGGTGAATTGATAAAAATCCTGATCTCAACTCGACCGATTTCAGGCAGCAGGCGATATCGGGTTACTTCCCCCACCGGCACCTGGCGGTGGAAAACAGGGGAACCAATATCGAGCGAAGCCAGTTCTTCGGAGAGCAATACATATTGGGTGCCCTGCTCATACGAACGCACCGGTGGCGGCTCAGTAAGGCCTTCGAAGCGGCGTTGACGAGCTCCGGGATCACCTGGATCCATTTCGATGTAAACTCCCGAGAGTAGCGTATCCAAACCGCTGACACCGCCCAGGGATATTCTTGGCGAAACCACCCAGAATCGGCTGTTCTCAGAGAGCAAGGGTTCCACCTGCGGATCCATTTCGACAAATACGGTCACTTTCTCAAAGTTGGAGCTCAGCTTGGTGTCAACGACCTGACCGACGATTACATCACGAAAGCGTACCTGAGTCTGTCCTACGCGAATGCCCGCGGCACCGTCCAGCACAATTTGAATCTCAGGCCCGCGTTCCTGCCAGGCGCGCAGCGCAAGCCAGCCGGCAATTAACAGCGCAAGAAGCGGAATAATCCAGATCGGCGATACCGTGCCAACTCGGCTGAGATGGGGGTGATTATCGTTCAAGCAACCTCCGAAGATGCAGCATACGACTCTTTACTGGACGCATAGGCGTCCCAGATGAGTTTGGAATCAAAAGTTTCCGCTGCCAACATGGTGAGCACAACAACACCTGCAAAACACAGCAAAGCAGCACCGGGCTCGACATTGGCGAGCAAACCAAATTGCACAAGCGCGACCAAAATACTGACAACAAACACATCGATCATTGACCAGCGACCAACAAACTCGGTCACCCGGAACATAATCGCTAGCTGCCGAGGTTCCCGGGTTCCGAGGTGGCTAACCGACAGGAGTAGATAGGCCATCACAATGAGCTTGGCCAATGGAATGACGATACTTGCAATAAAAATCAGCAGCGCAATGGGCAGGTCGCCGGCTTCAGCAAGGTGCAAGACACCAGAAAAAATCGTGTCTTCAACCGTATATCCCAGGTTGGTGGTGCGCATTATTGGCAGAATATTCGAGGGAATATACAGCAGCGCTGCAGCGATCAATAATGCCCAGGTTTTTTGCACGCTGCTTGGCCAGCGCCGGTGCACAGAGGTCCCGCAACGTGGGCACTGGGAGTCCAATTCAAGCAGACTGTCTCCGATTAATGCATCACAACAGCGACAGGCATTCAGATGCTCCCCAAGATCATTGGCATAATAATTGTCGGGGTCCAACCAGTCCCAGATCTCCTCTCGATCAAGAAACAAATGACAGCTTATTAAAACCAGCACCAGTCCGAGGAATGCATATAACCCAGGCCCAGGTATCAGCAATGCCATACCAGCCAGTTTGATACTGGATACCAGCACTCCGATCAAAAATATCTCCAACATGCTCCAGGGGCGGGAAATATGCAGCAAATGCAAGACCTGACCGAGGAACGGGGCACGCACACCGGCGTAACGAAAGATCAACAAGTAAGCCAGCCCCATTAGCTCTAACAGCGGAAACAAAAATATTGTGATAAACACTAATGCCGCCAAAATAAACTCTTCTCGCCCCAACAGCGCCTGAACACCACTGATCAGATTGCTGCTTTGTATCTGGCCAGCCTGCTCAAGCCCCAGGAATGGAAAACTGTTGGCCACCACAAATAGAACCAGACCGGTTGCCGTGAGAGCAGCCACTTTGGATTCCCAGTTACGATGTCTGGTCATGATCACGTTGCCACAGTGGACACACTCGAGTTGCTCCCCTGCGGCTACGTCAGGCAAGTTATACACATGCCCGCAGTCGTGGCAGGCAATCAGTTCTTTGTGGGTACGGATCACTCGGTTGAACCCGGTTTTATCATCATTAAAGCATAGCACGCAGAACAGCCGGGTTCTGCCCACTTATTAGCCAATCGGGCTTGTGCATAAGCGACAAACAATGAACAATACCACCATGGAAATAGTGGAATCTGAAAGAATACGGCGACTGATCCGCAGAGGTGAATGGTCCCAAGCAACCTCCGGAGCAGCACCTGGCTACGTGCAATGCAACCTCGCAATCTTGCAGTCCGACTGGGCTGCGGAGTTTCTCCGTTTTTGTCAGTTGAACCCCAAGCCCTGCCCATTAATTGCAATGTCAGAATCACCCGGTGACTACCTGCTACCGACGCTTGGTAAAGATATCGACATCCGCTTTGATGTTCCGCGTTACCGGATCTGGCGAGATGGAGAATTGGTAGAGGAATGCGAACAAATTGATACGTTATGGTCCAACGACATGGTCGCTTTTCTGCTTGGCTGTTCATTTTCCTTTGAAGAAGCGTTGCTGGCAGACGGCCTTGAGATTCGCAATATCACTGAAGCATGTAACGTGCCCATGTACCGCACCAATATGCGCTGTGCAAAAGCTGGCCGGCTGGAGGCCGACATGGTTGTGAGCATGCGACCAATGAAAGCTGAACATGCCATTCGGGCTATTCAAATATGTACTCGCTTTCCGTCTGTACACGGAGCGCCCGTGCATCTTGGGGACCCGGCACTTATCGGTATTGCTGATATCAATCGTCCCGACTATGGCGACCGGGTGACGATACGGGCAGACGAATTACCAGTGTTTTGGGCCTGCGGTGTCACACCACAAGTAGCGATAGAGCGGGCTCGACCTGCTCTCAGCATCACCCACAGTCCGGGCTATATGTTGATATCCGACTTGCTGAACTCCAATCTGGCGGTGCTTTAAATCATGAGATTGAATTGCGATTTGGGTGAAAGCTATGGCAGCTGGCGCATGGGCATGGACGACCAGGTCATGCCGCACATTGATCAGGCAAACATCGCCTGCGGTTTTCATGCCGGCGACCCAGTCACAAAAATCAGAACCATCCAACTCGCAACTTCCCATGGTGTGGAAATCGGCGCTCACCCTTCTTACCCTGACCTGGTTGGCTTTGGACGCCGTTCGATGCACTGCTCAAAGGAAGAGATTATTGCGCTGATTCAATATCAGGTGGCCGCATTGGACGGCTTATGTCGCACATACGGTGCAGAACTGAGTTATGTGAAACCACACGGAGCTTTGTACAACGACATGATGCGTGATGTTTCCGTACGCCGCGCCATTATGCAGGCCATAGGTCACTATGCCGCACCACTCAAGCTGATGCTACTGGCTACTCAAGAGTCAGATAAGCACGCCGAAGAAGCGGCCGAGTTCGGGCTTGAGCTACTCTATGAAGGGTTTGCCGACCGTTTGTACACCGACGCTGGAGCACTGCAAGCACGCAGTGAACCGAACGCCGTTCACGATGAGCATAAAACCATCGAGCAGGCAGTACAGATAGCAAGCAGCGGCAAAGTCACTACCGCCAGTGGAAATACCCTGGCCTTGCGCATTGACAGCCTCTGTGTGCACGGAGACAACCCGCATGCCGTTGAGGTGGTGCAAAAAATTCGCCAGAAACTGCAATGATCAGTGCCACCGACCTAGCGCTCAGCGGGCGCATCGAAGACCGGCTTGTCCGACGAAACCCACGCGGTATGCAGTATGTTCAGGCCGCGTTGGCACAGGGCTATTGTTTACGTGGCGCAGCGCTGATTTACCAGAACAAAGACCGAGTGTTGATAGGTACCGGCTTTCCGGTTGCCGGCAGCTTCGAAACCGATGGCCCAGTGGGTGCTATCGCACTTTATCAGGCACTTGAATCACTGGGCGGCAAACCAGCAATCGCCTGTGGATCACCGCTTTTTGAAGTGCTGCAACCTCACTATCGCTCACAGCGTCTGAAACTGCAAAAAGATGGTGCACAGCCCGCCGAGCGCAGTCGTGAGGCACAGGAAATTCTAGAGCGACAGCAGCCTACGGCTATTGTCTCCATTGAAAGGCCGGGCCTGTCGGCCAGTGGGCATTACTTCAATATGTTCAGCCAGGATATCAGTGACCACTGCGCCTGTTTCGACGAATGTTTTCGCCAGGCAAGCTGCCCAACCATCGCCATTGGCGATGGCGGCAATGAGATTGGTATGGGTAATGTACGCGATACGATTGCCAAACTTGATATTGAAGCATCGGCCACGCATTGCGATGAACTGCTGGTCGCAGATGTGTCAAATTGGGCCGCTTATGCCATCATCGCATTCTGGCAAAAGTGGTCTGGCAAACCATTGCTCGAACAGATTAATGTCCTTGATATCATGGAGTTTTTATCATCCAATGGCAGCGTGGATGGCACCACGGGAAAGAACACGCTGACCGAAGACGGCCTGCCGCTTGAAGAGGGTTTATCTCTGCTGGTGGATCTGACAGAGCTAATAAGCGAGGCTACTACTTAATGACTATTGCGTTTCTTAACGGCGATTATCTCCCACTAGAAGAGGCGAGGATCTCGCCTATGGACCGAGGCTTCCTTTTCGGTGATGGTATTTATGAAGTAATCCCTTCTTATGGGGGACGATTGGTGGGTTTTGCTCCACATATTGAACGGATGCACGATGGGATGAACGCAATTGAAATCCTGTCACCGCACAGCAACCAGCAATGGCGCGAGATTTGTGAAACGCTTGCCCAACGAAACGGTGCCGGAAACCTTGGTATCTATCTTCAGGTCAGCCGGGGAGCTGACACAAAACGTCATCATGCCTACCCGACAGGCATTACACCCACCGTGTTTGGCTTCACTTTTGACATTCCAGCTGAGCCCACAGCAGACCGCTCTAGCGCCAAAACTCTCAAGGTTGCCAGCGGGGAGGATAAACGCTGGCAACGCTGCAACATCAAATCAGTTGCCTTGCTGGGAAATGTCATGCACTTTCAGCAGGGTGCCGCCGACGGTAAGGATGAAATTTTGTTGTATAACAAAGCCCACAACGTCACTGAAGGCGCGGCTTGCAATGTATTCATCGTTAAAGACGGTACGGTTATTACACCACCGCTGGACCATCAAATTCTGCCAGGCATCACGCGGCACATCGCGCTGGACATATTGCACAAGTACAGCGATATCCCGGTTGAGGAACGCAGCGTATCGATGGAAGAAGCACGCCATGCTGACGAAATCTGGTTCTCAAGTTCAACCAAAGAACTGATTGCGGTTGTTGAATTGGATGGCTCTCCTGTAGGAGATGGCCGGCCCGGCCCCGTCTGGGAGCAGGCTCAGACGCTGTTCACTGAGCACAAATACGATTATTAATGCGTCCTTGCAGAGCAGACATTTCCAGAAGCGCGCTGCTGGCTAACCTGGCTTTGGCACGCTCTCTCGCCGGTCAGGCCAAGCTCACAGCGGTCGTCAAGGCCAATGCCTACGGTCATGGCGCCAGCCTCTGTGCGCGGCTTCTGGCGCCGGCGAGCGACCTGCTGGCCGTTGCCAGCATTGATGAAGCGCTGGAGTTGCGTGCTTCGGGAATCGACAAGCCGGTACTGTTGTTGGAGGGGCACTTTGAGGAAAGTGAATTGCGTATCGCAGTTGAACATAATTTCTGGTTGATGCTGCACAACGAACGGCAATTAGCCGAAGCTATCGCATTTAAGCCCGACAGCAAACTGTGCGTCTGGCTAAAAGTGGATACCGGAATGCACCGGCTAGGCCTGCCACCGGAACAAGTGTCTGATGCCGTCCGGGCATTGCGGGCCAGCAAGCATATTGATGAGGAAATCGTGCTTGCCAGTCACTTCGCCTGCGCTGACCAGTGCGATCAAGAGCCAGCGCTCGCGCAAGTCAAGCGCTTTGATGAGATCAATCAGGCACTGGCGCTTCCGGTCAGCCTGGCCAATTCCCCGGCATTGCTTAGTCTTACCGGGGTTGCACGGGACTGGGTTCGTCCGGGCATTATGCTGTACGGCAGTTCGCCGCTTGAGCAAGCCAATCGCCATAGCGAACAGCTACAGGCGGTCATGGGCTTACATTCCGAGGTCATCGCGCTGCGGGAAATACCGCCGGGTGACGGGGTAGGCTATGGGCTGGCATGGCGAGCCGACCGCCATTCCAAAATTGCAACGGTCGCCGCCGGCTACGGAGACGGTTACCCCAGGCACGCGCCCAATGGCACACCGGTTCACGTCGGCGGACAAGCAGCGACCTTGGTTGGCAGGGTATCCATGGACATGATTTGTGTGGACGTCACCGATTGTCCGCAGGTTGCACTGGGTACTCCAGTTGAATTGTGGGGTACCCAGGTATCTGTTGATGAGGTCGCCCGGCAGTCCGGCACCATCGCTTATGAGCTGCTCACCCGCATGCCAGCCCGGGTACCCCGCCGCCTGGTCGACTAACGAACGCGAATTCGGGGCTCCGGTGCGCCTTTACGCATCGTCTTCAGAAACTCATCAAACGGCGCAGGCGCAGCGACTTCAGGGGCATCATCCCCTGGCGGATTGTTCCAGAACTCTTTCCAGGAGGGCCATAAATCGTGGTATGCCCCTTCATAGGGTTCACGATCCGGCCAACGCATTTTTTGCTCTCCGACTGGCGGTTTATTCAGGTCGGTGGCGTACCAGTAACAAGGTAAACGCCGACGGAAATACCAACGCCCATCAATACGCTCATAATTATCCCAATACAACATCTGCATGATAACCCACTCTATCGCGCCTTCTTCGGTGGGTGTTTCATGCTCGTTCTTTGAATACACAACTCCGTGTGCGTGATCAGGGTCGTCAAATTCAATGACATGGTTCCCTACGTGGTGCGAGGTCCCGGTGAACTGCAGCCGCAGAGTATCGTCAAGCCAGCGCTTGAGGTGCTGACGACCGGTCAGCTCCCGGCTGACCCGAATATCCTCAGCAAACAAGTTGACATGAGCATCAAGGTCCCGCATATCGAGCGACAATGAGTATTTGGAGACCAATTGACGGATTTCATCGATCGACTCCAAACGATCGACTCGCTGTTCTAGAGTGTTGGCCATGGTCACTCCGGCTTTGCTTGGGACATGTAGAGGATAAGATCGCGGTATTGTGCATCGCTGCAGTCCGGACACAGCCCGCGCGGCGGCATCGCATTCAAGCCATTACGGGTGTTTTCCACCAGCACATCCATACCTTTGGATAAGCGCCCTGCCCAAGCACTTACATCATGCGACTTTGGCGCGCCCGCAGCGCCGCTCAGATGACAGGAAATACAGGCACGCCTGTAGATCGACAATATCTCCGCGCTTACCGCAGCCTGGCCAGCAGTTGGCTGCTCTGGCACTGCTGCGCTCTCAACATCCGGGGTATCCGCCGTGGTTGAGTCTACCGTTGCAGCAGCAGCTTCAGAATGGGAGGTGGCGGGTTCCGTATCATTTGCACAACCGGCGAAAATTAGCAGGCCAGCAATCAGCCCAGCCTTAGCCAGGCCACCCACTGCACACCTAAGTTGATCAAATACCCAGTTAAACATCAATTTCAGTCCTCCAAATGCGTTGCAATTCAAACCATTACAGTTCAGTAGCGAGCCTTTTCATTAGCCAGAGTACTATTGCCAATAGCAGCACCCTACAGTAACGTATGCGCCCGGCAATAGTAACATGACGGATAGATATGACGGATCAGGAAAAGTGGGATGAAGAAGTTGACGTCGTTGTCGTTGGCAGTGGCAATGGCGCTCTTACGGCCGCAGTAACAGCACATGACGGCGGCGCCCAAGTGCTGATTGTCGAAAAAGCCCCGCTGTTTGGTGGTACCAGTGCCAGCTCTGGTGGTGGGGTCTGGATTCCCAACAATCGCTATGCGAAAGCCGCTGGCGTGCAGGACTCTCCGCAAGACGCACGCGACTACCTGGAACATGTCAGTCCACCAGGGAAAATCCGTCCGGAACTGCTCGATGCTTATGTCGAGCGCGGACCCGAGATGATCGACTATCTTCATAACAATACCAATTGGGTGCGATATGTCAGTCTCGAACACTACCCGGATTACTTCCCGGAAGCACCTGGTGGTAAAACCGGGCACCGCTCAATGGAACCGGAAGTCATTCATGCTGACGAGTTGGGCGAAGCATTTGAGCGACTGGCTTCTGCTCACCCACAGACCCAAATGCCGGGTGGGGTCAGCTTTACTCAGGTAGAAGGTCAGATAGTCCTGGCCGCCCTGCCCGGTTGGATAAAACTCAGCGTAGGGCTGGTGCTGAAATACCTATTGGATTTTCCATTACGTTTCAAAACCCGACGCGATGGACGCCTCACAATGGGGCCTGCGGGTGTGGCAAGACTTTACCTCGCCTGCCGTGACCGCAATATCCCAATGTGGCTGGAATCGCCAATGCTGGACTTGGTCGAGCAGGACGGCCGAATCATCGGTTGTACGGTAAAACGGGATGGGCAGATTCGACGCATCAAAGCCAATAAGGGGGTTATCCTGGCTGCCGGCGGTTTTGAGCGCAACCAGTCCATGCGCGAACAATACCTGCCCAACCCGACTCAAACAGAGTGGAGTGCGGCGAACCTGTACAACACTGGCGACGCAATCAAGGCGGCGATTGATAAGGGCGCGGCGACCCACCAAATGGATTGGGCGTGGTGGTTTACCACAGCAGTAATCCCCGGTAAAACCAAAGCACACATGAGCCAGGTGGAAAAAGGACTGCCGGGTTGTATCACCGTAAATTCCAAAGGGCAGCGCTTCAGTAACGAGTCGCAAAACTACGTTACTTTTGTCAACGACATGCTGAGGGAGAGTCAAAACGGCAACCCCTGCATCCCTTGTTATATGATTTTCGATGCCGAGTTTCGTGCCAAACGCCCGATTGCAGCGGCCTTACTGCAATCGTCCATGATGCCAGACTGGCTAGTACCGAAATCCTGGTGGACACCCAGTTTTCTAACCAAGGCGGATACTCTGGAAGAACTGGCAGAAAAGGTGGGCATTGACCGGGATGGTCTGCTGGAAACGCAGAAAAAATTCAATGAGTACGCACGTACCGGCAAGGATCTGGACTTTCAGCGCGGTGACTCCAACTATGACCGCTACTACGCAGACCCTGAATATCAACCTAACCCCTGCCTGGGCGCCATTCAGAAACCACCCTTCTATTGCGTGACTCTCTATGCGGGTGAAATGGGCACGGCGGGCGGCCTGGTCATCAACTGTGATGGCCAAGTGGAACGGGAAGATGGCACTCCTATTGAGGGCCTATACGCGTGCGGAAATACCAGTACCGCTCTGTTGCCGAGCTACCCCGGTCCGGGCGCAACGCTGGGGCCTGCTATGGTCTTCGGCTACCTCGCCGGGAAACACATCAGCTCGCACTAATCCAGGCAGCCTTCAAACTGGTGGCAATCCTGTTGATGGCTTTGGCCAGCTCCAGGTCCCTGGCCGTTAGGCCATTGACGTCATGACTGACCAGTTCAATACGCACCTGGTTGTAAACGTTAAACCACTCGGGATGGTGGTTTGACTTTTCCGCATGCAACGCCACCTGGCTCATAAAGCCCCAGGCGCCGCTGAAGTCGGCGAAATGCAATTCACCGGCAAGCTTTCCGGACTCATTCAGAGCCCAGCTTGCGCCACCACTATTGAGTTCAACAATCGCTGCCCTGGTATCGGCAGCAGTCAGACACTGCCTGGTCATATTTACCTCCGGAGCGCACCGGCGCCCTTCTTCAAAGGTCAGGTAATCCGGCCATGCGTAAGCCGGCGCTCCAGCCGCCTTCAGCCTTGAATTCACTGCCAGAGCAATAGCTGGCCTCATCCGTTGCCAGAAAAAGGGTAACCTGGGCGACTTCCTGGGGCAATCCAACCCTGGGAATGGCCAGATCCTTGTAGGATTCATTGGCCTGTTCTACAGTCATGAAGTCTTTCCCGTGCATATCGGTGTAAATACCGCCTGGATGGACGGAATTGACCCTGATTCCGTACTTACCCATCTCCAGTGCAGCCACCTTGGTCATACCCCGCACGGCCCATTTGCTGCCGGCATAGGCAACTAATCCGTTTTTGGCCTGCAATCCATCGATCGACGAGATATTGATAATCGAACCGCCGCCGTTAGCCTTCATGCTGGGGAAAACTGCCTGCATTCCTAAAAAGGTGCCGAGTTGGTTGATGCTGACCACCCGCATAAACAGCTCCTCGGTGGTATCCATGATCGTCTGCGCTTCCATGATGGCAGCGTTGTTTACCAATACCTGGAGCGAGCCGAGATCATTCGCGGCCTGGACAGCCTGTTGCCACTGTGCCGCATCTCTGACATCCAGGTTAACAAAAACAGCTTGTTCGCCAAGTTCGTCAGCCAACGCTTCGCCGGGCTGCTGCAGGATATCAGCAATCACCACCTTGGCGCCTTGCTCAACGAAGGCGCGAACGGTTTGCTCACCCATGCCTTTTGCGCCACCCGTTACGATAGCGGTTTTACCAGTGAGTCTGCCCATCAACGATCTCCCTAAAAAAGTTTATTCTAGCCTGTTAGCTGTCTTTTCAAACGCTAAGTAACGCTTTGCTCATATAATACCGGCTACAGAAACCATAAATGCTTATAGAAAACTACTGACAAACCCATGTATCTGCTGAAAAAATTCACCCTTGGCTTGCTGCTCGCGCTAGTGCTGCTGGCAGCGCTGCTAGTGATCAATCCGCAATTTGCCGACAACCACGATACGCCGTATTTGAATCTACAGCAGGAAAACGCCGGGCCACCGCCAGCGCACAGCGCGATACAACAGCGCATTATTCTTTACGGCGACGCGGGCTCATCATCCTTGGATCCCTGGCAGGCGAGCATGCAAAAAATTGCCGATAGAGCCTCTCAGCTGCCAGGACGAACGGCAATTGTCGCGCTGGGGGATAACATTTATTACCAAGGCTACCCCAATAAAGAGGAGGAGCACTCTGAATGGGATAAAGGCCAGCTGAAAAGCATCTCGCGCCTTGACGCCCAGCTGAAAATCGCCAGTGTCAGTCAGGCGCAGCTCTTTTTTGTACCTGGAAATCACGACTGGTATGCCGGGTCGCTGGATGGCATGCGTGAACACATCCGGCAATTCGCCAAAAATAATGGTTTGGCCGTGCAATTCAGACCCAAAATCGCGGATCAGCCAGAGGCCATTGACTCTGTTGACCTTGGCTCAGCAGCCATTGTTTTTGTTGATTCGTCTGCGCTGTTGGCAAGCGATGATAATGCGCTTAACAACGCGATGAATCAGCTGCGGGCCAACCTGGAACAACTACGCGAGCAATCGGCGCACAAGCCTATTGTGATCGTTCAGCATCACCCTTTGGAGACAATGGGCCAGCACGGGGGCTACTTCAGTCATTTCGCGTACTGGTTTTTTATCCGTTTTCTCGACCTGTTTATGGATGTCACAGCTGAAGATACCGCGCACCCGAATTACCAACGGGTGATTCGCGCCTTTGAAACAACGCTACAGCCGTTTGAGAACATTATTCACGCGGCTGGTCACGACCACAGCCTGCAGGTATTTCGACGCCCGCACAACCATGCGCCAGAGTATTTATTGGTCAGTGGGGCAGCGAATACCAGCAAGCTCAGTGGCGTCTGGCACAACGACAATACTCGTTTTGCTCTCTCTCAAGAGGGTTTTCTTGAGTTAAACATCACCGGCGAAGGAACCCACCTACAGGCCTTCGACATTCGCAATGACGACCCACTTACAGCTTTCTGGTTGAGTTTTTGACATTTAAGCAGGACGCGGTGTCACGGGAGCCGGCTTAGGATCCAGTCAACAACCTGCTGCTGGACTGTCGGACCTTCGGGTTCGTTGAAAATTTCATGATATAGGCCTTCCAGTATCTCCAGCTGCTTGTCGCTACTGGAAATCGCCGCGTACAAGCCACGTGCACCTTCTGGCGCAGCCATTGAATCCTCACCGCCATGCATAATCAGCATTGGCAAGCTTATCGTCGCTGCTTGCGAATTGGCCTGCTGCATACTTTTAAACAGCTCCCTTACCAGGCGCGCCGACACTTTCCCGTGATTCACCAAAGGGTCGCTTTCATACTCTCTCACGACGGCAAGGTCTCTACTCACGCCGCTTGCATCCAGTTGCATCGCTCCCATGGTTGGCAGTAACCTGGACAATATTCTGATCACGGCCATTTGCACCGCACTGGGCTGCAGAGGGCTAGCCAGCGCCGGGC
This sequence comes from Gammaproteobacteria bacterium, assembly GCA_030431775.1. Classification (GTDB taxonomy): domain Bacteria; phylum Pseudomonadota; class Gammaproteobacteria; order Pseudomonadales; family JAUIET01; genus JAUIET01. Next base: position 161,715 of record JAUIHW010000004.1, read on the forward strand.
CTGACAAAATGGCACCCGCGTAGCGTTCCTGGGCCTGTTGCAGCACTCGAGTACTGATCAAGCCACCCATACTGTGGCCCAGCAGGAAGACCGGTTTACTGCCATTTCGGGTCGCAATTTCAGAGCGCAAGCTCAGTACAACCTGCTCAAAATCACTGAATGCGCGAATATGTGCTCTTTGCCCAGGCGACTTGCCATGGCCTGGCAGGTCAATGCCATGCATTTCAATGCCGGCATTATTTAATCGTTCGGCCAGAGCCTGGTAGCGAGCGCAATGTTCCCCCAAGCCATGCACCAGTTGCACAATTGCCCGGGGCTCACCGTCAACCGGCCAGCAATAGCTGGTAAGTTCTCCATAGGGCGCACACTCAAATTTTTGTTCCTGCATTTCCGCTCCTATGTATTGATCAACCCGGGTCCGACTCGGCACCAGCCGTCACTTTCAATAAGCCCCGATAAGCGCGCAGGGCGTTCGACTCCCCTTGCAGTACTTTGTACACGTCGCTGGCGATAGGCATTTCTATGCCATGCTGATTGGCCAGGGCCATGACCGCCGGAGCGCTTTTGGCACCCTCGGCGACCATCACCATCTGCTCAATGATCTCGCCCATGTTCCGTCCTTTACCCAGCTCAACCCCAACGTGGCGGTTTCGACTTTGCGGGCTGGTACAGGTTGCAATCATATCGCCCATACCCGCCAGGCCTGCAAAGGTTTCCGCTCGCCCACCCAGTGCAACACCAAGGCGGGTAGCCTCGGCCAAACCACGAGTAATCAGGGCTGAGCGGGTATTATCACCCGCCCCCAGCCCATCACCCATGCCAACAGCGATGGCGATAATATTTTTAAGAACTCCACCAAGCTCACAACCAATCACATCATCATTTGTGTACACACGAAACAGGCCACTGCTAAATAGCTGCTGTAGCTCACGCACAATAATCGCATCTTCCATGGCAATCACGCTGGCTGCGGCCATACCTGACATTATTTCTCGCGCCAGATTGGGCCCGGATAACACACCCACCGGGTGGCCAGGTGCCTCTTGAGAAATGACTTCAGTCATACGCAGACGACTGTCAAGTTCCAGCCCTTTAGTGAGGCTTACAATGGGCACCCAGGGACGAACATGCCGAGCGACCTCCTGCATAACGGCCCGAAAATTATGCGAGGGAATTCCCATTACGATTACATCAGCGTCGCCAACGGTCTTGGCCAAGTCTGTACTGGCGACCAGATTGTTTGGCAAGACCGCGCCTGGCAAGTATTTCTCATTGCTGTGCCGGTCATTGATTTCGTTAACGGTGTTCGAGTCTCTGGCCCAGAGCGTTATTTGTGCGTTCCTGGCGACCAGCGAGGCAACTGTTGTGCCCCAGGAACCTCCGCCGAGCAGGGCAACTTTGAAGCGTTTCATTGTTATTCTCCTGACTTACATTTTATTGGCTGACTATTCCTCAATTGTGTACTCTGCGAGACAACGCCAACGCACGCAGTCGGTCCAGTCGTACATGCAGGTCACGCAATTGCCTGGCAAACTGCTGACGCTGTGTCTTCAAATCCGCCCCACCGGATCCGGCCAACCGCCGACTGTTCATCGTCTTGTAGGCATTCTCAAAGAGCAGTTTACCAATTGATGCTTCACTACTGATTCGACGCTGAAGATAAGCTTGCTTTGCGTACTTCAGGGCCTGATCAATGCATTGCTTCTGCTCTATAACCTCACCAGCGTCAAGCCCGGCAAACATATCCGCTACCACTGAGTATGATTCGACATAAGTCAACAGGCTGGCATGAGCTAACAGAGGAACCATGTCTTTGAGCAGCTCAAAAAGTTGCTGGGGATCATTGCTGAGCAGATCCTCCCAATCGCTGCGGTAGCGCGCAAGCTCCTTGCGAACCTCATCACGAAACTGTTCCGAAGGCTCGTAAAAAAACTCGAATTTGAACAGGTCACGCAAGGTCTCCACCTCGTCCCAAAACACATTACCGGCACTATCCCTGTCGGCCTCACTGGCTTTCAAAAGGGCCAGCTCGGCAATCGCTTTTGTCACAAAGAAATGGATCACTGTATTACGATAATAGCTGGCAACCGGGTGTTGCTCTGGTGCAATCCCGTAGACAATATCCGGCCCCTGATCGTAGCGACTCACGATGCCTTCATTGATCATGATGCCAAGCAGGCCGTCCATGTGATCGGCATAGTCGCGATTAAAATCTTTGGATATACGCAAGCCCCGCTGTTCTGCAAATGCCAGCAACTCTCTGAGATCCTGCACCACTTCGTGCTCGGTCAAGGCTCTCGGCGCTGCAGCCAGCAGGCTGGTAGTTACCAAGGAAGGGAACGTGATCGGTGTTACCCGATTGGCCTGAACGGCCACCTCAAATGCTATTTTGGAGAGCGCCAGACGATCTTCCGGGTTGGGCGCCTGCTCGAGCACCACCGGTTCCCCAATATCCATATACACCTTGCCCATGGGCTTGGCGAGACTTCTGAGGTAACCAACAAACCAGCTCAATGATTCAGGCCGCTTTTGCCGCCCGGTCTGTTCGGTGGCGTATTCTTCCACATCACGAATCAGATCATAGCTGATGGAGATGGGAATGATATGGATATTGCTGGCGCCGGTGGTATAACAGGCTTCCAATACGTATTTAAGCAAGCCGTAACGAGGAGGCATCAGCTTGCCAAGGCGCGACCGTGTCCCCTCAAAGGCCCAGTTCATTGGGAAGCGTTTCTCCATCAACAAACCGATGTAGTGTCGCAAGGTCAGCTTGTAGAGTTCGTTGTCCTGGAAACTGCGTCGAATGAAGATGCCACCCGCGCGACGCAGTAAAAAACCCAGTCCGGCAAAACCCATATTAGCGCCGGCAAATGTGTGCGGCATAGGGAAATCGTTGTCATACATGATCTTGGGAGCCACGGCACCATCGAGGTAGGTTTTGTGAGTCCACAACAGCATGGATGGATAGTTTCGCACGACCGCGCGCATCTTCTCAATATCGTCAGGGTCTGCCACCAGCTTGTCTTCGTAGCCCAGCCCCAGTATAAAATTGTTGAACTTCGCGTAGAAATCCAACCAGAACGTATTCGGCTGGGTTACCATTTCACGCATGTAGCCGCGCGCTTCTTCCAGCAATTCAGCTTCTGTTCGACCGCTTTTCGACGCCAGTTCCTGCACACTCTCACGATAGGCGGGGCTGTTATACAACACTTCCGCGATGTGCCGGGGCACTTTATATCGCCCGCCTTGCAGACGCCTTTCCGCGATATCCAATGCCAAAGCGGCCTGTCGGGCAATGAAGGATGCCAAAGCTGCATCCCGCTCCGTTTCCGGCTTGACCTGTTGTAATTCAAAACGTTTCTGCAGAGCACTGAGTGATGCCGATTCGCCGGCAATCAAATACACCCGATGCGGCTTTTCCTCGACCAGACGACGCGCTTTGGCCCCCTTGGGCTGGCGAGGATCACCGGCCAACAAATCACGGATGCGCGGGCCGGATTCCAGTGCTTTACGGGATGGTCGCCATACCACCCTCAACGGTACGACCTCCGCGTCAGCTTGCATATTAAGGAGTGGCAGTAGCGGGCTGTACTGTATGCCGGATCGGTCATCGCGTAAATTACTGCGCACCACGCGCGGCGGCGGCTGCCCTTCCGGGCGGTGGTGGTCCAACCACTGCGTCAACAGTGAGTGCTCGTACTCACTGCCAGTATCCAGAATAAAGGCCAGCTCACGGTCTGGCGACTCTGGCCAGGGGCTGCTGCGTTCCAGAACTTCCCGGCTCATGCGCTAGCCCTTCTTGGCCTTTGTAGCTTTCTTACGGCTTGCGGCTTTGGCTTTAGGTGCCGCTTTCCCGACAGTTTTTCTGTTGCTCTTACTGGAACTGTTAGCTTTGACTGCTTTGCTTTTTGCTTGGACTTTTGGTTTCTTTTTGGGGGTCGAATCGTCCGAGTCACCCGCCGCTTGGCGTTTCTTGCGTTTCGCGGGCTTTGGTCGCACCGCCCTGGTTGCCAGTTTGCTTTTCTTCCTTCCAGTCTTGGCTTTGGTTTTGGCTTTGGCTTTGGCTTCTGATGAAACAGCCTCAGCCTGCTCTTGCGCCTGTCCAAGAGCGGCCAGAAACAAGTTCCGAACTTCTCTTACATGGGCTGATAAATTCGCTGCATCCCAGTGGCTGGTATCCACCGCAGGCAGAACTTCAACCTTTACCGTTGCCGGTCGAAAAACAAAATCGCCCTTGGGTGCAACATCGCCAGCGTTGTGAATCACAATTGGAATAATTGGCACACCGGCCTGCATCGCCAGGTGAAAGGCACCTTTTTTGAAGGGGTTCAAGCGAGGCGACACGGTTCGTGTGCCTTCAGGTGCAATAACGACACACTTTTGCTCGTTGCGTATTGCGTCAACCAAAGGCTGCATGGCTTCAATCGCGCTACTGGTATTTTCCCGATCAATCAGAACCACCCCGCCGGCTTCCATCACCTGCCCGATCACCGGCATTTTGCGGATCTCCTTCTTGCCAACACCTGCTATGTCACGCCTCAGTAAGCGCGCGATAATGATGACATCAGCCTTGCTCTGATGATTAAAAATAAAGACTGCCGGCCGGTTTGACCACAAATTTTCTTCGCCCTTGACTTCAACCTCCAGGCCAATCAGGGCACTGGCGGTATCGGCAAACAAGGAAAAAGAAAAATTGCGCGCATCCCGCATGGACCCTGTCAACGCATAGACGGGGAGCCCGGCCAGGAAACTGGAGACCAGGCTACCTGTTGCGGCTACCGAGCGTGCGTATTGCGCGAAGCTGGGCGTGCCACGACTGCCAAAGCGTGTTCGGGGCCAGCGGTTGCGGCGGGCCAGGCGCTCCAGCTTGCTGCTGGGGTTCAACGCTCTGGGATAACCAACCCTTTCCAGAAGCAACTGATCATCGGTACTGTCTGAATAAAAGAAACTCTGGTCGAGGTCCGCGTCGAAACGCTCGGCAAGCTGCTCGGCCGCGAGCACTTTGCCTTCAGCAAAGCAGGTAGGACGAACTACGGCCCCGGTAAATAACCCATCTTCAACCTCGAGTTGCGTACACAGCACGTTTTCAACACCCAGGTCTCGGGCCGCAGGCTGAACCTGATAAGGTGTGGCCGATGAGATAATGGCGACCGTATGCCCTTTTTTGAGGTGTGCGTTCAGCAATGCTCTGGATTCCGGGTACACCAGACGAGCGATCTGTTTCTTATAGAGATCGTCGGCCATTTCCCAGTAAGACTGCTCACTAACGCCCTGCATTAATTGAGCGGTTACCGCCATCATCGCTGAAAATCCGGCCCGTCCCATACCAAAGGAAAGCATGGCATTCATGAGTTCCGCGAACTCTCTGGCGGTAAATTCACCGCGGCGTATCTGCTCGCGCACAAATACCGTGGCTGAATAGCCGGAAATGAGCGTGCCGTCAAAATCAAATATGGCAGCAACACCAGGGCCATCCGGCGCTTCGTTGATGCTTTCCAGCAATTGCTTTAGTGTCTGCTTCATATCCCCACCACTGCGTGAAGGCTTTGGCGCAAGTCTACCACCCTCAGGCCAGCAGAACAGCTGCAATGCGGCGACCACGGCCGTTTATCAAAGCCGCTCTGGATAAAACTATTCGCCGGGGATAAACTTCATGGAGATAGAGTTCACGCAGTGACGCTGGTTTTTATCAGTCAGGCGCTCACCTTCAAAGACGTGGCCAAGATGGCCATCGCAGTTCGCGCAAACAATTTCCACCCGTCGACCGTCTGCGTCGGGCTGACGTTTTACAGCACCTGGAAGCTCATCATCGAAACTTGGCCAGCCACAATGCGATGCAAATTTGTCAGCGGACCGGTAGAGCGGGGTTTCACACTGCTTGCAAATATAGGTTCCTGGCTCAAAAAAGTCATCGTACTCGCCACTGAAAGGCCTTTCAGTGCCTTTATGCAATATGACTTGTTGCTCATCAGGTGTAAGCGGATTGCGGGTACCCTTCATCAAAAGCTCCTGTCTGCAGCCTGCCAATTATACCCTGCTACAACTATTCCTGTGGCAGTTCCAGGGCTCGTTTGGCAATCAGATTTAACTGCACTTCGGAACTGCCACCGGCGATGGTGAAGGCCAGCGAGTTCATCCAGGTCGTCGGAAACTGGCTTTCCTCAGGAAAGTTTTCGGCGTCCCATCGACAGCCTTCAATACCCTGCAAATCCATGAACAACTCGGTGTTACGCTTTTGGTATTCGGTGCCCGCATATTTAAAAATTGTTGTCATACGCATATCAATATCGCCGGCCATTCCTTCTTCAAAAGCTCGTTGCTGAGTCAGGTCCAGCGATTTTTTACGCATCATTTGGTCGATAACACGTCGGCGTATTTCAACATCAGCGATTCGCCCTTGTTCATCGGTTCCAAATCGCTCCACAGCGTAATCCCGCAGACTCTTTGGGGGGGCTGGCATGGTGTCATCCATTGATGCCATCATCTTACGCTCATGTGCCAGCAGCGCTTTTGCAATAGTCCAACCCTGGCCCTCTTCGCCGACGAGGTTTTCTTTTGGTACTTTCACATTTTCCAGAAAGGTGTCACAGAAATGTGCCTGACCGGTCAGCAAGGGTACCGGCCGCACACTCACTCCTGGGGTGTCCATCGGAAACAATACAAAGCTGATCCCCTGCTGCTTCGGGCCGCTGCTGTCGGTTCGGACCAGGCAGAACATCCAGTCGGCCTTGTCTCCGTCACTGGTCCAGCATTTTTGCCCGTTGACCAGGTAATGATCGCCCATGTCATCTGCTCGACAACGCAAACTGGCCAGGTCAGAACCGGCACCTGGTTCACTGTAACCCTGGCACCAACGAATGCGGCCGTGCACGATATCCGGTATGTGTTGCTGCTTTTGCTGCTCGTTGCCATACTCCAGCAACGCGGGTCCTAACATCCATAGGCCGTGTCCAATCAATGGGTCGCGACAGCCCAGCGCACGCATTTCCTGGCGTAGGATTTTAGTTTGCTGGGCGTCCAAGCCCCCGCCGCCGTATTTGGCTGGCCAATCAGGCGCAGTCCAACCGCGCTCGGCCATTCTCTGCAACCAGAGGCGTTGCTCTGCGGACTGGAACTCAAATTGCGTTCCACCAAATACATTGTCGCTGCCATCTTTTCTTGGCGTTACACGCATGGCCGCAGGACAGTTCTCTTCCAGCCATTGGCGTGTTTCAGATCGAAATGTGTCGTAATCCTGTGCTGTCATCAAACCAGTTCCTTAGAAATCATGGCAGGAAGCAAAACGGTTGTTATGGTAACCGGTACTGCCGAAAAGATTTTGGCAAACCCGGCTGCGTTTTAAGTAAAGCCCGATATCAAGTTCGTCGGTCACTCCAATTCCACCATGCATCTGCACGGACTCGGACGCCACCAGCCGGCAACATTCATTAGCAAGACTCTTCGCCATGCTGACCGCCGCTCGGCTGTCATCGCGCTGCTCATCCAATGCTGACAGCGCATCCACCACCGCACTACGAGTCAACTGCAATTCTGTATAGAGTTTGGCAGCGCGATGCTGCAACGCCTGAAATGAACCTATTTTAGCTCCGAACTGTTCGCGTTCTCGAAGATATACCATGGTTCGCTCGAACAACTCTTCAGCAATACCCAGCATTTCCGCCGCTATTAATGCACTCCCTTTATCAAACACAGCTCTACCAACCTCCACGGCATCACGATCACTGAGTAGCTCCTGTACCGGGCAATCCGTAAACACCAGGTCAGCATAACAGCGGCTATCGATCATTCTTGCTTCTGTTCGCTGCACTCCATCGGCCGACGCCTCGACCAGCACCATGCGAAAAGACTCGGGCTCGCCCGAGTTGCTTGCCAGCACCAGGAATTTGTCGGCCAGCAGGCCATCCATTACCAGCCTCCGAGTGCCGTTCAGCCGGAGCCCGTTTGTACCGTCGGTCAAGCTTGCATCCGCCCGTTGCAAGTCCCCGACAACGCCACCCTGGACAGCAGGCACCACCAGCAGTTCGCCCTGCACCATGCTCGGCAGAAGTTCCTGCTGCAGGGTCACTGAACCCATCTCCTGAATAATCGATGCACTGATCACACAGCTGCTCAACAGCGGTGCTGGCGTGAGTTGGCGTCCCATCTGCTCAAACACTGCACCGAGTGCCAGATGCCCGAAACCCGAGCCTCCAAATTCCTCAGCCACGAGCAGTCCACTAAGACCGAGGTCGACCAGCGCTTGCCAGATTTCAGTCGAATGCACCCAGCCAGGCCCATTGTCGCGCAATTCGCGAAAGTGCCCGACATTGGCGTTGTCACGCAGAAAAGCCTGAGTGGATTCACGCAGCATTCGCTGTTCTTCATTCAGAGCCAGCGGCATTCACATACTCCTGTTTTGGGATAGACGAATTATAGCGGGCGGAGCATCCCCTACAGTGTGTAAAAACCGTTATCCGAGCTTGCCTTACGTTACCGTAATTGCGCCTGAGCGTCGTTCGGGAACACTAAGCGATTCGATTCTACTGAAGGGGAAATGACGTGAAGACGCTTATCATTGGCGGCACAGGCTTGGTTGGAGGCCATGCGGCGATCTTGCTCGGGCAGCAAGGACATGAAGTCACCTTGGCGGCCCGCTCAGCGCCTCAGTCACCCGCGTTGCAGGAGTTCCGCTTTCGAGCCATCGATTATGTTGATACAACGCTGGAAAAGGCTGACCTCGAGGGTTTCGACGGCTTGGTGTTTGCTGCGGCCCAGGATGTACGGCAACTGCCACAGGATGGTTCGGAAAGCCCTGAACAATTTTACCAACGAGTCAATAACGAAGCTGTTCCACGGTTTTTCGCTGTTGCGCGCGATGCCGGTATTAGCCAAGCGGTTTACATTGGCAGTTTTTATCCGCAAATCGCCCCTCAGCAAATCGAGCGCGACCCGTATGTGTACTCACGCCATGTGACCGACCAGGCTGTACGAGCACTGGCCAGCGATCAGTTTAGCGTTTGCAGTATCAACGCACCGTTTATTCTTGGCAGCTTGCCCGGCCTTCAGGTACCTCATCTGGCTGCGCTTAAAGCCTACGTTAGTGGGCTGCTGCCGGACCTGCCATTATTTGCCCCGCAAGGCGGAACCAATCATATCAGCGCGCGCTCGGTCGCACAGGCAATTCACGGGGCACTGCAACATGGCGAACCTGGTAAAGCCTATCTGGTGGGCGACGAAAACCTGACCTGGAAAGAGTATTTGGAACAGTGGGCCGCCGCCGCTGGGCACAGTCTTGACCTTGAGGTCAAGCCGGACGACCACCCGATGCTGCCTCATTCCATTATGTTCGCCGGCCCCAACGCCCTGGTCAGCTATGAACCCGATGCGGGAGAAACTGCATTGCTGGCTTACGATCGTCAGCAGATAGCAGCAGAGATCCAGCGCGTGGTCAACGACCTTCCCTGAACCCTAAGGCAGAATGACGACGCGTTCTTCACGCCAGTCAATGCACAGCTCGCGGCGAACGAATAACCAACGACCAGCCAACTTGCACAGTGTGTCCTGGTAACGAATTGCCCACTCGTCAATCATTGCCTGGCCAGCAGCTCGGTCTGATAACAGGTGTGCCGCAGAGCCGTACACTTCACCCGTGGCATTTTCCCCAACAATCTCGAAGGAGCAGTTATAGACTCGGTGCTGAGTCGCTGAAAACATGCTGGCGAGCGTTTCAATCGTACGCTCGGCAATGCCCGGCTGCTCAATAGCAGGCAGTCCAGGAACAATGATTTCAGCGTTCTCGTGCAAACAGCTGGCCAGCAAGCCCGGGTCTCTGCGGTCACAGGCCTTGGCGTAGCGGTAGGCAAGCTGTTGGATGAGCTGGTGGTCATGGGTACTCATGATATTCTCCTGGAGACATGCTTATTGACGATGTAACAACTGCGCAGGGCTTTCTGTTAAGCAGACACTGGCGTGACCTGGAACAAGGCATTGAGCTGCGTTACTGGGCAAGCAGCAGTTTGGGGCCACTGCTGATCCGCTTTACCAAACAACGCGCGGTGTGCTTCTGTCCGCGCGACCATCAGGTCAGCGACAGCAAACTGGCACAGCGCAAGCCGCTCACCCTTAGAGATCTGCGCGGACACCCCGTTGACGCATTGTATTTTGATTCACAGCGAGCGGTCCAGTCGCTGCAGCAAGGTGACTGCAATCTCCTGGAGTCAGACATCAAGCATTGCGACCGATACCTGATGGAGCGGTTCATCAATGCGGGGTTTACCGCAACCGGGCAGCTAGCTCGGCACGGACGATACTGCGAAATGGTCGACCCGAAACTTGAGGCTATCGAATTTGACCCAGAGCTGAGCTATGCCTCGCTGGATATAGAAACCAATGGCAACGATGGCTCGCTTTATTCAATCGCAATCAGCAGTGCGCAGACCTCAATCGTTTTCATGCTCGGTGAACAAACAGACAGTCAACACCCGGACTACAGCGTGCGCTATTTCCCGGTTGTCACCGATTTGTTGCGCGCATTTCTATCCTGGTTTCAGCAACTCGACCCGGACCTGATCATCGGTTGGAATGTCATTGGTTTCGACCTGGCTGTGCTGGAAAAGCAATGCCAGCGATTAAACATTCCTTTTCGTTTAGGGCGCAACAAGGAAGCAGCGACAGTATTGCCGCGTGATCAGCAAACCATGGGGCCTGCCCGAGCGCGGGTTCCAGGCCGCGCGGTACTGGATGGTATTGAATTACTCAGAGCCGGATTCTGGAGCTTTGAAAGCTTCTCTTTGGATAATGTGGCATCTGAGCTGCTGGGCAAACGGAAAACAATCACACTCAGCGGCCAGCAGAAGGTAGCGGAAATTAATCGCCAGTTTCGCGAAGACAAGGAGCGACTGGCAGCCTACAACCTACAGGACTGCCGTCTGGTGGCAGAAATATTTGGCCACGCCCGCTTGATCGCCTTCGCAAAGAAGCGCGCTGCCATGACTGGCCTGGACATCGATCGCATGGGCGGCTCGGTGGCCACATTCGACAACCTGTATCTGCCCCGTTTGCACCGCCGCGGTTTTGTGGCCCCTAATATTCCGACCGACCGTTCCGGTGGCCTGGCAAGCCCCGGCGGCTACGTACTGGATTCAAAGCCCGGCCTCTATAACAATGTGCTGGTGCTGGATTTCAAGTCGCTTTATCCAAGCATTATCAGGACGTTTTTGATAGATCCTCTAGGACTGCATCTCGCGGAACTTGAACAGAAGGACGATTGTGGAAATGCGGCAATCAGCGGATATCGTGGAGCCCAATTTGCTCGCGAGGCCGCTATATTACCGGAATTGATTGGCGCGCTCTGGCAGCAACGAGATGCTGCAAAATCTGCTGGCGACTCAGCGCTTTCGCAAGCCATAAAGATCATCATGAACTCCTTTTACGGGGTACTGGGCACCGCGGCCTGCCGTTTTTACGATACCCGCCTGGCCTCAAGCATTACACTGCGTGGACACGACATCATCATGGAGAGCAAACGGCTATTGGAACAACAGGATGTGCAGGTTATCTACGGTGATACAGATTCATTGTTTGTGCTGTTGAACGACCAACAGGTAACCGAAGCGCAGGCAAGCAGCAAGGGTCAAGAACTGGCAAGCTTGCTGAATCGCCACTGGCAACAAAAAGTGCGCACCGAGTTCCAGCTAAGCAGTTATCTCGAAATAGAATTTGAAACTCATTACCTGCGCTTTCTAATGCCGACTGTTCGTGGCCAAAGTACCGGCAGCAAGAAGCGCTACGCAGGACTGGTGCGCGATGGCAGCCAGGCTGAGTTAAACGTGCAAATCAAGGGGCTTGAGGCAGCCCGCTCGGACTGGACTCCACTGGCCCGCGAGTTTCAGCGCGAGCTGTTCTGGCGAGTGTTCACAGATGGCGATTACCGGACCCTGGTTCAAGAAACTGCACACCGGCTACTGGCTGGCGAGCTCGACCATAAGCTGTTGTACCGAAAGCGCTTACGTCGCCCACTGAGCGACTATCAGCGCAACATACCCCCACACGTGCAGGCCGCTCGAAAGCTTCCACAGGCGGGCCGCCACATTGAATACCTGATCACTGTGAACGGTCCAGAGCCAAGCGAAGCCAGGCAATCAGCGCCAGACTATAACCATTATCTCGAACGCCAGTTGGCCCCGGCGGCGGACACCATATTACATTTTCTGGGGTGTAGCTTTAACGAGCTGACCGCCAGCCAGCTCGCCATGTTCTGAGACAATGCTTACGCGGGGAGAATGCCACGCTCTCGAAGAGCCGCCAGCACCACGTTGACCTCTTCTTCCAGTGACATCTCTGCGCTATTTAAGACAATTTCCGGCTTCTCAGGTGCTTCATAAGGGTCGTCAATGCCGGTGAAGTTCTTGATCTCCCCGGCCCGCGCTTTCTTGTATAAGCCCTTCGGGTCGCGACTCTCAGCCACTTCCAGTGGAACATCCACAAAAATTTCAATAAAGTCCATACCCGCCTCAGCATGCAGCGCGCGGACCTGATCACGATCAGCGCGATACGGGCTGACAAAACTGGAAAGCGTAATCACGCCAGTGTCGACAAACAGCTTAGCCACCTCCCCGATACGACGGATATTCTCCGCACGATCTTCTGCGGAAAAGCCCAGATTGCGATTAATCCCCAAGCGGACATTGTCACCGTCCAGCCGGTAGCAAAGTCGGCCCGCTTCATGCAACACGCCTTCGATGGCAACGGCTACTGTGCTTTTTCCACTGCCAGATAAGCCCGTAAACCACAAAGTGGCGCCGCGCTGGCCCAGTAATTCGTTGCGATGCTCACGAGTAATGTCGCCTTCGTGCCAATGAACGTTTGTGGCTTTCTGTTCGGTCATAATCTCTCCAGGAGGTGTGTATCAACGCGCCATTATAACATGAGCCGACCACCCGCTACGGCCGGCTCAGCCCGGCTGGAGATAGGATTCAACGGTCAGCAGACCCAGCTCCTTGGCAATCGCTGGCCCCCGCATCAGCTCATCTGGTTGCCACTCCGGTTTGGGCTCATTGTTCGCTAACCAGGACACAACAGCAGCAATGCTTTGTGGGGTGCAAGTTTTGAAACTGCCAAGAAAGGCCTCGTCAATACCTACTGAACGCATGACTTCGGTGATGACCGTACCGGGCTCAATATTGAATATCCTGAGACCCTTTTCAGGGTGCTCCACCCGCAACGCTCCGGCCAAACGCCCAAGCGCCGCCTTGGAAGACGGGTAGGCAAAGTTCCAGCCGCCCTTGTCGGGTGGCGCAGGTGGATTGTGGAGCGCTGTATGCGACAGCATATTGACGATGGTGCCACCGCCGCCCTCCAGCATGCCTGGAAGGAAAGCCTGCACCAGTGCCAAAGGTGTATAGACATTGGCCTGATAAACCGCATCAAGGTGCTCAGGCGTCGTCTCAAGCACCGAAATAAGATTGGCCTCGCCCTGGTAGACCGCATTATTGAACAGCAGGTCAACCCGGCCGAAATGGCGCAGGGCTGATTGAGCAGCACCGATAATACTTTCCCTATCGAGGATATCCGCTTTGAGGCAGAGCGCTTCCCGGCCAGCACGGCGCACGGCTTGGGCGGTTGCCTGCAAACTGCCAGGCAATGCTTTGGCACCGCCAATGTAATTTTGCTGTTCGCCATCAGCCAGAGTACGGGCGGTTATTGCGAGATCATAGCCGGAAGTTGCCAGCGCGACTGCGGTTTCAGCCCCGATGCCGCGGCTAGCACCTGTTATAAAAGCAACTTTGTTTTCCGCCATTGCGGCTCTCCGACAACATTCACGACGGATGCTATCAGGCCAGGCGAACGGCTGACATTACAGGTGGTTTGGGTCTGCGGTTTGTAACGCGCCCGGGGTGTTAATGATTCAGGCCATCTGGCCTGGCTTACTCACCCAACAGTCGCCGTTTTCCTGGCGAATGGGTTTGATTTTGGACGCCGATGAACGTCCGGCAGAAGACCGCAGCTTGAGATCATCCACGCCGAAAATGCAGAAAGGTGAGCTTTTAATCGAACGGTTCTTGCCTTCCTTATCGGCCTTCCCGTCGACCGGCGCAGCGTAGCTGGCGAAACTCAGCCCACAGGCAAGCAATAATACCAGCATTGCGATAACAACCTGACCGTTTGATGTACGGACTTGCTGGCGGCTCTCGGACTGGCGGCTCTCAGAGATGGACTCAAACACTTTGGAAGGGGGTTGTTTATGCATTGCAGGACGTTTCTCGTTTTGTGAACGGCTTCCTCTGCTTATTCCATGACGTTCTAGAGATCGCTTCCCTCGCGACTCTTTACTTATATTAATGAGGTAATAATACCGAAAACAATACCGCTTGTCGCGACCCTCTCTGAAGAAAGCCATCGGGCGGTGCATTTTTCAGATTTTGGACTACCGGTAGGTAATCAGCTGTTCACCGTTAATACGCCCCAGCACGTCCAGATAGGAATGGTCGTTGAAATAGGACAGCGACACTCTCTGACCACCATCGCGGTAGAACAGGCGGCTGACGGAGCAATTGATCACAGGCTCGTAGAAGCGGTAAGTGTGCTCGCCGTGCAAACCCAGGGCCTGCGCTACCAGGGTGGCAATTGTCCCGCCGGAGGTAAAGACCGCGACCGTCTTTCCGGCTCCCTGTTCTATCATCAGCTCATGCAGAGCGGCTCGCGCATTGGCTGAATAATCTTGCCAGCTTTGAATAGGAGCGTCATACACGCCAGAGACCCATGCATTAAAGACCGCCTCAATGATTTTTTGATAGGTTTTGCTGTCGCCCAGGCCACCTTCAACAAGCGCCTGAATATCGGGCCTTTGTGCCGCTATCTGGGGGGCTAGATGCGCGATCTGTTCTTCATTATTAATTTCATCGAAACGAGAATCTATATTTAAATCAATTGTTTGAGACTGAAAGCTCAAAGCTATCTCAGCAGTTTTACGCTGTCTTTGCAAGCGGCCACTATAAGCTGCATCAAACTGGATACTGCAGTCACGTAAATACTCACCAAGCACCTCGGCCTGGCGCTCGCCGCGTGCCGACAGGACATCGTAATTCTCGCTGCCAAACGACGCCTGACCGTGGCGAATCAGGTAAATGCTCGCCATGGCTTACAGTTTGCCGAGCAACGCGCCACCGGTAGGCACACCCACTCCTGATGTCACCAGCACATGATCAACCGTTTTTGCTGGCTGATTGACGGAATCACCACGCACCAGTTTGGCCGCTTCCACTACCCCATTAACCCCATGTATGTAAGCTTCGCTCAGTTGCCCCCCATGGGTGTTTGTTGGCAGGCGTCCATCCGGGCGAAACGCTCCGTCCAACACGAACTGAGGAGCCGTATAGGGTTCACAAAAGCCCCAGCTTTCCAGCTGCCAGAGCACGATCGGCGTAAAAGCATCATAGATAACGGCGGCATCGATATCCGCCGCGCTCAAGCCACTTTGCTGATACGCTTCGCGAGCAGCGATATCCATGGATGGGATGGCTGCTATTTCTGGTCGATAGAAACTGGTCATGGATTCCATATTGGCCGCAGCGGCCTGTCCAACGCCTTTGATGGCGACCGGAGTGTGTCGTAAATCCCGGGCTCGCTCCGCAGTCGTAATGATGACCGCGCTGCCGCCATCACTCTCCTGGCAACAATCCAGCAGCTTCAGTGGTGAAACAATTTTCTTGGCCTGGTCGTAGTCCTCGCGAGAGAAAGGCTGCTCATAGAAAAAAGCCGCTGGGTTACGCACCGCATAGTCTCGTTGCGCCTGAGCGATTTCGAACATTGCGTCCTGGCAGTCAGTAGTCAAGTGCATGTAGCGCTGCGAGTACATAGCAACCCAGCTTGCCGGCGTCATTAGGCCATACGGTGTATACCAACCCCAGTGGATGGCATCCGCCGTCAACAGTGGGCCGGACACCCCGGAACTGTAGCGATGGCCGGAGCGGCCATTCAGGGCGCGATAACACACCACGCATTCTGCCATACCGCTGGCCACAGCCATGACCGCCTGGTGCACCAGGCCGGTAGCCGCGCCACCGCCATGCGGAACCCTCGAGTAAAACGTCAGGTCGCCAATGCCCACCGCGCGCGCAAGCTCAATTTCATCGGTATTGTCCAGCGTGAACGTAGTCATGCCATCCACATCGGCAGGACTGAGCCCGGCGTCCTTCAGCGCATCACGGACCGCTTCGGCCGCCAGCTGCAATTCAGAGCGCCCGGAATTCTTGGAAAACTCGGTATTGGCTATGCCGACGATGGCTGATTTATCACAAATACTCATTCCGATCTCCAGTTATCGTCGCTCATGGCAGCTGAATGCTGACAGAGCCTTCCATATGCATGCCCCAGATATTATTTTCCCCCAGCACTTTGACTGTAATGACCTGTTGACTGTCGTCTTTGTCGGCGACCTCTCCGGTCACGGTCATAAGCATACCGGGCACATTAGGTGCCCCCAATTTGACCTTGAGCGCTTTCATCACGGCTTCCGGGCCACTCCAGTCCGTGACAAAGCGTGCCATCAGCGCCTGGCTGGTCAGGATGTTCATAAACACGTCGGGCAAGCCCATCTCCTGGGCCACTTTGGGCACATGGTGACACGGCTCAAAGTCGCGGGTTGCCAGAGCACCGCAACTGATTAAGGAGCTGGTGATTGCAATATCTTCTGCTGGCAGTTTGTCACCGACCGTGACCTCTGAGAATCTGAGGGTGTTATAGCTCATGCTGAAACCTCCGCGGCGTCCACTGGATAAAACTGCGGCAGCATGGTTTTTTCATCCACTTGTTCAACACGCCCCTTCACTTTAAGCCCGATGCGCACCTCAGCTGAGTCGATACCCACCACATTGGCCACCAGGCGGGTCCCCTCAGCGAGACTGATTACCGCGACGATCAGAGGATACTGGTAGCCCGGAAATTTCGGATAATGCATTTCCACAAAGCTATAAATCTCTCCGTCCAGACTCGACTCTATACTGTCCCACTCGGTAGACTGGCATTCCCCACACATCGGTCTCGGCGGATGGCGCAGAGTCTGGCAACTCTTACAGCGCTGGATCAATACACGGCCTTCATCACAGGCGTCCCACCACCAGGCGTTGTCCTGCCCTCTTGGGGCCTGGATGCGAGTGGGCAATTCGAGTTCGGTTGCACTCTCCGGTTTTTCCTGGGCCGGCACCTCAGGCGGTATAAACTTGAACACCCGGAAACGCTGGGTGCCAATCAATTCTCCGTCCTGGTTGCGAAACTTGGCCAGTGTTTGCAGAAAATAACCCAGGCCTCGCGCAGTGCTTTTCTGCTCGGAAATTTCTTCAATCACCGCATCTTCGTAAATAGCATCGCCCAACTTGGCTTCGGCGAAGTATTCCTGATCCACATTGGTTCCCAGAGAACCGGTAAAACCATGTGAATCAAAGTAGGCCACCAGGTCGGCCAGCCCATCCCCTGGTCGCCCGGTAGAAGCGACCGCATAGCCTTCCTGGTTCCAGACATACAGCATTGCCGGAGGGGCAATCAGATGACCACGGGCACTGGAGGCGGCCCAATCGGCATCGGTGTATGCCGGGTTACGATCTCCCATCACCTCTGCCCATTGGCGAATCATGGCACCGTTCACAGTGTCATAGGAGCGCTTCGGCTCAGGATGCAAGGAGCGGCCTACAAACTGGTATAAGCCTTCTTCAAATGCTTGGCGTTGTTCCGGGGTCATACCTAGGTTCCTAGCACATTGTCCACAGGGCAAATCAGCCGGCAAGGATAAAGCAGCAGCAGCGGAGTTTCCATGACATTACTGCAACGGCTGGCTGGCCAGCTGCAACGCTTGTTCGCGAAAGTCAATCCAGTCTGCATGCTTGCGCGACCATTGCGCGCGCTGCTGCCCCTGATCGATTGCCGCGCCCAATGCTACCGGGATAAGTTGCTCGAGTAAGGCATCCACTTTTTCCGCGTGCCCATTTTGCCGGGCCAGTGTAATCAGTTCAGCATCCTGCAGACCACGCCGCCAGGCTTTGAGGCGCATGGAAGGCAATGGTCCGGGAACGGCCTCATAACCGATTTTAGGTAACTGCTTGCCAGGGTAGACCATAACCCCGTTACCGTAGCGGTCATCGCCGAGCAGGTAGTTGGGCATTCGAAATGGTGCTTCATCCTGGCCCAGGTTGAGCGCCCACATGAAATGCCCATCAAAGCGATAGCGCGCCGTGATCAAACCCCAGCTTCGCATTTCAATGCCCGATGCGTTGACACTGTGAATACCGACCGCCGGATGGCCGTCATGATAGAACCAGATACGCTCACCGTATTGCTGCCGGGAAGCGAGAAAGTCCGGTGCTGCAGCACTTCCATTTGGCGCCCAGAAGCGGACTGTCCCCCGCAAATCAAGGCCAGGAATGTTCTGCCAGCGACGTGGGTCGGAGTGGCTGGTCCAGATTAGATCAATGGCCTGCCGGTCGGCCCCACGATCTATTGCAGCCTGCGCTTGATGCATGGCGGTATGAGCACGCCGTACATAGTCATCCGAGTCATCACTCGACTGGGTCTCATCCGTTGGTCCGACAAGCTCATCGTAAATGTAGGCGAAATAGTCCGTATCCAGCCAACCCTGCTGCTCAACCTCCTGTTGAAAGCGGGCGGCCCGGCGCGCCAGTAAATCAAGCTCTTCGGGCGAGGGCATCTCAGTCAGGTGAAAATCAACGCCCTGTTCCCAGGGAGTGCGCCAAATAGCCACCGGCGTGTTCTCGCCAGTGCCTCGATAGCCATATTCTTTGCTGAACAAACTGCCATCGAGTATCGGCCCGGCATAACGAATATAGGCCGGCCAATCCACGTCATGAATATCGTCCCAACGTTCCAGGAACACCATTCGATGGCGGTGAGCAAGCTGCTGGTAACAGTGAGCCATCGCAATCCATCGCGCGCTGTCTCGAGCCTTACCGACTCCTTCCAACGCATAACTGCGGTACAGCTCACCGACGGCTTCAATGCTGGGTCTGTCCGGCAATGTCGCCTCCAGCAAGCGCAACTCCAGAGGTATCTCCAGCGCGCTACCATCATCCAGTATCAGTTTGATTGTTGACTGGTAGTTGCCAATGGGCTGACCGCGAGGTATGAACAAATCAAACCACAGATTGGTATTGTGGCCAGCCGCAGCCAGAGTCACTTTGGGTAACAGGGTGGTTTGGCGATCGAAGCAACCGGCTGTTGCAGGCACCAGAGCGTCCGGATAATGCCCAGGCCAAGGAAGAACTTCACTGTCCGCTCCATAAAGATGTCCACCTTTAAGTACCGGGTGATACCAGGCTTTAAACCAATCAAAATAACTGGCTGGCAGCCTGTGCCTGGCAGATGTCAGCTCGGCAAGCTCAACTTCCAATTCAGCCGGTGCCAGCAAAGACCGACGCCGCACAATCAATTGAAAAGCCACTGTTTCATTGCGTGCCGCCGTAAGCACTAGGCGCCCACTGTCGGCCAGATTAAACCTTGGGTGCTCCAAGGTTGGCAGCTCCCTGTCACGCAGTTTTGCCATGTCACTTGCCGCGCAGACCGTGACGCCCTGGTGGCTAACACAAAAGTCAGCCAGCGATCTTTCTTGCAGCCAGCGCTGCCCAATAGCAAAGACGATGACCAGTACTGAGCCCAGAAACAACACCCAGCTGCCCCCCTGCCTCCACTGTTGCGATGTACTTGAGCTATTCAAAATCCCCCCTCAACCTGGAATTCGGCAACCGGCCCCCAACGCCGGAAGCGCTCTTCAACCCGACTGATGTCACCATCGCGCCTACCTGCATAAAAAGTACGCCGTAGATGGTCCTTGGTGTTAAACAGATTGCGCAACAAGAAACTAAATTTCATACCCTTAAACTGCTTCAACTCAACAAAGAAGCGGGTCTCGCCAAGAGTGTTGGCTCCAAATTGAACCTCATCGAGGCGGTAGGTATCCGACTTCACATCAAGACGATGATTCAAACCCCATGCCCATTGCGTATTGGGAACATCATGTCTGAGTTCCGTGTAGAAAGAACTGATGTAATCGTCGTTGATTCGACGCTTTATACCGGTCAGAGGGTCGGCGAGTTCGCTTCGCTCCAGTGTGTACTGCAATTCCAGTTGCGCGCCATCCCAGCCAAAACGATGCAGATAAGTCGTGGATGTCCAAGACGCACCGTAACGCCTTGCAGAATCGAGGTTGCCAGCCGCTTCGCCGGCTCCTACTGGCACTCTGTCCACAATATCTTCAACATCGGCGAGCCATAACTGCAAAGACAGCTCTCCATAATCAAGAAAACTTTGTTCAAGCTTCAGATCCAGCCACCAAGTTTGCGGCACCACCAGCTGCGGGTTGCCCGATGCGCTGTTCTGTGCGTCCAAATTTACTGAAGAAATGAAGTCAAAGAAGTCCAGTTGGCCAACTTCGCGTTCCAGTTTGACACTTACCTGGCGCTCTGGCGTAAACTCGTGACTGATCGTAAGAAACCCCTTGGGCCGGGTGAACTCACGACTCAAACCCGCCTCCCCGGTTTGCTCGAGTTGCGAGAATTCTGCGCCCAACAGCAACTGTAGGTGAGTGCTGGCCCCCAGCGGTCTGCTTAGACTGATACTGGCATCGAACCGACGTTCTTCGACCCGCGCGCTGGCATTGTTGAGCGGAATACGCTGCAACTCGCCGCCATCCTGACTGGTAAAAAAACGGGAGGTCGCATCGATAAAATTAAACGCCCCCTCAAACGCGAATTGCCAGTTATTCTCCCCCATTGCCCGGCTGAATTCGCCACGGATAATGGACTCCCCCGCATTGGAGTCGCGTTGAAAGACCTCGCGCTGCAATACCCGCTCACGATCGGACAGGATTACGATTTCCGAGCGTACCGGAAGCCGCTCAAAGCGTTGGTAGCCGATCAGTTTCAAGCGACCACCCAGGGCCGTATTGGTGTAATCCGCACTCAATTCGGCAAGCCAGGTATTCTCATCGGTATCCAGGTAACGCGTGCTGCTTGCACCGCTGACCGGTATTCGCAAAGAATCTTCGTCGGTATCCTCACGATCCTGTTGATAGGAAGCGCTAAAGTTGCCAATAGCGCCGGATTCCGGCGTCCAGCTCAATGCGAGCGAGCCACCAGGCCGTTCAAAGTTATAGCTGGCGTATTCGTCGCGAGTTTCACGCAGCACTCCATCAGGCCCTCTGACCTCCTCCACGCCCCAGTGGCCGAAGCGGTCGGGCTTATTCTGCAGGTTGACCGTCCAGCCCAGCGCCCCCTGGCTACCACTTAAGGAGATATCGCCACGCCACCACACGGGGTCCATGCGACGCCGCTGGTGAGTTCTCCAGGACCAGGTACCCCGCGTTTCCGAATCGCTGATGATGACATCCGCGACATCCCCACTCAGCCCGGGTATACCCAGGCGGGCGCCATCACGAATCACTATCCGTAATACCGACTCAGCTGGCACCCGCGCGAGCATTTGCAGAGCACTGTCGCGTTTACCGGAGCTCCGCGCGCCGTTGATAAGAATATTACTGCTGGCTTGCCCGAGACCTCGCGAATCGGCCACTTCATCGGCCACAAATCCAGGAACGCGATCAAGCATCTCCTTGGCCGTGCGGGGTGCAAATGGTGCGAAGAATTCGGCCGGGAAACTGCGCTCGCTTACTATCTGGCTTGGCTCAGTGGGCTCCGCAATCGCGATACTGCCAAGCGACTGCTGGCCTAGCCATATGCACAGTATTTTCCGCGCCAGACCGCGCATGGTGATCCTTGTGATTGTGCAGGATAGCTTTCATGCCGCACGCAAGCTGTCGCTTGCGCTCAGTCGGCAGTGGTGCCCGAGGCCGGAATCGAACCGGCACGGAGTTAACCTCCGAGGGATTTTAAGTCCCTTGCGTCTACCAATTTCGCCACCCGGGCATGCATTTAAAGCATACACTGTTTGTTGTTGCTTCGCTGAAAACCCGGAGATTTACGGTTGAGATGGAGGCGCGGGTCGGAATCGAACCGGCGTATACGGAGTTGCAGTCCGCTGCATAACCACTCTGCCACCGCGCCATTTAAACTCTTGTCAGCAGGAAAGCAAACCCTTGGAGCGGGAAACCGGGTTCGAACCGGCGACCTCAACCTTGGCAAGGTTGCGCTCTACCAACTGAGCTATTCCCGCAAGCCTATGAAAACATAGCTTTTTGCAAAGTTTCCTGACGCATTATACGCCGAGAACGCTCAAGCTCGTCGCCATATCGACGGCCAACTAAACAGGGCTTTCAGACAAGCCGAGCTGAGCGGCGTGCATTCTATCGAGGTCCCCGTTTTTCGTCAATTGGGATAATCTCTCAATATCCCTTATTCTTTCCAACCCGGGTGGCAAGCCCAGGCCAGGCCCACCTGACGATTATTCAAAGCGCATCGAGAGGTCAACGGCCCGACAGTCTTTGGTCAGCGCCCCTATCGAGATGTAATCCACGCCGGTTTGCGCAATCGGAAGAATTGTCTGCTCGTTGATGCCTCCGGATGCTTCCAGCCGGGCCCGCCCCTTGGCCCGCTCAACCGCAGTGCGCAAATCGGAGAGGCTGAAGTTATCCAGCATGATAATGTCAGCTTTCGCCTGCAGCGCCTGATCGAGCTCTTCCAGCGTTTCCACTTCGACCTCGATCGGTTTCCCCGGCGCCAGCTTTCTGGCTGCCTGTACAGTTGCCATAATCGACCCACAGGCATTAATGTGGTTTTCCTTTATCAGAAACGCATCGTATAAGCCCATGCGATGGTTGAAGCAACCTCCGGTGGCAACGGCATACTTCTGCGCAAGCCGCAGGCCCGGTAGCGTTTTACGGGTGTCGAGCAGCTTCACGTCGGTGGACGCCACCAGTGAAGCATAGTGGCGTGACAGAGTCGCGGTAGCAGACAGGGTTTGCAGGAAGTTCAGGGCTGAGCGCTCGCCTGTCAGAAGCGCTCGGGAACAGCCTTCGAGTTCCACAATGCACTGGTTCTCTTCTACCTGCTGGCCCTCAGCAACCTTCCAGTCAATGTGTACCTGTGGGTCCAATCGACTGAATACTTCCTCGGCCCAGGGTAAACCGCAGATAGTGGCTGTTTGCCTGGAAATGATGCGTGCCCGCGAGGTGCTTGCCGCTGGAATCAGCTGTGCCGAAATATCGCCCGCGCCGACGTCTTCCTCCAGGGCTGCATCTACGTTATGACGAACTGCTTCGTTCAGAGTATCTGGATCAACCATCGTGTTTACCATCAGTGCTCGAAATATAATACGGAGGGCTTCGTTCTGAATCGGATAGGCCCTTAAGCAAAAAACTGACCAAATCGACTTATTTCTTCAGGCGA
This sequence comes from Gammaproteobacteria bacterium, assembly GCA_030431775.1. Classification (GTDB taxonomy): domain Bacteria; phylum Pseudomonadota; class Gammaproteobacteria; order Pseudomonadales; family JAUIET01; genus JAUIET01. Next base: position 185,039 of record JAUIHW010000004.1, read on the forward strand.
AGGTCTGGGGCCGCCGCCTTAAGGTAGACAAACATCGACCACAGGGTCAAGACGGCCGCGGCGTAGATCAGTACGTAACCCAGATAGACCAGCTTGGGCATCAGATGCTGCCCTGCCGCCAGCAGTACGGCGATTGCCGTCATTTGAAAGCCGGTTTTAATCTTGCCCACATAGGAAACCGCAACACTGGTCCGCTTGCCAAGTTCTGCCATCCATTCGCGCAGCGCCGACACCAGTATTTCCCGGCAAATAATAATGCAAGCGGGTATGGCAAACCACGGACTTGCATGCAACTCCACCAGCAATACCAAGGCAACTGCGACCATCAGCTTATCGGCAACCGGGTCCATAAAGGCACCGAAAGGAGTGCTTTGATCGAGCTTACGGGCGAGATAACCGTCCAGCCAATCAGTAATGGCGGCCAACACAAACACGGCGGCTGTGACCTGATAGTGCCAGGGAAATGCCCAGTAGAAAGTAAGAACCAGCATAGGGATCATCAGCACCCGAAAAACGGTCAATGCATTGGGTATATTCATTCCAGCCGCAGTCCCCAGGCTAGTCGCGTTGCCAAACGTGACATTATGACCCAGAAGACTAGTCACTGTGCAAGCTGTGGTAAATGTCAGTGGCGGTTTTTTTGCTGATTCCTGGCACTTTACTCAAATCCTGGATACTGGCACGTTGTACTTCCTGAAGCCCGCCAAAATGGCGCAAGAGGGCCTGACGGCGCTTACTGCCTACCCCTTCAATCCCCTCAAGGACCGATACGTTACGTTTCTTGGAGCGCCTCGCCCGATGCCCGGCCACCGCAAAGCGATGGCTTTCATCGCGCACCTGCTGGATCAGGTGCAACGCTGGGGAGTCACCATTCAGTACCAGTTCCTCGCGGGTGCCGGCGCGAATGATTTGCTCCATACCGGCTTTTCTCGAAGGCCCTTTGGCCACAGCCAGCACGTTCAGATCATCAATTGCCAGCTCCCGCAACACTCTCTCCGCTTCGCTTAGCTGCCCTTTTCCGCCATCGATCAGCAGCACATCCGGTTTCTGGCCTTCCCCCTGCTGCAGGCGCTTGAATCGCCTGCGCAGCGCCTGTTCCATCGCTGCGTAGTCGTCACCCGCCTGCACACCATCGATGTTGAAGCGTCGATAGTCGGTTTTACGAGCCCCGGAAAGGTCAAATACCACGCAGGATGCAACCGTCGCCTCACCGGATGAGTGGCTGATATCAAAGCACTCGATTCGTTGCGGTAGCTCGGTCAACTGGAGCACGTCCTGCAAACTCTCAAAGCGGCTTGCGATACTTTGCCGATTGGCCAGCCTGGCCTCAAGATTCTGTTGTGCAGCGGTTGCGGCCAGTTGGACCCATTGCGCTCGATTGGCTCGAGCCCGGCAGACTATCGCCACTTTTCGCTTGCAGTAATCCGCAAGTGCCGATTCCAGCACATCCACGTCCGGCACTTCCTGATCCAGCAATATCTCTCTGGGCACTTCTTTGGCTACATCGCCCAGGTAATACTGGCTGACAAAGGAAAACAGCAGCTCCGCACTGCCCTCCTCCAGCTGCGGTTTGGGAAAATAGCTGCGGCTCCCAAGAATTCTTCCGGCCCTGACAAACAGCACATGCACACAGGCAGTACCAGACGCCTGTGCCGCGGCCAGCACGTCGATGTCGCCGCGCTTCCCTTCAATGCTTTGGGCATCCTGCATCCGACGCAGGTCGGTAATCTGATCACGAATTACTGCCGCTTGCTCAAACTCCAGTTCCTGCGACGCCTTATCCATTCGGTCGGCCAGTTCACCCAACAGCTTCTGATCTTCTCCCTGCAGAAACATCCGCGTATACCGTACGCTGTTTTGATACTCCTCGTCAGATACCTTGCCTACGCAGGGGGCCGTACAGCGGTCTATCTGGTATTGCAGACAAGGGCGGGTGCGATTGCGGTAATAGCTGTCCTTACACTGGCGTACTCGAAACACCTTCTGCAGCAAATGCAGACTCTCGCGCACCGAACCGGCATTTGGGAACGGGCCGAAGTATTCACCCTTTTTTCGTTTACTGCCGCGGTGAAAAGCCAGGCGAGGATGTGAGTGGTCAGTTAGTAAAATATACGGGTAGGACTTGTCATCACGCAGCAGAATATTATAAGGCGGGCGGTGTGCCTTAATCAGATTCTGTTCCAGAATCAACGCTTCAGATTCGCTGTTGGTTACGGTGACCTGAATGCTGTGTATTTTCTGCACCAGGGCAACTGTTTTGCTGTTTAATCCACGGCTACGAAAATAGCTGGCAACCCGATTGCGCAGGTTTTTTGCCTTGCCGACATACAGCACTTCGTTACCAGCATCGAGCATCTGGTAGACACCGGGTTTGCGGGTCAGGGTTTTCAGATATGTTTCGGCATCAAAACCGTTTTGCACCGCGCTAGTATCCTGCTATGCAAGCCCTTCTTCAATCAGACCGTAGCGAACGGCCAGCAGGGCGAGCTCAACGTCACTATTGATGCCAAGCTTTTCGAACAGGCGATACCGATAGCTATTAACGGTTTTGGTGGAAATACTCAATTTCGTCGCAATATCACGAACTTTATCGCAGGACGAGATCATCAATGCAATCTGCAATTCACGTTCCGATAACTGGGTAAACGGTGACTCTTTGGTGTCTTGCGCATAGGGCCGTAATGCCATGTCCTGGGCCACTTCCGGGCTAATATATCGTTGCCCGCTGTTTACCTTGCGGATCGCATCAAGCATCTGCTCCGGATTTGCACCTTTCGTAATAAAGCCTTTCGCACCGGCTTGAATCAATTTGGCTGGGAAGGGGTCGTCGGTATAGGCAGTCAATGCAATGACTTTGATGTCCGGGTCGAAGGATACTATTTTTCGAGTAGCGGCCAAGCCGCCGATTCCAGGCATTCGCACATCCATCAACACAATTGAAGGGCGCAACTGCCTGCAGAGCTTAACTGCTTCTTCACCGGTCGATGCCTGGGCAACCACTTCTACATTGGGAGCATCTGAGAGCATCCGGACAATGCCCATGCGTACCAAGTCGTGATCATCAGCCACAATTATGGTGATCATCGCCTACCTCTTTATACTGCTCGGTTCTCAAAAGCGGCAGGTAAAACAGATACCAGGCCCGCTAACTTCTTGTTTTATATGCACTTCCTATGCAGACTGCTCCTGCGTCGCCTCATCGTGCGACTTTTGTACAGATTACCATTGCTCTGCTGCCAATACCAGAACTGTTAGTCGAAATAATGACAGCGCAAGCAGATCTTAAATAACCGCGGGCTCTATCTCCAGGACCACTCCGAAACGAGCTTGTATCGACGCTATGGCCTGCTCAGCAAGCGAGAGGACATCGTCACCAAACGCTGCTCCATGATTCACCAGCACCAGCGCCTGATCGTTATGAAAGCCTACCTTGCCGTTTGAAAAACCTTTCCAGCCGGCATTGTCGAGCAACCAGGCAGCCGCGAGCTTTCTGTTGCCATGCTGGCCGGTTGGAAAGGCCACTATCTCGGGATACTCCTTTTCCAGCCGGGCGAATTCCTCCTCATTCACCTCCGGGTTTTTAAAAAAGCTACCCGCGTTGGCAATCTCAGCCGGATCGGGCAGTTTACGCTGCCGAATTCGGACGACGGCCTCTTTAACCTGGAAAGGGTTAGGCGAATCAGTTCCCGCAAGCTCTTCGCGCAACGCACGATAGGCCGTATTTACCCGCGGCACCTTACTAAGCCGCAGCCTGACCGCGGCAATCAGTGCTTTCTGTTTAAGCGCCTTCTTAAAAATACTGCTGCGATAGGAAAACTCGCAGCCGTCATTGCTTAGCCAGTGCGCGCGCGCAGTTTCAATATCATAGTACTTCACTGCCGTAACAAACTGCGAGAGCTCAACCCCGTATGCGCCGATGTTCTGTACAGGAGAAGCGCCGGTACTGCCAGGAATCAGTGCCAGGTTTTCCAGGCCGTAATAGCCCTGCTGCAGAGTGTGTTCAACAACCGAATTCCAATGCTCTCCCGCCGCGACTTCAATCTCAACGGTTCTTTCACATTCCTGTAGAACACGTATGCCGTGACTACGGATATGAATGCAGTCCGCCACCTGTCGCGATCGAAACACCAGGTTGCTGCCCTCACCCAGTATTAGGGGCACGACCGCTTCCTGGGACAACCAACTGGCGACTTCCTGCAGCTCATCATCAGACTGCGCTTCTATAAAGCGCTCGGCTATTGCTGGCAACGCCAGGGTATTGAATGGTGTCAAATCTACATTTGACTGCACGCGTATCACAGCTTTTTATTGGGCTTGAATGTGGTCTAACAATCCACCGCAGGCTGACTCAACCAGTTGCAGCACCAATTCAAAACCACGAGTACCTCCGTAATATGGATCCGGCACCTCACGATAGCCAAGCGAGTCATCCGCAAAATCCAGCAATAATCCCGTGTGTCCGTCGTAACTCTTCGGTCGCATATCATTAATTGCTGCAAGATTGTCCTCGTCCATGCCCAGGATATAGCTGAACTGCTCAAAGTCTTCCTCTACCAACATGCGGGCCCGCAGCTGTTTTAGGTTGTAACCAGCGGCCGCGGCCGCCTGAATAGCTCGTTTGTCAGGCGATTTACCCACGTGCCATGCGCCAGTACCGGCTGAATCCACATGAATATCCCGGTGCAACTTTCGTTCTTTCAGCTGCTTCTGGAACACACCATGCGCAGTCGGCGAGCGGCAAATGTTTCCCAGGCACACAAATAACACACTGGTTTTCAAGAAACCCTCCCCTGTTCCTGCAAAAAAGTACGACGAACAGCCTCCAAGTCAGCCGGGGTATCAACACCGGGCGGTATTGCCGCAATGCTGTCTGTAATGTGTATCTGCGCTCCATTGGCCAGCGCTCTCAGCTGTTCTAACCGCTCTGCTGATTCCAGCGCGTGCACCGGCCAGCCAACAAAATCATCGAGAAAACGAACCCGGTAAGCATACAGGCCGACATGTCGCCGAGCATAAAGGCTGTCGGGCAATTTTGTCATTGCATGAACATCCTGATCTCTGAGCGCCGGTATCGGCGCGCGACTGAAATACAGGGCACGCAGGTCATCGCTGTGAACAACTTTAACGACGTTTGGGTTGAGATATTCGGCTGTTTCCAGCAGAGGTTCGCACAGAGTAGCGAGCGCAGCCCAGCTATTGTTTTGCAGATTGGCAGCCACTTGGTCCAGTACCCGCGCAGGCATCAGCGGTTCGTCGCCCTGCAAATTAACCACTACATCCTCCGCAGCCAGCCCAAGATTATGAACGGCTTCTTGCAAGCGATCAGTGCCGGACTCATGAGTTGCTGCCGTCATAACACTGTTGCCACCGAAGGCGAGCACCCGCTCATGCACCTCAGCGTGATCAGTTGCCACCCAGACCTGGTTAGCAGAACTCTGTTGAGCTGCCTCCACGACACGCTGGATCATTGGCTTGCCAGCAAGATCAGCTAACGGTTTGCCGGGCAAACGGCTGGATTCATATCGTGCGGGAATGATAATCGTATAGGACACTCTTCAACTCTCTACAAACTGCTCGGCAAGCTGTCGTACCCTGGCCAGCAGCGCTTCCGTCAGCTGTTTGTCCAGCTCGGCCGCTATCTTAAGGTACCAGCATTCATCCGTGGCGAAATCGACGCATTTTACCGCATCTTTCTCGGTCATAATCACCGGCCCGTTGGCTAGAGGCAGCAGATCTTGCGGGCGGAAGTCATGGTGATCAGGCAATGGATGCTCTTTTATTCCGAGGCCCAGATCATAGAGGCTACTAAAAAAACGCTGGGGATTCCCGATACCGGTGACGGCTGTCGCGATTTGACCGGATAATTCCTCGCGAAAAACCCCAAGCTCCAGCTCGCGCCCGGTCTTCAGCTGGACAAACGCCTGGGGACGCAAGTGCATGACCGAGTCATAGTGCAAATCAGTTGCCGCAGGCTTACCATTGAGTACCACAAAATCCACACTGTCCAGACGTTCTGCCGGCTCCCGTAAAGGGCCGGCAGGCAAACACAGTCTGTTGCCGAGTAGGCGCTGCCCGTCGACTACGGCAATTTCAATGTCCCTGGCCAGCGCATAATGCTGCAATCCATCGTCGCAGACAATCACATCGCACAAACGCTGGGCCCGCAGAAAGCGAGCTCCGCGGGCTCGCTGTGGATCAATACACACTGGAATACGCAGCCGTCTGGCCATCAATGCCGGTTCATCGCCCACCCAGCCTGCGGAATCCTTGGGATTAACCATGTGCGGGAAACGATTGCAGTCAGCGCCATAGCCGCGGCTTAAAACAGCCGGTCGCCAGCCGTTAGCCTGCAATAGCTCGCACAAGGCCAAAACCAGGGGTGTTTTGCCGGCGCCTCCGGCCACAATATTCCCCACCACCACGACCGGGAGATCTGGTCGATAGAAATCAACCGACTGGCGATTCTGATTAACTCGAGCAAGTTGCCGATAGACCAAGGATAATGGCAACAACGACCTGCTCCAACGAGCCTTGCCATACCAGGCTTCATTGACCGAGGCTTCAATTCGATTACGTAAACCGCGTATCCGCTCTTTGGTGCTGGCCATCAGGGTTCAAAGTCGCGCTGATGTAACTGCGCGTAGCGTTGATTAGCCGCCAGCAACTCCTGATGAGTGCCCTGCTCCACAATGATGCCGCCTTCAAGTACCAGGATCTGATCAGCCTGTTCAATGGTAGACAACCGATGGGCGATTACCAGCGTTGTTCTACCGTGCATCAGCTCGGCCAGCTCACGCTGAATATGCTGCTCGGATTCATTGTCCAGAGCCGAAGTTGCCTCATCCAGAATCAAAACCGGAGCGTCCTTGAGCAAAGCTCTAGCGATCGCTATGCGTTGCCGCTGCCCGCCGGACAACAGTAGACCGTCTTCGCCGAGACGAGTCTGGTAAGCTTGTGGCAGATTTTCAATGAAACTCACCGCATTCGCAGCTGCCGCTGCCGCGTACACTTGCTCGGGCTCGCGCGAGGCGAGTTCACCATAGGCAATATTGTTGTAAACAGTGTCATTAAACAATGAGATATTCTGAGAAACAAATGCAAACTGGTTGCGTAAGTTCTTTAATTCATAGTGTCTGATATCAACATCATCGAGGAGAATTTCTCCATGCTGGTAATCATAAAACCGGCAAAGCAGATTAACCAAAGTGCTCTTGCCGGCACCGGAGCCACCAACAAGTGCAACTGTTTGACCAGGATCAACCCGGAAGCTAATATCATGCAGTACCGGTTCAGACCCTTGGGAATACGCAAAACTGAGTTCTTTAACAATTATGCTGCCGTCCACTTTGGCACTCACGTGGCGGCCTGAGTTACTCTCGGGCATCGCATCGAGATAAGAGAAAATATCCGCTGCTGCCGCCAGGCCTCGCTGAATAATGCTCAGCACCTCGCTTAGCGCGCGTATCGGTCGCGCCAGCATGCCAGCTGCAGTCAGGAAGGCAACCAGCTGGCCTGAACTTAGCTCACCGAAACTAGAGGGCGGCAAAACCAGGTACACCAGAAACGCAAGAGCAATGCCAACCAGCACTTGAATAACGGGTGGACTAAGAGAACTGGTGAATGCCAGTTTTAAACTTTGTCGACGATTGTATTCACTGGCCTCATGGAAGCGGTCCATTTCGTAGTCGCCACCGCCATAGATTCGCACCTCCCTATAGCCACGTATGCTCTCATTTGCTACGTGCGTGACATCGCCCATCGAATTCTGAATGCGTTTGCTGTAACGACGAAACAAGCGGCTGACGCCCGCGGCAATCAATGCAATGAGTGGTGCAATCGCAATAAAAATCAAGCTCAACCGCCAGTTCAGATAAATCATATAACCCAGTAGCGCTATCACTGTAAAGCCTTCTCGCATACTCATTTTCAACGCATCGGTGACGGCTCCGGTCACTTGCTCAACGTTGTAGGTGATACGAGAAAGCATGTGGCCACTTTGCTGCTGATCGTAGTAAGCGGCCGGAATGGCCAGCAAGTGGTCAAATACACTACACCGCATTTCGTGGACCAGGCGGCGCGCTACCGAGTGAATGTAATAGTTACCGAGGAAAAAACCGACTCCACGGACGCTGATCACAGCGATCATGGCCAGCGGGATCAGACTGCGAGCCTGCATTTCCAGAGCTTCGCGACCACCGAGCCGGTTGCTCAACCAGTCTGTTGCAAGGCCAGTTCCAAGGTGAAGCTGGCCGCCCGCAGCATCAATGATCAGCTGCAGCAAATCAGCCAACAACGCTGCAGCGATTGCGTAGAGAATGAAGCCAAATATACTAACCGCAAAATGGCCCCAATTACTGACAAATCCAAGCAAACGGCGGTAGAGCTGCCAGTCAGTCTGATGGTCGGCGGTTTGCGGCAAGAGTGAAAGTCCCAGTGGAGTAACAGTTCACCAGCAACATAGCATGCGTGCCGTTTAAAGCAAACTGGTCTCAGGAATACTGCAGCAAGAAAACTTACTGGCTGGGGCGCTGGGTCGCAATTTTAAGGTGTACGAAGCCCATTTGACCAGCAGCATCCATTGCAGTTACCACGGACTGGTGCGGAGTATTGGCGTCCGCTGTGATCATGAAGGGAATGTCGCGGTTGTCACCTGCCAGCTCACCGAGCGCTCGCTTTAAGGTTTCCGCTTTGGTATCGACCAGCTCCTGACCGTTAAGCGCGTAGTTACCATCGCTGTTAATCACCACCTCAATCATGTCGGCTGATGGATCAGGGGCATTGGCTACTGCTTCTGGCAGATCAATCTTCAGATGAGTTTCCTTGGTAAAACTCGTGGAAACCATGAAGAAGATTAATAGCAGGAAGACGACATCAATCAGCGGTGTTAAATTGACGTTGACTTCAGTACTGGGCCGTTCGCGAAAGTTCATGGGCCAGGCTTACTCAGGCTCGCGGGATTTGACGCGTCGATCAGCATGCAAGGCATCAACCAACTTGATCGCCTCGCGCTCCAGCGTAACGACTATCGATTGAATTCGGCGTTCAAAAAAGCGATGCATGATCAGTGCTGGAATGGCGACCGCCATGCCCGCCGCAGTGGTAATCAGAGCCTCTGAAATTCCGCCGGCGAGCACGCTGGCATTACCGGTTCCCTGAATCTGAATTTCATTGAATACCTTGATCATACCGATCACAGTACCGAGCAAGCCAAGCAGGGGAGTTACTGCTGCTATCGTACCGAGCGAATTCAGATAGTGCTGCATTTCGTGCACTACTTGAGCGGCCGCTTCCTCAATGCTTTCTTTCATCACCTCGCGGCCATTGCGCGAGTTGCTGATTCCAGCAGCCAGTATTTGCCCCAGTGGTGAGGTCTGCTTCAGGGATTTGAGCTTCTCTGAGTCGATCTGACTGTTTTTTATCCAGCTCCAGACCTCAGCCAACAGGTTAGAAGGGGCAATACGACCCGGATTCAGGGCAATTAAACGTTCAATCGTGATTGCCAGGGCAACAACCGAGCAGAAAATGATCGGCACCATGAGCCAGCCACCCGCTTTCACCAATTCAAACACATCGCCCCCCGGAGCAATCAATTCAATCTCTTTTACTCTAGCACAGCAGGCCAAAAACGCGATTTACCAACTCAGCCAATAATTACCCATCGCTTCACGATGTTGGTTAATCGCCTGTCCTTTTCCAGCGCACGTATTGAACTCGAATTCGAGAGCTCCGCTGTCAGCAGTGCTTAGAACCCGCACCCCGGCTTGTCGATAGCGTGCTGTTACCATCGGATGAGGATGACCAAAACGATTGCGGTATCCAGCAGAGGCGATAGCGTAACGCGGCTGAACAGCACTGATCAGCTTCTCACCGGATGAGGTTTTGCTCCCATGGTGGGGCATTACAAGCACATCGGCTCGCAGTTCATCACCCCACACCGACACGAGCTGCTGTTCGGTGGCCTTCTCAATATCGCCTGGTAGCAGAATTGAGAAGCCGGGTGCGGTGATATGCATGACACAGGAAAGGTTGTTATCGTTGGCGTGTTCAAGCGCGCTATTCAGTGGCCCAAGAACACGAAATTCAATTGCGCCCCAATGCCATCTTGAGCCAGGTAGACAAGGTTTATTGGGATACCCGGGCATCGCAAAGCTTGCGAGCAAGTTGCGTACTGAAAACGCCTCAAGCAGCGCACTTGCACCTCCGTAGTGATCGTTATCGCTATGACTGATCACCAAGTAGTTCAGCTCTGAAACCCTGGCCTGGCGAAGATAGGGCAACAAAACTGCCGTACCTGCATCAAATTCGGGGCTGAACCGGGCACCGGTGTCATACACCAGGGTTTTTCCGTAGGCACGAAAAACCACGGCAAGACCCTGGCCGACATCCAACACAGCAAAATTTGCCGGCGCACATTCAGACAACGTGGCCTCGGGCTGTGTTCCCGGCCTGAGCAGCGCACAGCTCAGGATCAGACTGCAGACAAACAAGAGTGGGCGGGCGATTAGCCGGATACCCGGCGCACTCAGTAGTATCAGGCTGGTCAATAGTCCAAGGCTAAGACCAAGGACACCTGGCGCCAACTCGATGCCCCAAGCGCCGTCGCCTGAGCGTGCCAGAAGTTCCAGGAAAGACCACAGCCTGGTCAGCAGCCAGTCCAGAGCATTGACCAAATGCGCTGGCAAGCCGAACGGCAATACCGACAGCAGCATGATCAAGAGCAGCAGAGGAACCACCAATAGGCTCAACAGTGGCACAGCTACCAGATTCGCCAACGGCATCAGCAGGCTTGCCGACTGAAACCAGAACAGCAGCAGCGGGGTAAGCGCGATAAAGCTAACCCATTGGGCCCGCAGCAAACCGCAAACAGCACTGAAATCAGTCGACATTCGTCCAGAAAATACCGCCAGCAACGCAGCAACGGCCACAAAAGAGAGCCAGAACCCGGAGCCGCGCAGCGCCAGAGGGTCCATAGCAAGCACGACAAGCGCTGCAGCCAGCAATGAGAAACTGGCCGGCACGCGAGCAAAACCGCTCCGTCCCAGCATCAGCAGGCACAGCATGACCAGTGCTCTTTGGGTAGGCAGGCTGAAACCCGCCAATGCGGCGTACAGGCTTGCCGTTAGCAGTGCGGCGGCGGCGGCAAAGCGATGAATCAGCAAGCCCGGCCACAGCGCAAGCAACAACCCGGCCAGACAGCGCATCACCAGGTAGGCTGCGCCGGCTACCATTCCAATGTGCAGCCCGGAAATGACAAATAAGTGAGTCGTGCCGGTCGTGCGCAGCAATTCCCAATCATCAGTTGACAGGGCCTTGCCGTCGCCGACCGCCAGAGCCCGCATCAGGTGCGCTTGCCGATGATCATCGGTCACAGCTGCCAGCCTCCCAGCCATAAATTCCCGAGCCATGCTGGTCAGAACAAGCGGTGAACGTTGGCGCGACATCGCAAGTGCTTTTTTAGCCCAAACAACGCGTCCAGTCGCATCAATGGAATGACGGTGGAGATACAACTGGTAGTCAAAACCACCCGGGTTTGCGAAGCCATGCGGTCGCTTAAGCCTGCCGCGAACCGTCCAGTACTCGCCGGCTTTGACCGGGGCCCCGCCGAACCAGGACAGGCGAACAATTCGCAGCCCACGCGGAGATTCAACCCAACGGCTGGTGGATACTGCCAGGTCAAAGCGCTGCACCGGTTGCCCATATCGCCACTCCTGGCGCGGCAAGCCGGTGACCCAGCCCTGCAGTTCTACCAGCTCACCCTCCACACTAGGGTCCAAACTATGCGCAACAATGCCTCGGGCGTACCACATGGAGTGTGCAACACCCAACAGAAAAGCAGCAAGACATGCCAGAATAACGCGACGCTGAGCGCAGGCCACGCTCAACGCAACAAGCAGAAGCGTCAGCAACAAAACGCCCGCCAGCAGTACTTTCTGTAACAGCCAGTCTGAAGGTAGATAGGAGGCCAGGGCAAGCCCACAGCAGGCCGCCAGCATGGCATAGCGCATCGGTAACTTCCCTGTCACCCACGATAGAACGGGAACCATACCCGGGTGTCACATTGAACACAAGCTCGTATGCTAGACTTTGCAAATTTGGGCTCGCTCGCCTGACAATGCCGAGAAATTTCTTTAAACGCCTGGCGCCTGACCCGGTCGCCCTTAAGCAGCACCGCTCGCTACGCTGGCTGGGCAATAGTCTTGAAGACCCGAACATCTGGCATCTCAATCGGCAGTCCGTATCGCGTGCTGTTCTAATTGGCTTTATCTGCGCCTTTGCTCCGGTGCCCCTGCAAATGCTGCTGGCTGCCGCCGCCGCTTTCAGATTTCACGCAAACCTGCCAATCGCCGTCAGTCTGGTGTGGATGACTAACCCTATCACCTTTGCCCCCATCTTTTATGGTGCATATCGAGTGGGCGCCTGGATACTGGGGCGAACTCCGTCAGCCATCAGTTTTGAGCCATCCGTGGAGGTCTTCATGGCACAGGTTGCCGAGGTATGGCAACCGCTGCTCCTGGGCTGCCTGGTTTGTGGACTATTGTCCGGATTGATTGCCTATGCACTGGTGTGGCGCATTTGGGGCTGGCAGGTTATTACCCGTTGGGAGCAGCGCAAGCGTTTGCGCCAGCTGAGAAACTCACATTAAGGTTTTACGACCAGCGCAACGCCACTGCTGGAGCCACGCGACTTGCCCTGACTGCCGGGTAGATCGTTGCAACAAGACTCATGGCAACCGCGGTGCCCCCGATAATCAGCACGTCGTTCGTTCTGAGGTCAGCTGGAATGTAATCCACCGGGTATACAGAAGTGTTCAGAAAGTGGAAGCCAAAAAAGCCCTCGGCCCAGGCAACCACGGCCGGCAGGTAATGGCTTAGCAGGCAACCCAGCCCTACTCCCAGCCCGGTACCCAAAAAGGCGATAATCAATCCATGGATCAGAAAAATCTGCAATATGTCCCGGCTGTCCGCGCCCATGGTTTTCAGGATCGCTATGTCCTCACGCTTATCTGTAACCACCATGACAAGCGAAGAAACAACATTGAAAAGAGCAACAGCGATCACCATGATAATCATCAGTGTTACCAGGCGCCTTGACAATTGGATGGACTGATACAGGTTTCCGTACAGCTGTCTCCAGTCGCGCGCATAATAACCTGGCGGCAGCTGGTTGATTATTTCCCAGCTGATTCGGCGCGATTCAAAAACCTGATCTATTTGGGCTCGAACACCTTGCACCGCATTACCCATCGACAGCAGTGATTGCCCGGCCCCTAGTCCTATAATGGCCAGTTCCTGGTCCATAGTGGTACCGGTATGGAACAGCGCCGCCACCCGAAAGCCTCCATAGGCCGGACGTGCTCCATTGCGGGAAGGAACCACTACCTTAAGGCGATCGCCGACGCCAAGACCAAGTTTTACCGCCAGGTAATTACCCATTGCAACCGAGTCTTCATGGTCGATTAATTCCGCCCAACTGCCCTCGACAATAAAGTCGTCCAGCGCGGAAATTTTCTGCTCTTCAAGCAACTCCACGGCCTGCACCCTGGCCGCTTCAACTTTTCGGCCGGACGACAGCATTGCATCCATATGAATGAATGGCGCTGTAGCAACGACATCCGGGTGTTGTTCTATTGCACTACGCAAGCCCTGCCAGTCCTGAATCGGCTCGCGCCCGACAAACATCGTGTGCGGAACAAGCTTGAGAATTCTATGCTGCAACTCCCGTTCGAAACCATTCATTACACTCAATACGGTGATCAGTAAGGCGACGCCCAGCACCAGACCGGCAATGGATATCCGGGACAAAAAGGACACCAACAGCCCACCATGGCGAGCCGATGCATAACGCGTACCGACAATCAGTGGCAGCGATCTGTTCATACGGCCTTCAAGTGCCCATCGACCAGAGTCAGAATACGATCCATGCCAGCCGCCAGACGCTTGTCGTGCGTCACAGTTATGAATGCAGAATTGGACAACTCATTCAATGACTGCATAAGGTTTTGAATTTTTTCCGCGGTTTGTTCATCCAGGTTTCCGGTGGGCTCGTCCATCAATACACACGCTGGCTTTGTCACCAATGCGCGCGCTATCGCAACTCGCTGCCGTTCGCCACCTGAAAGCTCGGAGGGCTTGTGCTCGAATCGCCCCCCCAGACCCACTGCGCTCAGCATTTCGGCGGCCTGCTCTTTGACCACTTTAACCGGCATTTTGCGCATCAGCAGCGGTAGACTGACGTTTTCAAGTGCGCTGAATTCAGCGAGCAAATGATGGAACTGGTAGACAAAACCAAGAAACCGATTACGCATGCTGGCGCGAGCGTTCTCTGACATGCTGGTGATGTCCCTACCATCCACCACAATTTTTCCGGAGGAAGGCAGGTCCAGACCACCGAGCATATTCAGCAGGGTTGTTTTGCCCGAACCGGAGGCCCCTAGAATGGCGAGCCGCTCGCCTGCGGAAAGACTCAAGTCAACATTGCGCAGCACCCGCAGTTCTTCACTGCCCTGCTGATAGGACTTACATAGGTCGGCGCACTGAAGAATGATGCCGCCATTACTCATAACGTAAAACCTCAGCGGCCTTCACCTTGGCAGCCTGCCAGGCCGGATAGAGTGTTGCCAGTATGCTTAGCGCAAAGGCCGAGCCGGCTATCACCCAAACGTCTGACCAGCGCAGTAGGGAAGGTAAATAAACAATATGATAGACCGTTGGATCAAACAGCTGACGTCCCGTGACTGATTCGAGCATTGCAGCCAGTTGACTGATATTCAGCGCGAGAAAAACACCAATAGCAACCCCGGCGCTGACTCCGAGCAAGCCAATAAGGCTGCCCTGAGTAATGAAAATCATCACCACAGAGTGAGCCCGCATCCCCATGGTTCGCAATACAGAAATTGCGGCGCGCTTTTCCGCAACCATCATGACAACAATGGATATGATATTGAAAACAGCTACCAGTACCACAATCATCAGCAGAAAGCCCATCACCCGCTTTTCCATCTGTATCGCCTGAAACAATCCACCCTGCGATTCACTCCAATCGGTAATGCGATACTGGTCCTGATAACGATTGATCAATTCTTGCTTCTTTTTTGGCGCGGCAAACAAATTGTCAAGCTGCAAGCGATAGCCCTGGGGACTCTGAGCCAACTGGAACAATCGAGCAGCATCATCGATATGAATAAAAACATCGGTCGCATCAACCTGCGCGCCCACCTCAAAAATACCCACTATGGTAAACCGCTTCACCCGCGGGAATATCCCCATGGGCGTGACCGATAATTTGGGCAGCGTGAGCCGAAGCTTGTCACCCAATCGCAAGCCCAGGTGGTTTGCACTGATGGCGCCAATCACAATACCGAATTCGCCGCTCGAAAGCGCTTCCATGGAACCGGCAACAAAGCGCCCACGCAACACACCAGAGGCCAATTCGCGTTGCGGGTTCACGCCATTTATTTTGATGCCGCGCACAATACCCGGCACACTGATCATCCCTTTGCCACCTACATAAGGGCTTATGGAATGTATGTCTGGGTCGCCAGCCAGTTCCCGCTCAAGCAGGTCAGTACTGCGACCCCCAACGTCACCTTCCAACAGCAAATGCGGTACCGCAGCCAATGTTCGCTGGCGTATCTCCGCTTCAAAGCCATTCATTACCGAAATAACCGTGATCAGAACGGCCACACCCAAGCCAAGTCCCAACAGCGATAGCAGTGAAATAAAAGAAATAAACTGGTTGCGGCGTCGGGCGCGCGTGTACCGGCTACCAATAAAAACGGGTAATGGCTTAAACATGCGCGCATTTAACCACAGCCAGTCACTCGGATCGCACCAGGAATGGTTAAAGTGCCACAATCTGACAATCATTTTTTGCAGCGACCAGCCAACTATGCCTAAAATGGCTTGAGGAGGCTTTGTACCATGGATGACAACGACAATTTCGTTTGCATAGAGGAGACGGCTCGATTACAGCTGGTCAAGATAAAACACGCAAGGCTGGCTACCGATGTCAGTCATTGTTTTCCACAAGATGGCGCATTCTGGCTCCTTCTTCAGCTGCAAAAGCTTGAGCAGGAGTCCAGCACCTTTCTGCATGCCTTGGCAGAGAGAGACCCAGAACTGGCCAACTATCTACGTCATCAAAGCCAAAAGCTGGATCTACTGGTGAGCGCACTGCTGGAAACAGAACCCGCCCCGGACTGGTCGGAACTGTCGATCAAACTGAGTGAGAAATTCATTCATCTCACCCATGCCGACGCGTACAAGCCAGACCAGTGGCTGGCCCTCAGGGTCATTCTTTCATCCGGGTCGTTTGCTTTTCAATGCTACGCAAAAATCCGGCGGTGTGAGGCTCAGAATTCAGGCAAAGCTGGCTACCAGCTAAGCGCAGAGCTGGTCTGGCAGAGTGAAGACCAACAAGATCAGCTGGCTAAGCACATTCTGCGCCACCAGGCACGACTGCGACGCGAACAGACCGAAGCCAGCCACTGACAGAGGCCAAACAGGAGCAACCGTAAGATGATCATTCGCCTGACCGTATTGTTCGTGCTAATACTCAGCAAAAGCGCCACCGCCGAAACTATCAAGATCCCTGTGGGGCAGCAACATCAGGAGCTGCAGCAATTGGAGAAGCCCCGAAGAGGCCAAAAAATGCCGCAGGTAGAGCGTGAATTTGGCGCACCAATACAACGCTATTCAGCGCGCGGTGAGCCCCCCATTGCTCGCTGGGAATACCCGGGCTTTATCGTGTATTTCGAAGGCCAACACGTAATACACAGTGTTATTAAACATCGCAAACAGGTGGACGAATAAGGAGGAGTGAATAAGGACGAATAAACTCGCTCTTGGCTGCTCGAATACCGCTTTATTTAGATGCGTCGTAAAAATTGGCCTGCTGGGCTTCCCGAGCCTGTTCGCCATTGCGATCGCATTTGGCCCGATCACCACCACAAATCTCGCATTCGGTATCCAGGCCAAGTGCAGCGATTCCCCCGCAGGACCCACTGATTGGTTTACGGCCCATTAAAACGCCAATTGCCATACCGGCAACGACGAGAAGCATGACCAACAGACTCAACAAAACTGTAAGCATCCTTTCTCTCCACTCAACTAATCAGTCACGGTATTCTGATTATACGCTGAAAATGCCGCGCTTTCCCGGGTAAGATAGGTGTTTTCATCGTCCCTGACGATCATGAACACCAACAAACCCAGTTTCTCGGCAAGGGCAAACCCCTGCTCCGGCCCCAGTACATTGAGCGCAGTTGCCCAGGCATCCGCCGCTGCCGCGCTATCGTGCAGCACCGAAACAGAGGCAAGAGCATGATTCACGGGCCACGCGGTTCGAGGGTCAATTGTGTGTGAATATCGTTTGCCGTCGATCGTCAGAAAATTTCGGTAATCACCGGATGTTGCTATAGCCTTGTTGCGAAGCTGCACGGCAGCAAAAGCAATGCCACGCTGCAGCTCGGGCTTTTCAATGCCCACCGTCCACGGTCGTCCACGAGCATTTTTACCGCTGGCGCGCAACTCGCCACCAACTTCCACCAGGTAGTTGCGCAAGCCCAGCTTGAACAGATGTCTGGCGAGCTGGTCTACTGCATAGCCTTTCGCGATTGCTGACAGGTCGAGCTGCACATCGCGCACCCTGCGCGCGAGGTTCTCGGCTTTATCAAGCTCTAAACCATCCATGCCGAGCTGCTTATGAAGTTGCTGAATCGCACTGTCTGCCGGTAATTCTTCGCGTCGATACTCTTTCTGCTGTTGCGGCCCAAACCCCCACAAAGCCACCAAAGGACCGACGGTAATGTCGAAGGCTCCCTGGCTTTGCCGGTTGATCTTTTGAGACAATGAGAGTACTTCGACCAGTTCGGCACTGATTTGCATCCATTCCCCTGGAGGCAGACGATTCAGCCGACTCAGCTCTGAGTCAGGCTTGTAGGTTGACATACTGGCGTCGACCGCCGAGAGTATCTCCAGAACCGACTGCTCGAGCTGAAGTTGTTCAGGGTTTACCAGATGTTCAGCGACCTGGACCGAATAAGTGGTGCCCATGATGTCGCCGCGATACAGGTGGTAAGGCCCTTCCGTACTGCAGGAACCGAGTACTGTAATCAGCAACAAAAAAGCCAGGGCAAGCCCTGGCTTTGTTTGCTGTTGGTGCCAAAAACTAGCCAAACTCATCAAGCAGAATGTTCTCTTTTTCAACTCCCAGCTCATCAAGCATGGTCAGCACGGCTTTGTTCATCATTGGCGGCCCGCACAGGTAGTACTCGCAATCCTCCGGCGCCGGGTGCTGCTTCAGGTAATTGTCGAGCACCACCTGATGAATGAAACCGGTATACCCTTCCCAGTTATCCTCCGGCAGCGGATCAGACAAGGCAACATGCCATTCAAAATTGTCGTACTCGGCAGCCAATCCATCGAAATCTTCCACATAGAACATTTCTCGCAGGCTTCGGGCACCGTACCAATAAGAAATTTTGCGCCTGGAGCTTAGCCGCTTCAATTGATCAAAAATATGCGAACGCAAGGGAGCCATACCGGCACCCCCGCCTATAAACACCATCTCAGCGTCGGTTTCTTTGGCAAAAAACTCGCCGAAAGGCCCAAACACCCGGACTTTATCGCCCGGCTTAAGGTTAAACACCCAGGACGACATCTGCCCAGGTGGAATTCCTTGGCTACCTGGCGGCGGAGACGCAACCCGGATATTGAACTTTATGATGCCTTTTTCTTCCGGGTAATTGGCCATTGAATACGCTCGAACAATGGTCTCATCCACAGTGGACACATTATCAAAAACTTTAAAGCGCTCCCAATCGCCTCGGTACTCTTCCGGTATGTCAAAATCTCGATAGTCGACCGTGTGCGGTGGTGCTTCCAGCTGCACATAACCACCGGCTCTGAAATCGACACTTTCGCCCTCCGGAATCGCCAGCACAAGCTCCTTGATGAAAGTAGCCACATTGTCATTGGATACCACTGTGGTTTCCCAGCTTTTGACGCCGAAAAATGCCGGGTCAACCTGGATTTTCATGTCCTGCTTGACCGTGACCTGACAGCTCAAACGCCAGTCATCTGCCCGCTCAACACGGGTAAAGTGCCCTTCTTCTGTCGGCAGCATCGAGCCGCCTCCTTCGGTTACCTGGCATTTGCATTGCGCGCAGGTGCCGCCGCCACCACAGGCAGAAGACAAGAAAATTCCTTCATTGGCCAACGTTGTCAGCAGCTTGCCACCCGCGGGTACCGTGATCGCCCGCTCAGGATCATCATTAATCTCGATCGTAACGTCGCCACTGGCAACAAAACGCGATCGAGCCAGCAGAATCACCAACACAAGGCTCATGACCACTGCGGTAAACATGCCGACGCCGGTAAAAATTGTAAGGGTATCCATAGTTAACTCAGCACCATCAATTCTGACTACGCAGCCCGTTACCGGCTACAAAGATATTCCACCAAAAGACATAAAACCCAGGGACATCAGGCCCACGGTTATAAAGGTAATGCCCAGGCCTTCGAGGCCATCGGGCACATCGCTGTACTTGAGCTTTTCGCGAATACCGGCCAACAAAGCAATTGCCAGCGCCCAGCCAACTCCTGAGCCGAATCCGAATACCAGGCTTTCCCCGAAAGTGTAGTCTCGCTCCACCATAAACAGAGAAGCTCCAAGAATTGCGCAATTGACGGTAATCAGCGGCAGAAAAACACCCAGTGCGTTGTAAAGGGCTGGCATGTAACGGTCCAGAAACATCTCCAGTATCTGCACCATTGCAGCAATCACTCCGATGTAACTCAGAAAACCGAGAAAGCTCAAGTCCACATTGGGCAGACCCGCCCAGGCCAACGCACCTTCTTCCAGCAAATAGGCAAATATCAGGTTGTTTAGCGGCACGGTGATTGTCAGTACAACAATGACAGCAATCCCGAGGCCGACAGCCGTAGGGATTTTTTTGGATACGGCAATGAAGGTGCACATGCCCAGGAAGAACGCCAGCGCCATGTTCTCAACGAACACGGCACGAACAAACAGGCTAAGGTACTGCTCAAGCATGACGAGCCTCCGCGGCCGCGGTCTGCGGCATTATTTCAAACTCAGCGTTCTCGACCTGCTCGGGGTGATAGCTGCGCAATAACCAGATGAACAGGCCTATGATGAAGAAGGCGCTCGGCGGCAATAGCATCATGCCGTTCCCAAGATACCAGTCTCCCAGTATTGTGAAGCCAAACAGCGTGCCAGAGCCAAACAATTCCCGAATCACTCCGACAAACAGCAGCACCACGCTGTACCCAAGACCATTGCCAATACCATCCAACAAACTCAGCATCGGGGGATTTTTCATCGCAAACGCTTCGGCGCGTCCCATGACAATGCAATTTGTGATGATCAGCCCAACAAATACCGACAGCTGCTTGCTAATTTCATAGGCGTAGGCTTGTAGAAACTGATCCACCACGATAACCAAGGAGGCGATGATCGTCATTTGCACGATAATGCGAATACTCGAGGGAATCTGATTACGGATCAGGGAGATGAACAGGTTAGAAAACGCCACCACTACCGTCAGCGCGATACACATTACCAAGGTGGTTTTCAGGCTGGTGGTCACCGCCAATGCTGAGCAGATTCCCAGAATCTGCAAGGCGATCGGATTGTTGTTGAATATCGGCGATATGAGTACTTCTTTGGAATCAGACATCTTTATCTTCCAGTCAAGTAATATTAGCTTCGAAGTTTATCAAGCAGCGGACCAAACGCGGCATCCCCCATCCAGTACTGGATCAGGTTGTCCACGCCACGGGTTGTCAGGGTCGCACCGGACAGGCCATCAATTTGATGAACAGCATTCGCACTATTGGGGTTGGCCGCACCTTTAAGCACTTCCAGTGCGACATCACCGTCAGCGGCGTAGATCTCCTTGCCTTCCCAGATGGCCTTCCAGTCGGGATTATCAACCTCGGCTCCCAGCCCAGGCGTTTCCTTATGTTCATGGAAGCCAATTCCAGCAACCGTGTTCATATCCCCCTCTAGCGCAAGAAAGCCGTACAAGGTACCCCATAAGCCATAGCCTCGAATGGGTAACACAATTCGATCAATCCGCTCATCGTTGCTGGTTACCAGATAGACCCGCGCAAAACGTTCGCGCCTGCCAATACCGGCAATGTCCTCGCTCTTGCTCAAAGCGACTGATAAGGCCGGATCTTTAGCCGCTTTCCTTTGATCATACAGCTGCAGATCAATACCTTGTTCGGCGGCTTCAGCTTCGCTAATGAACCGGCCCGTTTCAAGATCGGCCAGTTTAACCGTGAATTGTTCAAACAGTGCGGGAACGTCGGCTTTGCTGTGTTTGCTCTCATCGAATATTCCAGCAGCCGCGAGGATATTCTTGTTTCGATCAAGAACCTTGTTGCGTTGCTGGCTGGATTTCAAAGCGACGGATGTTGACGCCACGACCACCGAGCAGACAATACACACCAATAACGCGACTACCAAGGTGTGCTTAACAGTTTCTTTCTTAGACACTTCGGGCTTGCCTCCTCTTGATATTGGCCTGCACGACATAGTGATCAATGAGTGGAGCGCACAGGTTGGCAAACAGAATTGCCAACATCATACCTTCAGGAAAGGCCGGATTGACCACCCGGATCAGCATGACCATAACGCCTATCAGAATGCCAAATAACCATTTGCCAGTTTCGGTCATCGCGGCCGAGACGGGATCGGTCGCCATAAACACAGCCCCGAACAGAAAGCCGCCGACAACCATATGCCAGTACCAGGGAACGCTGAACATGGGGTTACTTGTAGAACCGATTGAATTAAACAGCAGCGATGTGGCAACCATACCTATGAGCACTCCGGCCATAATACGCCAGGACGCAATGCCGGTGATCAGCAGCAGTGCCGCGCCCAGGAGAATCGCAATGCTGGACACCTCACCGATGGAACCTTGAATATTCCCCGAGAAAGCATCAAACCAGGTAATCATCTCGCCGGAAGGATGACGCAGTGCCTCAACCCCGCCGCTGGCCATTTGACTCAAAGGTGTTGCGCCGGAAAAGCCGTCGACCGCCGTCCAGACGGAGTCACCGGACAATTGCGCCGGGTAGGCAAAAAACAGGAAAGCCCGCCCGGTCAACGCCGGGTTCAGGAAGTTTTTACCGGTTCCGCCAAAAACCTCTTTGCCGATCACCACGCCGAAGCTGATTCCCAGAGCGACCTGCCACAGAGGAATACTGGGAGGCACGATCAATGCGAACAATACCGAGGTGACAAAGAACCCTTCATTAATCTCATGATTACGTTTGACTGCAAACAACAGCTCCCAACTGATTCCAACCACAAAAGTCACTACGTAAATTGGCACGAAATAGACCGCCCCATGCCAGAAACAATCCCAGAGGCTGTTCGGGTCATAACCCGCCAACAGCCCGATTAGGGCCCCGTGCCAGCCCGGCGCTTCGGCAACCCCCATGGCCGCCATGGCCGTATTGGCCTGAAACCCCAGGTTATACATGCCATAGAACATTGCCGGAAAGGTTGCCAGCCAAACTGTGATCATAACCCGCTTCAGGTCTAGACCATCGCGAACGTGGGCTGCTCCGGTGGTAACAGTCGACGGTTGAAAGAAAAAAGTGTCAAACATTTCGTATAAGGGGAACCACGCCTCATACTTGCCGCCCTTGGTGAAGCTGGGCTCTAGCTTGTCAAAGAAATCCCGTATCGCCTTCATTATTCGCCCTTCTCAATACGCGTCAGGTTATCGCGCAGAATTCGACCAAACTCATACTTGCCAGGGCACACATAGCTACACAGGCCCAGATCTTCCTCATCCAGCTCAAGTGCCCCGAGATGTTGTGCCAGTTCGGTGTCACCGGTAACCAGCGCTTTTAGCAATGGAGTAGCAAGAATATCCAGCGGCATCACGTTTTCATACGCGCTGATGGGCACGATAGCCCGCTCACTGCCGTTGGTATTGGTATTCATGGGCAACTTCCTGCCCCGGCCAAACCAGTGCGACAGATAGATTCGTTTACTGGAATGCCGTTGCGTTCCCGGTGAGAACCAGCCAAGGAACTCCCGATCATGGCCCTCTGCCAGTGCTGAAACCTGATTGTGATACCGCCCCAGGTAGGCCACGGGCCCCTCTACCTGGCGCCCGGCCAGGACGGATCCGCTGATCACCCTGATGTTTCCACTGGCAAGCTCACCGGCGGTCAGCTCGTCCAGACTGGCACCCAAACGAGTTTTTAACAAGCGCGGCCGGCTCACCGCAGGGCCACCCAGGCTGACGACCCGTTCCGTCCAAAGTCGGCCGGTCGTTAACAGTTTGCCAATAGCGATAACATCCTGATAACCGACCGTCCATACGGTTCGCTTAGCGTGCACCGGCTGCAGAAAATGGATATGTGTTCCCACCAGACCAGCCGGGTGAGGCCCGCTAAACTGTTCGTGCTGTACCCCGGATACGGATTTGCCCGGGATATCCTGACCTGCGGAAACCAGATAGACCGGTCCGCATTCCAGTCGCGTCAGTGCTGCCAGGCCGTCGACAAACGCTTCGGCATGCTCAGAAATCACCGCCGCGGGGTCTGCGGCCAAGGGGTTGGTGTCCATGGCCGAGACAAAAATCGCACTGGCAGTGCTGTCCGGAGCCGGGACTTTACTTAAGGGCCGGGTTCTAAGCGCGGTCCACAGCCCGGACTCGACCAGGACGGACTGCAAATCCGCGCGACTGGCCCGCGCGATTTGCTCACGTTCGAATTTCTGAAACTCGACCGGGTTGTCGCCCTCGCAGTCAATAACAATGGACTCAAACACCCGTTTGGCACCGCGGTTTATCTGGCTGATGGTTCCGCACGCCGGTGCGGTGTATTGAACGCCCGGCGTTTTTTTATCGGTAAATAAAACCTGCCCGGTCCGAACCTGTTCCCCTTCCTGCACCAACATGGTCGGGCGCATGCCGACATAGTCATAACCGACCAGGGCAACTGACCGGGCTGTAGGGGCTTCCTCGATAACGGCATCAGGGCAACCGCTGATGGGAATATCGAGGCCTTTCTTAATTGTGATCATCGACGCGTGAGCTCCTAGCACTGGGTTGGCGGACTGTCAGACCACCTCATTGATTG
>JAUIHW010000106.1 GCA_030431775.1 Gammaproteobacteria bacterium
GCTTTTTTTGCCAGCCAGGAAATGACCGGCAGCGCAGCTGACCCCGAGTTGGTTGAGCTGGGGCAGGCCATTTATCGAGGCGGTATCAAGGAATCGCAAACCAGTGCCTGTATGGCCTGCCATTCGCCTACAGGCAAGGGCAATTCTCTGGCCGGCTATCCACGCCTCAGCGGCCAGCACGCGACTTACATCGAGAACCAGCTGCTGAAATTCCAGACCGGGGAGCGTGATAACGATGCTGAAAGCGTGATGCGCGATATTGCCAAACGCATGACGGCCGCGGAAATCAAAGCTGTTTCCAGTTATGCGGCTGGCCTACGATAAGCGCTAGAAACCTGAATCGCCCACCCACGCCGAGGAGTTGCCATGAACCTGTTAGCCCTGATTCGTACTGCTTGCCTGAGTTTTTTTCTGCTTCCACTCATCGCCTGCGCCGAGGCGGGCAACCAGGCTGACAGATTTCAGGCCGGTGTACATTACGCACTGATCGCGGAGCCAGTTAAAACACGCAACCCCAAGAAAATCGAAGTGGTGGAAATATTCTGGTACGGTTGTTCGCACTGCTTCAGCTTTGAGCCACAGTTGCATAAATGGGCGGCAACACTCGCCGACGATGTCGATTTCTGGCAGTCACCGGCAATGTGGCGGGAAAATATGGTCGTGCACGCCCGGGCATATTTCGCCGCGCAACAGTTGGGCAAGCTCGATACCCTGCATCAGCCAATCTTTGACGCCCTCAATATTGATCGCAATCCGCTTGCTGATGAAGCCGCCGTGGGAGAGTTATTCGCCAAGCACGGTATCAGCGATGAAGAGTTCAAGAAGGCCTATCACTCGTTTGCGGTCACCAGCGGAGTCCGTCTCGCGGATCAACGGGCACGCAAATACAAAATTACCGGCACGCCGGAAATGGTGGTAAACGGGAAATATCGCATTTCTGCGCGCATGGCTGGTGGCACCGGCCAGATGCTTGAAGTTGCCGATTTTCTGATCAACAAAGAGCGGGCCGCTCGCTAGCGGTCCAAGTCTTCCCTCTCTGTCGCGTCCCCGGCAAGCTTGCTGGGCCGCTGCTATACTTTTGGGATACTACAACCCACCATGGATGAACAATGGGTGCCGAACAGCCAGAGGAACAGCGCTGGAAGAACAAATATCGCGCTCTGCTAGAAGAACAGGCTGCCAACGACGAACACACCGATTTGCTGCGTCAGGCCTTGATTCGCCTGAGCTATGTAGCCGCCGGTCAGACCGAAGCGCTGGATGAGCTACTGCAACAGTTACGCCATAAGATTCGTCGCGGCGGTGATGACGAGAGCCTGAGTAAACTCATACGGGAAATCGATGACCTGGCGGCCGAGCTGGAGCCCGCACCTGTCTCAGATGCGGCCAATGATGCTCGACCAGTGAGTAACAACGAGCCCGAGCGCAGAGCTGAGGCCGTGAACACCGAATCGGCCAATGAAAACCGAGCCAGAGAGCCGGCGTTCACTTCAATCAGTGACCGCATCGAATCGGTATTGATTGACATGGTGTCCAAGCTGAAGGTGCCGGATACGGTAGCAGAAAGCAAGCAAAGAATAGAAAAGACTTTGCAGATTGGTCTGAACTGGTATGAGCTCATAGCCACGCTGGAGGAACTCAGCCTGCTGGTCGCGGGCACTTTGTACGAAGGCGAAAAAGACTATGCCAGCTTTCTTCAGCAGACCATCGGTAGCCTGGCTAACCTTCAGGCTATGGTGGAGGCCTGTCAGAGCATGGAAGCCGGCGCCAATGAGCATAGCCGGCTGCTTGGAGAGAAGGTTGGTGAGTCGCTGGTTAGCCTGCAGGCCGCGCTACAGACCGACGATATCCAGGCAATGAAATCGGCAGTGCAATTCGGCCTGAATACAATTGCCGAAAACGTTCAGGATTTCAATGAGCAACAGGAAAGCAACGCTTTGGAATTGCGGGAAAATGTGCATGCTCTGACAACCCAGGTTTTGCAATTGCAACAGGAAGTGGCCAGGGCGCAGCAGCAGGTGGAACAGCACAAGGCGCAGGCGACCACCGACCCTCTGACGCGGCTGCCAAACAGAAAAGCATACGAAGAGCGACTGCTGTTGGAATACACCCGCTGGAATCGTTACCAGCGCCCGCTGAGCCTCGCGGTAGTGGACATTGATTTCTTTAAGAGGGTGAACGACAACTACGGCCACTTGCTTGGCGACGAGGTTCTCAAGCGGGTTGCTGCTGAAATCGCGAGCAGTTTACGACAAACTGATTTTGCCGCCCGTTATGGTGGTGAGGAGTTTGTTCTGCTGCTGCCCGAAACCGATGAGCAGAATGCGCTGATTGCGCTGGAAAAGCTGCGTACGCAGATCGCGAGCCTGGGTTTTACGACTGACGATGAGCCGTTTACGGTGACCGCCTCCTTTGGCCTGACCAGCTTTCGTGACGAAGACAATGTGAATATGCCGTTTGCACGGGCAGACCAGGCGCTCTACGCGGCGAAACAGCAGGGCCGCAATTGCTGTGTTATCGCAGAGAAAAAAGCGAGCTGAGCGCGGTAACCACGGCTGGTCAGCCCGGTCAACTTCTGGGACTGGGTAATAATGCCATTGAAAGCCGCCTACCCTGAACTATAGTTTTAGAGAACATTGTTTGAACAGCACCGACAGCCTCTGTACAGCGTTGGTGCCACGGAGACTGGAATGAGCAAGCATCAGATTACTCCTGAACAGGTGCGAAAAATCGAGGAAGCCCTGGAGGAACGGAAGCAAAACCGTGACCGCCGGCAGAGTGATGATTCTTTTCCCAGTGATTTTGATCGCCGAGAATCGCGCAATGATCGTCGCAGCAGCGACGAAGACAAGCAAGGCTGAGCGCTGACCGGGGGCACTCCTAGTTCATCTTTTTCAGCTGCTCGTAGCGATCGCGAAAGCGGCGTGCTTTGAGTAAGCGCTCGCGCAAGGCTTCATTGTCTGGGGCCAGCTCGTAAGCCGTTTCCCAGTGGTTGATTGCCTGGTCAATCTCGCCCAGGCTGTACTGATACTTGCCCTGTTCAATGTGCTGCTCCACAGTTGTTTGCGTTCTGCGGCGCAAACGTTCCATAAGCTGTTTGACTTGGTCATTATCAGGGTCAAGCTGCCTGGCGGTATCCAGATGCTGCCTGGCGCTGACAAAATCGTTTCCTTGTAGCGCAGACTGAAACTGCTGCAGGGCTTTTGCAACTGCCTCCTGGTCGACCACTGGCTCGGGATCCGGCTCAGGGGTGGCAGCAACCACCGGCTTGGGAGTGTTTTTACGACGCGGTTTGATATTCGATTGCGCGACCCGCAATGCCGTTTCAATACGCTCGTCTTCTTTAAGCGTGCCAGCCAGCGCCAGAATAGCCCTGGCGTCGCGCCACTCTTTGCGCGCGATAAGCTTCTGGCCGCTGCTCAGAAGCGCTTCGGCCACATCATCTGCCTCAGCCTGCAGACGGGCCAGTTCACCGATGTATTTCGGGCTTTGCGAAGCGTCGCTGATACGCTGCAGGTTTTCAAGTTCTTCCGGCAGGCGCTTGGCGCGCAACACCCGGTGTGCCAGTAGTTGGTGGCGCAGGTATCGATCCCGTTTGATCAGCAGCTTGTCAGCTTCCTGAAACAAGCGATCGCTTTCGGGAAATACGCTGCGGGCGGTTTCATACAACGCCATGGCATCGCCCCAGCTTTCCTCGTCGCTGAGAATATTTGCCTCATCGATAATCGCCTGTTCGTATTGCCGGGCGGCTTTGGAGTTGGCTGTCCGGAGCTGTTCGCGTTGTTCCGTGCCGAGCATCTCGGGGTCAGCGGAATCGATCAGGCGCTCGGCGGCACCGAATCGTGATTGCCCCTGCAGCTTCGCCAGCTTCTCGTCAAAGCCAATGTCTTGTTCAGGCTGCAGCGCACAGGCGGTCAGGTGGCATAGCAGCAGCACTGCGAGCCAACGACTGAAAACGAGTTTTTTCCACGACATCATAGTGGCAACGGGCCATCCAACCGGTTCAGGCGACCTTGCGCATTGATAACACGTCCTGGATCAGGTTTTCCATCACAAATGGATTAATTTGCTCAATATCAACCACATTGTAGATCCGAACCGGGTCTTTTTTACCGCGTATCCGGATTTCGCGTTCCGGTTCCACTTTCAGAGTGCGTGACTCAGAAACCCTCTGGTACAGGCTTTCCTCGACGATGATCTGAGCCGCATTTGCTTCATTGGACAGCCGCGACGCCAGATTGACCGCGTCTCCGACAACCGTATATTCCAGGCGATTATTGGAGCCCATCAGGCCGGCCAGCATCTGTCCACTGTTGATCCCGATGCGCAGCTCGACGGCGAATTTGCCCTCTTCCCGCCGCATGGTGTTCAGCCTGGTCATCAGCTTTTGCATTAATACCGCGCAGGCAACCGCATGGAATTCATGTTGGGGGTCGTCTTTGGGCGCTCCGAAAACAACCATTGCGCAATCGCCAATGTATTTGTCTATGGTTCCGAAATAAGCTTTGGCGCAGGCTTCAAGGTGGTTGAAGTATTCGTTCAGTAGCTCACTCACTTCGCGAGGGGACAGTTGCTCGCTGATATGGGTAAAACCGACAATGTCTGCAAACAACACCGACGCCTGCACTTGCTGGCCACCCTCGCTGAGGGTTTCCATTTGCTCAATAACCTCATCGGCCACCCCTTTGGTGAGCATTTGGTCCATGAGGGTTTCCAGCCTGGATTTGCGATTGAGTTCATGTCCCATATCGTTCATGGCATTGATCAGCTGCCCGAACTCATCATGGCGGCGGGTACTGATGGGCTGGAACTGTCCGGTACGAATGCGTTCGCTGGTCTTGATCAGCTCTCGGATCGGTAGGGTGATGCGACGGCTCAAGTAGTAGATCATGGCGCTGATCGCCATGAACAGACAGGCGGTGATGCCAGCCACCCAGGCCAGCGAATTGTGATGAGTTCGGCTGATGGCTGCCTGGGAATAACTGGCAACGGCGTATCCGGCTGTGACGCCCCGGAAACGAACCGGCTCAATATGTACCGCCAGTAGCTCAACCTGTGGGCGATTGTTTTTATCGGGTACGGCCATGCGCAGCTCTTGATACGGCGTGTCGAATTGCAGGCGATCGCGGGCGGGTAGTAAGCCGGCGTGAGCCACCAGCAAACCATCCAGATCAAATATCCCCGCGCCATGGATGCGCTCGTTAGCCTCCACTTTATTGACCAGGGTCTGCAGCGCATAGGTTTCGTCGGTGAACAGTGGCTCAACCGAGTTGCTGGCGAGCTGTTCGGTAATGAGGGTGCTGTAGTCATAGCTGTGCGCACTGATCACCCGTGCCTGGTTATTGAGCAATACGAAGGTGAGCGCACTGATGGCAATAAAGATCAATGCGCTGACACTGGCAGCGAGTTTGAACGCGATAGGCAGCCTGGGCACAGTAGGTGCACTCTCAACACGGGTTGGCTGCGGGCAGCAAACAGCCGAAAATCTCAAAAGCCCTTAATTTACAATAGTTTGTGCCGCTACAATCAACCAGTGTTATAGCTTAAACGCGCGACGGACGGTCATTCTGTGCAAACCTGTGGCTTTTGCCCTGTTGGCACCAGCATGTAACCGCTATAATGCGCGCCGCAACGACGATATCGGCAGGGGACGAGCACATTGAAGCAAATCATAGTATTGGTTACGGCGGGTTTATTGGCTGTTAGTTTGACGTCCTGGGCGGCGGTCACCAAAAAGGTTGAGCAGGAGATCGCCGAACGGACCAAGCCGGTTGGTGAGGTATGTTTGCAGGGCGAGGCCTGTGCCAGCGCCGTGAAATCTGCCGCCGCCAGCAGTGGGCCGCGCAGCGGCGAAGAAATCTACAACGCATCCTGCACCTCATGCCATGCAGCCGGAGTAGCTGGCGCGCCGAAACTGGGCGATGTAGCGAGCTGGGAGCCGAGAATTGCCAAAGGCATGGAAACGCTGTACAGCAACTCCATCAATGGCATTAACGCCATGCCAGCCAAAGGCCTGTGCATGGACTGCAGTGATGAGGAGATGAAGGCCGTGGTTGATTACATGGTAGAGGCGTCGAAGTAAGACGCGTTATTGGCCCAAGGGCAATCGTCGGGCCTGCCAGAAGCGCGGGCCCCAATACCCCGACATCAGGCTGGAGAGGGTGACGCCTGCACTCTCTGAGGCATGCACAAATTTGCCTTCTGCGACGTAAATTCCAACGTGGCGACTCTTAATACCGGTACGAAAAAAAACCAGGTCACCGGCTTGCAACTGCTTTCGTTGAATTTTTCGTCCCGCACCTGCCAGAGCCTGCGTGGTTCGAGGCACCGTGGCCGCAAAGCGTTGTTGAAAGGTTTGTTGGACAAAGCCCGAGCAGTCCACTCCGCGCCTGCTGCTGCCGCCATATCGATAAGGAGTACCTTGCCATTCGTTTAGCTGCGCATACAAAGCACGGATGACAGCTTGCTCGCTGTGACCGCTTTGTAAGGGTTTCGTAGGCGTGCAGCCAGTAGCCAGCATGATCAGTAACAGGCCCACCGGCCAGTTCAAGTGGTAAATTGTGGAGCGGGTACGCGCTTCAAACATCATCAAACAGGGCCTTTAGCCCAGAGAGGGTCTGTACACCACGCTCG
>JAUIHW010000037.1 GCA_030431775.1 Gammaproteobacteria bacterium
GTCGGCCAAGATGACCACCAGCAAGGGCACCATCCAGGGCTACAATGGTGTGGCGGCCGTGGATAAGAAACACCAGATTATTGTTGATGCACAAGCGTTCGGTGAAGGACAGGAGCACCACACTTTAAAGCCGGTACTGGACAGCATTCAGGCTCGTTATGCGTCATTTCCAATGTTGACACCTGTAACGTTATAGGTTACATTAAAATATATGATTCAAAGCTTCAAGCACAAAGGGCTAGAGCGCTTCTATACTCGCGGCAGCACGGCTGGAATCCAACCTGCGCACAGAAGCAAGCTTCGACTCATACTCGGCAGGTTGAGCGCCGCAACTACGCCACAAGATATGGATCTACCTGGCTTAGTGTTACACCCACTTCAAGGCCGACTTCGAGGACGCTGGTCGGTTCGAGTTAGTGGCAACTGGAGAGTTACCTTTAAGTTCGAGGGCCAAGATGCTTTCGAAGTAAACTACGAGGATTATCATTGATCATGGCTATGCAAATGCACAACCCACCTCACCCAGGTGAAATTATCCGCGAACTATGCTTAGAGCCACTAGAACTTACAGTGACTGCAGCAGCCGAAGCGCTGGGAGTTAGTCGTAAAACCTTATCAGCCATCCTAAATGGTAAGGCCGGTATCAGTCCTGAGATGGCTATACGTTTAGCTAAGGCATTTGGTACTACTCCGGAAAGCTGGATGAACCAGCAATCTCAATACGATCTATGGCTTGCCAAGAAAGAAACCAAAGGGCTAAAGGTGAAACGACTATATGCCGCATAACCGGTTGCAGTGGACGCTGTAAGCGCCACTGAACCGAGGGTTATGTTTCTGCCAAAACAGTTCTCATTCCGAGCTGTTTAACGAAGGGTATGAAATCTCGATCCTGAAAAAGTAGCGGAAGTCTATTCTCAATGCAGAATGAGCCTATGATTACGTCAGTGGTTTGCCTTAAAGTGATTCCCGATTTTCTCAGTTTACGGTAGTTGCAGGCACATTTTTCCACCATCTCACTGCCAAGAAGTTCGAATTGTTCGAGTTCGCCAAGTGACTTTTTAGCCAATTTATAGTCTTTTTCTGATCTGAATCCTTGAAGAATCTCGAGCATAATGAGGTCGCCTGTAACTACCAACCCATCTTCGAGCGCTTCATCCAGAGCGTCTGTGTGTCGCGTGTCCTTTCCATGGAAATAATCTATCCAAACACTGGTATCAACCAATATCACTTTCGGCCCCGCATTTCATCTAAATCGCCCTCCCATTTCAGCTTGCCTCTAAGTTTTCTAATCGCCTGCTGCCGGTTGCGCCTAATAAGCAACTGAAGGCCCTGTTCTACAGCTTCCTTCTTAGTTCGTAATCCGGAAGCCTTAAGAGCGTCATTCATGAGCTTGTCGTCTATAACTATGTTTGTTCTCATGTCGCGACCTATGTGTAATAATAATGAATTTATACACATTGTAGCAAAGCGAGTAAACCGTAACAAGGCCAGCAAGAGGGACAGTCAATCCGCTGCGCGCTTTATCTGCGCCTGCTGGCGGTATTATGCGTCAGCTCGCTTGATGGAGCCAAACGATTCACCGCGATTGGCCGATTTCGTCGCGAATGGGAATTGGGCCGCATCACCCGGAGCACCAACCACCAGGGTGTTTGATATTAGTATAACCACGGTGGAAGCTTACAGCCCTGGCGCCCCACTCGCTGCATCAATCCAGATCGGCGAACTCCAGGCCCTTTCCTGAATGGTTGCCGGCAGGTCAGCGCGCGGTTTATTGCCCGCGCGCATGGCCTCCCAGGTTGACCAGCGACAGGTCGGGTTTTCCAGTACGCGTACGTAGTAGAAAGCGTTTTCTGCGGCTTGATAATCCGGGTCTTGCCACTGCACACTCAATTGCATGGCGCCTTTGTCGGGGCTGATCGTGCAGGTGGCCGGGTCCACTGCTGCGCCGTTATCCGGGCAGCGCCGGGTTGCCGGGTCCGGTTGCAGGCCGTCCGCGCAGGCGATGTCAATCACCTGTTCCTGCGCGCTGCCATCACGCACCGTGCCTTTAACAATCTGCAAACGCTGCAGCGGTGCGCCGTTCGGGTCTGCGACGGCGGCCACCAGAAAGCGTGGCGCCTGCTCAGCATGCGCCGCAAGGCTGCCACCCATAGCCACACCGTTGCGGTAAGCTGTGGTTAACCAATCGCTTGAGTTCATCAGTTCATCGCGGTAATCAAACCCGGCAAAAAAGCGCACCGCAATTCGCGGCCCAGAGGTGGCGAACGTCTCCTTGCGACGAAACGCCGAGTAGATGGCTTCGCGGCTGTTGTTTTCCGCCCACACGGCGGCGAGTCCGGAGGCACCCCAGGTTTCAAACGCTGAGCTGGCGATGTAGGTATTACCGTCGACTTCACGCAATTGTTTGGGCGCGAGCAACTTGCCCAGCCAGCGCTGCCAGAACGACAAAGGTACCGAGCCCCGCAGCAACGGGGTGCCGTCGAGCACACCCGCCTTGGAAAAGAAGCTCTCTTCGTCAATGGAGCTGCCCGCAACATGGGTATCGCTGGCGCCTACCAGCCCAAAGCGAAAGGGGTTTAAACCGCGGTTTGCCTGCATCTCAAGCCCATTCAGATAGGCTTCGCGTACATAGCTGCCGCTGGGCTCGCTTGGTACAGTCGTCGCTACCCGGTAGGGCATAATTTCGAAGTCAGCCCATTCGTCTTCCGGCGACAAGGCGGGGTGAGTTTCCGAAGTGCCTTTCACTTGAGTCACTTCCACCAGCGGTTCGTTGCGCCGCCGTTGCGCCGCGTAGTCGGCGTCCAGCGCCTGGCCTGCCCAATTCTGCAGCGCAAACATATGGCCGTTAGAGCCATTCGAATTGTGCGGTATTGCCAGGGCTTCTATGCCCTGCCCGCGCAATTCATCCAGCCAGTCCCATAAGCCTTCCGGGTTTTGCGAGTTAAAGCTGGAGAATGGCATGGCCGGTAATCGCGCGGCGTCCCGAAAGACCACGTTGCGGTGCAGGTTGCCCCGATCATTACTGCGCGCGGTAAACTCATAAGCAACAAAAGTGGTCAGCTCACCGGGGCGATAATGCTGCTGGGCCGCTTCCACAGTGTCCCGCCAGGCATTTTTTGTTGCCGCCTCGATCACGGCGGCGTCAATAACACCGGCTTGCAGATCATCCAGTATTTCGCGGCGGATCTGGCCAAAAGTTTTCACCCGAAAGCCGAAGCTGCGGATGCCGGTATTCCCAGGCTCATTCAAATTGTGCAGTGGTTGGGCGAAGCTCTGTTGCCCAACATCTGTATCAGGGTCAGCCGCGGCACGCGCTACCCCAAGAAACTCTGCATGGTCCGTGACCGCATAAAAATCCAGCGGGCGATCCAATTGGATATCGTAACCGGAAGGATGCGGAATCGCCGCCCCGGCGGCAAACCGATACGCATCCGCGGGTGTACTCATGGTTGCAAAGGCGTAGGCGTCGAAGGAATAGCTGGTGTGTACGTGCAGGTCGCCGTACAAGGCTGTTTTCTGGGGATGATCCACAAGGCTTGCCGGGCCTGGCTCGGCTCCAGCCGCAAATTCGATTATTTCATCATTCACGGGCAGAAGCTGGTTGGCCCGCTCGGGCTCGGCGGCCCGTTGCCCTACGGCGTCCAAGGTGGACGACAGGTCGTCTGAACACGCCGTTGCCATCAGCACAGCGCTGAGCAACAGAACCCGTATGCAAGCAATGTCAGGCATCAGTAACAGACTCGAACAGCTTCTGATGCGCTTGCCTTAGTTCGGGTTTCTTGACCTTGCCGGTGCCGGTCAGCGCCAGTGCGTCGGCAAACACCACAGCTTTGGGCACCTCAAAGCGCCCGAGGTGTTGTTTGCAGTGCTGAATAATCGCTTCTTCATGCAGTTCCGCACCGGGTAAAGGCTGCACAACCGCACAGATCGCCTCACCCCAGTGTGGGTGCGGCAGGCCAATGACGGCCGACACCGCAACCCCGTCAATACCGCCAATGACCGCCTCCACCTTGCAGCTGGACACGTTTTCCCCACCGGATTTGACAATGTCTTTTTTGCGGTCGACAAACATCAACTGGCCTTTGGCATCAATAAAGCCCAGGTCACCGCTATGGTGCCAGCCATGCTGGCGGACATCGGCCGTGGCCTGCGGGTTCTTCAGATAACCGTTCATCGATAACGGGCCACGCCAGCAAATCTCGCCAACTTCGCCCACCGCGCATTCGCGTCCTGCTTCGTCCAGTACAGCCTGTTCTCCAATCAAGGTTGGTACACCCCAGTAATTGCCCTCTTCAAACTCAGTGGGCGTGTGGTCGAAGTACATGCACGGTGGTGGAGTGAATTCGGTCTGTCCGCTACCCAAGTGAAAATCACAGCCAAAGGTTGAACGCAGGCGCTGCAACAGTTCGGCGCTCATCGGTGCCATACCATACAGGGCATTGTTCAACGCGCTGAAGTTACGCTCGGCCACCCCCGGCACCTGCAGGCAGGCGTTCCACATCATCGGCAACATCACGGTACTCGCAATGCGCTCTTTCTCCAGCGTTTCAACCACGGCTTGTGGGTCAAAACCGCTGTGAATAACATAGCAGCCACCCAACTGCACCGTGGTCAACAAGCCGCATAAGGCGGTCACATGGAACATGGGCAGTACGGTCAGAGAACGTGCCTGGCTACCCGGCTGCATGCCCGAGCTGAGTGCAAAGTTCAAGGTAGCAACAACCAGTGCAAGGTGCGATGTTTCCACGCCTTTGGGGCGCGATGTGGTACCGCTGGTGTACAGAACCTGCGCGGTACTGCGGTCTTCTATAACAACGTCGAGAATTTCCGCGTCGCTCTGCCCGGCTGCCAGTTCTTCCAAGGTGCAATCCGCGCCACCACTGGTTTTTCCCAAACTCACCAGCAGCGCTACGTCGTCCAACCCGGCACTGCATTGCTTGCACAGTGCCTCCAGTTCGCTCTGGTACAACACCGCCTTGACTTCACCATGCTCGAAATTGAAGCGCACATCATCCGGGTTCTGCAGAAAATTAACCGGCACCACGACGAACCCAGCCTTGTAGCACGCAAACAGTACGGTCGCAAAGTCCATGCTGTTCGCACTGACCAATGCAATACGGTCGCCCTGATGCAGCCCTTTGGCGCGCAATCCATGTGCCACGCGATTCACTCGATTATTGAACTCGGCATAAGTTAAGGAGCGGCGCTCGCCCTCTATGATCTCAAGCAGAGCCTCATCGTTGGGGTTGCTGCGCGACCGTCGGCGCAGCACATCACCCATGGCAACTCGGGTGATTATATTGGTATTGAGTAGGTCAGCATCTGCGCTCATCGGCGCAGTGTACTTGGGAACAAGAGCTTTGTGAAATCAAACCTTCACTCTAAACTCCACTCGTGCTCAGGGCTTCGGGGTTTTTGTTATAAGAAAGCGGCACCGTGTGATAAGGGAGAGATAAGCATACTCGTTACCAGGGCTGACCTACTCGTTGTATAACCCCCAATACCAACCAGGCTCGACGTTAACACCCTGCCCTGCGCCGAATCTCGGCGGCCACCAGCCACAGGCGGTCCTGGCCCCACACCTCGAGGTCAGGTTCACCTTCAGGGCCACAAAGCCGGTAGGAAGGCACACCCCAAAGCCCCATGCCTTCCACCATTTCGTCCTGGTACTTTTCGGTGATTGGCTTCCAGTCTTCGCTCCCAAGGTGTTTCTGGGCGTCCGCCCAGTCCAGGCCTGCCTCTTCCACCGCCCACTTCATATTCTTCTTTTTGTGCAGCGCTATGCCTTCAGCAAAAGCATAGCGCAGTAGCGTGCTGAACAGTTCGACGTCTTTACCTTGCGACTTGGCCCAGGGCAGCAGCGAGTACGCCTGCCGGGTTGGCTCGCCAATGGGCGTGACACTGTTTCCGAAAGGCACGCCAAAAAAGTCGCCCTCGCGTTTTGTGTCGAAGAATATATAGGCACCCTTGGCTGGGGTGGCAGCAACCCCACGCATGATCATGGGTAGCACGGGCTTGTGGTGAAAGTTTATGTTGCAGGCCTTACTCAATTCGACAGTTTTATCGAATATGATCGCTGTATAGGGGCTGTTCAGCGACGGGAAAAAATGCAAATCCAAACCACTTGCATCAATTCCGCTAACATCCAGTCCCGGCCGCGGTGCTAGGTAAGGTTGGTCAGCATCATTGCAAGCGCCCAGGTCTCGCAAGCGCTGTTCCAGGTGAAACAAGCGATCAACGCCCCAGTACCACTCGCCGCCGTAATACAGCATGGCGCCCGAGTAATGGTTTAATTCCGCCAGGCGCGCAGACCCCTTATCGAGTGCCGCGTCTGCTTCTAAGGCGCTCGTCTGTCCAGTATCAACGAATTCGCCCGACCATAATCGGGCACTAACACTTTCAAGCTGGGCAACAAACTCTTCGGCGTCAAGCCTGGCCAGTGCGCAGTTCGCCGCCTTTTGCAACTCAGGCTCTGGCACCACGCCGGCATCATCGGGAAAGCTCAAGCCATAATGCGGCGCGATCAAGCCACAGTCGCGACGGGCCCACAAGGCAAGCTTTTCTTGCTCTGGCTGGCTACGGCCGCCTGTGGCACGGATGAGATGCGGTACAATTTTAATGTCATAGCGCGCCGCAAATTGCCCAATAAGCTGCGCCATCAAGTGCGAATAAGGGTCATCAACCTGATGAAAATACTCCACAATATGGTCCCGGCCCTCGGCTTGGCGTTTTGTTTCGGCCTTGGCACGTTTCTTGGCAATCTGCTCAGTATTGGCAACTCGGCCAAACACCTTAGCCATTAAAAAACGCACAAGGCGAGGAGGGTCAACCAGGTAGGAAGGGTTGGGATTATTCTCTGGCTCAAGCATTGATCAGCCCTCTAATTTATTTTGTTTTCTTCATGGAAAATCGGACTCAGCAAATCTTCTTGCTCAATCAGCACTCTTTGGGTTCGTCTGAACAAAATGGGTTCAGTCGAGAAACCGGCAGGCTGTTACCTGAGGAAATAGCCACCCTGCTTGCCAAGTTATCGGCAAACAAAGTTGGCTAACCATCGGCAAACCAGCTGGTTGTCCGGCGCAATACGCAGCGAAGCGCGTGCGCGGTCAAGTTGACCTGAGCTTAGTTTATCGCGTTCGGTTTCTATTAAATCACGCATGAAATCCGGCTCAAATTCTGGATGCCCTTGTAAGCCAAGGCTGGTTTTCGAAAACTGTACGAAAAACTGTTGGCAATGATTGTTCTGTGCCAAACCTACTGCTGTTTGCGGCAGCTCAAGTACCTGGTCCTCATGACAAACCGGCACATGAATGCTTTCCTGCCAGGGTTGCATCCAAGGTTCACGCTGCAGAAGCTGGTACGGGTAAATGCCTATGCCCCACCCATTCTCCGACTTGGCTACTGCAGCGCCAAACGCGTCCGCCAACACCTGGTGCCCGAAACAAATGCCGAGCAGAGGCCTAGCGGTCGCGTCCAACTTCCGGACCAGTTTGACCAGATCTCCGTACCAGTCAAGCCCCTGGTACACAGCGTGCCGTGAGCCACTGATCAAATAAGCGTCGCATTGAGTAACATCCTTTGGGAACTCCCGCTGCGTGCAGTCGAAAACCCGCCAATCGGCTGCTAAACCGGCCCGCTCAAAGGCTTCCCGATACAGACGCGGATAATCACCAAACTTCTCTCCGAGTTCACCGTCCACCACATCGCATTGAAGCAAGCCCAGTCGCATGGCCGGCTCACTTAACGGCGCTTCTTCAGCGCGCGGGTATCAAAACAGTCGCCCGCACTCACCCGACTTTTCGCCAGCGCTTTGACGTCGGCCCGTTTCGGTTTGTTTGAAGCGGTTTTAGGCAGCTCGTCGCAGAACACCACATAGCCCGGCGCCTTGAAATAGGCAAGGCGGTCCAGGCAATCGTTTACGATCAACTCTGCAGTCCGTTCTTCAGCGCGATTGCCCTCGGCCAGAATAATGCAGGCCGCCACCTCATCGCCTCGTAGCTCGTCGGGTACCGCGGCCACCAGGGCTTCCTGAATGCGCGAGTCCAGCGACAACGAAGCTTCCACTTCCAAAGCAGAAATATTCTCACCGGAGCGACGTATCACATTTTTGCGACGGTCAACAAAATGCAGACTGCCATCTTCGCCCTGACGCACCACATCGCCAGTGTTCAACCAGCCATCTTTCCAGGCTTCAGCGCTGGCCTCAGGGTTTTTCAGATAACCGGAAAAGAACGCTTTACGTGGATTATCGCCAGCTGCCCGCACCCGCAGTTCGCCGGGCTCGCCCTCAGGGACTTCATTACCGTGCTCATCAACCAGCTGATATTCCACCTCAGCATTCGCCTTACCGAAACAACAGGTACCGACGTGGCGTGGCTCCCGGTTTGCGGTAATGCAACCTCCGGCCCCGCATTCGGTCATCGCCCAGCTTTCTATCAGCGGAAAACCAAAGCGTTTTTCAAATGGCGCATGGTGCTTAGGGTTCACGCCCGCGCCGAAGCCGAACTTGATCTGCCCGCTAAAATCATCGTCCTCAGACTCGGGTAGTTGTAACAGAATGGCCGGTAGCACGCCAAGGTAGTGCAAGATGGTCGCGCGCGAATCGCGAACCGCCTGCCACCATGTTTTCGGGTGAAAGCGGTCCAGCTGAATAATGCAGCCGGCGTTCATGATCATTGCCGTGGTGGACACAGCCATGGCATTCATGTGCCCCAATGGTAAAGGCGTTAGAAGGCGCTCCTCGCCGTAGTTGATTTGACCGAGGCCATCGAGTTTGCGATACCATTCTCCAAAGGCCAAAAAGTATTCGTTGCTGAGCATACAGCCTTTGGGCTTCCCGGTACTGCCGGAGGTGTACAACAATGCGCACTCGGTGCCCGAACCAGGCGAGGCATCGCCACCCTGCTGTAGTGGCAATTTCTGCAAGTTATCACAACTCACCACCGCAGGCGCCGGGGC
Source organism: Gammaproteobacteria bacterium (assembly GCA_030431775.1). Classification (GTDB taxonomy): domain Bacteria; phylum Pseudomonadota; class Gammaproteobacteria; order Pseudomonadales; family JAUIET01; genus JAUIET01. The sequence goes on from JAUIHW010000037.1 coordinate 8,959, forward strand.
ACTGACACCAGATGCAGCTTCCTGCATGAGAGCGACTTTGTCCGGTAAGGCCACCACGGCACAGGCTTCGCTGTGCTCCAGAAAATACACGATTTCATCCACCGGCATTTCGCCATTGATCGGTACCACGCTGCAGCCCAGGCTGTTCAGTGCCAGCCAGTGCACGAAAAATTCAGCACGATTCTCTAACAGCAGTGCAACCCGCAGAGGTGCGGCAAAGCCTTTGTCCGCGTACTGGCGTGAGCAGGCCTCCACTGCTTCCAGTGCCTGTTCATAGCTCAAATCAACAGGCCCCGAAGCGTACGCCTGGCTGGCCACGGCCGGAATGTGCAGAAATGGCTTTGCCGGGTGCCTGCTGGCTGTGTGCTGAAACTCCTGGTAAACGCTGCTCAATGCCCTGGTCCGATCAAAATATGGCAACTATTTTAAGCTTAAAATAGTTGCTCGTCCATGATATCTTGCGAGAAGTGCAGCTGGCTGTTATTACCCGGCTGGTGACGCCTTATGAGACAATAACAATGAGCGATGGAGGAACCTCACATGAGCAATAACGATACAAAATTCTTATGGAACTGCTGGTACGCTGCGGGCTGGGAACATGAAGTGGCCGAGGCTGAAAAATTAGAGCGGACTTTTCTCGGTAAACCGGTGGTAATTTTCAAAGGCGAGTCTGGCCGCTACATTGCACTGGACAACCGCTGCTGCCACCGCGGCGCGCCACTGGGTATGGGCCGGATCGAAGGCGATTGTATTCGCTGCATGTATCACGGCCTTAAATTTGACCCGCAAGGTATCTGCGTGGAAATTCCCGGGCAGGACAAGATCCCGGCCTCGCACAAGGTGCGCAGTTACCCCATTGAAGAGCGCGGCAATCTGCTGTGGATTTGGATGGGTGACCCTGCGCTGGCCAACACCGATGACATTATCGACTACGCGCCGCTCAGCGACCCTGAGTGGCAGGGCCTTCCGAAACAGTGCTACCTGCACTACGACTGCAACTGGATGCTGATCATTGACAATCTGGCGGATTTCTCCCACCTGGCCTTTGTACACACCAATACCCTGGGCGGCTCGGAAGCCTACGCGGTGGAAACCAAGCAGGAAATCGAGCGTCTGGAACGCGGCTTTCAGTTCGAACGCTGGCACCGTGAAAGTGCACCGGCGCCCTATCATCTGAAAGTTAATCCAGACGAAAGCCCAACCGTAGACCGGCGCAACTATGTGCAGATGTTTGTGCCCGGTGTGTTTCTGATGGAAACTGCCTTTGGCCCGGTTGGCTGGGACCAGTCCGCTGATCACTCGGCGGTGAAACAGTATCGTAACTGCCAGTACATGACGCCGGAAACCGAAAACACCGCACACTTTTTCTGGGACTACCTGCGTAATTACCGCCAGGACGAAGAAGCCGTTTCCATTTCATTGCGCGACAGCCTGCTGGAAGGTTTCTGGGAAGACAAGGTCATTATCGAGGCGCAGCAAAAATTGCTGGAGTTGGAAGACCCTTTTCAGCCACGAGGCATAGCAGCCGACTCCGCCCTGGCGCATTTTAGAAAAGTCTGGGACGAGCTGCTGGAAGACCAGCGGGTTAATCACCCGCCCAAGCAGATTGAGGTGACCCGCAGCATTTTGTGATGAAATGCCCGCCAAGGCATGGGCGGGCCAAACTCGGTGATTGTTTCGTTTTAAGCGCTGGATTTCTGCCATACCAGCGGAAAAACATCATCATCCGCCGGATACAGGCCGGGCTCAACGCAGACGTCATCTTTGCCTACAGTCGGGTCAGCGCCTTCGTGCGGGTGCCAGATAGCATCATCCCCCAGCCACCGGGTTGATAGAGCAACGCGGCGCTGATTGGACGAGGCATTACCGGGTGCGCCATGTAATAGCCACGATGAAAAAAGAATGGCATCACCCGGCTTGACATCCCAGCCCACAATATCAAATGCACTGCGGTTGGCTTCAATGTCCGGCACCGGTTCCGCCTGTGATTTCCCGGTCCAGTTAGCATTGGGGTGGTCTTCACGTTTGCCGAATACCTCAGCCTTGTAGTAGGTGTCGTTAAGATGCGAACCACGCACAAATTCCATGGCGCTGCCGGCCACCGTGGCAGGCGTTAGCGCCACCCAGATTGAGCACACCTGCTTGCCTAGGAACGGCCAGTAAGGTATGTCCTGATGCCATGGCGTGGCGCTTTCGGTCTCCGGCTCTTTGACTAACAGGTGATCAAAGTAGAACCGGGCCGATTGGCTGTGCATGGCCTGCGCAGCTATCTGTGCGCACGCTGAGTCAAATATGAATTCCCGAATAACGGCATTTTCCCGCCAAAGGTAACGATCGGTAAACATGCGGTCACGCGTTTGTCCCGGCGCGCCATCATTGGCCCACTTCCCAGGCTTGTCGAGCTGCTGCTGCGCAACCGCCAGCAAGCGCTCAACCCAATGATCGTCAATCAGCTGGTCCAACTTGAGTACGCCATCTTGCTGGTAGGTTTTAATCTGCTGGGCTGTCAGGTCCATTTCCCACCTCCTCGATGAATTATTCACTTCTCACCTGACCAACAGTATACCGCCAATAGAGCGGATTGCCCGCTTACCCAGCCACAACGACCACAATCGGCAATGTGCCACCTTTTCATCATGCCGTTCGGTGGCATAATCCACTACTGAGTACACAGCCGCAACGGCAAGCTCTGAATGTTCCCGGGCTTGCCATTAGACTTCAAGTGATTCACGAATGAAACAGCAGTCCGCCAGCAACGCCCGGCTCGGTATTGTTATCTCAATGTTCCCGGAGTTGCATGAAACCTTTATTCTTCGTGAGCTGATTGCGCTGGAAAAACACGGTGTCGACTTTGAAATTTTCAGCTTGCAGTTTCCACGCGACCCGATAACCATAGAGGAAGCCAAACGCTATAGCGAAACGTGCACTCACTACAGCAAATTGCTGAGCTGGAAACCGCTAATGGCGTTTTTGCGGCAATTCACCGCTCACCCGCTGCGTACCCTGCACGCCATGTGGCAGGTTGCCTGGCAGGGTAAGGACCGCCCAGTAGAAGCCATCAAAAACCTGAGCATCCTGCCCATAAGCCTGCACTTCGCCCACCTTGGTAAGCAGCGCGGTATCACGCACTGGCACGGGCATTGGGCAAACGTACCCACCACCGCCTGCTGGTACATTCAACAGTTACACGGCGAAAGCTGGTCCGCAGCCATTCACGGTGAAGACATTTTCACTGCCAACAGTTTTCTTCGCCACAAACTGGAAAACGCCGCCTTTGCTGTGGTCTGCAGCGACTATTTTTGCCAGCATTTGCGCAGCGGTATGGGCTTGCAGCGCACTGATCATGTGTACCTGAACTACCACGGCCTGGACCCGCGCGTGCTGCAATTCAAACACTCGATGCCACCAAGAAGGATCGACCCGGAAAAGCCCCTGCGCCTTTTGAGTGTTGGCCGCCTGGTTCCAACCAAGGGCCACGATACTTTGCTGGCCGCTTGTGCCGCACTACCCCCACATATTGATTACCGCCTGCACATTGTTGGTACCGGGCCGGAGGAAGCTCGCCTGCGCGATTTACGGGGGCAGCTCAAGCTGGGCGAGCGCGTTGTGTTTGTAGGAGCCTTGTCTTTTGCCGAAGTGCTTGAACAATTTCGCGACGCGGACCTATTCTGCCTTGCACCGCGATTAATTGATGGCCACCCGCCGGACGGCATACCTAATGTGCTGGCCGAGGCCATGGCTCTGGGTATTCCAGTGATTGCCACCAGAGTCAGCGCCATTCCAGAGTTGATTGAACACGGCAAAACCGGGCTGCTTGTTGGCGTGGATGAGGCCGACGCCATGGCCCGAGAAATAGCATCGCTGGTGGCAGATCCCAAGCTATACGACGAACTGGTACGGGCAGCCAATCACAAGGTATTGCAGTTGTTTGACCAGGACGCCAACATCACCGACTTGCTGGCACTGTTCGAGCGCCATGTGCCCGGGCAAGCTGCACCGGCTGTACAAAGCCTTTCAAGCGACTCGTGAGGCCACGCTCAAGAGGCGCGTCAATACCCGCTGTTCCAATCCGGCAGAATCACGCCATTTTCCTGTGCGTATTCTTCCCACAGGCCTTGCATTTCAGCAAGCTTTTGTGGGTATTTATCTGCAAGGTCCAGGCGTTCCGCCAGGTCATCTCGCAGGTTATACAACTGCCAGTCGTTGTTGCCATAGGGTTCAAACATGTGCACAAGGCTCCAGTCTCCTTGACGGATGCCGCGCTTGCCAAACAATTCAACGCCCAGCACACGATCTTGGCTGCGGGCCGGGTTTTCTGCCTTACTTTGCAGCACATCCACAAAAGACTCACCGGTGATGGGTTCAACGTTACGGCCCAGAAATTCCCCGTCGGGCGCTGCGATCCCGGCGAGTTCCAGCAAAGTGGGCGCGACATCCTTGACACTAAGCAAGGATGCATCGGTACGACCGTTTGCAGCAAGCCTGGGGTAGTGCACAAACGCCGGCACACGCGTGCCGCCCTGGCTGGTCGCGCCCTTGTAGCCGCGCAGCGCCGGTGCACCGGCCCAGCCCCAACCGGGCCCGACCATGACATAACTGCCAGGTCCACCCATAGAGTCGTAATCAAAAGCAAAAGTGTTGTACACCCAGTTGCGGGCAGCCGGGAAGTGTTCTTCAGCAAACAACACGCTTAAGGTGTGCCCTTCGGCACCGTTGTCCGACATGAATACGATAATCGTGTTATCGAACTGCCCGGATTCGCGAAGATAATTCAGCAAACGCCCGGTGTGTCGGTCGATCTCATCCACCATGGCGGCGTAGATTTCCATCCGCCGGGCGCTGATGCGCTGCTCCTCCTCACTCAGCGAATCCCAGGTGGGCGCATCGTAAGGTCGCTCACTCAACTCGGCATTGGCTGGAAGCAGACCCAACGCTTTCTGCCGTTGTAGCCGTTGCCTGGCCAACTCATCGTACCCCAAGGCATAGCGACCCTCGTGCCGGGCAATGGCTTCCGGTGGCGCCTGCAATGGCCAATGCGGCGCGGTAAATGCGAGGTAAGCGAAGAACGGTTTTTCGCTGTCAGCTGCCTGCAAATACTGCAATAATCGGTCAACGTAAAACTCAGTCGAATAGTCAAACTCCTCCGGCAAATTGTCTAACATTTCTCCATTTTCGCGATATTTAGCCTTGCCAAAGTTCCCCACCTCGGTTTCAAACAAGGACTGCATGTCATCAAAATGCCCGGCCCCACCTTCCAACAGTGCAAAGGCTTTATCAAAACCACGCTGTAGCGGCCCCTGATCGGCTTCGAGGCCCAGATGCCATTTACCCGACATAAAGGTCTGGTAGCCGGCTTCCCGAAAAATCGCCGGTAAAGGCGCCACGCGCTCGTGCAAATAGCCCTCGTAGCCCTTCTTGCCTTTCTGGTTCGGTGACAGTTCTTCAAACATATTGCCCAGGCCGGCAATGTGGTTATCAGTACCGGACAAAAGCATAGAGCGAGTTGGTGAGCAGGTGGGCGCAACGTGGAAGTTGCTGAATTTCACGCCATTATTGGCTAAGCCATCCAGGTTCGGCGTAGGAATCTCGCTACCGTAGGCGCCAAGCTCAGCAAAACCCAAATCGTCCACTACGATGAGTAACACATTCGGGGCTTGCGGGTCAGCCGGCTTCGCTGCTGCAAGTGAGCCATCGGTATTTGACTGACAAGCCGCCAGAGCAAACAAGCCGATCACACAAAAGCCTATGTTTATTCGTGTTGATTTCATCTTATTCTTCCTGTGCTGAAAACCGGGCAAAAAAATGCCCGCGCAGGGGCGGGCATTGTCGCGTTGCGCTAAGCTTTAGAAGTCGTAGCGCAGTGTGGCACCCCACCAGCGAGGTGGCGCATACACTGCGGTACCGCCCAGGATTCCCAGGTCCAGCGCATATTGCTTGTACTCCTCATCAGCAAGGTTCTTCACCCACAGCTTGGCGCTGACGCCTTCGATGGTGTACGAGATACTGGCATTGCTCACGTTGTATGCCTCTTGCAGCGCCGCGCCACCATTGGTGACTTCAAGGTATTGATCGCCGTAGTAGGCGCCATCAATCTGGAAGGCTACATTACCGCCCAAGGCGTCAAAGTTGTAACGCACCAGGTAGTTGAAGCTGATGTCCGGAGCATTCGGCAATTCCATACCATTGAGGAAGTCTACCGGCCAGTCCACCCGGAAGCCAACCGGGGTGCCCTGCGATTGCGGGGTTTCCACATCATCCACTTCGGAGTCCTGCAGAGACAGGCCGAGTATGATGTCCCAGTTCTCGGTCGGCAGGAACGTCAGCTCAACTTCTGCACCCTGGTTTTCTGCCTGCGCATTACTGACGCTGGGCGTACCATCCGAGAAGGTGAAAGCCTGATAGTCTTCATAGTCATAGTAAAACGCGGTGGCATTCAAACGCGCCTTGCCATCCATGAATTCGGTTTTAATGCCCAGTTCAAAAGCATTCAACACCTCTTCATCATGGCGTACCCGGTCAATGGTGACGTTCGCTGAAGGCGCAAAGTTTCCGCCTTTGATGCCGCGGTTCCAGGACGCAAAGATCAGGGTGGTGTCACTGGCGCGGTAGTCCAGTTGCAGACGGGCCGCGTAGTCACCGTAGTCCACCTCATCCTGGTTGCCGCCGGCCGCTGCCACGCTGTTGGCAAGATTCAGGGTTTCAACGGATACCGGCGTGCCATCGTTTGCACCGGTCGCCACATCGGTGATCAGGGCATCCGCTTCAAACGTGGTGCGCAGATCCAGCTCTTTGTCATCCTGCGAGTAGCGATAACCCGCGATCAAGGTCAGTGCATCGCTGAGATCAAATTCGACCTGCCCAAACAAGGACCAGTTGGTGGATTCCAGCAGGTAGTCCTGCGCAACCCGCGAATTCACGGCAAGATTATTACCACCAGCATCGAAAAAGCCGAGATCGGCGGCCACACCACCCACCGGCGCGCCCACGGTAATCACATCAGCATCCGTCTCCAGGTCAAGATAGTAGGCACCGGCCGTCCAGCGCATACTGTCTGTTTCACCCGACAGGCGCAGTTCCTGCGAAAACTGGGTGAAATCAGCAACCGTGGTGAATTCAATGATGGGTGGGGGAATGCCATCACCGTCTTCTGTGTAGAACTTGTCGGTTGCGGAGTAGTTGGTAATGGAGACCAACTCCATCCCGTCATTCAGTTCCCAATCCAGCCTTGCCGTGACGTTAGTGGTGTCACGGTCCATAAAGCCGGGGTAATCGGAGTAGTGCTCATGCGGTTCAGGCGCGTCGCCCTCAAAAATGGTACGCCCGGCCGTGTCTACCGGTGCGAAGCAGTTGATCTGATCCGGGCAAAAGAATATATCCGCAGTGGCGCCGGCCGGCGCGCCAATCACGTCGGTAACAAACGCGGTGAATTCCGGAGGAATATAGGAATTCGCCGCGTTGGCATCGCCATAAGGCAGGAATATATAACCTCCGGTCGGGACATCGCTGTCTTCAGAGTATTTGACCAGCAGTTCAAAGGTCGCTGCGTCACTCAAATCAAACTGGAACGCACCGCGCAGCGCGTAACCATCGGAACCGCCCAGATCCTGCCCGCTGGCAGGCGGTAGCGCACCTACCGGTACATCAGTCAGGGCTTGCGGATAGGTATTGGACTCAATATAACCGTCGGATTGCTCGGTGCGCGCCGCAAAACGATAGCGAGCACTGTCCGACCAGGAACCGCCCACGGCAAATTCAACACTGTATTTGTCGTAGTCGGCAACTGTACCCTCAACATAGCCGTTGAATTCTTCGTCATCGGCGCCCCGCGTGACGTAGTGAATCACGCCACCGGTTGCATTACGACCAAACAGCGTGCCCTGCGGGCCACGCAGCACTTCCACCCGGTCGATATCAAACAACTGACCACTGATGGCGTTCATGCTGGCCACGTAGCCGTCATCGATGTACACCGCCACCGGTGCTTCGTTGTTGTCGGTGAAATTGTTCTGGGAAACCCCGCGAATGTTGAACGTCACCAGGTTTGGCGAAAAGCTGGTCATCTGCAACGCCGGAATCTGCTCGGTGATTTCCACTGTGTTACCAACATTCAGGGCTTTCATCTGATCGCCGGAATAAGCGGTCACTGAAATACCAACATCCTGCAGGTTTTGCTCACGTTTCTGCGCGGTAACCGTTATCTCCTCAAGAATGGAAGCCTGGGTTCCCGCCGCCATGCCTGCCAGGGCAAGGGCACAGGACAGACGCGTCAAATTAAAATGCTGGACTCGCTTCATAATATTTCCCCGTTCGCCGCACTCATGACGGCCGCTGATGAATTAGTAACCATTTTCTGCAGAATAAGACGTTATTGTTGCACTCTTGAGCGTTGCGGACTCTCCCACAGTCGGTGAAGATTATCAAGCGCACGCGGCCCTAGCTTGGAATTGTGCGCAAACATCGCTTGACTCAGAGCGAAGTACACGCCTTATGGCCTCAGGCTTTCAGGTCATGGGCGGCCCGTTCCCCCTCGTGCACCGCACCTTCCCACATTTGCATGCCTTTCAATTCCGCGTGCGCAAAAGCAATACGTCCATGACGCTGACGGATCACGTCACTCGGTGCCGGCTTACCATCCCTGCCAAAGAAAAAGCCCGGTGGGGTAGCCGCATAGGCGTGCCCCTGACGATTGACGATAATTCCGGCGATATCCCGCTCGGCATCAAAGCCTCCGGCGGCAAACATTTTGCTGAACTGCTGCTTTACATGCTTCTCAATGTCGGCGTAGCTGAGGGCAAACATCTTCATGCGCGCGGCCACACACTGCTGGTCAATCGGCATTCCCGGCAAGCAGAAGGAGTTGTACATGGTCAGCACGGTTGGCTTGGCCGGGTCCAGTGGCATCGGCTCCTGGCCGTCGATGATCATCTGCCGGCGCAAATTGGTAAACCAGCCGAGCTCGTCATCAAACCAGCGCACGGCCGCCACGCCCATTTTGTCCATAAACTTCCAGTTGGTCAGCGCAACATTAATCATCATCATCGGCGCGTGCATGAACTCATCCATGGCCCCAAGGTGCGCCGCCGACAAATCACTGACTACGCGCTTGTTGAGATGCTGTTGCCCGGCCACGACCACATGACGTGCGCTGACTTTATGCAGCTTGCCAGCGTTGTGATAGATGACATCCACCCAATCGGCGGATTCGGGCGCTCCACGGTGCTTTACATTGACCACCAGCGAACTCAAGCGCATTCGCACGGCCTGATGTTTGCTGTCCAGCAACTCGCGACGCACCGGATTGCTCAGCACTTCACTGAGTGTCGGTGAGTCTCCAAAGATGCCGGGTATCAGGCTTTTAACAATGTGCCGAAGCGTACCGGTGTTGCCGCCCGGCCACTGCGCCAATATAACATCGTTAGTAGGGTCGCCCAGGCCAAGCACCCGTGCGTACTCGGTTACACCTGGCTGCAGGAAGTTGGCTGCCTGCAATGCGGAGATGACATCGCCGCCCAGCCCCATGCCCATCGCTGCACCGAACGGGTTCAGGTAGGCGTCAATCTTCGGGTTGTCGATGCCCATCTGGTCGCGCAGGAATTCCTTGTACGTCATGGTGTCCAGCCAACGGTCCCAATCGTCACGCTCCGGCGGTTGCCGATAGGTTTCCATCCACAAAAGATCGTTTTTGGTTTGCTCATCAATCGGCACGTCTTTAAAACGATTGGACCAGGGGTTAACCGCCATCTCGTGCCCGTCGTGATACCAGCCGAGGTCAGCAAGTTCCCAGGCAATGTGCATCGGGGAGTAATTATCTTGCGGAATTTTCAGCGAGGAATTCTTTGGCTCCTGCCACTCAAAGTTCTGCGGCAGTTTTAACTCATCCCAGATAGGCGAGTACATGCCAATTTTCTTCGCCGTTTCAAGCGGCCAAACGGCACCGGTGGAGCCCTGCGGCGCCCACAGTTTGTAGCCGTTTACTTCAATTTCGTTTTGCCTGGCCTCACCACCGAACATGCTGTGGTTGTCCAGGATCAATACCTTGGCATCCGGGTGATCGTGGCGGTAGGTATAGGCCGCCGTACAACCGGCAAAGCCCGCGCCGACCACCACCAGGTCGTAGCTTTCATCGCTGTCGGCTGCAGAAGCCAGCAAATCGGCAAAATCGCCATTGCGCATAATATGCGCGGCGTTTACCACATCGTGAGTGTTGCCGTTGGCCGTCGCATAGTCGCCCACCCCGCCAGGACCGGTCCAGGTTTTATCCAACCCGGTCAAAGGCAAAGGCATGGTGCGCCCGTGTTTAAACGCATCTGGTTTTACCGATTTAGCGGATGCTGAGGCTGGTGCACTGGCCGACAACAGGGCGGCGCCACTGCCGAGCAGCGTGCCACCGACAAAATCGCGCCGTGTGATGGCTGAGTTGATTGTTTCCTGAGGTGTTTTTTTCTTAGCCATGATCACCGTCTCCGAACTTACCGACAACGTACATTTCACCGTGCGACCACCACTCGCCGTCTATCTTTTCCCACAAGAACAGCATTTTGAAGGTGAACGGCTGTTCACCGGATTCCGCAGGCGGGGTGACATGAAAGTTCACCCAGTCCCAGCCGGCATCCCCGTTGACAAAGGTGTTGTAGGATTCCACTTTCACTTCTGAGCCAATCACTTCCTCATATACCGGTCGCAGCCCGGCGCGCCCCTCGTGGGTGGAACCATCTGGCCCCGTGGAAATCACCTGGTCCGAATAAAAGCGGTTCAGAATTGGTTCCGGATCGTTCGCGGCAAAGGCTGCTTCCTTCATGTCGTATTTGGCACGAATGGCTTGCTTGAACGCGGCCAACTCAGCAGCTGAATCTTTGACCTCACCCTGTTCTGCCTGACCGCAAGCGGTCAGCGCCAATACAGCAATTGCAATTAGTACTTTGATCGATTGTTGCAGACTCATCATAGTTTTTATCCCAGCGAATACGATTGTGTTTAATCAACGGCTGGCATATTATTTGTCAACTGACCAAACAATGCAAGCCCTACAACGTATGCAAGAAAACGTCCGTGCAGGAACCGCTACCCGCCAGGCTGGACGCAGCACGGCGCGACGGATCATTCAGGCGGCCCATGATCTGCTGGAAACGCAAATCCTGGACAAATTCTCCATGCGCAGCGTGGCCGAGCAGGCCGGCGTGAGCCTGGCTAACCTGCAGTACTACTTCCCTCGGCGGGAAGATCTGCTGCACGCGCTGTTTGCGGATATTGCCGAGCAGTACAGCCAGGCGTACGCCGCGTTTCAAAACGAAGGCGACGAACAATCCCCTCTAGAACGATTCGAACAGATCTTGCGCTACAATCTGGAAGATATTAGTCGCCAACAAACACGCCAGTTTTTTCTGCAGCTGTGGGCGCTGGCCGGTTCAATGGATGGATTTCGAGGTATCTATCTGGAAGACTTGTATCAATATGACATTGAACAACTCAGCGCCCATATCCAAGCCTTGCACTCAAACCCGCTATCAGATGCGACAATTCGCTTGAAGGCGACCCAAATCGCCGCCATGATCGAAGGTATGATGGTGGTCAGTGGTGATCTGCAAAAAGATCATGCCAGTAAAGCCGCACTGATTAACTCATGCTTTGAGACAGCTATTACTATCGCACTGTCTACCTGAACCTGTGAGCAACTGCCATGCCCCATCTACGCCCCTTAGAAAACAACGAAATTAACGACGACTACATCCTTGAACGCTTCACGCACTACGCCAATACCCGGGGCTTCACACCCAACAGTATTCGCACCATGGCGCGCCGGCCAGACATCGTTAAGGCCTTTATGGCCTTGAACCAGGCCGTGCTGTATGAAGGCACCGCCCCGGAGGGCATCAAAATGATGGTCAGCCTGGCAAGCAGCCTGGCCTCTGGCTGTTTGTATTGCCAGTCGCACATGACCAACCTGTCCAGCATCTACCAGGTCAGCGATGAGCAAATAGCGGCTCTGGCAAATTTTGAAGACAGCCGTGTATTCAGCGACGCCGAAAAAGCCGCGTTGAATCTTGGCTTCAAAGCCGGCCGTGTACCCAACGAAGCCACCCAGGCTGACTTTGACCGCCTGGCTGAACACTTTGATGAAGGCCAGATTGTGGAACTGGTGGCAGCGGTCGCCTTGTTCGGTTACCTGAACCGCTGGAATGACACCATGGCGACTGAGCTGGAGCCCTTTCCAAAGGAAGTGACCGAAGCGAAATTGCCGGGTTGGGAAGTGGGTAAGCACGCTGGCTAGCCAAACGATACCCAGAGCCTTTCTCTGGTGAGCCGGGTATTTTCAAACACCACAAATTCTTTCCAGATTGCTCTGGAAAGCTTTCAAACCTTGGAAGTAATTCAGTACACTGTGCACTGACCTAGCGAAGAGCAATATCACCCATGAGATACGAAGCCCCAACAACAAGTAAAGCAGCGGCCGAACTGCTTGCGGCGGAAAAAGGCAAGGCCTATGTGTTGGCCGGCGGTACCGACTTACTGGTGCGCATGAAAAGCGGCATGCTGGAGCCGGACCTTCTGGTGGATATAAAACAGATCGCGAAAATGCGCGAGATCAGCAAAACCGCTTCCGGCTTTCGCATAGGCGCTGCCGTGCCCGGCGTGGAAATTGGCGAACACAAAGCCCTTGGCAAAGCCTGGCCAGGCGTGGTTGAGGCCGCGCAATTGATCGGTTCTGATCAGGTGCAGGGGCGCTGCACTATTGTTGGTAATTTGTGCAACGCCTCGCCGGCGGCCGATACGGTACCGGCGTTGATCGCCGCTGGTGCTAAAGCGGCAATCGTTGGGCCCAAAGGCCGCCGTACGCTGGCGGTTGAAAAAGTGGTCACTGGCCCTGGCCAGACCGCGTTGGCTAAGGCTGAAATTATCGAATACATCAGTTTACCCAAGCGGGCGCCGAAATCCGGTGATGCCTATTTGCGCTTTATACCGCGCACCGAGATGGATATTGCCGTGGTGGGTGCCGGGGTCAACCTGACATTAGCCCGCGGTATCATCAAGTCTGCCCGCGTTTCCCTTGGCGCAGTAGCGCCCACCGCGCTACTGGTGGCCGATGCAGCCAAAGCAATCATCGGCAGCAAACTGGATGATGAAGCCCTGGACAAACTGGCCGCAGCCTGTTCTGCCGCCTGCAAGCCTATAAATGATAAACGCGGCACAATCGAGTACCGCACCCGCGTAGCGGGCGTACTGGCCCGCCGCGCGGCATTGATTGCATTTGAACGCGCCGGAGGAAAGCGATGAGCGGAGCACACGTCAGCACAACGATTAATGGCGATGCCGTGGAATTCGCCTGCCCACAGGATGAGAGTCTTCTGGATGCCCTGCGCAACCGGGTTGGCCTGACTGGCGTTAAGGAAGGCTGCGGCACCGGTGACTGCGGTGCCTGCAGCATCACCCTGGACGGCCGGCTGGTCTGCTCCTGCCTGGTACTGGGGGTGGAAGCAAACGGTAAGCAGATCGGCACGGTAGAAGGCCTGGCTGATGGCGACCAACTGCATCCTCTGCAGGAAAAATTCATAGAGCACGCCGCACTGCAATGCGGTATTTGCACCCCCGGTTTTCTGGTTGCCGCAAAGGTGCTGCTCGAGCGCAACCCGGACCCTAGTGAAACCGAAATTCGCTACGCTCTAGCGGGCAATCTGTGTCGTTGCACCGGGTATGACAAAATCGTGCGGGCAGTTCAGGCGGCCGGCAAAGAAATGCGTAAGCAGAACAAGAAAAAAGCCAAGAAGAAGAAGAAGAAGTAAGCACCTCAGACGCATCCATACAGTGCTTATCGCAAACGCTCGGGAAACAGGATTAGGTAGATCATGAAACAAGATACGAACTTCACCAACCAGGAATTTCGCGTGATCGGCACCCGCGTGAAGCGGCCCGATGGAATCGACAAGGTTACCGGTCGCGCGCGCTACGGGGCCGACGCCACAGCCCCTGGCCAGCTGGTCGGCATGTTCCTGCGCTCCCCGCATGCGCACGCCCGCATCAAAAAGCTGGATGTGTCGCGCGCCGAGAAACTGCAGGGCGTGAAGGCAGTTATCACCAGCGCCGACCTGCCGGACGAGCATTGCGGTGGCGACCGCGAGTTGCTGAATATTCTTGAGAATTGCATGGCGCGCGGTCGTGCGCTGTACGACGGGCACGCGGTTGCCGCGGTGGCTGCGGTAGACGCAACGACTGCTAAAAAGGCGCTGAAGTTAATCAAGATTGATTATGAAAAGCTCCCGCATGTAACCGACGTTGACGAAGCCATGCAGGCAGACGCACCAGTTATTCACGACTGGGTGTATACCGTGGGCGTCGAACCACAGCCGAACAAGCCTTCTAACGTTTCCATGCGAGCGCAGTTTGGGCACGGTGATGTAGAGGCGGGATTTAAAGAGGCCGACGTCATCATTGAGAAAAGCTACAAGACTGGCCAAACCCACCAGGGCTATATTGAACCGCATGCCTGCCTGGCCAATATGAGCCCGGATGGTTCGGGTGAACTGTGGGTAACTACCCAGGGCCATTTTGCCTATCGCAACACCTGCGCCCAAATTCTGGGTCTGAACATGGCCAAACTCAAAGTCACCTCGTCGGAAATTGGTGGGGGTTTTGGCGGCAAAACCCACGTATGGATAGAGCCCATCGCACTGGCGTTATCACGTAAGGCGAACCGCCCCGTGAAAGTGGTAATGAGCCGGGAAGAGGTGTTCCGGGCCTCGGGCCCGACCTCGTCCACTTCCATCGATGTCAAGATTGGAGCCACCAAGGATGGCCGCATTACCGCCGCCACCTCGGAATGCCGATACCAGGGCGGAGCCTTCCCCGGCACCTGGGCGCTGATTGGTGCAATGACTTCCTTCGCACCGTATGACCTTAAGAACGTACAAACGGTGAGCTACGATGTGGTGTGCAATCGGCCTAAAGTGGCGGCCTACCGAGCACCCAGTGCACCTATGGCAGCCTTCGCTGTGGAAAGCACGGTTGACCTGGTTGCCCAGGAACTTGGCATAGACCCCATCGACTTCCGCATTCTGAATGCGGCCAAAGAAGGTACGCAGTCTTCTTATGGCCCTGTGTATGGCCCGATTGGTATCGGCCCTACCCTGGACGCCGCCAAGAGTCATCCGCACATGAAAGCCAAACTGGGTAAAAACCAGGGCCGTGGCATGGCCTGTGGTTTCTGGTTCAACTTTGGTGGCCAGACCAGCACAACCATTAATGTCGCGGCCGATGGCACCGTCAATCTTAGCGTGGGTACGGTAGATGTTGGCGGCTCGCGGGCTTCTCTGTCGTTGATCTGTGCGGAAGAACTCGGTATTCCCTATGAGCAAGTGAAAGCTCACATTGGCGACACCGCCGCCTTGGCACATAACGACATGACCGATGGCAGCCGTGGCACCTTCGCGTCCGGCATGGCAACGATTGTGGCCGCGCGCCGCACCATCGAAGTCCTGAAACAACGGGCGGCCACAGCCTGGGAAATTCCCGTAGAAGAAGTGGAATGGAAAGACGGTTGTGCGCACGCTGTGGGTGAGGCGCATGCCGACAAAGCGCCGTTATCACTGGCCGAGATTGCCGCCAACACCGAAAATACCGGCGGCCCGATTGCCGGGCATAATGAGTTCGTGGCCGACGGAGCCGGCGTGTCCTTCGCCAGCCACATCTGCGATGTGGAAGTTGACCCGGAAACCGGCTCTACCCGGGTAATCCGCTACACGGTAATTCAGGACGCCGGCAAGGCAATCCATCCGGATTACGTGGAAGGGCAATTCCAGGGCGGTGCCGCACAAGGTATTGGCTGGGCACTGAATGAGGAATACATCTACGGCGATGACGGCCGGCTGCAAAACCCGGGCTTTCTGGACTATCGCATTCCGGTCTGCTCGGACCTGCCGTTTATTGACACGCAGATTCTGGAAATTCCCAACCCCAACCACCCCTATGGTGTGCGCGGAGTCGGCGAAACTTCTATCGTGCCGCCACTCGCCGCCGTGGCCAACGCGGTATCCAATGCCGTTGGCGTGCGCATGACCCAGGTGCCTATCTCGCCACCACGCATTCTGGCGGCGCTGGACGCGGAAAGCGCCTAGCGGGCCACTGTGCAAGTCAAGCTAACTGGTCCATTACGCAGCGCCGCTGGCGGTCAGGCCAGCGTCGAGGTGGAAGCCAGTACTATCCGTGAGCTGTTTCGCAAACTGTGCGAGCAATACCCGGGTTTCCAAGCGCATATGGATAACGGTGTGGCTGTTGCTATTAATGGGGATGTATTTCGCGATGAGTGGAGTACAGTGATTCCTGAGGGTGCTGAAGTGTTTCTGTTGCCGCGGATTCAAGGTGGCTAGCATTTGCAGACCCGAATCCCGCCCTATTCCGCCGCAAAGTGCCCCTGATCAATCACTGGCGTAACCCAAAAGCGCGCTTTCACCGGCGCACAAATAGGCCGTAGAGCAGCGACCAGTTCGTTCAAATGATCGCGTTTGCAGATGACTTCAAAACGAAACAGGCGGCGATAGCCCTGCACCTGTTCGCGCACACTAAAACGACTGTGTTCGCGAGAAAAGCCGGCAACATTATCCATGTTAAAGCCGCTGATACGGTCCAGACCGATCAGAGTGTCGACCATGGTATCTTTCAACTCTGTGGGGACTATTACGATCAGTGAAACGGCTTCAGCGCACACGTCGTTTCTCCAATTGATAATAGGAAACGGGGAGTAAATACAGGGTCGCCACGGTGGAAGTGATCAAACCTCCGATCACAACAATGGCCAGCGGTTTTTGAATTTCCGCGCCAGGCCCGCTGGCAAATACCAGCGGTATCAGACCAAACATAGCCGTTGAAGCCGTCATGAGAATCGCCCTTAAGCGACTTGCAGCACCGCTTATGATACGTGTATGGAGGTCCAGGATCGAACTGCGAACACTCTCCAGGTGGCTGACCATGACAACACCGTTTAGCACAGCGATTCCCAACAAAGCGATGAACCCTACCGAAGCAGGCACCGACAGGTACTCGCGGCTGACAAACAGTGCGATGCTACCACCGGCTATCGCAAAGGGAATATTGGCAAGTACCAGCGCTGCGAGAGGCAGCGATTGAAATGTCACAAACAGAATCAACAGGATTAGAAACAGCGCAGCAGGTACCACCATCAGTAGATTCCTGGTGGCGCGCTGTTGGTTTTCGAACTGGCCACCGTATTCGATAATGTAACCTGTCGGCAAGCTCAGATTTGCTGTTGTCTCGGCCTTAAGCTCATCAACAAAACTGACAATGTCTCTTCCACTGACATTGGTGCTGACATGACCAAAGCGATTGCCTTTTTCTCGCTCGATCAGTTGCGGGCCTTCTCTAAAGCTGAGTCTGGCAACATTGGCAATCGGGGCCAACGTGTCATCCGGCAATACGATCAATCGCTGTGCCAGCATTGCGGTATGCGAAACACGCGGTAAGCTCGAGTCGGAGCCAGCAATCACAATAGGTATTCGCCGGCGTCCTTCGATTAACTCAGAAACGATGAATCCTTCCAGCTGCGACTTCAAGTACTCGGAAAACTCTCGCTCCGACAAGCCATATTGACGAGCAACGCCATCATACAGCTCCAAAGTCACAAACAAGCCGCCTTCGATGACCGCGCTTTGAGTGTCAACAGCACCGTCCAGCTTGCTGGTCAATTTGCTTAGTTTAGTCGTTATTTCGGACAAAATATCGATATCATCACCAAACACCTTGACAGAGATATCGCCGCTGCCTCCGGTCAGCATTTCCGCGACCCGCATCTGAATGGGTTGCGTAAAAGTGAAGTTAATGCCGGGGAACCCTTGAAGTACTTCGCGAATTTTGCCTATTAGTGCCTGCTTACCGTTTACCTGCCATTCACTCCTTGGTTGAAGCTCCATAAACAAATCCGTTTCATTCAGGCCCATAGGGTCGAGGCCAATTTCATCAGAGCCGGTTCTGGCGACGATTTGTCGTATCTCAGGGACGGCAGCCAACAGAGCTCTTTCAATCTGTATATCCAGATCGACCGATGATTGCAGTGAGATGCTGGGTGATTTCTCGAACTGCACAATAATGTCACCTTCATCGAGCACCGGCAGGAAAGTTTTGCCGATAACAGCGAACAGCGTCAGGCTTAATGCAACCGCCACGGCAGCGACGACCAGCAGGGCTTTGGGTGCAGCCAGTACGCCGTCCAGACTGCGTTGATAGATTGATTGCAGGCGCGCTACCAGGACCGGAGTTCTGACCGGCTCGTCACCAAGCAATAAAGAAGCGGCAACCGGAATTATGGTGAGAGCTATCACCAATGCCGCAAACATCGCAAAGACGATTGTTAACGCGACCGGGGTAAATAATTTTCCTTCCAGACCAGTCAGCGTTAGCAGCGGCGAGAATACAATCAGAACGATCACGGTGCCGGACACAACGGGTAGCGCTACCTTCTCTGCCGCCCGATAAATCAAGTGCATTGTCGGCAACCTGCTGGACCTGGACAATTGGCTGACGACGTTTTCCACGACAACCACCGAAGAGTCCACAATCATTCCTATGGCGATAACCAGGCCGCCAAGACTCATCAGGTTGGCTGACATTCCAAACCAGGACATCATCAAAAAGGTCATTAACGCAGCCAGCGGCAGCGACAAGGAAATAACTGCCGCAGCGCGCAAGTGGCCCAGAAAGGCCGCTAAAAGCAGGATAACCAGAACGACCGCCTGAAACAGCGCAGTGAAAATAGTGGTTGTCGCAGTATCTATCAGCGAGGAGCGGTCATAAAACACATTCAGTTCAGTACCTACGGGCATACTCTTTTCGAGTTCCGCCAGTTTTTCCTTGACGCCGCTGACCACATCGGCCGCATTCGCATCCTTTAGCGCTATGACCAGCCCTTGTGTCGTCTCAACGCCATTGCGAGTAACCGCGCCGTATCGTGTCAGGTGGCCTACTGATACTTCAGCGATGTCCGCGACACGAATGTTCTGCCCGTCCACGCTCTTAATCAGCAACTCGCTGATGTCATCTATTTCTGAAAAACGGCCTTCCGTGCGAACAATCAGGGCGTCATTGCCTTGAACTATACGCCCGACTCCACCATTGAGATTATTATCAATGATAGCCTGTTTCAGCTCGTCCATTGAAATGCCGGCCGCTGCCATCAAGCCAGCCCGCGGCACAAGCTGATAAGTCTTTGCAAATCCACCCAGCACATTGACATCGGCCACGCCGGGCACGGTCCTAAGTATTGGTCGGATTTCCCAATCCAGCAGCTGGCGCCGCTCAGTCAATGACAAATTGGGATTTTCCACTGTGAACATGAACATTTCACTGAGCGGTGTACTCATCGGCGCCATCCCACCACTGACATCATTCGGTAGTTCATTTCGGATTGCAGAAAGACGTTCGCTGACCTGCTGGCGAGCCCAGTAGATGTCGGTGCCTTCGACAAAATCCAGCGTTATATCAGTCAAGGAATACTTAGTGGTCGAGCGCAACATATTCTGGCGGGGAATACCCAGTAACTCAGTCTCCAATGGGCGAGTTATCTGTTGTTCCATCTCCTCAGCCGTCATGCCCGGTGACTTAAGAATCACCTTGACTTGGACAGGCGAGATTTCTGGAAAGGCATCAATCGGTATCTGCTGCCAAGCCCGAAAACCGGCGGCCGCAAGAATCACAAAAAATAGGCTGACAAACAAGCGCTGCGTCAGGGAGAAGCGTAAAACGGACGACAGCAACTATTCGTCCCCCAACCCCAGCAACATGCCCTGTGTTGCACTGATGGAGCTGCTAAGCACCTGCAAGTCCTGCAATGGCTGCTCCGAAGTAACCACGTAGTTATCCTTGCTCTCTCCGACAAGTTGTACATAGACAAGAATCAGCTCATCACCCTGTCGAACAAACAATGCGTCACGCTGCAACCAGCGAAACACTGCAGTCTTTGGCACAAGGTAACCGTCTGCAGCCAATACTGGTATGGCAAGCAGTGTCTGTCCGAGAACAAATCTACAATCCTCGCTCAATGGCTCTGACCAGGCCTGTACAAAAAAACCGTCGGCGACCGCAGCGAGTTCATCAATATCCAGCTGGCAGCGGCCTACTCCAAGTTTGCTCAATGTATTTCGGTATTGCAGCGGTATACTGGCTTTCAGGCGGATGGCGTCCTCCGGAATGAAAAAGGCGATAGGCTGGCCTTCTGCCACGTAATCCTGATGAGCGGAAAACTCGATTCTTCCGTCAATGGGGGCCGCTATAGTGATCTGGTCCAGTTGCTCATCCTCTTTCAGCACCAGGCGAAAAAAGTGCTGCATGTGTTCGTGTTCCAGGTAACTCTGATAGTAGGCCTCGCTGATTTCTCTCCACTGTCCTGCATTGATGGCATTTTCCTGATATAGCTTTTTATTACTGTCAAACCTGCGCTTTGCATCGAGCATCAAACTCCTGTTGGTTTGATATTCCAGCAGAAAATGGTGCAGTTCTGGCCCGCCGAGAAGCGCGATGGCTTGCTGTTTCTGTACGCTCGCGCCGTTAGTGACCAGATAGTCCAACTGCTGGACAGCGCGAGGAGCAAGCAGGGTAAACGCTTCGCCGCGCTGATAGCTCACCGTTGCAGTTACCGGCTGGCCCTGCAGGCTGCCTGCCAGGGAAATCGATTCAAACCGAGTATCGAGGTTGGCCAACCGATCAAGGGGTATGCTCTGGGCGAAGCTTGACCCGGCGAACACGCAGAACAAAACGAGCAGCGCAGACTTAAGTATCATAAGCTATGTCCTATGGCCTGATTTAAAAACGCCTTATTCTGCTCGATGAGCAACAGGTTTAAGGCAGCGGCGGCTTGCGCATCTTCAGCTGCAAGTTTGCGCCGTAAGGCGAAATCTTCGCTTATTTCACTCGCAGAGCGGAGTTCTGCTGCTCTTGTGGCCAGCGCCCCGCTTAAGTTGACTGATTCATTCAGCAGTTGCTGCTTCTTTCGCAACAGCATTGCATCGTTCTCAAGTTTGCTTCGCTGCGCTTGTAATTGTTCCAGCAGTTCATCTCTGGCCTGCCAGTAGGCCTGGGACTGCTGCAAGCTGGAACTCACGTAGGACTGGCTTTCTCGCGCCAGGAAGGCCAGAGGCACCTCCAGGCTGACACCAAACTGGTCTTCGCTCAGGTTTGGCGAATCCAGTCGTTTGGAATCCACTGAGAGATTCCACGGTTCCGCGCGACGGCTGGTGCTTGCCAGCAGCTCTTTTTCTCGTTGGTGATCCAGGTCGAGAAGCCGTAACAGCGGGTGTTGCTGGTACGATTCGCCGCGGCTTGCAGCTGGCTCGACAATCATTGTCGGCAGTTGCTGGAGACCAGTTAGTGTACGATAGCGCTGCAGCCAGCGATCCACCCGCTGAGAATATTCCAACTCGTCTAACTCTGCCCGCACACTTTCCTGGCGAACCAACAGCAGTGCCAGATCCGAACTGACCCTCGCGTCGGCAAGATCCTGCTGTCGTTGCGCCAGCTGCCGCAAAAGCGTCAGTTTCTGCCGGGCGGAAGCCAGCTTGTGGGTGGCGATCCGATGCGACCACAGTGTTTCGCGCAGCAACCCTGAATAAAACCAACGGGTTTTCAGCGCGTAGGCCTCGGCAATCTCGCCAGACATTTGTCGTAGCGCTGCTTCCCGGCGTCGCAACCAGTTGGATTTTAGAGGTAGTATCAGTCTGACTTCGGTTTCATCCGTACCCAGGGCCGTATTACTGTCGAGATAACTCACATTCAGCTGTGGGGCGGCGGCCAGCCAGGAGCCACTTCGATTATCCGGGATGCTGTCCTTGGCGCCGGCGCGCGCCTGAGCAACGGCAGCGTCCACCGCATCGCTGAGCGAAAGCTCTGCAAGCGATGTCTGTGCAGAAGCATACGCGATCTGCTGTCCCAGGCAAAAAGCGATAGGGATTAGTAGCCGAAATTTCATCGAGTTGTTTGCTTATTGACTTTGATCATCTGCAGTGCGGAGAAAAGCAGGCGGACAGATAATATCTGCATCTACGGGCACTATAATGACCCAGAATTATCTTGACGTTTTGACCGACATCAAGTTGCGTGCATCTGGCTGGCTTATTTTCAGGGGGACACCCGACGTCTTCAGGGTTCCCCGCATATCCTCTCAAACCCAGCCGCCACAAACGGAATCATCAAGTCGTATGCTGTCTGACTGTCGGTAGACTGGCACAATCCTTCGGAAAGGCGGTCGATACGCCCGGTTTGCGCCAGCGTCAACGTAAGCGCCCCTGACAAATAGTGGTAGCACCAATGAATTTTCTCGGGCTCTGTATTCGGGAGCGCTTTTTTCAACGCAGCGATGTAGCGTGACACCAGCGGATCGAAATGCCGATGCATCATTTCCTCTCCCCAGACCGCGCTGGAGTTAATGTACGCGACTAACGCACAGTAATTACGCCAGCCCGGGTCACTACTCAGCTTCAACGCCTGAATCGGCCGAAGAAACGCGCTGATAATCGCTTCAAGCGGCGGCGTACCATCGCCCTCTTTTTCCGCCTCAAGCAAAGCCTGCAAGCGCACATCATTCAGTATCTGCGCACGGCGCAGAAAGGTCGCTTCGAACAGGTCACGTTTCTTACCAAAGTGATAGTTGGCCAGCGCAACATCCACATCCGCTTTCTTGGCAATCTGGCGCAGCGTCACGCCGTCGTAACCGTGTCTGGCGAACAACTCCTCCGCCGCATCCAGAATGCGCTCTCTTTTCGGAGTAAAGCTGGGGTCACTGACGGGTGGCTTCAAATCACGCGCAACTCACAAAACATTCGCCTCAGTATACCACCACACTTGACAATTCAACAGTTGTTGAATTTTACTGTACAGCCGCACACAAAGAGAAAAACCATGCTGAGCCCGGACACTTTCAAATATCTTCTGCTTGGCAGTTACGTCGGTCTGACCTTTTACCTGTCCTGGATTGGTATGCGCAAAACCCGCGATATCAAGGGTTTTGCGATTGGCAATAAAGACATGAGCCCCTACCTGGTCGGCATTACGCTCGCCTCATCCATTGCTTCCACCGCGACCTTTGTCATCAATCCAGGTTTTGTATACACCCATGGACTGTCCGCTTATCTGCATTTTGGAGTGGCCGCCTCGGCCGGCATACTGACCGCACTGCTGGTGCTGACCAAGGGCTTTGTCCGCCTCGGGAATAGCAATGGCGCCATCACCATTCCGGACTGGATTTATCAACGCTATCAAAGCCGCCGATTGAGCCTGTTTTTCGCATTTATCAATCTGCTGTCGATCACCTTTGTCGTGCTGATCCTGGTCGGTTGCAGTCTGTTGGTGTCGGCCATGTTTCCGGTTTCCCAGCAGACCGGCTTGTTACTGGTGCTGTTATTCGTGTTTTCCTATGTGCTGATGGGTGGCACCTATGCCCACGCCTACACCAATGCCGTGCAGGGGGTAATGATGCTGCTGATCGCGGCAATTCTCGCCATTGGTGGCTTGCATTATTTCGACGGCGGCTTTGTTCACTCACTCGAACGCATAGGTGCGGAGTATGCCAGCGTTTACAACAGCAACAGTGAGCTCTACAACAGCTTCTTTTCAGTATTTGCAGGTGGTTTTCTGGTGACCTTCGCCCTAACCCTGCAACCGCATATTCTCAGCAAGCTGCTGTATCTGAAACGCGATGGCGACAGTTGGCGCTTTATCGGTACTGCCACGGTCGTTGGCCTGGTGTACTCGCAGATGCTCCTGGTTGGCTTTTACGCCCGTTTGGCCGGAGTGGATGCGCCAGCACAGGACGCCGTATTGGTCACCTACCTGCAGTTCGAGTATGCGGCCTCGCAGTGGGGCCAGTACCTACTGCCCTTTGTATTCGTGAGCTTATTGGCCGCCGGAATGAGTACGCTGGACGGAATTCTGGTGTCACTTTCCGCCATGGTTGTTAACGACATTTACCGCCCACTGCGACCGCACGGCAGCGAACACTCCGGCCTGTGGTTATCCCGCTGGGTGCTGGTGGCGGTCGGTTGCATTGCAGCCGTGCTGGCCTGGAACCCTCCGCCGCTGGTCGGGCTGTTTGCCCAGACCGGGGTCTATGGGCTGGCAGCCGCCCTGCTGGTGCCCATCCTGTTTGGCGTGCTAATGCGCACTACACCGCCGCTCTGGCTGGTCAGCATTGCTGCCCTGACCGGGCTGGGCGCTCACCTGGTACTCAATTTGCTCTTGGGAATCGCCAACCCGGCGGTATCCGCCAGCGTGGCGATTCTTTGTTCTCTGGGGCTTGCTGCAGGCGGCTTGATTGCAATCAAGTCCGTCAGGAAATTTTCCAGCGGGTATTGACATTTCAACAGGCGTTGAATATCTTCAACGCCTGTTGAATAAGCAAAATCACCAGAGGACAACTCATGAAGCGCCAAACTCCATTTCAAACTCTGCTTCCCACCGGACTCAGCGCCTGTTTTCTGCTGGGCCTTCCCGCCGTGAGCAACCCGGCCAGCGCGCAGGAAAACTCCGCAACAGCGCTCGAAGAAGTTGTAGTAACCGCCAGACGGCGCGCGGAAAACCTGCAGGATGTACCCATTGCAGTCACCGCATTATCCGGTGATGCGCTCGCAATGCGCGGCGCAGCCGACATCAGTGAAGTGGCTCAGGTGGTGCCCAGTGTTACCCTGGAGCCATCGCGTGCCACCAACTCAACGCTGACTGCTTTTATCCGCGGGGTTGGCCAGCAGGACCCGCTGGCCGGATTTGAACAAGGCGTGGCGCTGTACGTTGATGACGTGTACATTGCCCGGCCGCAAGGCGCGCTGCTGGACATCTACGATGTGGAGCGCGTGGAAGTATTACGCGGCCCACAAGGAACGCTGTATGGCCGCAACGCCGTGGGCGGTGCCATCAAGTATGTTACCCGGAAGTTGAGCGACGAACCCAGCCTGCGGCTGAAAGCAAATATCGGCAGCTACAACCAGGCCGACTTTATCGCGACCGGCTCACTGCCGGTCAGCGACTCTTTCAGGCTTGGCGCTGCGCTTGCCTCGCTAAACCGCGACGGTTTTGGCGACAACCTGACGACTGGTGAAGACAATTACAACAAAGATGTACTGGCCTTCCGCGTCAGTGCCGAGTTCACTCCAACCGATGAGTTGGCCATACGCATCGCCTACGATCATACAGATGACGACTCCGACCCGGTAGCCGGTTACCGCCCTTTCCCCGGCCCGATTGGTGGGGAAACCCCGTTGGGCGACCTGCGTGATACCCAGGCCGGCGCCAGCCAGGAAGACTCCACGCTGGGAATTGGCGGAAATAACAACGTTGAATCCAAAGGCGCACAGCTGTCGGTCGAGTGGGATGTGAATGAGGCAATCCAGCTGCGCAGTATCACTGCGTACCGTGAGGACTACACCGAATCCATCATCGATTTTGACAGCACGGCACTCATCGACTTCGACGCACCTGTCATCTACGACAATGAGCAGACCAGTCAGGAGTTCCAGTTTCTTTACAACTCGGACCGCATCAGTGCGGTGGCCGGCGTGTACTACCTGGATGCCAAGGCGGCCAATGACTTTGATGTCGTGCTGGGCCTGCTGGTTCCTGGCGGGGTCACGGCGTACACCGGCGGCACCGTGGATACCGAGGCCTGGTCGGTATTCGCCGACGTCACTTATGACCTGAGCGATCGCTGGGCACTGTCAGTGGGAGGTCGCTACACTGAAGACAAACGCAGCGCGGATATCTTCCGTGCCCAATACCTCGGCTTGTCCTCGGAGTTTTTTGCCAACCCGGCCGCAATTCAGATCGCGGTCAACAGTGACTACGAGGCCGAGCGCACCTACAGCGACTTCTCTCCCCGGTTGAATTTAAGCTACCAGCTGAGCGACGACATGAACCTGTACGCCAGCTACAGCCAGGGCTGGAAAGCCGGCAGCTTTGACCCACGCGGCGCGAACTTCCTCACCCCCGAGGTTGAGCAGGGCTTTGCACCGGAAACCCTGGACTCTTTTGAATTGGGCCTCAAAGCCACCTGGGCGGATGGTCGCGCGCGCACCAACGTCGCACTGTTTTTCAGCGACTATGAGGACATGCAGATTCCCGGCTCACTGGGAGTTGACTCCGACGGGGACGGAGTCAACGACAGCTTTGTCGGCAGTGTGACCAACGCTGGCAAAGCCGAGATTGCCGGCATCGAATTCGAAGGGCACTTTTTGCTGACCGAGCAGCTCAGCGCGCAGTTGGCCTTCAGTTTTCTGGACGCCGAAATCAAGGAGTGGATCTTCAACGGCGTGGACATCTCCGCCGACCGGGCCATACAAAACACACCTGAGGAAATGGCTTATGTTGGTCTGAGCTACCAGTTTGGCCTGCCAACAGGCGGCCTAACAGCCAGCATCAACTGGTCGTATAAAGGCGATATTGTGCAATTCGAGGCACCCGCACCGGTGATTGACCAGGAGTCCTACAGTCTGGTCAATGCCAGCATAGTCTGGCTCAGCGACGATGAACGTTGGCTGGTTGGCCTGCATGGTAAAAACCTGACCGATGAGGATGTGAAAACCGCTGGTTACTGTTTTGGCTCCGGGGGCTGTGGCACTACCCTTGGCCTGCAGGACAACACCACGGTCTTCTACGGCCCTCCTCTGACAGTGACCGGCAGCGTGGAATACCGGTTCTGAGCAGGTACGCTTGAAGAGAACCCTGCCGGATGAGTTTTCAGTTTGACAGCCCCGCGCCTCTGCTGCCGGAAATCCTCGCCTTGCACGGCAAGTGGCGCGCCGATCGCGTAGCGGCCATTTGCGATGATGAGCAGCAGAACTGGCGCGAGTTCACTCAGTCCATCAACCGCGCGGCTCATGCCCTGTTGAGTCATGGCGTGCAGCCGGGCGACAAGGTGGTGGTTCTGATGAGCAACGGCCTGCCCATGCTGCACGCGCTGTTCGGCATTATGGCGGCAGGCGCGGTCTCGGTCCCGATCAACGTCTCGGTAGCCGATGACGCCCTGGTGGGCATGCTTCAGGATTCTGGCGCCAGTGCGGTGATTGTCAGCGATGACTATCGTGAACGGATGGAGCATGCCATCGGGCAAAGCAGGCACTCTTTGCGTTGCAAGCTTTGCACCACTGGCTCGAGTGACTGGCTGGACTGGGCAGCGACGCTGGCCGAGCAACCCGGCGGCCCACCCCAAGTCAGTATTCAGGCGGACGCTGAACTGAATATTATTTACAGTTCCGGCACCACCGGAACCCCAAAAGGCATTGTGCACACGCATCGCGGGCGGCGCGACTGGGCTTATGATCTGAGCATTGCACTGCGCTATCACAGCGGCGCACGAACCCTGCTGAGCATAGGGCTGTACTCAAACATATCCTGGGTGGCCATGCTGTGCACCCTGCTGGCGGGTGGTACAGTCATTGTTGCGCGCCGCTTTGACGCCCGCAGCTTTTTGAACACCGTCGCCAGCCATCGTGTGACCCACACAGCCATGGTGCCGGTCATGTTTCAGCGCGTTATTGAGCAGATGATGCAGCAACCGGATTGCGCAGATGTCAGCAGCATGCAGGCTATGATGAGTTGCGGCTCGCCCCTGCATGAAACGCTGAAGCGGCAGATCTTTGAGCGCTTCCCGTGCGGCATCATCGAGCTTTACGGTCTGACCGAAGGCATCATTACCACGCTGGACCCCGAGGACGCCGAAGGGCGTTGGGCTTCGGTTGGCAAGCCATTACTCGGTACTGACATTCAGATCGTCGATAACGACAATCAATCCGTATCCACGGGCCAGGCAGGCGAAATCGTCTCGCGCGGGCGCATCACCATGCCCGCCTACCATGGCCGGCCAGACGCCACCGCCGACGCTGCCTGGACCGACCAGCAAGGCAGGGCCTGGCTGCGCTCGGGTGACATTGGCTTCATTGATGAACAAGGCTTTCTATACATTGTTGACCGTAAGAAGGATATGATTTTGTCCGGCGGGCAGAACATCTACCCACAGGATATTGAAGCCGTGCTGGTTGACCACCCGGGGGTGCGCGAAGTGGCGGTCATCGGGGTTAAAAGTGAACGCTGGGGGGAGACGCCCTTGGCGCTGATTGTTAAGGCCGACGGCTACGATTGTAGCGCGGCCGACATTATCGAGTGGTGCAATCCGCGGCTTGGCAAACAGCAAAGGATTGCCGCTGTGGAATTCACCGCTGAGCTGCCACGTAACCCAAATGGTAAAATCCTTAAAAACCAGTTACGCAAAGAGTATCAACATGTCTGCATCAACGATGTATGAGGAAGTTACGTATCAGTCCGACGACGGCCTGACTTTATATGCCCGTGACTATCCCAAGCACCCACCCGCTCAAACGCTTTTGTGTATGCACGGTCTGACTCGCAACTCCTCCGACTTTGAGCCGCTATGCGATTACCTCCATCAGGAATATCGAATCGTGTCGGTCGACCAGCGCGGTCGGGGCCGCTCACAGTACGACCCGAACATTGATAACTATCAGCCCGCACGCTATGTGCAGGATATGTTTACTTTGATTGAGCACCTGGGACTGGACAAGCCGGTACTGGTTGGCACCTCGATGGGCGGGCTCATGGCAATGATCATGCAAGCCACTCAAGTCGATGGCTTCGCAGGCCTGATTCTCAATGACATCGGCCCTGAGGTGAACCCGGCCGGGCTCGCCAGAATCGCATCCTATGTCGGTAAATCAGAGCCGGTCAGTAACTGGGATGAAGCCGTTAGTCAGGTAAAACTAACCAACCAAGCCGCGTTTCCCGCCTACAGCGACGATCAATGGCGAGCCTTTGCCGCACGACTCTATCGCGAAAACGATCAGGGTGTGCCGGTTCTGCAGTACGACTCGAGCATCGCCAAGCCAATGGATGACGGTAATACCGAAGCCGTCGCTCCCGACCTTTGGCCGGTGTTCGAAGCCTGTCGGTCACTGCCCGTACTGGTCATACGCGGAGAGTTGTCGGACATCCTGCACCCGGACTGCGTCAGCAGGATGCACGACAGACACCCGGGGATGCAATCCGTGGAAGTACCCGGTGTTGGCCATGCGCCCATGTTGGATGAGCCGCTTGCTGTGGACGCTATACAGCGCTTTTTGCAGGAACTTTAAGCTTTTTACAGGCCATTAGCCAGCTGACCGCCGCCTAAGCAAGATACTGCTCCGCCAGCCCACAACTCATCTCTACCAACGCTGGCGTTAGCTCCTCGGCTGTCTGGGTGCCAGGGCGGGTGTGCACCCAGCCAACGTAGGTAAAGCTGCGTGCCAGCATAAACAATGGAAGCGTCTCCAGTATCGCCTGCTCAGTTGGCCGTGCCTGGCAATAGGCGTTTAACAAGGCGCTTTTTGCCAGCTCAAAATGCGGGTCATCCTTAATCAATAGCTTGTAACGCTTGCCAAAGCTGAAACCGCCAGTAAACAGCAGATAACAGCAGTGAAACCCAGGTAGTCTGGCACAATTCTCGCACATCTTTGGCCAGGCGCATTCGTCACACTTCGATCGCAATATAATCCCGCTGTACAATGCCGTACCCAACCACTGCGCAAGGAGGCGCTGTGGCCAGTCTCGCGCAAAGCACGGAAGCGCTCAACGGTGTCTGTTACGAGCGCCATCGCCCAGAGCAGACACTGCTCTACCAACTGGTTAATGAATATTATCCCCAGTTCATTGAGCAACTTACTCTGCAGGGGAAAACTCTACCCAATCACGTTCAGCAAGAATTCGACGCCTATCTGAAATGCGGTCGACTCGAACATGGCTTTTTGAGGGTACGGTGCGAATCCTGCCACTTTGAACGACTCGTGGCTTTCTCGGTAAGAAACGCGGCTTTTGCCCCAGCTGTGGCGCGCGGCGCATGGCCGAGAGCGCAGCCCTGCTGGTTGATGCTGTTTTCCCTGCCGTGCCGCTGCGCCAATGGGTGATCAGCTTCCCGTTCCCACT
>JAUIHW010000107.1 GCA_030431775.1 Gammaproteobacteria bacterium
GAAGAAGCGGGCATTGGCCCGGAGGACGTCAGCTGCGCCGAGGTGTACGATTTGTCCTGTGCCCTGGAAATGGACTGGATGGAAGACCTGCAACTGTGCGAGCGCGGCAGCGCCGCGCAACTGGTGCGCAATGGCGACACCCGCGTGGGCGGCCGGCTGCCAATCAACCCCTCCGGTGGCTTGTCCTGTTTCGGCGAGGCCGTACCCGCCCAGGCCATCGCCCAGGTGTGCGAGCTCACCTGGCAATTGCGCGGCCAGGCCGGTGAGCGTCAGGTGGACGGCGCCAAGGTTGGTATCACTGCGAATCAGGGCCTGTTTGGGCATGGTTCATCGGTGATCGTAAAGCGCTGACCGGGTGCGGACGCACTAACGCCGTATCGGCCCGTTCACTGCGCTGGCGCCGCCATCGACCGGGTAAGCGCCTCCGCTGATAAAGCTGGCGGCATCACTGAGCAGAAAGCTCACCAGCTCAGCCACTTCCTGTGCCTGGCCGACCCGGCCCAGGGGTTGCAGATTGCCCAAGGCCTGCCAGGACTCTTCCGTTTTACGATAGTCGTCGGGGACCAGTGGTGTGTCAATGGCGCCCGGGCAGATAGCGTTGACCCGAACGTTGAACTCTGACAGTTCCGCACAGGCGGCTTTCATCAGGCCGACCACGCCGTGCTTGGAGCTCACGTAGCTTGCCATACTCAGGTCTCCGCGCAAGCCGGCCAGCGAAGCGGTCATGACAATAGAGCCTTGTTGGGCTGCCGCCATTGGCTTGCCCAGCGCGCGAATGCCAAGAAACATGCTGCGGAGGTTGACAGCTAACACTTTATCCCAGTCGCGCACATCGGTTTCAAGAATAGGCCCCAAAGGCGGCAACATGCCAGCGTTCAGAAAGGCACCATCAATGTGGCCGAACTCCTGCAATGCGGCCTTGGCAAGATGCTCGTTAGCGGCCTCGTCGCTAACATCCGTCACAACGTCCAACACATTGGACTGGCCACTGCCCCGAATGTGCGCCGCTTCCTTACTTAACGCATCAGCATTGATATCCGCCAAACACAGTTCAGCACCGCGTTGAGCCAAACAACGCGCCACCGCGCGGCCCATGCCGGAAGCGGCACCGGTGATTACAATTACTTTATTTTTGAAGACGGCGGATTCGGTCATAGTGGACTCCTGGGGGGCTCATTGATTGATCACTGCGCGGAACAAAAGGCGATGTTACACCAAGGTGCTGCAATCTGTAGCGGGCACTATTGCAGCCGTCGCCTTATAACCGGGCCGAATTATGCACGCTCGGCATATAACAAATTGAAATTAAAAAGCATTGCCTATTGGTACGGCATGGTTAAACTAGTGCGCGCGGCTGGTACTTACCGCTGCATACACTAAAAAAATCCCCTGATACGGG
Organism: Gammaproteobacteria bacterium; assembly: GCA_030431775.1. Classification (GTDB taxonomy): domain Bacteria; phylum Pseudomonadota; class Gammaproteobacteria; order Pseudomonadales; family JAUIET01; genus JAUIET01. Next base: position 1,400 of record JAUIHW010000107.1, read on the forward strand.
GTTACTGGTCAGATTGAGGATGAATTATGAGCCGCTCGTTTTTTATACCAAGCGCACTGCTTGCTTCCGGTTGCCTGGCACTGACGGCGGGCCTGCCGGTTCCTGCGTTCGCCCAAGGAGCCACAGCGTTAGAAGAGGTGATTGTTACCGCTCGCAAACGCGCTGAAAATCTGCAACAGGTACCGGTAGCCGCAACCGCATTAACCGCGGCCGATCTGGAGGAAGCTGCACTGCCAGATTTAAGCAGCATTGCCGCCTACACGCCCAATCTGAATATTACCGTGGGGTCTGACGGCAGCTCGTCCTCGCTGCAGGCCTTTATTCGCGGCGTAGGGGAAGTGGACTTCGCGATCACCACCGACCCGGCCGTGGGTATCTATGTGGATGGCGTCTACCTGGCACGCACCATAGGCGCCAACCTGGAGTTTGCCGATATCGAGCGTATTGAAGTGCTGCGCGGCCCACAAGGCACTCTGTTCGGCAAGAACACCATCGGAGGCGCGATCAGCGTGAACACCAAGGCACCGACCGGCGACACCGAACTGTCGTTACAGGGCACGGTCGGGCGCTTCGACTACATTGGCTTTAAAGGTTACGGCGAGACGGCGCTTATTGAAGACCGGCTGGCCGGCAGTATTTCGGTGCTGACAAAAAACAGCGACGGCTGGCAAAAACGCCCGGGCGACAACTCCGGCAGCGATGACATGTTTGGCGTGCGCGGACACTTGAACTTCACCCCGTCGGACGCCTGGAGTTCACACCTGGTGCTGGATTACGTGGATCAGGACCAGCAGATTTACCCGCGCGTGTTGGCCAGCTTCAACCCGGCACAGCTGTTCCCGGGTTTTTACCTGGGTTTCGTTGGCGGGCCCGGCTCCTGTTGCACCGCCAATCTGGATAACATAGACGAAAGCGGCGTAACCCGCGGCGAAGATGAGCTGGAATCTTTCGGCATCAGCTGGACCAACACCTGGGACTTTGACAGCTTTGAGCTGAAGTCGATTACCGGGGTGCGCAACATGGAATCCGCCGCCTTCCGCGACAGCGACAACGATGGCACGCAGAACTATTTTTCCGTGTTTACCGCTTTTGACCACGACCAGTTCAGCCAGGAGTTACTGTTTTCGGGTGTAAGCTTCAATGACACCATGAGCTGGGTGGCCGGCCTGTACTACTTCAAAGAAGACGGCGATCACCACACTGAAGTCACCCTGGCCGAAGGCCTGTTCGAAAGCCTCGCGGCGCTGCCACCGGCGCCACCGTTCACGCTGCCGGACGGCACACCGCTGGCGTTTCTGGCGGTACCCTTCGACCTGACCCTGAACTACGACCGCAACCAGGAAGTGGAAAGCATGGCGGCTTACTTCCACACCGACTGGGCGCTGAATGACGCGCTGACCCTGTCGGTGGCCGGGCGTTACACTCAGGAAGAAAAAACGCTCAGCACCTTCACGATCAAACGTGCCAGCCAAACGCCGATTGTTGCCCCCGGGCCGACCGACCCGGCCAGTTGCAGCGACGTGGTGGCCGAAGGCAATGGCAGCCGCTACACCTGTAACGAAACCTGGAATGAGTTTTCACCCAAGGTGGGGCTGAGCTACCAGTGGAGCGATGATCTGATGGCGTACGCCACCGTGTCACGCGGCTTTCGCAGCGGCTCATTCAATGGCCGCCCCACCACCACGCCGGAAATCTCCCTGGCCGACCCGGAAACCCTGACCAGCTATGAAATTGGCTTTAAGGGTGACTTTCTGGATAACCGCCTGCGGGTCAATGCCGCTGCCTTCTGGAACGAGTACGAAGACCAGCAATTTCTGGTGAACCGCTCCTCGGCATCATTAGCCGGCGGTCTGGCGCTGATCGTCGCCAACGCAGCGGAATCCTCGCTCAGCGGCTATGAAATTGAGCTCGAAACCCTGCTAACGGATAACTTGCGCGTTTTCGGTGCGGCGAGCTATATCAAGGCCGAATTCGATGATTTCACCACGCTAACGCCTGACCCAACCGACCCGACCGGCTCAACCTTTATAGAGGAAGACGGCAGCAACCGGCCTTTCCAGAACACTCCTGAGTGGAACGCCATGCTGGGCTGGCAACTGGAAATACCACTGGCATCCGGCCAGCTGAAACTGCGCAATGACATCTCGTACAAGAGCGATGTGTTCTTCACCAACGACCGGGCCGCTGCAGACTTCGAACTGCTGCACCCCGGCGGTTACTCACTGGTGAACGCCGGCCTGATCTATACCAGCCAGGATGAGCACTGGGAAGTGGCCCTGCACGGCAAAAACCTCAGCGACAAACGCGTGATCACCGGTGGCTTTACCGTGGATGCCTTTGGCAGCACCGACGTGGCCTTTACCCGTCCGCGGGAATGGTTTTTGAGCGTGCGGTATAAGATGTGAGGGGGCGGCCACTACCGATAGCCCGGGTGGCTATCCCGTATTGCAAAGGCGAGTCTGATCCGATCCATGTCGCGCAATGCCTGTCAACAGTTAAGGGAAAAACGGCGGGATATCGAAGTTGGCCGAGGAGCCGCTCATTTATCCGCTTGTAGAGCCCTAAGTTTTGAACCAGTACCTACCAAAACAGACCTTTAATTTAAACCTATAATATCTAATACATACCCTTAAAATAGACTTTTAGATTGATATTGCTCATGCTATTCGGTAGAGTTCACTTCAAACAAGGAATGCCTGGTCAAGTGGAACTACCCGAAAGTGCACCGTAAGCAGCTGAAATATATAGATAATTGGCTAGAGAAAGAAAACAGAAAGCCTCTGGTCATTCGCGGGGCAAGGCAGGTGGGAAAGTCCACGCTTGTGCGCCTATTCGCCCAAGAGCGAGGTTGCCGACTCGCAGAAGTCAATCTCGAACGGTATCCACAGCTAGGGCCTGCTTTCGAGAAAAGAAACCCGGAATATATCAAAGATATTCTGGAGGCCCTACCCAATATGCCTCCACTTGAAGGCGACTCCCTCTTATTCCTGGATGAAATCCAGGCAGTCCCACAAGCCATTCCAGCCTTGCGTTACTTCTTTGAAGACATGGGTGAATTACCCTTGGTCTCAGCGGGCTCCCTGCTGGAATTTGCGCTATCGAATCATCAGTTTTCGATGCCAGTAGGTCGTATCGAATACCTGCACATGGGGCCAATGACATTCACCGAGTTTTTGGAGGCTTTGGGTGAAGCCAAGCTCTGCTCAATCATCCGCTCATTCTCGACAGGTGATGACATCGACCCGGTGATTCACCAACGATTCCTGGATTTGTTGAGGACTTACTTCTATGTCGGTGGGATGCCAGAGTCCGTCAAAGCCTACGCCCAGCACAGACGGCTTAAAGACGTCAGTGACGTGCACAACTCAATCATCGAAACCTACCGGGAAGACTTCCCAAAGTACATCGGCTCCAGAAACCTTACCCGTATTCAGAATGTTTTTAACTTTGCGGCACGTAATATCGGACAGAAAGTTAAATACAGTCGTTTTTCCAGTCAGGACAAAAGTGCAACCATAAAAAAGGACATAGAACTTCTGTGCATGGCACGAGTGTTATCCAAGGTTGTTCATAGTCACTGTAATGGTTTGCCGTTGCACGCTGACATTGAGGAAACCGTGTACAAGCTCCTGTTTCTTGACGTGGGATTGATGAACGCAATCTGTGGATTAGGCTGGAACAATATTCTGGAAATAGAAGATACTCAACTGGTTAACGAAGGTCCGATTGCCGAGCAATTTATTGGCCAACATCTTCAAGACCTTCTATCCGCTTCACCTAACCGGGAGCTGACCTATTGGCTGAGAGAGGGGCGCTCCAGTAACGCTGAAGTTGACTACATTATTGCCCTGAATGGCAGAATAGTTCCCATTGAGATAAAGTCGGGCTCTTCTGGCAGCCTTAAATCATTACACCAATTCGCCGGAGAAAAAGGGATTGACCTTGCAGTCAGATTTGACACTGGGTTGCCTTCTGTACAGACCGTCAACACCAAAATACGAAAGTCACAGAGGTCCGTAAGCTGTGAGTACCAACTGTTAACGTTGCCATTGTATCTGGTGGAAAGACTACCGGAACTGGTCAACTAGTACCTGAACGGGTATCGATAGCTCTGGTGTATAGGGCGAACAAAGCACATATTCCCGGATTTCCCCATGTATTCACAACGCGCTCACCAAACTGAGATCGACCGTGGATGGGGTTGTCGTCCTTAATCCCACCTGCCGAGCTGCCGGGCAACGCGGTTTTCTGGCGCTTTCACACCCAAAGCTCATAAGCCGCCTCTATTCATTGCTGACATAATCCACCCAATCAAACGTTCTTCGAATGTGGTCTTTGATGTGCGGCAAGCGCCCGTGCTGGGTTTTCGCCAGCATGCTGATCACGCGGCCATCGCGCTCGCGGCGCCCGACGAAATATAGAACGGACAGGTCAACGCCCTCCACTCGTGCATCAAAGGTCGTCTCAAAACCATGAAACACCCCGCGACTGCGCGGCAGAAAACGCTCGCTGGAAATAATCGGCTTACGGCCGTAGCGGGTTTTGGTGTGCTTCATTGCCGCTAGCGCAACGGCACGAATTTGCTCTGGACCAACGCGCTGATCCGGAAACGGCGTGATCTGGAATTCCACCGGCGGGAAATGCAGCTCAGGGGAGTTTACGATCACGCTGGGATAGCGGTTGGTACGATCCACCTCGGATCGCCATAACGGTTTCGTATAGGTTTCGTAGCGAATACCGATTTTGTGGTAGCGGTTCATGTCGCGGGGTTGGAGGATGGTGATGGAGGTTGAAGCTACTTCCTGAGAACTAGCATTGACGGCCAAAACCAGTGCAAGGCCCAATAGCGGTTTAACACACCTAGGGAGTTGCTTCTTCATAAGCTGTTAAACAGGTACATCGGCAAAGCCTGTTGCTGAGCCTTTTTTGCAAGATCGTTCAGTTGCTCTAAAACCTCTTCCGCGTCAGCCTGCGGCCAGCCAAGTTCCGTATTAGCCCATGCTTTGGAAACCGCACTGAATTTGTCGGGAGGAATTTCTGCAAGCAAGGCCACAAACTCTGCGGGCAAGCTTGTGGTAAAACTTTCACCA
>JAUIHW010000038.1 GCA_030431775.1 Gammaproteobacteria bacterium
ATGTAGTCTCCGGCCATATCAAAGGCTACTTTTAGTTTTTCCGGCGACGTACGGGTTACGAAACCCAGCTCGGCATTGCTGATCAGGCGCGAAGCTTCCTGAAACGCCTCTAGCGCCATCAGTCGCCGCTCCTGCTGGCAACGTTCAACCTTGTCAATATAGCTTGCGTGTTCCCGCTTGAACTGCTTAATCAGTGGGTGCTCACCTTCTGGTCCTGGCAGTTCTTTAGAGAGGAGCACGAATTGATCAACCAGTGCGCCGACATCATCTCGGCGGGCAATCAATTCATCGCCATTAAGCTGGCCAGCCGAATACAGCTGCTCGATCATGGATTCCGCCTGGCGGATGCGCATGCGTCGTTGTTGCTGCTCTTCCAGAAACGCTTTACGCTGGCGGATCAACGCTGACTTCTGTGCTTCAAATCGGGTATGCAGTTCTGCAGAATCGGCCTTACGTAAAACACCGAGCGCTGCCCACCGTCCGCGGAGCGCCTGGATCACGCTGACCACATCATCTTTGTTATTCTGATCAACAAAGCTTTCCAGAAATTGGATTAGCTGCTCTGCCTTCGCCTTGTTACGATTGTATTCCTGTTCCAGCAGAGTCTCTACCCGGCCGCAGTAGTCTTGGAACTGCTGCTTCACTGGCTTAGTTTGCTGCCGCTCGGTCGGCGCGTGGGAAGCCCATTGTTTACGTACAGCGTTCAAGGTTAGCTCAACGCTGCGCCATTCAACTTCTTCCCAGTTGGTATTCTTAAAATAGTCGCGCATATCTGCAGCAAGCGCTTGGCGTTTACTCAGATTGCTTGCCAGTTTTTCAGTCAGCGCTTGATAGTATTCACGGCAAGGCTCATAAGCCTCGGTGACGGCCTCATTGAATTGCGCTTCCATTTGCTGGCAATGCACTTGTTCGTTAGCACACAGTTTCTGCCATTGCGCTCGCAAATCCATGATTTGCTTTGCCCTTTCCTTGATGCCAATGCGAGCCTCTGCGAGCTCTCGGAGATTTTGAAGCAGATTTTCCTTGAGCAGCTGTTCCTTCGCTGAAGCGAATTTATCAGATTGCTGCGGGTGAGCTGCTTGTGCTACCAAGGCAACCTCGGGTGTTCTATTGCCTTCAGGGCTTACGCGCAATTTCTCCAGCCCCTGCAACAGTCGGGAAGCCGCCGCTACTGGCGGTGGTATTTCCTGCGCCGTAAAACAATCAACCCCATTGAGTCGCTTATTGAGTTCGCGAATGAGCACTTTCTGGGTTAAACCCTGTGCCTGAGAGCATCGTTGCAGTAACTGCTTGAGCGAGCCATATCGGCGTATGCTGGCGAGATTGGCATCAATATGCTCGGCCAGCGCGGCATACAGCTTAGCGTCAGGTGGGTAAATACGTCGCTGCTGACTCAATTGCACCCATTGCCGGTCCTGGGATTTGAGCGTGCTGGTGTATTGTCGCTCCAGCTCTTTGGAGTACGGGAGATCACCATACAGGTTCAATAACAATGCCTTACGGGCTGCAATCAGTTCCTGGATAGCCGCCAGAGCACCCAAGCGCGTTTCCTGAAGCGAACTAGGAGAACCGGCCGACGGGAAGAGCAACGCTGCGACAGCCGGGTCGCCAATGGGCTTGACCATCGAGTCAATCGTTGGCAGGGCGGGTTGATTCACCATAGTGCTCCTGAAGCGGGTTTATCCATCCAGGAGCAAATGTACCGATTGCTAGCTGCGCAAACAATAAACAGCAATTTTTTTTAGACAGGCGGGTCGCAGACCAGCCGACTGTCGATTAATAGGTGCCGCTGGTCAAGGCCGCGTGCTCTTTAAGAAACTCGATCAGATAGCCATTTACAGCGGATGAGTTTTCCAACTGCACGAGATGGCCCGCTTCAGGAATCATTTCAACCCGTCGTAAATCCGGAAACTGCGCCCGCATCAGAGAGATCGGATCATCGCCGTGAAAGTGCTCCAGATCAACATCACGCTCACTGCCGATAAAGTAGGCTGGCACGGCACTCTGGCGGCCCTCAAATGCCTTACGCTGTTGCCATTTGAGGTCCATGGATCGATACCAATTCAGCCCACCGGTGAAACCGGAATGTTCATAAGCTGAAACATACCGCTCGAAGTCTTCTTCAGACAGCCAGTTCCATGGCAGCGGCGGCGCTTCAGGTAGCGCTTCCAGGTAAGTAATGCCCGGGGGCTTTGCCATGACTTCGGAAAAATCATACGCACCACTGAGTGCAAAAAAAACCTTGTGCAAAAACTCGCGTGGCGCCGCATTCAGATCCCGGTCCGCAGGCCCAACCGGCCGGAAATACTCGATATGCAGGAAATTCCGCTCTGCCAGCGCTGCGTATTCAGTCAGCGGCGGTACCTCAGGATTATGCGGTGCGGCTGGATTCTCCAGACCAATGATGCAGCTCACCCGTTCAGGAAATTGCATTGCCAGGTCGTATACCGCGAATGCACCAAAATCCAGGCCGACAAAAACCGCTTGCTCAAGCCTAAAATGGTCGAGCAGGCCCAGTAGATCAGCGGTGATCGAGTCGACACCGTAGCAATTGCTGTCAGTTGGTGCGTCGGTTAATCCCATACCGCGCATATCCGGCGCAAAACACCGATAACCGCAACCTGAAAGCGCGTCCATCTGGCGGCTCCAGCTGTACCAAGTGTGCGGAAAGCCGTGGCAGAAGATCACTGGAATACCTTGCTCTTGCCCCTGCTCCACCACATGCATATTGATGCCATTGATTTCTGCCTGGTGGTGATTGCGTTCGACATCCGAAGTTTTCATCGCTGCACCTTAAAACTTACAAAACTGGCCATTCCTGCGGATAATAACGCAAATGTAAATGCGTACTGCACAACCTTCTGTAATGCGGGGTACTGATCAGGCTGTATACTGTTTTGGCCAATCAGCGCAGCCATGAGCATCAACACAACGGCGGTGCCCAGCATATTGCCAAGGTATCTTGCCAGGTTGAGAATAGCGGTTGCCGCGCTCAAGCGCTGGGGGTTTACGGAACCCAGCGCGGCGGAGTTATTGGGCGTGGTAAACATCCCCATGCCGATGCCGTTAAGCAGCAATGCCGCTACCATAATTGCCAATGGTCCATCGGGCCGAACAACGCTCAGAATCGCAAAGCTGATCGCAACCAGGCCACAGCCAAACCCAACTATGCTGTGAGGCGCCCATCGCGTTTCCAGCCTGGAGACAAACAGGCTGACTACAGCGATTGCCAGGGTTTGAGCAAGCACAGTGAGGCCTGCGATTGCCGGTGACAGGCCAACCAGAAACTGTAAATACAGGCTCACCAGAAAGACCGCAGTGTAATTGCCCGCGTACACGAAAAAAGCGGCACCCAATGATGTTAAATATGTGGAATTACCCCGAATTGCCGACAGGTTAACCAGAGGCTGGTGAGCACGTCCGAGGTGATAGTACAGAACAACACCTGCGGCGATACCAGCGCCCAGTAACAGCAGTTGACCCTGGTATTGCTGCTCTGACGCGGGCAGCGAAGCCGCTACGACCAGACTACCGAGCATACAGGCAAGCCAAAATACTCCTGTCCAGTCAACCCCAATTGGTTCATCAGCTCGCCATTCCTGGCGAATATAGCGAACCACAAGAAAACAGTTCAGAATGGCCAGCGGGACCTGAACCTGAAATACGCTTCGCCACCCGGCGAACTCGGTCAGCAGGCCTCCTAACACCGGGCCCATTGACAAGCCGAGATAAATGGCGGCGGCTGCAACACCGAGGGCTTTGCCACGCTTTGCTTCAGGAAATACACTGGCGATGATCGCCATTCCGGTGGCGTGCAGCATGGCGGTCGCAAAGCCTTGCAATGCCCTGCATGCCAGCAGCCACTCAATGCTTGAAGCGATGCTGGCCAGCAAGTTGCCCAACGCAAATAACAACATGCCCGTTAAGAACAGACGTTTGCGGCCAATGGCGTCAGCGTACCGCCCCATAGGGATGATACTGATCGCATTCGCCAGCAGAAAGGCCATCGGTATCCAACTTACCTGGACGGCGCTGGGCTGAAATTCCTGGGTGATCTCCGGGATAGCAATCTGGATCGATGCCAGAGTGAGAGCGGACTGAGCACTGCCCAACGAGACCACAAGCAACACCACTTTTTGAGTGGTGCTGGCCTTCACAGTCACTGAATGGCTCAACCCAAATCCGACAGCGGGTTAGAACCCCAGGGTGCGGAAAAAAATTGATCCACCAGTTCAGTCGGAACCTGCTCGATCGCGCGGTAAGTCCATTGTGGATTGCGGTCTTTGTCGACCAGCAGAGCCCGCACGCCCTCCGCGAACTCCGGGTGCCTTACGACATTGGTGGCGAGCAGAAGCTCACTACGCAGCGCATCGGCCAGTGACAGCTCGCGAGCCGATTGAAGCTGACGATCAATCCACAAGACCGCCAGAGGAGAACCTCGCAGCAAACCGTCCCTTGCCTTACTCAGCCATTTATCCTGCGGGTCGAGGTCCGCGATCTTTTGATAAACTTCAGCGGTTGTCCCACTGCAAAGTGACTCAATCAGCGCGCTGTGTCGGCTGATGTTCCCAGCAGGCGCCACACAGCTGTGCTCGGCGGCAAGTCTGCTTAACAGCGCCAGCAGCAATTGCTCATTTTCATCTGGCTGGCCCTTCCAGGACTGCGCCTGTAAACCGGTCAGTAGCGACTGATGGGCAGCGTCGGCAAGCAACACGGTACCATAGCCGGTGTCCATGCCATCAGTTGCATTGAAATTCGCCGCAGTGAGCGCAAGAAAGCGACCACTGTGTCCGGGCATCCGGTTCAGAAAGTAACTTCCGCCCACATCGGGAAACAAGGCAATAGTGACCTCAGGCATGGCGAATCGGGTTGACTCAGTGACCACCCGATGAGAACAGCCCGCAAAAATTCCCAGACCGCCGCCCATAACGATGCCATGGCCCCAGCATACAATCGGCTTAGCATAGGTATGCAGCCGATAGTTCATACGGTACTCGTCCGCAAAAAAGCGCTCGGCGTATTCACATGGCCCTCCAGGACGTTCGATCGCCGAACGATACAGCGCCTGCACATCGCCGCCTGCACAGAACCCTTTTTCGCCCACGCCATCGATTAGTACACCGACCACACCAGGGTCGTTTTCCCATCGATCCAGCGCCTCACGAATAATGCCCACCATTTCCAATGTTAGAGCATTCAGTGTTTTCGGCACATTTAAGGTAAGCCGACCAAAAGAGAGTCCATTATCGCCTGTTAGCAGCGATTTAATTACGGGCGCAACCGCGTCCATAGCAATTCCTTGATCTAAAAGGGGTGGCTTATGATAGCAGCATCAGGGCTGGCTCAGCCAGCCGGGAAGTCAGCCAAAACAGGCGATCAGGTCGACATCCGGTTGGCGCAGCAGGTCTTCGAGGCGCCGGCGGTTTGCATGAAGTGCATCCATATACGGGTTGTCACCGTCGAAGTGTGCCTCCACATGGCGGTACCGCCCTGCAAAGAACCCGTCAAGACGGTCCTGTACGATGGTGCGCATAAAGTGCGGAGTCTTGCGAAGCAGCTCCTCCGGTGAATCGTAAATGACGTTAACCGAACCGTCGTCATTCAGGCAACGGGTAACGCCAGCTATTTCGAACTCTCGGTACAAATTTTGGTAGCACTTCTGTAAATAGGCATCGTCAGCCATCTGGGCAATCACATCGGCAGTGCCAACCAATGCACCAATCACATGATGACGCTGGTCGTCCAGGGCTATATGTTCCGGGCTTACCTCGTACCCGGTGAAATGCACGACTTTAGTGGCCAATTCCACATGATGCGCAAGACCGATTGACGGGAGGTAATCCGCCATAAACTGAGCACTTCGGCTGACATGAACTTTCGTATACTCCGCGCCATGGCTGTGTTTGTTATCCGCAACCCGCCGAATATATCCTGAGTCGTGAAACAAGGCCACGATAATACCCATCAGGCACAGCTCGGGACCCAGCTGCTGCTCACCATGATGTTCCTGCTCGTAGCCGTCAGCGAGTCGCGCAAAGGCTAGAGTCACATCCAGCACATGCCTAAGGTCATGGTATTCAGTCTCACAGGGGTGAAAGCCAGGGAAGCGGCCGCGATACAGGCTGGCAACATCAGCAAACAATTTGTCCAAAATTCGAAACGGGCGCCAGGGGTAGCGGCTTTCCATGATCGACTTGACCGCGACCAGGACACTGTCTGGATCGGCTACGTTGACGCTATTCGTTACATCTCTGGACACTGGCTCACTCAAATGGTGTCTTTAATCTTCAGTAATATCCGGCCTTTGACGGCTCTTTGGGTAAAGTTTAGTGACCGCCCTTTCCTCGGCAAGCGAATTACGCTGAGAACGTGAACTCTTTGGCAAATAGTAGTCCTGCAGGCCTAGAATGATGGTCTTGCCATTCTTGATATGAATATTGCAACGCAGGTTAAATGCGAAACGGGACCGACCATGTTTGTCGGTAATTTTGAAACGGCGCACAATTTGTCCCGCTGAAATCCCGGTTTCTCCAGTAAGATAAGCATGAATTGCCGCTACTTCCTCACCAGATAAAACCAGGCCTTTGAAATCCTCCAGGGTACGCGATACTCGCTCCAGAAACTTTTGAGAATCCACTTCTATCAAATAGGCTCCGTCTCGACTTGATGTTGGTATTTCAGCAACAAAGTCACCGACAAAGATCTGACCAGCCTGGGCCAGGTCAAGCATACGGGAAAGCTCTATTGTTACATCCCCCACGATAAAACTGTTCATGGTTGGATTTAAAGCTTCGGCCTGATAAAACTCGTAGTGACTCCCAACATGGAAGCCCGTACGAATGCTTGGAACGGTTTGCCCAACCGACTTACGTGTGGCAATTGCATTATCCGCAATAACCAGCAACATGAATTGAAACAGATGCAAAGCCATTTTTGGCTCTCGACTTGGAACCCAAACATAGAACCCATCACCGGTTGTCGTTCGACGAAAATCGATATCAATACCCAGTTGGCGCATTTTGTTGTAAGCGGCGTTCAAGGAATAGGAAAGGCTGGTGAGCTGGCTGGTTTGTTCGAAGGGTGTGAACAGCGTGAAATCAACGATATCGAACAGCAGGACTGCACGTCGCGGAACAAAACTGATGCTATGGCGTTTAACGATGTCTTCGACTGCATCGAGAATATACTGGTCGGTGGCCAGTGGTATTGGCAGTTTCAAAGAGTCGCGTTGCAGTCGCAGTTTTTTTTCCGCGTGCCGAAATTCCGCCTCATCCAACTGACGCCGGTTGGAAATCAGTCCGCGAATAAGGTCACCGTTCTCTTCCTGACGCTGGGGCCCCGACCGGTCCGCATTCAAGCTGTCTGAGTATGCCCCAAGAAAATAATGCGGAACAACCAACAGGTCTACCCCGGCAGCGCTGGGAGTCCAGCACAATATGATGTTCTGGCCGAGCGCCCAACGTTCATGTATCGCCTTGTCAAGAAATCGCAGGTTGCCCTGCTGCGCATGCCCCCGATTAGAGACTCCGCTGCGTTCACTGAAATGACCTTGGTTTTGCATACGCTGTTCTGGATTTTCTTATGGTGGTAGCGGCACGCGGGGGCAATATACTTTTACAGTGTAGACTACCGTCCACGCTGCTTGATGTTGCATGCGCCTCCAAGCCAGCCTAAGCCACAAGCGCTTTAACAGCATTAATTGCTGACGATTCGCTCAGCTGACGACACATTCGGCAGCATATTGATCTTGGCCAGCAGCCCGCTCAAAGACTCCAAGCCATCTACCTCCACGGTAATGACGATACGCGCCGTATTGGTCTTCTTATCGGAGTGTGTCTGTACCTCTGTCAGATTACACTTTTCTGCAGCCAGCAGCCCGGTTACATCACTGAGTAGACCGCGGCGGTCGTAAGCCTCTATCTTCAGCTCCACCGGATAACTGTAATCCTCGGTGTCATCCCAGCTGACCTCAATGATCCGGTCGGGTTCCTTTTCCCGCAGCGACAGCGCTCTGCCGCAATCCTGGCGGTGAATTGACACTCCTCGCCCCTGGGTCACAAAACCAAGAATCGGGTCGCCCGGAACCGGTTTACAGCAACCAGCTAAATGGCTCATCAGATTACCAATTCCACCAATCCGAACGGCACCAGAACCCTTTGAGTCCTGCGATACCACAGGCCGTGGCGTGAACTCTCTGCTAGCTGCACCAAGCAAGCTTTGAGCCGCATTTAACACCTGATTCAGGCTGACGTCCCCAGAACCAATCGCTGCGTACATTGACTCTACCGTCGCGCAATTCACCTTTTTGGCGACGTAACTGTAATCGAGACTGGTGAGAGCAAGCCGACGAAACTCACCTTCAACCAGTTGCCGTCCAGCCGCGATGTTCTCCTCCCGGTCCTGACGCTTGAACCACTGGCGAATTTTTGATTTGGCGCGAGCGGTGCGGGTGTAGGCGAGACCGTCACGCATCCAGTCACGACTGGGTGACAGCTGATTGCCCGTGATGATTTCAATCTGCTCGCCGGTATTCAGTTGATAGGTAAGGGGCACAATTCGGCCATCGATCTTGGCACCACGACAGCGATGGCCAACGTCTGTATGCACGTGATAAGCAAAATCGATTGGAGTTGCCCCTCGCGGTAAATCAACCACGTGCCCGTCGGGTGTAAACACATACACCCGATCGCTGACAATCTGCGAGCGAATTTCACGGCCAAGGCCTTCGGCCTGGCGCATGTCCGCGCTCCACTCCAGCACTTCACGCAACCAGGCTATCTTCTCTTCGTAACTGGAATCACCAGCTTTCTTACCCTCAGCCCCTTTATAGAGCCAGTGAGCGCAAACACCGAACTCGGCTTCCATGTGCATGGCACGGGTTCGAATCTGTACTTCCAGAGTTTTGCCACCCGGCCCCAGCACAGCCGTGTGCAATGATCGATAGCCATTCTCTTTTGGGTTGGCAATATAGTCGTCAAATTCATTTGGAATGCTGCGCCATAACAGATGCACAATGCCCAATGCCGCGTAGCAATCGTGGGGCTTGTTAACCAATATGCGAACCGCCCGAATATCGTGGACTTCTGCGAAACTGATCGACTTAGCCCGCATTTTTCGCCAGATGCTGAAAATATGCTTGGCGCGCCCCTGAATTTCAGCCCCAACGCCTGCATCGGAAAGAGCCGACTGTAGCTGGGCCTTGACCTCTTCGATGTAGGACTCCCTGTCGACTCGTTTTTCGGCCAATAATCCCGCAATCTGTTGATACACTTCCGGTTCAAGGTAGCGGAATGACAGGTCTTCAAGCTCCCACTTAAGCTGGCCAATGCCCAGGCGGTGAGCCAGCGGCACATAGATGTTGAAAACCTCTCGCGCTATTCGGTAGCGCCGAACCCTGTCATCCCTGGCATTGCGGATTGCAACCGTTCTTTCCGCCAGCTTAATAAGAGCAATGCGTACGTCATCAACCACGGACACCAGCATTTTTCGAATAGCTTGCGCCTGGCTCACTCCCTGCCCCAATACCGAGCGTGTTGGATCATCACTGATCTCACTGATCACGGCCATACGCTGCACCCCGGCAATCAGGTCACGCACAGCCGATCCAAACCGGTCGTCCACGAGGTCCAGCGACACTCGCTGTTTACGGACTTGTCGATACAGTATCGCTGCAATAATAGCGTCCTGGTCAACCTTGAGCTCGACCAGTATTTCCGCCATTTTGAGGCCCATCCAGAAGCTGCTTTTGAGCTCACTGGCATAATTGAGCTCGCCGGCCTCCTGCTGCGCCCCGGCGCTCAGATCGGTCGCCTGGCGCAGTATCCGCTGATCGTAGGTTGCTTCGGGGAGGTGCAACTGCTCGAACCAGCTTTGAAAAGCAAAGCTGTCCGCAGAAGTCGCTGTGCTGATTGGCTTACGAACCTGGACCATCCGCTGCAAAAACTCCTGTTGAGGTGTAGCGATCTCCACGATCACAGACAATGGCGACGATCACCGCGTTTTGCAACTCCTCGTTAAGCTGCAAAGCCGCTGACACCGCTCCTCCCGAGGAAACTCCACAAAAAATCCCTTCCATCATGGCCAGGCGGCGCATGGTTTCCTCTGAGGATCGCTGGCTGATGTCGATAACCCGGTCAACCCTGGCACGATCAAATATCCTTGGCAGGTATTCTTCCGGCCAGCGGCGGATTCCCGGAATCGCCGAACCATCCTCTGGCTGGAGCCCAATGATTTGTATCTCAGGATTTCGCTCCTTGAGAAACCGCGATACGCCCATAATGGTACCAGTTGTCCCCATGGAACTGACGAAATGGGTAATCTGGCCATTGGTTTGCTGCCATATTTCGGGGCCAGTGCCAGCGTAATGAGCCTCGGGATTGTCGGCATTTGCAAACTGGTCCAGAACACGCCCTTTGCCAGCCGCCTGCATCTCCAAAGCAAGGTCTCTGGCGGCCTCCATCCCTCCCTCCTGGGACACGCCAACCAGCTCGGCGCCATAGGCCGCCATGGCCTGCTTGCGTTCATCACTCATGTGCTCCGGCATAATCAGCACCATCCGGTAACCCTTGATCGCCGCGGCCATCGCCAGTGCGATACCAGTGTTACCACTGGTCGCTTCAATCAGGGTATCACCTGGTTGAATATCGCCGCGCTGCTCAGCGCGGTTTATCATACTCAGGGCGGGTCGATCCTTCACTGAGCCGGCCGGGTTATTTCCCTCCAGCTTGACCAGAACGACATTACCGCGCTCAGCGGGCAGACGCTGCAGGCGCACCAGTGGCGTATTACCTACGCAGGATTCGATTGTGGGGAAGTCGGATGCTTGCATAACGTATAATAAAACTCTGCACCTTCACTGCTGCAGGGCAAGTCTAGCATTATGAGAACAACATTCGTATGCCGCTGTGGTCACTTAAACGTCGGATATTACTGATAATTGTCGGACTGCTTGGGCTGGCGATCACGGTTCTTGGCACGTATTTTGTCGAGACACGTGAAACCTTCCTGCATCGACAACTGGTCGACCGCGGTACCGCGGCAAGCCAGCAGCTGGCGCTTCTGACCACCTATACCGCTGGATTACCCGAGCCGCGTACACGCCTTGAAGAACTCGCTGATACGATTATCGAAGAACGTCCGATTCGTTCGGTAACCATTCACCTGACCGATCCGCCACTTGAGATCCGCTCCGGGCCCACAACCTTGCCAAGTGTGGCAGAAGATCCTCTCAGCGGACCTGCCGTGGCAATTAATCGCACAGCAGAATCACTGCTGTTCGTACGACCGCTTGTCAAAGAGCTCAGGGGCCGCCCGGATCAGAATATTGGCTGGGTAGAGATTGAATACGCCAATCATACTAACACTATTCAAATGTTCCAATCATTAATGGTGACGGGTATGGTCATACTGGTTCTGCTGGTGGGCCTGGTCGCCGCAGCACTGCTGTTAACAGCACGCTATTCGCGGAAGATGGACAAGATCCTGGCGGTTATCACCAATGCCGAGCAAGACTCCTATGCGACGGAGATTCCGCTGGAAGGCGACGGTGACGAGCTGGATATTCTCGCCGAAAAACTGAATGAAATGTGGCGGACACTGTACGACCGGCGCAAAGAGTCGGAAAGAAGCACCGCGCAGACCACACGCGACTTAAGGGAAACTCTGGAGACGCTGGAAATCCAGAACATCGAGCTGGATATTGCCCGCAAAGCCGCGGTCAATGCGTCGCACGTTAAGTCAGAGTTTCTGGCCAACACCAGCCATGAAATACGCACCCCGCTGAACGGTATTATTGGTTTCACTAACCTGCTGGTCAAAACACCGTTATCCGACAAGCAGATGGATCTGGTCAAAACTATCCGGCAGTCAGCGAATGGCTTACTGAGAATCATTAATGACCTCCTGGATTTCTCCAAGCTGGAGGCCGGGAAACTGGTTCTGGATTATATTGCATACAGCCTTTACGACGTCTTCGAAGAAACACTGACCCTGATGGCACCAACCATCGGAGACAAGCTCGTTAGTATTGCCACAGTTTATCGTCATGATGTGCCTGAGATGATTACTGGCGACCCGCAACGTGTGCAACAAGTGGTGACCAACCTTGTCCACAATGCAATCAAGTTCACGCCTGCCGGTGAAGTCACGATTGAAGCTCGGGCCATTGACAACCGCAGCATAGAGATCCTGGTCCATGACACGGGTGTGGGTATGACCGATGAACAGCAATCCAGGCTATTCAGCGCATTCAGTCAGGCTGATCGCTCCATCAGCCGGCAGTACGGCGGTACCGGGCTTGGCCTCGTGATAGCCCAGCGCCTGGTGGAACAAATGGGTAGTTCCATAAAACTGGAAAGCGAACCCGGACACGGGTCAACTTTCAGCTTTACTCTGGAAAGCAAATCCTCGGCACAGCAGAAACCACAGATGGAGGTGGGTGATGTCGAAATCTGCTTTTTTCACACCAGTAACAACGCCGCTCTTGGCCTGCAACAACTGCTTAAGCGCTGGCAAATAGCTGCGAAAAGAGTGGATTCGCTGGATGCGCTGACCAGACTGGCTGGCGAAAATCCGGGTTCGGCTCAGCGCATACTGCTGCTTGGCTTGGGGAGCAGTGTTAATCCAAATGACGGACTAAAAGGGACATTGCAGACACTCTCAGCTCTGTACCCGACTATTTTGCTGAGCGCGGCTGACCGCGAGGATCTCAATACTGTCATACCCTCCACCGTTACCCGGGTAAGCGAGCCATTACGTCGCCAGGAACTGCTGCAAACCATCGTTAACTGCACCACCAACTCGCTGCCGGCCGAATCGGCGACTTGCGAAGAGCAAACACCGTCGCAGGCACCGCTGATTCAGCAAAGACTTCTGATCGTTGACGACAATCGCGCCAACCTTAAGTTGCTAAAGCTTATGTTGGAAAACGAGTATATGCATTGCGTCGCTGTCACTAGCGGCCAGGAAGCAGTTGATGCATGCCAAAAAGAGAGCTTTAACCTGATCTTTATGGACATACAGATGCCTGGCATGTCGGGACTGGAGGCCGCTAAAAATATCCGCCAGAACTGCCGGGCTAACGCCACGACCCCGGTGATCGCGGTGACGGCTCACGCACAAACCGATGACCGGGCTGCGTTTATAAGGGCGGGCATGAACGACTACCTCGGTAAGCCTATTCTGGAAGAGCAGTTGCTGGCTATTTTAAAAAAATGGTGCCGCCAGACAGAAGCTCCGGTTACTAACAGTGAGCCGAACCGGAACGCTGCAGCCGCCGAACCGCTGGACTTACCGGTTGACCTTGCCGAATGCCTGGAAATTAGCGGCCATAAGCCGGCCATAGCAAAGGATATGTTAGCCGCGCTGTTGGACGATTTGCCTGAATCCCGCAAGAAAATCAACACCTTTCAAAGTGAGCAGGATATTGAGAGCTATGTAGACGCTGTACACTACCTGCATGGTCTGGCTTGCTACACTGGAGTACCTGCACTACGTGAACTGTGCAAACAGATTCAATCAGCAACGAAAAGCGGGCAACCTCTATACGCCCTAGAGCTCGGAGCCAGTCTGGACCAGCAGATTGAGCGGCTGCTTAAATGGCATGAGGACATTGATCTGGAGGTTCTTTTCGAGACCTGAACAGACCATGGCGTTCACTGTTTCAGCAGGCTTTTTCGCATCAGTTCACGACTTTTTAGTACTTGCCCTTTTAAGGTCAAATCCAATGCCCGACGGTTGATTTGCTTGAGGGTTTGCAGGACTATCCGGTCCTGCCAGTGGCCTGCATCGATATCCTTGAGCACCCGCCCAGGAACGGCGACAGCCGGCTCTGACAATGTTGCAGTGGCCGGATGAATTCCGCTGCCCACAAGTACCTGATAGTCGCGATCAGCACGCACAGGAGTGACTCCGTCATATTCAACGCCAAACTGCAGCCCGTAGCCAAGACTGGCAAGCAAACGCAGCTCAAAGTGGCGAAGGTGCGCCTCAAAATTGCTTGTATTGAACAGCGCTAGCAATACATCTTCGTATGCTTGAAACACTTCTGTCTGTTTTTCGTGTGCATGCAGCAGCCGGTACAACAGTTCATTGACATACAGTCCACTCAGCAGTCGAACTCCCTGTAAACTCTGCCGCTGAAATGAGGCATCGGCTTCCATATTGGCAACCGACTTGAGTTCTCCAGTCCCAAAGAGCTCAACATAATAAGACACAAACAGCTGCGGTTTTGATTTTTGCCTGCGCTGCTTCTTCGCCCCGCGGTAGACTGCAGCAATACGCCCGGACTCTCTACTAAAAAACTCCAGCAACAGGCTGGTTTCTCGGTAGGGTCTGGAGTGTAGCATGTAGATTTGGTGCTTGTGTTTAGCGGACCTGGCCATACCGAATTAACAAGTCGGGTTGTACAAACAATCTAGGTAAGCTTCCATAAGCTTTTGAGCGCCTGATCATCATCGGACCAGCCTTGTCGCACTTTCACCCATAACTTGAGCATCACCTGCTTGCCCAACATACGCTCCAGGTCTGGTCGAGCCTGAATGCCAATTTTTTTTAAACGCTCGCCGCCCTTACCCACCACAATGGCCTTCTGACCCTCTCGTTCGGTATAAATTAGCGCTGCAATATCCATGATTTCAGGCCGTTCGGTAAATGATTCGATTTCCACGGCAATGGCATACGGTAACTCCCGGCCAAGCTGACGAACTATCTTCTCGCGTATGATCTCAGCGGCCAGAAAGCGCTCGCTTTTATCTGTGAATTGATCCTGCGGGAAATGGAAAGGGCTTTCCGGCAGCAAAGCACCAACTTCAGCTAACAATTCTGGCAGCTGGTTTCCAGTCAGGGCCGACACTGGCACCGCGGTTAGCACTGACAGCTCGCTGGTAATTTTCTCGATAAAGGGCAACAATTTCTCGGGATGCTTCAGTTTGTCCGTTTTATTAATCACGCTAATGACTGGTATGGAGCGAGTATGAAGTAGGCGGGCTATCCACTGCTCTTCCTCTCCCCAATGCAGAGCTTCGACCACAAAAAGCACGAGGTCAACGTCATCAAGCACGGAACGGCTGACCCGATTCATATGTCGGTTGGCGGCATTTTTCTGATAGTGTTGGTGAAGACCTGGCGTATCAATAAATACAGCCTGTACATCATCAGCCGTGTGAATGCCAAGAATGCTGTGCTGAGTCGTCTGCGGCTTGCGTGAGGTGATGCTGAGCTTCTGACCGAGAATATGATTGAGGAGTGTCGATTTGCCCACATTGGGCCTACCTACAATCGCGACATAGCCACAATGCGTCTCTCCTTTCATGAAACTGCGCCCAAACGCTCGAGCGCCTGACTGGCGGCCAGCTGTTCGGCCGAACGTCGACTTCTTCCTTTACCAGTGACTGGCTGCGGCAGCGGCTCAATTTTGCACTGCACAGTAAACTGCTTTTGGTGTGCCTTGCCAGTAGTTGTAACTAGAGAGTATTCCGGCAAAGGCAGCTGGCGTGCTTGCAGCCACTCCTGCAATTGAGTTTTGGCATCTTTACTGCTCTGGCTCGGATCTATGCCGGCAATACGTGAGGCAAACCACTGCTCGATGACAGCACTAACAGTCGTGACATCTGAATCCAGATAAATCGCACCCAGAACAGCCTCCAGGCTGTCAGCCAAAATGGATTTACGCCGACGCCCGCCGCTTTTTGCTTCTCCCAGGCCCAGTAGTAGCACATCATCCAACTGCAATTCATGGGCCACTTCCGCTAGAGACTCTCCACAGACTAACTGGGCTCGCAGCTGACTCAGGCGCCCTTCATCCAAGTCCTGGAAACGGCGATACAGGATGGCAGTAATACTAAAATTAAGGACAGAATCGCCAAGAAACTCAAGGCGCTCGTTATGCTCGGACGAATAGCTTTTGTGGGTCAGCGCCTGGCGCAGCAGCTTGCTGTTTTTGAATCGGTAACCAGGAATCTCCCCAGCCGGCAATTCAACGGTGTTCTGACCGGCGTCACCCACCCCCGGCGACCACCCTGGTAGCCGGAAAACGGACCACGATATCTATGTTAGAAAACATCGACACTCTGCGTTCATAGTCCAGCTCACCAACCAGTCCGTCCGCGCTGCGGCTGAATTCCAAGTCATCAGCACTCAAAAATTCTATGCGGTTCACCTCTAGTCGTCTATTCAGTAGGCGCTTTAACTTGCGGTCAGAGGCGTTGGCCATGCTATTACCTTCGTCCACCACAGCCTGCAAGGCCTCTTCGATGGCCCAGTGGTCCAGGTAAACCGGAACCACTTTGATCGCGAAGGTCACCACCAACGCTCCAAATAGCACAGCGAAAATGACCACGAGATCAATTGCGCCCCTTTGCCAACGTTCGCTCAATGATTGCTCAAACATAGTAGCTACCGCTTATCCATAAATTTGATACAGCAATTAGTATAGCAGTCACCTATTTAGCGAGAATGCTATCATTGGATCCGGCCTATTCGTGCAAAACTGGGGATACTGAAGAACTCTTCCCAGTGCATCCAGATGGCAAACGCCTTGCCAACAATATTCTCTTCCGGCACCTGCCCCCAGAGCCTGGAATCGCTGCTGTTATCCCGGTTGTCACCCATAAGGAAATAATGGCCAGGCCGAACCTTGATCGAAAAGTCCTCCCGCAACGCGCTGCGCAGGTCCTGCCGCACCCGGTGCTCAACGCCATTTAGGCGCTCACTGACTATACGCTCGTTCGGGCGGCCCGGAGGAAGCTCAGCCAGCAATGTTTGCGGTTGTACCTCACCGTTTATAGTCAGTACGTTATTGCGGTATTCAATGATATCCCCGGGAACGCCGATGACCCGCTTGATGTAATACTGCTTCTTGTGCGGCGGAAAAAAAACCATGACATCGCCACGCCGGGGTTCATTGATGTCCAGCACCTTGGTGCGAATTACCGGAAGACGAATCCCGTAGGTGTACTTATTGACCAGGATAAAATCGCCGACTTCCAGAGTAGGAATCATGGAGCCGGACGGGATTTGAAAAGGCTCCACGACAAACGAACGCAATATCAGAACGATGGCCAGAACAGGGAACAACGAACGCGAATACTCGACAATAACCGGTTCAGCGGCGTTTGCCCGTGCTGCCGTCACAAACTGCTGCTGATCTGAGCTGCCTTCTTTTTCCCAATCAGGCCATTGCGCTTGCAGTTTCTCTATCGTGGCCGTGCGATCGCGACGAAACAGTGCGGAATCGATAGCCCAAACCAGCCCAGTGCCGAATACCAGCAGTACCAGAATCAGTGGAAAGTTAAGATATTCCATTGCGCTATTCGTCCACTTTCAGTACCGCCAGAAATGCTTCTTGCGGAATCTCGACACGCCCTACCTGCTTCATTCGTTTCTTCCCCGCTTTTTGTTTTTCGAGCAACTTGCGTTTTCGGGTCACGTCACCGCCATAACATTTTGCAGTAACATTTTTTCGCAACGCTTTTACTGTGGTTCGGGCAATTACCTGCCCACCAATAGCCGCCTGGACCGCGACATCGAACATTTGCCGTGGTATCAGTTCTTTCATTTTTTCTGCCAATGCCCGACCGCGACCCTGTGCCTGCTCCCGATGGACAATTGTAGCAAGCGCATCCACTTTCTCTCCATTAATCAGCACATCGACCCTGACCAGAGGAGCCGACTGAAAACGTTCAAATGCATAGTCCAGCGATGCATAACCGCGACTGACAGACTTCAAGCGGTCAAAAAAGTCCAGCACAACCTCACTCATGGGCAGTTCATATTCCAACGCTACTTGCTGAGCCAGAAATTTCATGTCTTTTTGAACACCGCGTTTTTCGACACACAAGGTGATCACGTTACCCAGATAATCCTGGGGCACGAGGATACTGGCCCGCACGATGGGTTCGCGCATTTCGTCGATGCTGCCGCTCGCGGGCAGTTTGGAAGGGTTGTCCACCAATACCCTATCACCGGCGGTGGTGATCACTTCATAAACGACTGTCGGGGCTGTGGTGATCAGGTCCAGATCATACTCACGCTCAAGGCGCTCCTGAATGATCTCCATGTGCAGCATGCCGAGAAACCCGCAACGAAACCCAAAACCGAGCGCGTCAGAGGTTTCCGGTTCAAACTGCAGCGAAGCGTCGTTCAACGTGAGTTTACCCAGTGCGTCCCGAAACGCTTCATAGTCCTCACTGGACACAGTAAAAAGACCGGCATAAACCTGCGGTTTAATTGTTTTAAAGCCCGGCAGGGACTCAACATCAGGGGTACTGTTCAGCGTGATGGTGTCACCGACGGGTGCCCCATGAATTTCCTTGATGCCAGCAACTATATAGCCAACTTCGCCAGCCAAAAGACAGTCCTTCGGAGTACGCTTGGGCGTAAAAACGCCGAGCTGATCAACCTGGTGCGTTCGCCCTGTCGATTTGATCAGCACTTTGTCTCGCGCGCTCAGCCGCCCTTCCTTGACCCTGACCAGCGACACCACTCCCAGATAGTTATCAAACCAGGAGTCGATAATCAAGGCTCGCAGCGGCGCATCACGCGAACCCACGGGTGGCGGCACTTCGGCAACCAGGCGTTCCAGCACCTCTCTAACCCCCTGCCCTGATTTAGCGCTCACCTGCACTGCATCCGTGGCATCCAGGCCGATAATATCCTCAATTTCAGCACTGACTTTATCCGGGTCCGCTTGGGGAAGATCCATCTTATTGAGTACTGGCACCACTTCCAGGCCTTGCTCTATTGCGGTGTAACAATTCGCAACCGACTGAGCCTCTACCCCTTGTGCAGCATCAACGACCAGCAAGGCCCCCTCACAGGCTGCCAGGGATCTGGACACTTCGTAGCTGAAGTCTACGTGCCCGGGCGTATCAATAAAATTCAGCTGATAGGTGAGGCCATCGCTGGCCTGATATTCCAGCGTAACGGATTGGGCCTTGATGGTAATGCCGCGCTCACGCTCGATATCCATCGAGTCCAGAACCTGCTCAGCCATTTCCCGCTCACTGAGCCCGCCACAGAGCTGGATGAACCGGTCTGCCAGGGTGGATTTGCCATGGTCGATGTGCGCAATGATGGAAAAATTGCGGATCTGTTGCGGGTCGGTCACGCTATAAGGTCTGCTATTGGCCACAAAAGACGCCCGCCAAGTAGGCGGGCGCCGGAAGGGCTGTGATTCTACCTTATTTCGGCACGCTTAGTCGGGAACCTTGATTGCTAAAAATCCTGGTTGTCCCTGGCGAACGATGCGCACCGCGACATGTTTGTCCGATGGCAGCTCACCGACCACAGTTTCGAAATCTTCGCTGTCGTCAATCGTTTTATTGTCAATTGATGTAATCACATCGCCACGACGCAGTCCGCTCGCTGCCGCTGCCTTTCCGGGTACAACCGAGCGTACAACCACCCCGCCTTCCATTTTGAGCCGCGACTTCTGGGCGTCACTCAGGTCAAGCACAACCAACCCCAGGCGACCTCCATTATTTCGCTCTGAGTCGCGGTTGTTGCTGGCGACGTTGCCGGCACCATCATCCAGACTGCCCACTTCAACCCGCAGGGTTTTCCGCTTTCCATCACGCACGATCAGCATATTCACCTTGCTGCCTGGTTTGGTGCGCCCAACGATGTGCGGCAGGTCGGCCGATTCCCCAATTTCACGGCCGGCGAATTTAACAATCACATCGCCTTCCTTCACACCGGCACTGTCGGCGGGGCTATCTTCCAAGACCTGCGATACCAGCGCTCCAGCCGGTTTGTTCAGACCAAAAGACTCGGCCAGATCGCGAGAGATGTCCTGAATACCCACACCTAGCCAGCCGCGGACTACATGTCCAGACTCCTTGAGCTGCTCGACAACATCCATCGCCACAGAGACCGGGATTGAGAATGACAAGCCGATTGAGCCACCTGAACGGGTGTAGATTTGTGAATTAATTCCAACCACTTCGCCATTCATATTGAACAGTGGCCCGCCTGAATTTCCGGGGTTGATGGCCACATCAGTTTGGATAAATGGTACGTAATTTTCGCCCTCTTCGGTGGGCAGGGAACGCCCTTTGGCACTGACGATACCGGCCGTCACCGAGTAGTCCAGGCCAAAGGGAGAACCAATCGCGAGAACCCATTCACCCACTTTAAGGTCGTCTGAGTCGGCCATCTTCACAACCGGCAGATCTTCGCCATCGACTTTGAGCAGGGCCAGGTCCGAGCGCTTATCTGTGCCGATAATTTCGGCGGAAAACTCGCGGCGATCCTGCAGAATGACAGCAATCTCATCAGCACCTTCAACGACATGATTATTTGTCAGCAGAAAGCCGTCTGCCGAAATGAAAAAACCCGAGCCCAGGCCCTGCCGATTGTGTGGCTGAGGTCGCTGCTCGAAAAAACGCCGGAATATCTCCGGAATTTCCTGATTTTCACCCAGCTCCGGTACCTGTGCCGGCTGCGATTTGCGCACAGTACTGATTTTGACCACGGCCGGTGCACTGTTTTTGACAATGTTGGTAAAGTCCGGCAGGGCCGCCATGGCCATTTGGCCCAGCAGTGCAAAAAACACCGCCAAAACCCAGCTTGAGTAAGACAAAAGTGTTTTACGAGAATGTAGCATCTTTGTTCCTTTCAACTAAATACATCAGTTTGTGAGCCAGGGCACTGCCCCTAATATTATTCATAAAGCTCGCATCGTTCAGACAATTTAAAACGGCCAGGGTTGCAATTACTGCGACGCAATCGAATACAGTTGTGGCATAGCCGCCTGCTGTGAGCGATGCGTTTCCAGGTAACGGGACAAGGCAACCCCAGCACCCAGCCCGACAATACCGCTAAGAATACACTGCCATTCGGCCAAACCGGCCAACGTCGCCGCCATTGTGGCCGCCAGCAAGCCTCCCAGCGGCAGCAGATAGACCCTCAGCGCACCGTGCACCAGGGCATTATCCGGCACAGTGAACTCCACCCAGTCACCCAAGCTCGGCGCACCCAGCTGGTTTGCGGGCACAAGCACTTTTAACTGATTGCGCCGCTCTGGATACAGCCCGGACAGCAGACTCTGCCCACACCCGGCCTTGGCAGCGCATTGTCCGCACGCTGACTTCTGCTGGGTTTCCACCCAAACAAAAGGGGCCTGGAGTGCAACCACTCGACCACTTTCAATCATTGCTGGCCTGCTTGGGTACTGGCGCCCTGCTCAATGGCGGGCTCGACGCCTTCCGCAATCCGGACAGCGGTCGCCAGGGGCACCTCACCGACCACCGACACGGACGCCCAGGTTCCACCCAGTTTTCGCGGAGCCACATAGGCCTGGGTACTACCATTACGTGACTGAAACACGCTGACAGGTTTGCTGGTGGCTTCGACAAAAACGGAAAACAAGGCCAGACCGTCGGTGAAATGCTGAGAAGACACTTGCGGTTGATCCTCTACCGCATGGCGCTGATGAGCAGCAGGCATAAACCCCGCCGGTTTCCAGCCCAACCGCCAGGTCGTTGCACGCGCTTTCGAAAGATGGACAGGAACGCCATGGAAGTCCTCAAAAACCACATCGTCACCCACCGGTTCCAAAGCCTGAGGGTCTACAGCGTCACCGACCATAATCTGGGAAAACTGAGCACTTTCAAGCACTGTTTCGCCGGCACCCAACACTTCGGATTTCAGTAACAGGCCGCTGGCCCGATCGAGGTGCAAACGATAACTGTAGCGGTGTTCGTCCGTTGGACGCACCAGCACCACCGAGCTTGGCCGGCCCGCTACCCGCCCTGGCGCCAACAATTCCAATTGGTAGTAACCGTGTAACTGTGTTCCCTGCGAGCCGGCAGAATAGTGCCCGAAGAGATGGCCCGCCGCACTATCGAGCAGCAGGCGCTGGCCAACATGCACGCAGTCGATATCGTGTGCACCGCGCACCACCTGCAGGGGTTTGCCATCAAGATAGACCAGGCGCTCGTACTCTTGGCCGTCCTTAACGACATGCACGATACGTACCGAACGCATTTCACCGCCGCGGTTAAGTACCAGCACCCCATCGTAAGTCTGTTCACGGAAGCTGGCAGTCATACCCTGCATCAGAGCAGTCGCTTTGGCAAACTCGTCCGCTTCAGCCCCAGCCAATGCGGAACAGCTGGCAAGCAATAGCCATACAAACGCCAGCGGGAACAGCATACGACGGTTCATCATTCCAGGCCACCTATTGCACGCGGTAACTGGCAACGCGGGCCAGCGGCATGGCGCCCTGGCTACCATTCATACTGGCATGACGGGCGTGGATCTGCATATAGGTGTTGACCCGTTGCTGCAGCAGCGCCTGCTCAATGGCTCGCTGGGCCTCATGATTTGTGTTCCGGCCCGCACCGTCTGTCACCGGCACCAGGTTTTGCCTCGCCGCACTCAATGCAGGCGAAGTGGCTGCGCCAAGCTCTGCAAGCTGCGGGGTTGCTTCACCGTTCGTTCGATTGAGCAAAGGCCCACTGAACACAACCACCGCCGCTACACTGGCTGCCAGAGCCAGACTCGCCGCTGGTTTGAGCCAACGAGGCCATTCACTGACTGTAGGCCCACTTTCATCGGCGACCGCAGCGGCTACCTGCTGACTGATATCAAGCCCGAGATAGCGATTATCAGCGTCCTGTAGAGCTGATCGCTGCAGCTGATACCGCCGAAATTTTTCACTGACCTGTGGGTCGCCGGCAGATTCTTTTAACACCCGGTGCAGCTCAAACTCGCTGAGTTCTCCGTCCATCAAAGCCGAAATCGGCTCCTTGCTGTTATCCAACATAATTCCTAGCTCTCCAAATGGGGTATGCCCCCTCTCCACTGCTCCGTTGAACCTGATGGGTCTTTAGTCGCCTCATTTGAATAAAGGTTCAAGCTGTTTATCAATCGCCTCTCGGGCACGAAAAATGCGCGATCGTACCGTGCCCACCGGACAGTCCATCACGTCGGCGATATCCTCGTAACTCAGACCATCAAATTCACGCAAAGTTACCGCGGTCCGCAGGTCTTCAGGCAGCTGATTCAGGGCCTGGTTCACAATCTCTTTCAATTCTTCGCCAAAAAGATGGTTTTCAGGGTTCTCAATGTCTTTCAGTTGGCTGGCTGATTCGTAGAACTCGGCATCCTGAACATCGATATCACTGCCCGGTGGGCGCCGCCCTTTAGCCATCAGGTGATTTTTCGCAGTGTTGATTGCTATCCGGTATAACCAGGTATAAAACTGACTGTCACCGCGAAATTTTGGAATTGCCCGATAGGCCTTGATAAACGCTTCCTGGGTGACATCCTGGACTTCGGCCACATCGCGCACATAGCGACCCACCAGACTCAATATCTTGTGCTGGTATTTGAGCACGAGCATATCAAAGGCTTTGTTGTCGCCCTTCTTCACCCGCTGGACTAACTGCTGGTCCGTTTGCTGACTCGTCGTCACACCTGCCCCAAAAGCCTTCTCAGCCACATTTTTTCTATCTCTGGACCAATCGACTGTCCCTGAGATGCGCATTATCGGCCTGAGTTCCCGGAAAAGGGTCAAATATGGCCGAGTGGGGTGTATTATGCCCGCTTAGACCTGCTCGACGCCAGCCACTGGTTCAGGCGGTACGATCGACAGGGTCGAGCCTGCACACGCAGTATTAATGGTTGGCAGCGAGTACAAGACAAGAGCACATGAGCAGATACTTTTACCATGATGTACTGATAATCGGCAGTGGGGTGGCCGGTCTTTCACTGGCACTCAGTCTGTCCCGCAATGGCCGAATCGCCGTGCTGTCCAAATACAGCATGCAGCAGGGCGCTTCCTTCTATGCTCAAGGCGGAATTGCTGCCGTTATCGACCCGGATGACAGTGTGGAAGCCCATGTCAACGACACCCTGAGTGCCGGCGCTGGGCTGTGCGACGAACAAGCCGTACGCTTCACAGTGGAGAACAGTCGGGCCGGCATAGAGTGGTTGGTCGAACAAGGTGTGGAGTTTACCCGGCGCGAGCATAAGGACGATTACCACCTCACTCAGGAAGGTGGCCATAGCCATCGCCGCATTCTGCACGCGGCTGATGCAACCGGAAAAGTCGTGATAGAAGCATTGATCGATAATGTGCTTCAACATCCGCATATCGATATCTACGAAAACCACCTGGCGATCGACCTGATCACCGACCAGAATCGCTGTGTCGGCGCCTACGTGCTCGACCACCAGAGCGGACAGGTTGATACCTACCAGGCCCGGTTCGTTGTGCTGGCCACCGGTGGCGCGAGTAAGGTGTACCTGTATACCAGCAATCCCGATGGCGCCAGCGGCGATGGTATCGCTATGGCCTGGCGGGCCGGTTGCCGGGTCGCTAATATGGAATTCAACCAGTTCCATCCGACCTGCCTTTATCATCCGCAGGCAAAGTCGTTTTTGCTGACTGAAGCTCTGCGGGGGGAAGGCGCCTATCTGCGACTACCCGACGGTGAACGCTTTATGCCACGCTTTGACGAGCGGGCGGAGCTGGCCCCGCGAGACATCGTTGCCAGAGCAATAGATCATGAAATGAAGCGCCTGGGTAGCGACTGCGTTTTTCTTGATATCTCGCATCGACCGAGGGAGTTTATTGAGCAACATTTCCCCACTGTTATGAATGGCTGTGCTCAGTTCGGCCTCGATATTACGAAAGAACCGATTCCTGTGGTACCCGCGGCCCACTACAGCTGTGGGGGGATTATGATCGACCAGCACGGCCACACCGATTTGGCTAGCCTATACGCCATTGGCGAGACCACCTTCACCGGTTTGCACGGCGCCAACCGAATGGCCAGCAATTCGCTACTGGAATGTATTGTGTACGCAAAGTCTGCCTGCCAACACATCGAGGCTAGCTGGGCAAGCGTCCCAAAGCCTGCGCAAGCACCTCTATGGGATGAATCTCAGGTAACAGACTCCGACGAGAACGTGGTGATTTCACATAATTGGGACGAGCTGCGCCGCTTTATGTGGGACTATGTCGGTATTGTCCGCACCAACAAGCGTCTGCAGCGGGCCCTCAACAGGGTTGATCTGCTGCAAAAAGAGATAGCGGAGTACTACGGTAATTTTAAGGTTTCCAACGACCTGATCGAGCTTCGCAACCTCGCTCAGGTTGCGGAGTTGATCATCCATTCCGCCATGCTGCGCAAAGAAAGCCGCGGACTGCATTACACTTTGGATTACCCTGAGCTTCTGCCGCAGGCCAATAACACCATATTAACACCTCCCATGTGCGAGGCTGATCAATAAAGCCCGCAGTTTACGCCGCTGATCAGCCGATGCAGAATCAGGCAATACCAGGCTGCTGTACGTTTTGGGCCAGCGGCGACCAGGCTCCCGCCGCCGAAACACCAGCGCGATCATGCTGCTGGTCAGTACTGTATCCTGCGGTGACAAGTCCACCTCAAGCCAGCGGCCGCGATCGACCTGGATGCTCCAACACCCCTGCTCAAAGCGCAACGCGGTAACACAGTGAACACCCCAAGAGTGGGCCACGGCGAGTAAGTGCCAGCCACCCGCCACAGCAACAACCGTCATGAGAACGGCAGCGGTGGCGAAAGGCTGAACTTGCAGCGCTACTATGATCAGAAGCAGGTAGATGCTCCCGACGGCCACGAGCAGCCGTTTTGATGGAACAATCCTAAGTTCCAGCGGCGCTGGCATGGTGTTGCACAATCCGTTGCACAATGGCTTTAAGGTCTTCGCTCTGCGGTTCTTTGCGTTGCATCAGCCAAGCGTAGAGTTCAGTGTCCTCACAATCCAGCAGCGCACGGTAGCTCGCCTGATCGGACTCCGCCAGACTCTCGTAGCAAGTTTCCACGAACGGCACCAGGATAAGATCCAGCTCCAACATACCACGCCGACTGTGCCAATAGACCCTACTCGATTCTGTGCTTTCCAAATTCTTGCCCAACCCATCGCGTGCACTCCAGAGAATAGTATACTGGTCGCATCTCAGTCGCCCAAGCACCATGAGTATTTATGAGCCATTCGCATGCTAGCTGGACCTGCCTACGGATCGTCGGCCCGGACAGCCGTCAGTTCTTACAAGGACAGTTGACCAACGATGTTGAGCAAGTAACGTCGGGACAGGCTGGTCTGTTTGCGCTGTGTAACCCTAAAGGCCGTGTACTGGCAAACTTTCTCCTCGCCGTACCGCCAGACGCCGGGCGCGATGAGCTGCTGTTTGTGTTACCCAGCGACGCTCAGGAAATACTGGCGAACACGCTGGCCAAGTACATTGTGTTTTCCAAAGCCGAGCTGCAATCGAGTTGCGGCTGGCTGGCCCATACGGGACTGCTCGAACGCAGTACTCAAAACCTGCCAGCGGGGCAGGATTTCGCCTGCGTTGCGGGCCAAGATGGCCTGTTGCTGCGCCTGCAAGCCACGCGCGACGAGTTGCTCTGGCTCGCACATCAAGCAAGCCCCCAGCCGCCAGGCTGGCAGGCTCTTGACGAACAGGCCTGGCTACTGGCCATCATACGGTCCGGCCTGGGGTTTGTAAGCTCGGCAACCAGCGATCAGTTTCTGCCGCAAATGCTCAACATGGACCTGAATAAGGGGGTCAGCTTTACCAAGGGCTGCTATACCGGCCAGGAAATTGTGGCTCGAGCCAAGTACCGCGGACAGGTTAAGCGGCGAATGTACCGCCTGTTGCTCGACAGTGCCATTCCACCAGCGCCGGGAAGCGCTGTGCAAACCAATAGCAAGAGTGTGGGCACAGTCGTTTTATCGGCAAAAAACGAAGCCGGGCAATGCGAGCTATTGGCGGTTCTCTCAAACAGCAGCACAGATGGAGCACTGCACATCGGGCAAAACTCACTGACTCTGCTGGACCTGCCCTATCCGGTCAACGAACAACTTTGAGCCATTCGCCGACTTTGGGCTCTCCGTACGGGTAGTAGCCATTCAGCAACCGCAATTGTTCTTCGGCAAAATTCTTAATCGGACTGTTGGTCGCCAGCCCGGCAAAGGTGTCCCCGGCTTGGGCTTGATACCAGGTGATCTGGCGCGCCAGCGAGATCGACCGGTCATAATCCGTCAGCGGGCGAAAACTCCACAGGCTGGCCATGAACAAAGTGTCGTAAAAACTATTGTGTTTGCCTTTATCCACCTGGGCAACGAATAAAAAAGCTCGCCGCTTATGAAAGAGTACGGCAATGCGGCGGGTAGGGTATTTACCTTCTGCAGGCACGATGCCGGTAAAGCCAGGCAGCTTCTCGTCTCCCAGTACTTCACCCTGCTCCAGCGTGGTAAAACTGCGCTCCTTACGCAGGTACTCCTCCGGTGTCATCTCCTCGTCGCGCAAACGCTTAACGCGCATTTGCATAACAGCGCCATCGCTCGTCCCGCGAGCCTGCACGATGGCCCCTTTGGAGCGGACTTCCCAGCCGCTGGGAAAAGCCACTGTAAAATCCATGGGCCGGTTGTAATAGCGGCTGCCAACTGTCCTGATATTCAAGGGGTTGTCGAGAAACTTGAAACCCTCCATACGGCGTTCGAACTCACCGTCCAGCCCACTGCGAACCTGTCCTTCTTCCAACTGACCGACCGCTTTGATGGCATTTTGTAGGCGCTTGTCATTGCGCGGGTGAGTGGAAAAAAGACCATGGTAACCGCGAACCTCCTTTCCCAGAGCCTTGGCCTGCAGTCGATGGAAACGCTCGTGATCCTTCAGGGTTGAAACCATTTCGATTGCCGCTTCAGGGGGGTATCCGGCTGCCAGCATGTATCTTGCACCGAAAGCATCCGCCTCAAGCTCCATCTCCCTTCCATAACCCATTACCATTGCAGTGCCCGCGTACGCACCCATTTGGTTAGTCGAATTGACAGCATTGCTGTTGCCCGTTGTCACACCGACGGCAACGGCAGCGATCGTCCGCAGGGCATTACTCCAGGCAGCCGAAGCCTTTTTCTTACGGCCATGCCCCCCGGTGACGTGGCCGATTTCATGGCCGATTACCGCCGCCAGCTGAGCTTCGGAACGCAAATAGGCCATCAGGCCAGTGTTCACATAGACAAAACCGCCCGGTGTTGCCAGTGCGTTAATTGTTGGGTCGTCAAGGACTGTAAAAGTCCAATCAATGTCAGGAAGTTCGCTGTGCGCAGCCAGTTTATTCCCCAAATCGGAAACGTATTTTTGCAGCTCTTCGTCGGGATAAGGCGGGTGCTGCTTGGTAATGTGCTCATAAAACTCCCGGCCTTCCTTGATTTCCTTTTTGGAAAGCGCCCACGCGTCATCGGCGATTACCACCCAAGCAAGGAGCACAAAAAGAATTGGCAGCAAATTGAGTTTTTTCAAACGTAGCATGTTCAGTCACCCCGGAAACATCTGCTTAATCTGGTCCGCCAGACCATCACATACCGACGATTTCACACGGGCAATCAAAGGAATGGGCACAACCACGGCCGGCATATAGGACACGCCTTCAGCGGACGCGCTTAATTCGGCTACCGGCCGGTCGTCGCTGATATCCCAAATCGATACTTCGTATTCGCCGTCATCCTCCCAGGTACCAAATCCCAGGCAACCGGCGCCACCCACACCCACCGAACAGGAGATGCCACCGGCGCTGGCGCCCCGCACTGTTTTGCCATCCACCCAGACGATGTACTGCAAGCCCATTTTCTGAATTTCATCACGAATCATCGGCCGGGCCAGAACCTGTTTAAGGCGCGGCAGCTGCAGAGGTGCCGTTCGCGGCTCAAACCAGGGGTACAGGCGATCCTGAAACTCACGCTCGGTATATACCTGCATCTTGTTTTTGCCGCGGTTCAGGCGGTTGCCAATGCAATCCACGATGAATGGTTCGGTCACCATACCACTGGTATGCCGGCGGCCGAGTACAGCGATGGCCTTGTCGGTGGATAGGTCCACACTGTCACGCCGGTATTCGTCGATGGTTGTTGTGGTGCAGCCGGATAACACCAGCAAATTGACAACGACGATAGCCAGATAGCCGGTATTGATCCTGCTCATTCGCCATTCTCCTTATTATTAGCTGACACGGTACCGACAACACTCCCGGTTGCGCCAGAACCAGCGTCAATATTCAACTCCGTTTTGCTACGGCGCGCCTCGCGCCCCTGAAGCCAACGTTGCAAAGCCGGCTGGTGGCGCAGCCCCGTGGAAAAGGCAGCCCCGCAATCGCGCAAGGCCATCTGGGTGGCCGCGTGCAAAGCGGCTTCGGCCGACTTCATAAATGCACCGGGTGTTTTTCCGTAACTGGGCACATCCCAATCAAGTACCAGGTCTGCATTGCGATCGTAAATCTTGAAGTTGTATTGCAACCAGATTTCATAGACCTGAAGCCGGGTTGATTTGGGTGTGGTGTACTGAAGGTCCTTGATCGCAGGCACCAGGTAAAGCTCCAGGCCCTCCGGAAAGCTGGCGGCGTCCAAACCGTCTAACAGGCTGGCCTGCTGAAACACTGGCGGAAACACGGTGCGCACCAAGCGGCTTTGTGCAGCACCTAGATCAACCCGCATTTTCAGACGTGGCGGGTCTGCATTTTGCGATGCGGACACGGATGCGGATTCG
This sequence comes from Gammaproteobacteria bacterium, assembly GCA_030431775.1. Lineage (GTDB taxonomy): Bacteria > Pseudomonadota > Gammaproteobacteria > Pseudomonadales > JAUIET01 > JAUIET01. The sequence goes on from JAUIHW010000038.1 coordinate 29,531, forward strand.
ATTTCGGTTTCGGTTTCGGTTTCGGTTTCGGATTTTGTCTCAGAGCTTGTTGCTACCTCCCCGGCCTCGGCGCTATCACTTTGCCCACTACTGGCCACATCAGCAGACCCGGTGGCGCTGTCAACTTCGGCTGTTCCTTCCGTTTCTGTCGCCTCTTGCGCTTCGTCTTTAGGCGCTTGTTTGCCCTTCCCTTTGCCAGCAGGTTTCTTCTTAGCAGCTTTGCCTTTTTTTGGCTGACGCAATTCGTATTCCTCAAAGGCAAAACGGGCAAATTCTTGAGGAATGTAGATGCCCATGTGCACCGGCAACTGCTCCACCAGGGGGCGGGGAAATTCCTGGTCAGCCTCAACCTCCACTTTGGTAGTGCTCGCGCAGGCCTGCAACACGCCCAGCACGATAAGCACGGCTAGGACTTTTCCAGCGGGTTGGCTAATCCACATGCAGCTTCTCTGAATACTCATTGTTCCATTGGGGCAGTTTAACATTTGACACCTTTTCAGCCGATTTATTCCGGCACCAGGCCAACAAAGCTACCGCCGTTGCGGTAGCTCATTTCCCGCATCAGATGGGCGAAGCGGGTGGGCGAACTGCCCGGGTTCAGGCGTCTGCTGACCAAATGCGGAAAACCCACTGCGTGGATACGCACCAGCCGCTTGCCATCTTCCACTTCCAAATTGATTCGATCAATCGTCATCAAAACCCGCTCGATCGAGCCGCTGGAGAAATCATCACCATAGACAAATAAACTGATCTTCTTACCCGGCTCGTAAAAGGTTCGTACGGCTGCTTCCACACCTTCTACCGGGCTACTGTTGCTGAAGGGAGTCCAGGTCTGCAGGCTGCGGACAATCGCCCGGCGTAGATGAGGCTCATCGTCCATCCAACGCTGGCGATACTTGGTGAACATGTAATGCCCCATATCATTCATGATCTGTATGCCTTTGACTTCCGGGTAGACATCAAGCGTGGCAATGATCTCGCGCTGCAGTCGTGCCCAGGCTGACTGCACCATGGAACCCGACGTGTCGATAATGAAAATCAGATACTCACTATCGACCGGAATGCCACCAATCAAATCATTGCTCCGCTGTGAAGTCTGCCCAAGCAGGCGTTCCATCTCTTCCGTCAGTGTTTGCCTGGCTGCTGCCAGCTCCCCGGCCAGCACAGTGTTTACATCCGAATCGTCGTCAGTCGCATTGAATTCTCCTTTCAGCGTGGAAAGTTCCCCTTGTAACTGGGCGACGTAGCGCTTTATGCGGACCAGTTCATCGCGTTTTGCAGTCAGCTGCAGTGCGCTATCGCGAGCATCGCCACGCACTTCAAATAGCTGATCCTGCAATTCTGCAATCCCCGCTTCGCTGCTTTCCGGGGTTTCAATCAGGGCGGCCGGGTCCATGATTTTAGTAATCAGCAACAATAAAATAATCGCACCGAAACCGCAGGAAATTACATCCAGGAAGGCGATATTCATATCCTCATTAGGGCGTTTGCGCAGTTTCATGGCCAATCCCTCGACGGGCTCATAAAGGCACCGTTAGTGCGAATAGCAAGATTCCAGTAGGCGGCGGCAGCCACCGGGTCACCTTCCATCGGTGCCAGAATGACACTGACTGGGATACCCTCGGGTAAGGCCCGCAGCGCGCTTTCAAAAAACTTCAAGCGCTTTTCAGCATTCACCTTGCCACTGCCGGCCTTTGCGCCCTGAGTGGGCAGACCATCCGTGATCAGAATAATATTATCTGGCTGGGTCACAAAGCGATCAACGGCTTCAAAGGCCTTCACCAGACTGGTGCCACCGGTTGGAACCAGGCGACGAACCTCATCCATGGCCTCTTCCAGCAAGGGCGTGTCGGCCACACTCAACCACTCGGCTTCAGTACCCTTTAGCACCGGCCAAACCTCGGTATTAAACGCATAGATCTGGTATAGACTTTCGTTCGGCAGCTGAGCAGTCAGCCAGTCCATGGTACCTACCATCGACTGCCATTTCGGAGCCCCCCTCCGCTTCTCCGGTGGCAGGTTGCGCAGGCGAAGAATGTTGACCACCGTACGGTCTAACATGCTGGCCGAGGCATCCAGAAGGATCAGAATCCGATCACCGCCAACCCGCAAACCGGTCAGGTATTGACGCTCACCTTCACCATAAATAAAGCGCGAGCGTCGGCCCTGGCCTTCCTCTGCGGCTGAACGCAGGCGATCCAGTTTTTCCTCAAGATTTTTGATTTCAGTTTTAAGCTGTTTGATATGTTCCAGTTTGGCCAGGCTTTCAGCGTCTTCCTCGGCCAACTCCTCCTTAAGCTTGGCGACTTCCCGCTGCAGGCGTTGCGAGACACCGCTAATTTCAGTGATTTCCTGTTCAACCTCCTGCTGCGAATTGAGGGCTTCTACAATCAGACGCTGTTCGCGCTCGATATCCTCTTCCAGCAGCCGCGCCTCGGCCAGTTCGGCATTTTCAGTGGTGTTTTGCAGGGTACTCGACGCGTGGTCGACGATCAGAAAAATTAAAACCACCGCACCAAAGCCACAGGACATCACGTCCAGAAAGGACAGGTTGAAAGTTTGCGATAAGCGCTTACGTTTCATCGCCGGTACCGGCCACACTGATCAGGCGCAACTCAGCGCCCTCTTCGGCAAGCTGCACATAATCGCCGCGTGATAAACGACAGCTGACCTCAGCCAGCGCTTCGCCGTTTACCCAGGCGGGATGGTTATCCAGACGCGCTAATTCCCAGCCGGTTTCTGCTGTACGAAGCACTGCAACGGCAGCCGCACCGCTGTTTCTGGACCACACAATCGCCGATCCCAGGCAGTTCAGATAGATCGGGCCAGCAGCCAAATCATGGGCCGTGTTATCCAGCAGAAAATGACTGCCCTTGCGCAAACCCGCAGACTTAGCTGAGGGAACCACCCCTGGGCCGCGTTGACCGGTGACAGCGCCCTGCTCCAGCAGTGGCAAACGGGTAATGAAGGGCAAGGTTTCGGTATTGGAACAAATACGTTGCTGCTGGACAGCGATCGCCTGAGTCACCTGATTGGCACTCAGAGTGAGCAACCTCGAGTCGTTTAAGGTAAGGCCCGGCAAGCCCGCCAGTCGATGGCTCAGCAATATCTGCTCTACTGGCCGCTTGAGCCTGGCTACCCGTTCGAGCAATTGCGTCTGCAATGCGACAACCGGCGCTAACAAATCGGCCCGATGTATCTTTACCTGGTGCTTGTTGAGCAATTGAAACTCGAACAGATCAGCTTCTTGCTGTTGTGCGATACTCGCTGGAAATTCGCTCCACAGCTGCTGCTCCACTGCGGCATCATGCAAGGGGTTATAGCGACACTGCTGGATGAATGCCTCAGCGATAATACGCACCCATTTCTCGTGAAGCGACAATAAGCCTAGGCGTTCAATGCTCTGGGACTCTGTGCGCACTACCTGCCCATCCTCGATCATGAAAGCACCCAGTACCAGTTGGTGAAGATGCAGATCGCAGAACACGCCGTTGCCAGTGGCCACTGTACTGGCAGCGGCCACCGCTTGATCAACCAGCCCGACCGCATCAAAATCGCAGGGCTTCACCACGCCGAGCAGAACCGACATATGCTCGGCGGTATAACTTGGCGGAACCACAAAAACACAGCGATCCGGTGAGCCCGCGTCCGCATGCGCATACTGAAGAAAACGGTAGGCAAGGTCAGCGTGGTGGCGCGCATAAGGATGCAGCTCAGGGGTTTCAACGAGACTGAGCTGCTGAATAAAGCGACTGTTGATCAGCAAAGGATGTAATCTTGCCTGAGCCTGCGCCATGGTGCCAAATACCAGACCCCCGTCTTGCAAAAGGGCATAGGCCGGGGTTTGCGAGACCCGATCGGCAACCCAGATCGGCAGATCAATGTCATTGATTTCTACAACCGCATCGTACATGTCAGGAACCACCTTGCACTTGCAGGTGCGGCATCAGGTTGGTGTCGCAGTATTTCTGGCTGTCCAACACCAGGCGCTCCTGTAATAATTGCAGCTGATGCATTAGGAACATTATCAAGATGCTCACCACCAATGCGACAAAGGTGGAGTTAAACGCCACTCCGAGACTTGCGGTTACTCCGGCAATATCCCCCTGCACCGCCTGATGCGCTTGACCAAGTGCCGAGCCGATGCCACGTACCGTGCCAATAAAACCAATTGACGGAATCGCCCAGGCAATGTAGCGGACCATGGCTAGCTCAGAATCCAGACGATCGGCTTCACTCTCACACACTTCCTTAATGGCGGTGGCAACATCCTGAATGCTGCGAGTAGAGCCAAAGCGCTGCAAACCAGTCAGCAACGCACGCGGCAATAGGCTTTCTCGTTCCGGTTCGGGCAGTGCCTGCAGGGCGCGTGAATGATCACGGGCGTCCTCTGGCAAAACGCTGGTGCCGGCATTTATATTCAACAATTTGCGCGCCAGCATATCGCGGTCGTCGCGAATATTGCGAGCCTTATACCCCATGATGGCAATCGCCCACAACGCGAGAATGAAACAGGTTTCTTGCTCATAGTCCTTGATGACCACATACAGTGAACGGGATGGCACATAATCTCCACCCTGTTCAGCAAGCAGAGCCTGTTCTTGCAGGATACGATCCGCATTCGGCCTGACCAGACCTACATAGATGGTGTGCACAATAATCACGGCCAATAGCAACGCTGTTAGCTGATAGAGAAATTCGCTACGGAGATTGTCTTTCATACCTGCATTTCCTGTTAAATGTCAGCGGGGAAGGACACCGACAAATCTTCAGATATCCGCTCGCTCGGCTCAAAACGCTTTGGCGCTTCAACCGGCGGCAAGGGTTCTTTGGGCTCTGAGCTGCCCGCGGACCCATCACGACTGGCGGTTTCTCTGCGGATTGGTGCCGAACGACCGCTCAATGGCACATCACCCTCTTCCACGTCACCAAGACCGCGATCATCAAGAATAATGAAGTCTTCGTCGTCGCTTTCGTCTTGAGCAACTGCATGAATCGAACCAAGTGCCCATAACACAACAATAAAGAAGCTCCCAATGAATCGGCGTACTGTAATCAGTCTTTGCATCTCGGTATCTCAATCCTCAGCCAAATAGCGTGCTATTCTAAAACCCAGGTCATCGCGCTTCGCGTCTGAGTAATCCCGGTAGGACAAGCGCAGCTCGACTGCGGAACCATGCCGCCAGCTTGATCCCCGCACAACGTGATAGTTACTGGGCTCTGGGCCAAATGGGTCGGCTAAGGTGCTGGCTGGTCGACCGGGCGCATAGAAGTCGTGCACCCACTCGGCAACATTGCCCGCCATATCAAACAGCTGGTTGTGGTTGGCAGAAAAACGACCCACCGGAGCGCTCGCCACATAGCCATCACGATAATTGGGCAGCACACGGCTCAGTATGTAGCCAGCACTGCTGTCCGCAAAATTCCCGGAGTCAGCGGGAACAGGCCATTCTTGTCCCCAGGGGAACTTAAGACTCTGCCCTTCCAGAACCCTGGCGCTCCAGGCCCATTCGGCCTCTGTGGGCAAACGATAGCCATCAGCGGCGCGGTTCACTTTTTCCAGTTTTTCGTCTTTAAAGTGATACACGGTTTGCAAGCCCTCTTGCTGACTCAACCAGTTGCAGTACTTCGCGGCCTGCTCCCAACTGACTCTGACAACAGGTTGCTGATCTCCGTTCAAACTTTTGTCCTCCACCCGCTTTGAAGAGTGGCCAGCATCGAACTGGCGGTACTGGGCATTGGTTGTTTCGTGCGCTGCGATGTAGAAGCGTCGTTTCATATTTACCTGACGCATGATTTCATTCGCCCGACGGCCCGGTTCACGCCGGGATGCTCCCATGGTAAATGCGCCAGGTTGTATGAGTCGCATGGTGTGTCCGGCCGTGGTCTGATAGACATTTCTGATGGTTGCTTCTTTGGCCTGACCAGGCGTTAACAGCGTAATGTCCAGCGTCTGGCGTAAGCCTGGGCGCGGTGTGAGAGTAGCAGTGTAAGGCAGGTATCCTTCACGGCTGGCCCGGATGGTTTGCGGCCTGGCCGGTAAACGCAATACTCCCGATTTAGCCGGGTAGACACGACCATTAATAGTCAGGCTGGTTGCCGGGGTTTGCAGAGTCAGTTCAATCTCACCAAGCTGCGGCTTCAGACTTAGCGTCAATTCATTATCACTGCCCGACTCGTATTGCAGCGTTTCAACCCGCTTATGATAGCCTTCCTTGAACAACTCAAGACGCTGCGCAGCACCGGCCGCGAGCTCGATCGACAATGGTGTTTGCCCTAAATAGGTATCGTCCAGCAATACGCCCGCATCGCTTGGTTCACTGCGCAAACGAACCACTGCGTCAGCCGGCTGCAGGACCACCGTGGGCAGCTGCTGGTCTTCACCGGCCGTTATCTGTAACTCCGTCTGCCAGGTTTTGTAACCGGGCAATTTCAATTGAATTCTGCGTTCCCCTTCAATGATTTCAGCCATGAGCGGAGTGACGCCCAACTCTTCGTCATCGGCATACACTCGTGCCCCCTGTGGCTCGGACGAGACGTCTACGATCGCCCAGGCTGGCTCCAACTCCACTGACAACTCGCGCCTGTAGCCACCCCCGATCACTTCCAGTGACTGGCTTAGCGCGCTGTACCTGGGGTGATCAAAATGCAGAGTGTGCGAGCCCGGTGGCAATACCAGAGAATCCAGTGGCGTGGTACCAACCACTTCGCCATCCAGCACTACTTCGGCTTGCTGGGGAACACTCTCAATCAAATAGTTGTCCGGTTTGCGCTCAAGCTCAAAGCGATGATACTGCTGAGCCTGTTCACCAACCTTCAGCACCTGATCAATCGACAGATACTCGGCGTGTTGAATTCTGAGCCGATAGTCGCCTGGCAGCGCCAGATGCCGGCTACCCAGGGACAAATTCAGCCAACCACTCAGCGTAATGCGTGCATTCGGTACCTGTGTTTCCACCATTACCGAGCGAGCCAGAAAAAGAAAAGCCAGTGCCAGAATTCCGCTCAGGCCGACCGCTGTGATCAACAAAGTACTGATACTGACCCGACTTTTCTGCTCGGCGAGAGGCGCCTGTAGAGGCTCAAATACCGCCGGCTGGATATGCTGTTCCCCGGCCTTCGTTGGGCTTTCCGGTTCAGATGGGCTCAACACAACGCACCTCAACCTGAACTTCGCTGTGGCCCGGGCGAACCACAAACTCCCGGCGCACATCTCTGAAGCCTTCGCGTACCCCAATGGCAACATAGCGCCCGGGAGTCAACTCCAATTTGTGCTGTGCAATGGCGCCCAATTGGGCCACACGCTGCACTGACACGGCGGTCTGGCCGTCAGAACGAATAACAACCGGGCGTTTAACCCGAGCGGCCAGCAAATGTTTATTAAGCTGTTCTAACTGAGCCTGCAGCTTGGGACCGGTTCGATCAAGCTGGCGCCCCGCGGCATACAACCGCTGGGCCTTGCGAAAAATGTCCTCTTTTGCCAGGCGCAAGGGGTCGCTGTTAAGTGTGTCGATTGCGCGACTCATTTTGGCTCGCTGCTCGGCGTATGCCCGTTGTTCTGCAACTTCTCCCAAATTGGCATCGATGGCCAGGGCCTTGTCGTACTCGGCAAGTGCGGCAAACCAATCTTCTTGCCCTTCATTGATCTTTGCCTGACGTACATGGGCTTGCATGCGTTGTAGCTTACGAGCGTTATTGACCTGGGCGATGGCCCGTGCGGGACCGGCCGCATCCGGTTTCAAGTTGGCGGCGGTGTTAAAGGCCTGCAGCGCCTGAGCTTGTTGACCCTGATCAAGCAAGCGAAAGCCGTCTGACATGTGATCGCGGAACTCTTTGTCTAGCTGCGCCTGTTGCAGGCCAGCGAGTCGGGGCTGCAACGCTGAACGGCGTTGGGCATCCAAAGCCAGAACTTCTTCAAGCCTCTCAATAGCCGCCGAGTATTCCAGGCTTTTTTCATGCCGCTCTGCCGCGCTCAAGGCCTCGAGCACAGCCGGCAGCACGGCCACGCGCTCCAGGCCAAGCTGCGCGGCCTGATTGTCGCTGTCAATACTGAGCACCAGCTCGAAGGCCTGCTTGGCTGCCTCAGGCCTGGCTTCTTCGATAGCCTTGCCGCCCTGCTGCAAGGTGTCGGTAACAATGTCTTCGAGCCCGCCCAGCAGCCCGCTGGCAATCTCCACGCCTTGCTGGAAACTTGTGGTTGCTGCAACAAACTCTCGCTTGCGGTATTGCTCATCACCCAAGTCGGTGAGACGCAGGATTTCCTCATAAGGTTGCTGTGCCCAGCCCGCAACATTGACCGCCTCCAGTTCCTCCCGTTTGGTCAACAGTTCTTCAAGCGCATCCTGGGCGGCTTGGCGATCACGCTTCATCTGGGCCTGCTGCAGTGGACTCTGTTCCAGTGCGGGCGCAGGGCTTGCTACCCGGTCCGCAACAGCGGGTTTGGGAGCTGGTTGATTGCCGACCATCCAGCGCGGCAGCAGGAAGACCACAATAGCCACAAGCGTTAGCAAGCCTAAAGGCAAAAGCCAGTGCTGTCGGCCTGGTTTTGCCAGCCCAGCAGAAGGGCTCGACTGAGCTGTGCCCACTTCCTCAATCGGCGCGAAATCAAGCTCCAGCGGTGCGATTTCGGCATGCTGAGCTTTGTCAGCTGCTGCCTGGGG